>CAWHPV010000001.1:0-3215 GCA_963831365.1 uncultured Thermoleophilaceae bacterium
GAAGGCTATCCTCCGCGGTCGCCGTGGCAGCCAGTAACCGCCCAGAACTGAAGGTCGAGGACCGGACCGTGCGTGGCTCACGCGCGACCCGCCGCCTGCGCCGACAGGGGCTCGTGCCCGGCGTCGTCTATGGCGGCAAGGAAGGCGAGTGCACCGCGTTCTCGGTTGACGCACGCGAGCTGCGGCGTGTGCTGTTGGCCGGCTCCGCCGTCTTCGACGTGGCCGTCAACGGCGAGGCACGGCCCGTGATCGTCAAGGACCAGCACCACCATCCCGTGCGCGAGCACGTCATGCACATCGACCTGCTCGAGGTGCGGCTCGACGAGAAGATCCAGACCACGGTCTCGCTCGAGATCACCGGGGTCGAGGAGGCGCCCGGCGTCAAGGAGGGCGGCGTGCTCGAGCACGTACGCGCGAGCTGAACATCATGGCGCTGCCCGACGAACATCCCCGAGAACATCACGGTCGAGGTCTCCCACCTCGAGGTCGCGGGAACGATGCACCTCAGCGAGGTCAGCGCGCCCGAGGGCGTCGAGTTCCTCGACGACCCCGAGGAGACGATCGTCGCCACGATCACCGCCCCGACCGAGATCGAGGAGCCGGAGATCGAGGAGGAGGCCGTGCTCATCGGTGAGGACGGCGAGCCGATCGAGGTGCCCGAGGGCGAGGAGGGCGAGGCCCCCGCCGAGGGCGAGGGGGGCGAGGCTCCTGCCGAGGGCGCTCCAGAGGAATCCGGAGGCGACGAGTCCTGAGCCTGTTCCGCCGTGAACGCGGCGGGCGGGTCGACTGGCTGGTCGTCGGGCTCGGTAATCCGGGCGACCGCTACGCGCGCACCCGCCACAACATCGGCTTCGAGGTGGCGAACGAGCTCGCCCGCCGGTGGGGGCTCCCGCGCGCGAAGAAGAAGTACGCGGGGCTGTACACGGACGGCCGCACCGGCCCCGGCGGGCCGCGCGTTGGCGTGCTCCTTCCGCAGACGTACATGAACGAGGCCGGCCGCGCCGCCGGGCCCGCGCGCGGAGCGCTCGGCGTGGACCTCGACCACGTGCTCGCGATCCACGACGAGATCGACCTTCCGTTCGGGGTGATCGAGGCCCGCCTCGGGGGCGGGCTGGCCGGTCACAACGGGCTGAAGTCGCTCAAGCGCGAGCTCGGGTCGCCCGACTTCCGGCGGATCCGGGTGGGGGTTGGACGGCCCGACTCGACCGACCCGGAGATCGTCTCCGCGCACGTCCTGGGGCGCTTCTCGGAGGGCAAGGACGAGGTCGCCCAGCTCGTGGACGAGCGCCGCCGACGAGGCGGAGCGGCTGCTCTCTCAACCGATCGGCTGATCCAAGATCGTCCTATCAGTGGGTCCGATCGGTCCCTTGCCACGAGTCGGGGTACACGCCGATTCTCCTCGGGTGAGCCCTTCCGGATTCGACCCGGCACTGGACGCCACGATCGAGTCGTCCCCGCGAGCACCGGCCGACGGCCCGCCGAGCGGTCGAGGGCCTCGCCCGCGAGATCGACCCGGGCGTCCTGCGTGACGCTCAGCTGCTCGTCTCCGAGGTCGTCACGAACAGCATCCGGCACTCGGGCTCCGACGACCCGATCGGCATGCGGGTCTGGTTGCGCCACAGCGGGGTCAAGGTCGAGATCGCCGACAGCGGGTCCGGCTTCGACGCCGGCAACGGTCGGCACGGGCGGCGACGCCGAGGGTGGCCGCGGGCTGATGATCGTCGAGGCTCTCGCCGACCGCTGGGGGGTCAGCCGCGACGCGCGCACGCGCGTCTGGTTCGAGCTATCGCCCCGGCCGGTCAGCCGCGCTCAGGCCGGCTGAGCACGCCGCCTAGAATCGCTGTCGATAGCCGCGCGGAGTCCCCGCGCGGCCGTTCGTCGTGCCATGTCGCTCCGTCAGCTGCTCACCTACGCCCATGAAGACGCGTCCTTCGACGCGCTGGCCGAGGCTGCCCGCACGGAGCCGCAGCGAGCCTTCGTGTCGGCGAGCCTGCGCCCGTACCTGCTCGCGTCGCTCCTCGACGCGGATCCCGCGCGCCCGGCGCTCGTGGTGGCGGGCGACGACCGCTCGGCCCGTGATCTCGCGGCCGACCTGAAGGCCTTTCTCTCTCCGCGGCCCGTGCGGCTGTACCCGGCGCGCGGCGTTCGGTACGAGTCGCACCTCGCGCCGCCGCCTCACCTCGTGGGGCTGCGGATCGCCGCCCTCGACGCGCTCGCGAACGTCGAAGGGGCGGTCGTCGTCGCGTCGGTCACCGCGCTGAGCGAGAAGGTGCCCGACCCGGAGCTGCGCCCGCACGGCTTCGAGATCGCCAAGGGTGAGCTGCTCGACCTCGACGAGGTGAGCGAACGCCTCGTGGCCTGCGGCTACGAGCGGGTGGACCAGGTGGAGGACCGCGGCCAGTTCGCGATGCGCGGCGACATCCTCGACGTCTATCCGGCCACCGAGGAGCGCGCGGTCCGCTGCGAGCTGTTCGACATCGAGGTCGAGCGGCTCACCTACTTCTCCACCTTCACGCAGCGCTCGCTGGAGGAGGCGGAGCGGGTGGAGATCGCGCCGGCGGCCGAGCTCGGCCCGGAGCACCGCGAGCTCGCCGAGATGGCGGCGACCGAGGCGGAGGAGGACCGGCCCGACATCGCCGAGCTCCTGCCGCTCGACCGCTTCGGCGAGATGCTCTCGCTGGTGCCGCAGGACGCGTTCGTCGCGGTCGCGGCCGAGGAGGAGCTGGCGCCGTCGCTGGCCGACCACTGGCAGGACATCACGACGAGCTTCCACGACGAGCACGCGCACCAGCTCTACGTGAGCCCGGAGCAGCTCGAGGCGGAACTCGACCGCCGCGCGGCCGTCCGGCTCTCGAGCATCTCGGGGATCAGCCGCACGTCTTCCGCGCCCAGTCGGCGGACACGGCCGCGAAGTCGCTGCGCGAGGCGGAGCCGGAGCTCGAGAAGCTCGTCAACTCGGGCTATCGCACCGTCGTCACGTGGGGCCGCCGGGGCGAGGCGGAGCGCGCGGCTTACAACCTCGCGCGCCTGCGGGCGGAGTTCCTCGATGGCCGGGATCCTGGCGGCGAGCCGGGCATCTGGTTCGCGGCGGCCGCGCTGCGAGAGGGATTTCTCGCGCCGGGCCTGAAGCTCGCCGTGGTGCCCGAGCACCGGCTACTGCGGCGCGGCCGGGCGACCCAGAGGAAGCCGGGCCCGCGCGTGGGCACCGGCTCGGC
>CAWHPV010000002.1:0-9468 GCA_963831365.1 uncultured Thermoleophilaceae bacterium
TGGGCCGGCGCTACGCGGCTGAGGCGCGCGCGGCGACGCCTTCGGCCAACTGAGCTACGCCGCCAGCCGGTCCCGGTACAGGCGGTAGTCGGCGCGGTCGGGGCGCAGGCCGGCCGCGAGCTTCAGGTGGCGGCGGGCCTCGACGCGCCGGCCGGTCTTCTCGAGCGATCGGCCCAGGCAGAAGTGCGCGAAGTCGTTGACCGGCGAGCGCTCGACGACCGCCGCAAACTCCTCGCGCGCGTCGGCGTAGCGGCCCGACCGGAAGTAGGCGCGGCCGAGCGCCTCGCGGATCGAGGTCTTGTCCGGCTCGTGCCGCCGGGCCCGCTCGAGCGGGATCGTGGCCGCCGAGAAGTCGCCCGCCTCCAGCAGCGCGCTGCCGCGCCGGTAGAGGTCGTAGACGTCCTCCTGGCGCTCGTCGGTCATCGCGTCCCGGCCTCGGTCGCCGGGCTCCCCGCCCGCAGCCGCTCGATGGCGTCCATGATCGCCACGGCGACCTCCGCCTTCGGGGCGCGCGGCACCTCTCGCACCGAGTCCGCGGTGATGATCGACACCTCGTTCTCGGCGGCGTCGAAGCCGATCCCCGGCCGCGCGACGTCGTTCATCACGATCGCGTCGAGCCGCTTGAGGCGGAGCTTGTCGGTCGCGCGGCCCACGGCCCCCTCGCCGTGCTCGGCGGCGAACCCGACGACGGTCTGCCCCGCCGAGCGCTCGTCGGCGACCCGCGCGAGCACGTCCTCGGTCGGCTCGAGCTCCAGGTCGAGCGACTCGCGGCCGGCCTTCGCGATCTTGCCCGCGTCCGGCGCGGCCGGACGGAAGTCCGCGACCGCCGCCGCCATGACCAGGACGTCCGCGGCGGCGAGCTCGCGGCGCGTAGCCGAAGCGACCTCGGCGGCCGTCTCCACGTCCACGTAGCGGAACCCGTCGGGGCGCGGCTCCAGCACGTTCGCCGCGACCACCGTGACCTCGGCGCCGCGGCGCGCGGCCTCGCCGGCCACCGCGAGGCCCATGCGCCCCGAGGAGCGGTTGCCCACGTAGCGAACGGCGTCGATCGGCTCGCGCGTCCCGCCGGCGGTGACGAGCACGCGAAGCCCGTCGAGCGAGCGCGGCGAGAAGCCCCCGCCCCTCGGGGCTGCGATCGCGCCCTCGACCGCGGCGAGGATCTCGGCGGGCTCCGCGAGCCGGCCCACCCCCCACTCGCCCTTCGAGGCGAGCGGGCCGGTGCCCGGCGGGACGATCACGGCGCCGCGACCTGAGAGCGTCGCCAGGTTGGCACGCGTCGCGGCGTGCTCGTACATCCGGTCGTTCATCGCCGGCGCGAGAACGAGCGGGGCGTCGGCCGCGAGCGCCGCGCTCGTGAGCAGGTTGTCGGCGAGACCGGCCGCAAGCTTGGCGACGGTGTTCGCGGAGGCCGGGGCGATCGCGAAGACGTCCGCGCGCCGCACCAGCTCCAGGTGCGAGATCGGGTCGTGGTCCGGCGCGGCGTCGCCCGGGAACGCGCCGCGCGCCGGGTCGGGCTCGAACTCGTCGACGAGCACCGGCGCGCCCGTCACGGCCGCGAAGGTGGCGCGGCCGACGAACTGGAGGCTCGCCGGCGTCTGCACCACGCGGACGGCATGCCCCGCCTTGGTCGCGAGCCGGACGAGCTCGACCGCCTTGTAGGCGGAGATTCCTCCCGAGACGCCGAGGAGGAGCCTTGACATGGGAGCGCCCGTCGAGCCGCTACCCGCGGTAGCGGTACTTGATCTTGCCCGCGGCGATCTCCTCGAGCGCGATCTTCAGGTAGTTCTTCGACCCGGTCTCGACCATCGGCGGCGGGTACTCGTCGAAGGTCCCCTCACCGAGGTTGTGGTAGTACGAGTTGATCTGGCGCGCCCGCTTGGCGGCGACCAGGACGCAGGCGTAGTGTGAGTCGACGCGCTCGAGCAGCGTGTCGAGGCGGGGCTTAATCACTGAGGCGCTCCTCGGGGCCGGGTCCCCAGATGCTAGCGACCAGCTCGCCCAGCTCCTCCACGGCACGCTCCAGCCGGTCGTTCTCGATCACGTGGCGAAACTCCGATCGCGCCTCGAGCTCGCGACTGGCGGCCTCGAGCCGGTCCTCGATCTGCTCCGGGCTGTCGGCGCCGCGGCCAACGAGCCGCGCCCGGAGCGCGTCAACCGACGGCGGGGCAATGAAGACCTGCACCGCCTCGGGGAGCGCCTCGCGGACCTGCCGCGCGCCGTGGAGCTCGATCTCCAGCACCAGCGCGCGTGCGCCCGGCCGATCCTCGACGCGCTCCAGCTCTGACCGCGGCGTGCCGTAGCGGTTGCCGGCGTACGTGGCGTGCTCCAGGAACTCGCCCGCGCGCAGCCGGCGGTCGAACTCGGCGCCGGACAGGAAGTGGTACTCGTGGCCGTCGCGCTCGCCCGGTCGCGGCGCCCGCGTCGTGGCGGAGACGGAGAGCTCGAGACCGGGAACGCGCTCGCGCAGCGCCCTGATCAGCGTGCCCTTCCCGACTCCCGACGGGCCGGTTATGACGAGGACGTCGGCTATCGGCGGAGGTACGAGACCAGCTCGTTGCGCTGCCGCTGCGACAGGCCGCCGATCGTCTTGCTGGGCGAGATCCGGCACTGGGAGAGGATCCGGTTGACCTTGACGCGCCCGTACTTCGGAACCGCGAGCATCAGGTCGAAGACCTTCGCCGTCTGGAGGTACTCCGGTGGATCGAGCAGGAGACCGTGGATGTGGACCCGTCCCGCCTTGAGATCGCGCTTCAGCTGCGCGCGCCTGGTGCGAACGTCGTTGGCACGCCTGAGCGCGTCCATGCGCTGCGTCAGGGAGCGCTCGGGCGCGGTCCCCGGCGACCGCGGCGGCGACTGGGTGCTCGGCGACATCGGCGGCGATTGTATACACGGATCTGGCGCCAGCGGGGGCCTTCGAGCGCTTTCCGAGCGAAATCCATCTGGACCTCGACCTGAGCTTGACCGGGCTTTGGGCTACTTGACGGTTTGATGGCCGTTTGCAGGTCTTTTACGGCCTCTCACGGGGCCTCCGCGGGGCTCAGGAGAGGCGAGCCGGCGGCGATTCGCGCTCTTTCCTAGAAAGGGCGTCCAGCTCGGTCCGGATCCGCGCGGCGGCGGCCGGATCGCGGAAGCTCTCCGTGCCGATCGCAACGCAGGAGGCGCCCGCTCCGAGGAAGTCCGCGGCGTCGCGGCCGCTCGCGATCCCGCCCATGCCGACGACCGGGATCGAGACCGCCGCCGCGACCCGGTGGACCTGCTCGAGGGCGACCGCGCGGATCGCGGGTCCCGAGAGCCCGCCGGAGCCGGCCCCGAGTGCCGGCGCCCGGCTCCCGGGCTCGATCGCCATGCCCCGGAGCGTGTTGACGAGCGAGACAGCGTCGGCGCCCGAGGCCTCAGCCGCCGCGGCCACCGCGGCAGGGTCGGTCGCGCTCGGCGTCAGCTTGACGATCAGCGGCGTCCCGGTCTCGCTCCGGACGCGCTCGACGGCCGCCGCCGTCTCACGTGGATCGGCTCCCATCACGAGCCCGGTCTCGACGTTGGGGCAGGAGACGTTGAGCTCGAGCATCGCCACCTCCGCGCGCGGGCCGACGGCGCCGACCAGCTTCGCCAGCTCGTCGCGCGTGAAGCCCATCACGGACACGATCAGCGGCACGGGGAGCTCCGCGAGCTCGGGAAGGTCCTCCGCCAGGAAGCCCTCGAGCCCCTTGTTGGGGAGGCCGATCGAGTTGATGAGCCCGGCGGGCGCCTCCCACAGGCGCCGCGGCGGGTTGCCGGCGCGGGGCGCCAGCGTAATCGTCTTCGACACGAAGGCGTCGAACGGGAACTCCTCGAGCAGGGCGCGCCCGAACGCGCGCCGCGCGGCGATCGCGTCGAAGGTGCCCGAGCCGTTGAGGAGCGGCCCGGCGAGCTCGACGCCGCAGAGGTCGACGGCGTCGGTCAATGTCCCATTCCGGGCGCGAGCGCCGTCTCGAGCTCCCCCGCGTCGATCACCGGCCCGTCGACGCAGAGGCGCACGTACCCGGCACGCGTCGGGACCACGCAGCCGAAGCAGGCGCCGAATCCGCAGGCCATCCCGGACTCGAGCGCGAGCTGCGCCGGGACGTCGCGCTCGGCGCAGATCGCTCGGACTCCCTCGAGCATGGGCGGCGGCCCGCACGCGTACACGCGCGCGGGGGTACCCGGCGCGTCGAGCTCCTCGCGCAGGAGCTCCGTGACGAGCGCGGCGCGGCCTACCGAGCCGTCGTCGGTCGCCACCCGCGGATCGCCCTGGAAGAGCCCCGCCGCCGCCGCGTGCGCGCCGGTGCGAAAGCCGAGCACGACCCGCGCCGAGGAGCCGAGCTCGTCCCGCCAGCAGAGGATCGGGGCCACGCCAATCCCGCCTCCGACCAAGAGCGCCCGGTCGTCGGCCGCGGGCGGGCGAAAGCCGATCCCGAGCGGTCCGGTGATCAGCATCGTCTCGCCCGGCCGGAGCGTCCCGAGGCGCTCCGTGCCCGGCCCGATCGCCTCGAGCAGGAAGTCGAGCCGCGCGGAGCCGCCGTCGCAACCCACCCTGGCGAACGAGAACGCGCGCGGCAGGTATGGCCGCTCGCTGTCGCCTCCCCCCCACTCCTCCGCCGCGGCGAGCATGTAGAACTGCCCCGGGCGCGGGTCCGCCGGGCCGCCCGCGTCGAGCACGGAGATCAGCCGGTAGGGGCCGATCGACTCGTTGGCGACGACCGCCGCCGACCGGCGGCCGAGCGGCGCGAGCGTTCGCGGCTCGGACGCACTCACGCGGCCGTCGGGCGCGCCGGGCGCGGAAGGTCGTGGAGCTCCTGAAGCGAGCGGACCGAGGCGTCGCCCTCGCGCAGGGCGCGGATCGCGCGCTGGGCGGCGCTCGCGCCGCTCATCGTCGTGATGCACGGGATCCCGCGACCGACGGCGGCGCGGCGGATCTCGTAGCCGTCAACGCGCGCGCCCGAGCCCGTCGGGGTGTTGATCACGAGGTCCACCTCGGCCGACTCGATGCAGTCCACGACGTTCGGCGACCCTTCGGGGATCTTCTTGATCCGCTCGACCGGGACGCCCATGCGCCGGATGGCGCGTGCCGTGCCGCCGGTGGCCAGGACGCGGAAGCCGAGGTCGTGGAGCGAGGCGGCGAGCTGTGCGGCGAACGGCTTGTCCCCGTCGGTCACGCTGATGAAGACGGTCCCGTCGGCGGGCAGGCTGGCGCCGGCCGCGGCCTGGGCCTTGCCGAACGCCGCCGGGTAGTCGCGCGCGACGCCCATCACCTCGCCGGTGGACTTCATCTCCGGGCCGAGCAGCGAGTCGGCCGACGGGAAGCGCCCGAACGGCAGGACGGCCTCCTTGACGGAGACGTGCTTAGGCGCCGTGGCCAGCGCCTCCTCGATTCCGAGGTCGTCGAGCCGCTCGCCGAGCATCAGCCGGCAGGCCATCTTCGCGAGCGGCACGCCGACGGCCTTCGACACGAACGGGACCGTGCGCGACGCCCTGGGGTTGGCCTCGAGCACGTACAGCTCGTCGTCGCCGGAGACGGCGAACTGCACGTTCATCAGCCCGACCACGCCGAGGCGCAGCGCCAGGCGCTCGGTGGCCTCGCGCACCTGCTCGAGCATGTCGGGGCCGAGCGACATCGCCGGGATCACGCACGCCGAGTCGCCGGAGTGGACCCCGGCCTCCTCGACGTGCTGCATGATGCCGCCGATCTGGACGGCCTGCCCGTCGCAGAGCGCGTCCACGTCCACCTCGATTGCGTTCTCGAGGAACCGGTCCAGGTAGATCTCGGCGCCCGCCTCGCCCCCGGCGAGCGCGGTCCGGCGCAGGTAGTCGGCGAGCGCGTCGCGCGAGTAGCAGATCTCCATCGCCCTGCCGCCGAGCACGTACGACGGCCGGACGAGCAGCGGGTAGCCGACCCCCGCTGCGGCTTCGAGCGCGCCCTCCGGCGAGGTCGCGGTCGCGAACGGCGGGCTGCGAAGCCCAAGCTCCTCGCACAGCCGGCCGAAGCTCGGGCGGTCCTCGGCCAGGTCGATCGACGCGGGCGGCGTGCCGAGCAGCGGCACGCCGGCGTCGGCGAGCCCGCTCGCGAGCCGGAGCGGCGTCTGCCCGCCGAACTGCACGATCACGCCTTCCGGCCGCTCGACCTCGACGACCGCCAGCACGTCCTCCAGCGTCAGCGGCTCGAAGTAGAGCCGGTCGCTCGTGTCGTAGTCGGTCGAGACGGTCTCCGGGTTGCAGTTGACCATCACCGCGTCGCGGCCCGAGTCGCGGACCGTCATGGCCGCGTGCACGCAGCAGTAGTCGAACTCGATCCCCTGGCCGATCCGGTTCGGCCCCGCCCCGAGGATCACGACCGAGGCCCGCTCGCCGCGGTCGATCTCGTGCGCCGGGCCGGCGGGCGACGGACGCTCGAACCCGGAGTAGAAGTAGGGCGTCAGCGCCTCGAACTCAGCCGCACAGGTGTCCACCGCCCGGTAGGTGCGCACGAGCTCCGCCTCGGGGTCCTCGCCCAGCGCCAGGGCGGCGAGCTCAGCCACGAACCACGGATCCATCCCGGTGGCGGTGACGATCTCCCGCTCGGACGCGCCGGCCCGCACGGCCGCGAACAGGACCTCGAAGCGATCGTGGGCGGGCTCTCTGAGCCGCTCGAGGAGCGCCGCGGCGTCCCCGTCGGCGGGCGGCGTCACGTCGAGCTCGCGCGAGCGCATCGCCTTGACGAACGCCTGCTTGAAGGTCCTCCCGATCGCCATCGCCTCCCCCACCGACTGCATGTGGGTCGACAGGTGGCCGTCGGCGCCGGGGAACTTCTCGAAGGCGAACCGCGGCCACTTGACGACGACGTAGTCGATCGTCGGCTCGAAGCTGGCCGGCGTCCGGCGCGTGATGTCGTTGTCGATCTCTTCGAGCGCATAGCCGACCGCCAGCCGCGCGGCGATCTTCGCGATCGGGAAGCCGGTGGCCTTGGACGCGAGCGCCGACGAGCGGGAGACGCGCGGGTTCATCTCGATCACCACGATCGCGCCGGACTCGGGGTCGACCGCGAACTGGATGTTCGAGCCGCCGGTCTCGACGCCGACCGCGCGGATGACCGTGAGCGCCTGGTCGCGGAGCGACTGGTACTGGCGGTCGGTGAGCGTCTGCTGCGGGCGCGACGGTGACCGAGTCGCCGGTGTGCACGCCCATCGGGTCGACGTTCTCGATCGAGCAGACGATCACGACGTTGTCGTTCCGGTCGCGCATCACCTCGAGCTCGAACTCGCCCCAGCCCGCCACGGACTCCTCGACGAGCACCTGCCCGATCGGGCTGGCCGCGAGGCCCTCGGCCACGCGCTCCCGGTAGGCGGCCTCGTCCGCCGCGGCGGACCCGCCCTCGCCGCCCATCGTGAAGGCCGGCCGCACGATCGCCGGGAGCCCGATCTCGACTAGCGCCCGCTCGGCCTCGGCCATGCTCGTTACCGCGTTCGAGCGCGGGACCCGGAGCCCCGCCGCCTCGACCGTCGCCCGGAAGACGTCGCGATCCTCTGCGCGGCGGATCGCCTCATAGTCGGCCCCGATCAGCTCGACGCCGCAGCGCTCGAGGGTGCCGTCCTCGGTGAGCTGGCGGGCGAGGTTGAGCGCCGTCCCGCCGCCGAGCGTGGGGAGCAAGGCGTCGGGCCGCTCGCGCTCGATGACGCGCGCGACGGACTCCGGGACCAGCGGCTCGATGTAGGTCGCGGTCGCGAACTCGGGGTCGGTCATGATCGTCGCCGGGTTCGAGTTCACGAGCACGACCTCGTAGCCCTCCTCGAGCAGCACCTTGCACGCCTGAGCGCCCGAGTAGTCGAACTCGGCCGCCTGCCCGATCACGATTGGGCCGGAGCCCAAAACGAGTATGCGTTGGATGTCGTCGCGTCTAGGCATGAGATGGCAGATGGCGAGATGGCAGATGGCAGAACGGCGGGGGCTCGCGCGAACGCTCGGGCTACACCCCTGCCATCTGCGAGCCCGCCGCGCAGCGGCGGCGTCCTGCCATCTGCCATCTCGGTGTCACCCGATCATCCCCAAGAAATCGTCAAACACGTGATTCGCATCATTCGGCCCCGGCCCGGCCTCGGGGTGGTACTGCACGGTGGCGCCCTTCACGTCCTTAGCACCAGGCCCTCGACCGTCCGGTCGTAGAGGTTGATGTGGGAGAGCTCGGCGGCGCCGAAGTCGGTCTCCCAGCGCACCGGCTCGTCGGTGCCGATCGTCCGCGCGCCGTCGGCGGCGAGCACCGCGAAGCCGTGGTTCTGCGACGTGATGTCGATCGTCCCGGTCTCGAGCTCCTTGACCGGGTGGTTCGCGCCTCGGTGCCCGAATGGGAGCTTGAACGTCTCGAGGCCGACCGCGCGACACAGGAGCTGGTGACCGAGGCAGATCCCGAACACGGGCACCTTCCCGACCAGTCCGCGCAAGGTGTCGACCACATAGTCGAGAGCGGCCGGATCGCCCGGTCCGTTCGCCAGGAAGATCGCGTCGGGCTCGCGCGCGAGCAGGGCGTCGGCCCCCGCGTCGCACGGGTGCAGCTCGAGCCGCACGCCGCGATCGCGCAGGTTGGCGACGATCGAGTCCTTGATGCCGGTGTCGATGGCCGCGATCCGCGGCCCCGGGTTGTCCGGGTCGAGCACGACGGCCTCGGACGGCGTCACCTCGCGCGCGAGGTCCGCCCCGCTCATCGCGGGCTCCTCGAGGACGCGCTCCATCGCATCCGCCTCGGGCATCTCGCCGGGGAAGACGCCGCCGCGCATCGAGCCCCTGTCGCGGATGTGCCGCACGACTGCTCGGGTGTCGATCGCGTCGAGCGCCGGCACACCGCAGTCTCCCAGCCAGGTGACCCAGCCACCCTCCGAGCTCGACGAGTCGTCGCGGTCCACGGCCTCGCGCATCACGACCGCCCGCGCGTGCACCGCGCTCGACTCCTGCGCCGCGCGTGAGACGCCGTAGTTCCCGACGAGCGGATACGTGAAAACGACGATCTGGCCGCGGTAGGACGGGTCCGTGACCGACTCCTGGTAGCCCGACATCGCGGTGCTGAACACGACCTCGCCCGTGGCCCAGGGCGGTCCGAACCGCCCCGAGGCCGGAATCAGGTCGCCGTCGAAGCGGGCTCCGTCCTCGAGCAGCAGATAGCCGCTCATACCGCCTCGATGGCGAAGGAGCGCTCGCGGTAGGCCACGGCGCCGGCGGCGATCGTCATGCGCACCCGCCCGGTCAGCGTGCGCCCGGCGAAGCACGAGTTGGCCGAGCGGCTCTCGTAGCCCGGCTCGCCGACCTCCCACTCCGCATCCAGGTCGGCCAGGCAGACGTTGGCCTCCGCCCCACGCGCGAGCGCGGGCCGCGGCAGCCCGAGGAGCGCCGCCCCGGCGCTCATGCGCTCGACGAGCACTGCCAGCGGGAGCGCACCCGTGAGCACCAGGTCGGTGTGGAGCGCGGCGAAGGCCGTCTCGAGGCCCGTCA
>CAWHPV010000003.1:0-126307 GCA_963831365.1 uncultured Thermoleophilaceae bacterium
GACCCACCCGGCCACGAGCACCCCGGCGATGCCGGCCAGTGAGAGTTGGCGTCGAGCGCACGTCATCCGAACGTCACCACGAGCTCGGGGTCCTGCGCGTCGGGCGTCCGCTCGCGTGCCTGATAGCGCTGCTCCTGGTTGCCTGGCGTGCCCTCGGTCTGATCGCGGACGACGAGGCCGTTGTTCGTCCCCGAATAGAGCTGCTCGACGAGCGTCGTCATGTTGCCGCCCGTCCACTCGCGCCAGCCGGCGCCGGAGCCGGAGGCGAGCGTCACCGCAGTCCCGGCCTCCCCCGGCTGGTTGGTCCAGGTGATCGTGCCCTCGACCCAGGCTCCTGAGGCGCGCGCGACCTGGATCGTGCGCCCCGAGGCGGCCGAGATCGCATACAGCCGAAGCTTCGCCGCGGTGACCGAGCACCCGGACGGCGTCGCGGGCAGGTTGAAGCCGACGAACGAGCGCTTGTTGCGGCTGTTGTTCTGCGAGCGGACGAACAGGTCGTTTACGCCGCCGAAGTTCGAGCCCGGGACGTTCTGGTCCACGTAGGCGTCGCGGTTTGCCTTCACCGTCTGATCGCCCGGGTTCGAGCAGAAGCTCGCCGCGGCGGTGAAAGTGTTGCCGGGGTTCGCCTTCTGGTCGCTGAACGCGGCGAGCGAGAGCTCAACGCCGCCAAGCGCGAGCGCCACCATCAGACCGGCGGCCAACACGAGGCGCATCGCTAGCTCGCCTCCGGCGCGGCATCGGCCTCCCGGCGGCGAACCTCCTCGCCGGCCTCGCGCCACAGCCGCGCGAGCAGCGCGAAGGCGATCAGCGCGGCCGGCAGTCCGATTACCAGCATCCGCAGGTGGCGGAAGCCCAGGGCGGCGAACGCGTAGCCCACGTACGGGACGCCGAAGACCGCGCGCGCCTGCGTCGGGGCCGCGAGCGCGAAGCGCCACGGGTCCTTCGACGCGTTGGCGTCACCCTTGGTGCGGAACGAGCGCTCGCCGCCCGGCGCAGCCTTGATCGAGGCGATCCGGTGCGTGACCCGGCCCGCCGGCCCCGATCCCGGCGGCGGCACATACGTGATCACGTCACCCACCCGCAGCTCGGCCGTGGGCACGGCGCGCTCGATCACGAGCGAGCCGCGATCGTAGGTGCCCGACATCGAGTCGCTCGTGATCACGTAACGCTCGTAGCCGAGCGCCGCGGGCACGAGCATCAGCGCCGCGAGCGCGACGAGAGCGGCGAGGGCCAGCGTCCCCGCGGCCCTCGCCATCTTTCTCGTCATGCTGTCTCCCGGTCGATCCAGTCCGCTACTGGACCGCGTCCCACTGGAAGCGGGCGCTCGAGTTGTCGCCCTGGTACGCGTTGCCCGCGGAGCTGTCGAGCTGCGCGGAGAACTCGTAGCGGTGCTTCTCGTTGGACGCGTAGGTGCCCAGCGCGTACGACCCGCTCATGTTCGCGAGCGTGCCGTCGTAGACGTTCGGGTCGCCGGCGTCGCAGGTCGGGGTCCCGCTGGCGAACGTGCCGCAGTCCTTGACCTTGACGTTGAGCTTCGCCGACATCGGGTTGGAGCTGTCGGAGTCGGTCAGGTTCGTGCGGCTCAGGCTGAACGTGCCTGAGATGCTGCCGGTGTTCTGGATGTCCACCGTGCCGAGGTCGGGCGTACCGCCGGGCTTCATGTTGCTCGGCGTGAAGATCGCGCTGCCGTCCTTGCTGTTGTCCATCGTCAGCGTGCCCGACGTGAAGGTGTTGTTCGGGTTCGCCGTCTGGGCCGTGAAGTCCGCCCCGGAGCCGACGGCGACGCCGACGGCGAGCAGCGCGGCCGCGAGGGCCGCGAGAGTGCGCTTGGGGCGCTTTACGAGCACTTCGATGCGTGACATGGGTCCCTGCCTTTGCGTTAGCGGCTCACACGGGGCGTCCCACGACGCATTCGAGCCAGGTCTGGGGCCTTTGATCGGTCGTCTACGACATGACCTTTAGATGTGCATCGGGAGCTTGTGGCGGAACGGACAATCGGGCAGGCGGCCCTTCGCCGCAGCGGCCGCCGGGTTTCAGACGATCGTCGGGACGGTCCCGCCGTCCACCGACCAGGCGGCCCCAGTGACGTTCGCCGCCGCATCGGAGCAGAGGAAGGCGATCACGGCCGCGACCTCGTCCTCCGTACCCATCCGCCCGAGCGGGACCTTCGCGCGCGCCTTCTCGAGCGCCTCCGCGCGCGTCCCGCCGCTCGCCGCGGCGCTCTGGTCGGCCAGGCCCCCCTCGGCGAGCCACAGCGGGCTCTCGACGGGGCCCGGGGCGACGGCGTTCACGAGCACGCCCGATCGCGCAAGCGCGTCCGCGTACGCGCGCGAGAGGGAGAGCTGCGCCGCCTTGGCCACGGAGTACGCGGCGTTCGAGGCGGACGGCCGCTTGCCCGAGGAGGACGCGACGTTGACGATTCGGCCCTCCCCTCGCTCGGCCATTCCCGGCGCGATGGCGCGCATCAGCCGCATCGAGGCCATCACGTTGAGCTCCCACTGCGCGCGCCAGTCATCGTCGGTCAGGTCGTCGAGCGCCACGTGCCTGCTCGTGCCGGCGCCCGACACGAGCGCCCACGGGGGACCGAGGCGCTCGTCGCAGGCGGACGCGACGCGGTCGGCGGCATCGGGCGCCGTCACGTCGAGCGCGACCGACGACGCGTCCCCACCCGCCGCGGCGCACTCGCGCTCGGCGGTGGCGAGCCGGCCCGAATCGCGCGCCACGAGCAGGACCCGGGCGCCCTCGGCGCACAGGAGCCGCGCGGTGGCGAGCCCGATGCCGCTGCTCGCGCCGGTCACGATGCACGCGCGTCCACGCAGCCCGAGGTCCATCCGGGCATCATGCCGCGAAACCGATGACCTCGCACACCGTCTACCGGACCTTCAACACCGAGCGCCGCCGCGAGTTCGTGCGCATCACCGACGACGTGCAGGCGGCCGTGGACGAGGCGGGGATCGCCGAGGGGATGGTCCTGGTGTCGGCGATGCACATCACCGCCGGCGTCTGGGTGAACGACGACGAGCCCGGGATCCAGGCCGACGCGCTCGAGTGGCTCGACAAGCTCGCCCCGCCAACGTGGCACGACCCGGCGAACGAGGTGGCCGGTGCGCTGCTTCCCGAGGGCGGCGACTACCGGCACCATCGCGGCGGCGAGGACAACGGCGACGCCCACCTCAAGAACCTGCTGGTCCACCACCAGGTGATCGTGCCGGTCACCGAGGGCCGGCTCGACCTCGGCCCGTGGCAGGCGATCTTCTACACCGAGTTCGACGGCGGCCGCCCCAAGCGCCTCGTCATCAAGGTCATGGGCGAGTGAGCGGCGACCGCGAGGCATGACTCGCGTCGCGCTCGTCGTCAGCGCCGGGTCGGGCGCGGGCGTCGCCCGGGCTGAGCTCGTGGCGCGGCTGGAGGCGCTCGGAGCGTCGGTGGAGGCGTTCGAGCGCGAGGAGGCCGAGCGCGCCGCCGGCTCGGGGGCCGAGCGGCTCGTGGTGGCCGGCGGCGACGGCAGCGTGGGCCCCGCGGCCGCCGCGGCCGGCGACGCGGGGCTGCCGCTCGCGGTCATCCCGGTCGGAACCGCGAACAACTTCGCCCGCACCGCGGGCGTGCCGGCGGACCTTCAGCCGGCGTGCGCCCTGGCCGTGCGCGGCCGTGAGCTCAGGCCGATGGAGCTCGGACGCGCCGGCGACGTCCCGTTCGTCAACCTGGCGAGCGCGGGCCTCGCCCCAGTGGCCGCGCGGCGCGCCGAGCGCTGGAAGCCGGTGCTCGGCCCGACCGCCTACTCCGTGGGCGCCGCGGCGGCGGCGATCGCCACCCCTCCGCTGGATTGCCGGGTCACGGACGCGAACCGCGGAACGGCCTTCGAGGGTCCCGCCTGGCAGGTCATGATCGCGGTCTCGGGCGGGTTCGGCGCGGGGATCCGCGTCGAGCCCGCCGACACGAGCGATGGCCAGCTCGACCTCGTCGTCCTCCCCGCGGGCCCGCGCCGAGAGCTGGTGCGCCGCGGCTACCGGCTCCGCGCGGGCGAGCTCGTGACGCAGCCTGGGGTCCTGCACGCGCGGAGCCCCGCGTTCGAGGTCGAGGTGCCGAAGGGAGCGCCGTTCAACGTGGACGGCGAGGTCGTGGAGCTCGGGCCGACGCGGTTCGCGGTGAAGCGGGCCGGGTTCGAGCTCGTGGCTGGCTGAGGCGGCGCGCCGCTACGGCAGCGATCCGCTGGACCGTCGAATCGCCCGGTCGAGCTCGGTTCGCTCGGCGTGCCCTAGGCGCTCGGCGCGTCGCTCGCCACGAATTCGGCCGAGCTCTCCGCCTCGTCGGCGGCCGCCGTCTGCGCGGCGAGGTCCTCGTGCGCGGCCCTCGGCGAACTCCTCGATCGATCTTGGCGATGAACGCCGGGAGGTCGTCCGGCTTGCGGCTCGTCACGAGGCCCGTTGTCGACGTGGACCTCCTCGTCCACCCAGGTGCCGCCGGCGTTGCGGATGTCGGTCTGGAGCGTCGGGCACGAGGTGAGCGTCTTGCCCCGCACGACGTCGGCCTCCACGAGCGTCCAGGGCGCGTGGCAGATCGCGCCGACCGGCTTGCCCGCCTCCACGAAGTCGCGCACGAAGGCCACGGCGTCGTCGTCTCCGCGGAGGAAGTCGCGGGTTCGCGACGCCGCCAGGGAGCACGAGGCCGTCGTAGTCGGACGGCGGACGCGTCCGCCACGGCTCGGTCGACCTCGAAGGTGTCGCCCGGGTCGAGGTGTTGGATCGCCCGGATCTCGCCGGCCTCCGAGCGAGACGAGGTCGGTGTCCGCGCCCGCGCCCTCGACCGCCTCGCGCGGTTCCGTGAGCTCGATCTGCTCGACGCCGTCCGTCGCCAGGAAGGCGATTCGCTTGCCGTTCAGGTCCTCGGCCATGTCAGGTCTCCAATCGGTCGCGGTCCCTTCTTGCGTACCGCCGGGAGGGCGCGCGTAAACGCGCGCGGCTCCTTGTGGAGCTCCAGCTGATCGACGTGCAGCGGGTTGGGGGACTTGCGGCCGGATCGACCGCGGCGGGTCCGGTGGGCGCCGGGCGCCTACCAGCCGTTCTCGGTCGTGTCCCGCTCGTCCATCTCTAGTGCGGCTTCGCCTTTCGCGGGCCGCCGGGCCCGCGCGGCGCGATCGCGCCATGTGCGGCGCCGGGCCGCTGCCGCCGCCTTGGAGCGGCGGTAGTCGGCGATCGTCATGTCCTCAGGGATCGAGCACTCGTCGGTCCTGAAGCTGTTGTTGAGTCGCATTTCCTTGTCCGTTCGGACGGTTGAGGTCAATGGTTCACTCACGCACGGACGGATTCGCCGCCGATGGCGGCCGATCCTGTTCCTGCAAGACCCCCTGCCCGGGGTACGCCTATCCTAGCTCCTGCTATTCTCTAGCTTTTCCTATGGACAAAGCTGTCAGACAGACCGCCAGCCCCGGCCGGCCCGCCACCCTCGCCGAGGCCGGCGCCCGCTGGTTCGAGCTCAACGCCGTCGCCGACCTCGGCCCGCGCGGGCGGCGCGCCTACGCGAAACTCTGGCGGCGGCACGTTCACCCCCGCCTCGGCGCCTCGACGGTCTCCGAGCTGCCGCCCGGACACACTCGAGCTCCTCCGCCACGACCTCTCCGCGGAGGGCGTCCGACCGTCGACGATCAGTAAGACCACTCTGCTCCTGGAACGAGTGCTCGACGCTCAGGCCTGCGACGAGATCTCGAGCAACCAGGGCAAGCTCGTCGGCAAGCCGGCCGAGCGCCTGAATCCCCTCCGGGCGCTCGAGCCGGTCGCCGTCGAGCGGCTCCGGCGCGGCTTTCATCGGCGCGGATCGACGCTCGTCGCGGTGCTCGCCTATGCCGGGCTCAGGCCCTGCGAGGCGCTGGCGCTCACCTGGGGTGACGTCCGACCCCTCACCCTGATGGTGGACGGGCGAACCCCCGCCGGGGTGCGCGACCACACGAGCGTCGCCGCGGTCAGGGGCGTCCGCCTCTTTCCCTCAGTCGCCGAGGACCTGGACGAATGGCGGAGGGAGTCGGGCGATCCGGGCGACGAGGAGCTCGTCTTCCCCGGGCGCCGCGGCGCGCCCTGGGACGATCGGACGTGGCGAAAGTGGCGCCGGCGGCGCTTCGCTCCCGCGGTGGCCGCGGCGAGCCTGCCCGCCGAGCTCCGGCCCTACGACCTGCGCGACACCCTGGCGATGCTCCTGATCACGGCAGGGGACGCCGGTGCCCGAGATCGCGCAGCAACTCGGCCTGCCCGCGCTCGCAACGCTCCGCACGTATCGCCCGCTGATCGACGCGGCCGCCGAGGAGCCGCCGCAGTCTGCGGACGCGGCGATCAGGGCGGCTCGCCTAGGGGACTAGCGGCTACCAGCCGTTGACGGTCGTCTCGCGGTCGTCGGAGAGCGCGGTGTAGTAGCGGACGCGCTCGAAGCTCCGGCTGACGCTTCGCGAGGAGCGGCGACGCCCGGACCGAACCGACGTCCGGGCCCGGCGATGCGGCTCGCCGGCCTCCTCGGATGACCGACCTTCGGCACTGCGTGTCTTCGTACCTGCCATGTCTGAACCTTCGGGTGTTTGCCTCCATAACTTGAATACCCATCGGCGCGAGGCTCAACCATCCCGCCTGCTCCCGGCGCTTCGCGGCGCGCCCGCCAGCGCCACGAGCGCCAGAAGCTCGTAGACGACCCCGGCGGCCAGGAGCGCGGTCGTTTCGCCCGGGCCGTCGTAGGGCGGCGCGACCTCCACCACGTCGAAGCCCGCGAAGCGGATGCCGGCGAGCGACCGGATCAGCGCGAGCGCCTCGTGCGGCAGGAGCCCGGCGAGCTCCGGCGTCCCGGTGGCCGGGGCGAACGCCGGGTCGACCACGTCGACGTCGAAGCTGAGGAAGGCGGGCCCGTCGCCGAGCCGCGCCCGGACGCGCGCCGCGTACTCGTCCGCGGGCATGGCGCGGAGCTCGTCGCAGGTCACGATCTCGAAGCCCATCGTCGCGCGCGTCGGCGAGGTCCTCGGGGCCGTAGAGCGGCCCGCGCATGCCCGCGAGGAGCGAGCGCTCGGGCGCCACGACGCCCTCCTCGACCGCGCGCCGGAAGGGCGTGCCGTGGAAGTAGCGCTCGCCCTGGTAGCTGTCCCATGTGTCGGGTGGGCGTCGAGCAGCACCAGGCCGAGCGGCCCGTGCCGCGCCGCGTGGGCGCGCAGCTCGCCGAGCGCGATCGAGTGGTCGCCGCCGAGCACGACCGGCGTGACCCCCGCGCCGACGAGCGGGGCGAGGCCGTCCGCGATCTGGCCCGCCGTGCGCTCCGCGTTCCCCTGGCGTCACCTCGAGATCGCCCCAGTCGATCGCCGAGATCGCCGCGTACACGTCGAGCTCGTGCACGGGGTGGTACGGGCGGAGCACCGATGCGTCGCGGATCGCCGCGGGACCGAAGCGGGCGCCGGGCCTGTAGCTCGTGCCGGTGTCGAACGGCACGCCGACGACGGCGGCGTCCACGCCGCCCGTGTCCTTCGCGTGCGGGCGGCGGGCGAAGGTGCGGATGCCCGCGTAGCGCGGCGACGCGCGACGCGTCCGGCGACCCTTGGCGCGGCGGATCCGACAAGCTCAGGCGTGCGCCGGGCGCCGCCCGGGCGAGAACGGCGTGACCGGGCGCTCCTGGGGCTCCCCGTCGACCTCGATGTCGACCGCCTCGTTCAGGAAGCAGAGGTGGTCGCGGATCGGCTCGACCTCGCGGCGCGGCTCGGGGTAGAACCAGACGAGGTCGCGCCCCTCGTCGCCCTGCGAGCGCACCGAGTGGTAGGAGGCGAAGCCCTTGTACGCGCACGTCGTGCGGCTGTCGCTGTCGACCAGCTTCTCCTCGTTCACGTCCTCGCGCGGTATGTACCAGCGCGGCGGCAGGCCGGTCTCGAACAGCACCTTGGCGCGCGTCGTCTCGGCGAGCGGCTCGGTGGCGAGCGACACCCGGACGTGGCGCGAGGTGTCCAGCACGTCCACCCGGTGGTAGGGGTCGCGCACGTGCCCGATCGCCGGCTCGTCCTCCTCGAGCCACTCGTCCATCGGGTGCCAGTAGAAGGCGAGGTAACCGGCCAGCGGCGGCGCTTCCTCGAGCGGCTCCGGATAGCCCCAGACGGCGTTCTCGGCCAGCCGATCGCCGACCCGCACGGACCAGTAGGACGCCTCGCCCTTCCACGGGCATCGCGTCGAGTGCTCGGTCGGCTCGAGCAGGTCGGTGCGCACCTCGGCCTCGGGGAAGTAGAGGACCGGGAGGTGCGCCGCCTCGTGTAGCAGCTTCGCCTCGCGGCTGTCCACGACGGTCTCGCCGCCGAGTCGCGCCCGCATCCTGCGCGGGAAGTCCTCGAAGTAGATGAGCCCCTTGCGCTGCGACGGCTCACGGTTGAACTCGCCCGCTGGTCGCGGGCCGAACGGCCCGGTGCCGACGGTCAGCGCCATTCAGCCCCCGCCGGCGCGGTCCTCCTCGGTCAGCGTGACGCCGCGGCGCTTTCGGGCCACGATCGCAACGTACGGAAGCGCGTCGCCGTTCACCGCGAGGCGATGCCGGTACTCGCGCCGGCTCAGCTCCTCCATCGTGCCGTCCCCGAACATCCGGCGCAGGAGACGGGAGAAGCCGGTTCCGTCCTCGCCGTCGAGGAAGTCCTTCTTGATGTTGAAGGCGATCCAGCCCTCGTCGGCGACGAGGTTGTAGGCGGCGACGAAGGCCGTCGGCGGGATGTCGCCGAAGCCGAGCGCGGCGACGGTCGTGAGGCACCCGAACCCGCGCGCGCGAAGGCGGCTCTCGGCGGCGCGCGACAGCGCGGCCATGTCGGCGACCAGGTAGTCCTCGTAGAGGTCGGGGCGGTCGCGCTCGGCGGCGTCGCGCGCCTCCTCGATCAAGTCCACGCCGACCATCGACTCGACGCCGATCCGGTCGAGCTCCTCCCCCACCATGCCGTTTCCGGCGCCGAGGTCGAGTGCGGCGAGGTCACCGGGCGACACGTCCTCGCGCTCGAGCTGCTCCTTCAGCAGCGAGACGACGATGCGCGGCGAGGCGCACTCGAGCATCTCGGCGAAGAGGAGCTCGTAGAGCCCCGGGATCGCGTAGATCCGGTGGTAGTCGTGGAAGCGGATGCGCTCGACCTCGCCGTCGCGCACGACCTCGCACCACTCTTGGTCCTGCGCCACCGATGTGTCCTTCGGGAGGCGGATCTCCAGGTCCGGGCGGTGGCCGTTCTCCGCAATGCCCGTCAAGACGCTCGCGCTCTCACGCTCCATCGAATCGCCTGTCCTTCCGTGTCGATTTAGCTGTGGAGCGCCTCTCACGCTCCACGCGCGGCGTCTCCCAAGGCTTGAAGGCTAGACGCATCGGGGCCTTTATGCCCCCTCGGGCGGTTATGTCACCTGGCGGTAGTGCTCGATCGCGCCCGTCTTCTCGAGGTCGTCGCGGAGGATCGCCTCGATGTCGAGCCGCAAATCGATTTCCCTGCTCACGACGATTCCGCCACCCGGCAGATGGTCCTGCCAGTCGACTCCGTAGTCGTGCCGGTCGATACGCGTCGACGCCTCGAAGCCGATCCGCTTGAGCGTGCCGCGGCTCTCGTCCCCGACCCAGAACGGGGTGTCCCACTCGCCCAGGTAGGCGACGTCGAGGATGACCTGGCGCGTGGTCCCGCGGATCGTGAGGTCGGTCTGCGCCTTCAGGTTCGTGTCCCCGGTCCGCTCCGTGAACCGGCCGGCGAAGGTGATCTTCGGGTGGTTCTCGACGTCGAGGAAGTCGGCGCTCCTCAGGTGGGCGTCGCGCTCGGGCTCGCCGGTCCAGATCCCGGCCGCGTCGATCTCCCCCTCGAAGGTCGAGTCGAAGCAGTTCTCCCAGGCGAACTCGAGGTTCCCGTGGATGTCCTTGAACAGGCCGCGGACCCAAGTGACCATCATGTGCCGGGCGCGGAACTCCGCCTCGGTGTGGCCCGGCTCGAACATCCAGCTCGTCATGACGTTTCTCCTCTGGCGCGGGGTGTGATCCGCCTCCCAGGCCGAGTCTTGCGAAGCCGTCAAGCCCCGACGCGGCGCGGCGGCGGCTGTCACACTGCGCCCAGGAGATGGGAGCTCCACGCACGACCAGGCGAGCGCTGATCGGCGGGGCGGCCGCCGGCGCTGCCACGGCCGCGCTGCCGTTCGAGACCGCCCAGGCTCGCTCCTTCCCGGGACCGCTCCGAGCCGACGTGGTGGTAGTCGGCGCGGGCCTCGCGGGACTCACGGCCGCGCGCGAGCTCGAGCGCCAGGGCCACTCCGTCGTGGTCCTCGAGGCGCGTGACCGGGTGGGCGGCCGGATCCTGGGTGTTCCGATCGGCGGCGGGGAGGAGACGGAGATCGGCGCCGAGTTCATCGGGCCGACGCAGAACCGGATCGCGCGGCTGGCGCGCAAGCTCGACGTGAGGACCTTCGACACCTACAACGAGGGCGACAACCTCTACGTCAAGGACGGCATGCGTACCCCTTACAGCACTTCCGGGCCGCTCGGTCCGATCCCGCCCGACCCGACCGGCTCGGCGGAGGCGGCCGCGGCGCTCGTGAAGCTCAACCAGATGGCGAGCGAGGTACCGGTCGACAAGCCGTGGAAGGCCGATCGCGCCGAGGAGTGGGACGGCCAGACCTTCGAGACCTGGAAGCAGGACAACACGGCCACGCCGAACGGCCGCTTCCTGCTCGACGTTGCGATCCGGTCGGTCTTCTCAGTCGAGCCCCGCGACGTGTCGCTGCTGTTCGTTCTCTTCTACATCGCGGCGGCCGGCGACGAGGGCAACCCCGGGATGCTCGAGCGGCTTGTGAACACGGCAGGCGGCGCGCAGGAGCAGCGCTTCCGCGGTGGCTCCTACCTGATCCCGCTGCGGCTCGAGAAGAAGCTCGACGGCAACGTGGTGCTCGACGCGCCGGTGCGGCGCATCACCGATCGGGACGGCGAGGTCGAGGTCGAGGCCGACCGCGTGACCGCCGTGGGCGAGCGCGTCGTGGTGGCGATCCCGCCGCCGCTCGCCGGGCGGATCGAGTACCGGCCCGAGCTGCCGGCGCGGCGCGACCAGCTCACGCAGCGCTTCCCGATGGGCTCCGTGACGAAGGTCGTGGCGATCTACGACGAGCCGTTCTGGCGCGACGAGGGGCTCACCGGCCAGGTCGTCGGCGGACACGAGCCCGGTCCAGGTGACCTTCGACAACTCCCCGCCCGACGGCTCCCCGGGCGCGCTGATGGGCTTCATCGAGGCCACCGACGCCCGCGAGCTCGACTCCGAGTCGAAGGCCGACCGGCGCCGCGCGGTGATCGACAACTTCGTCACGTTCTTCGGCGATCAGGCGCGGGAGGTGCGCAGGTACCTGGAGCTGACCTGGGACGAGGAGGTCTGGACGCGCGGCTGTCCGGTCAGCTTCACGCCGCCCGGGGTGCTGCTGGACTTCGGCCGCGAGATCCGCAAGCCCGTCGGGCGGATCCACTGGGCGGGCACCGAGACCTCGACGTTCTGGAACGGCTACATGGACGGCGCCGTGCGCTCGGGCGAGCGGGTCGCGGAGGAAGTCTCGGAGCGGCTTTCGGGCCGCGGCGCCCGACAGATCGGTTAGCCGGCCGATCCTCCGGCGCGGAATCCGATGGCGATCGACGACCGGCTCATCAAGGCTCTCCACGTGGAGAGCCTGCGGCACCGGGATCTTCACGCGGGCGCCGAGCCGCACGAGATCTTCCAGACCTCGACCATCGGCGCCCTGCTCGAGGGGGCCTACGACGGCGACGTGACGTTCGCCGAGTTGGCCGAGCACGGCGACCTCGGGCTCGGGACGCTCGACGCGCTCGACGGCGAGATGATCGCGGTGGACGGGCTCTTCTTCCGAGCGGCGGTGGACGGGTCCGTCTCGCGGGTGGAGGGTTCCGCGCGCACGCCGTTCGCGGTGGTGACGCGATTCGCGCCGGGGGCGCGGCTATCTGTGTCGGAGCCGATCGACCAGGCGGACGTGCTCGCGATGGTCGAGGCGCAGGTCGATTCCGCTGCTCCGTGCCAGGCGCTGCGGATCGACGGTTCGTTCGAGCTGGTGAAGGCCCGCTCGGTGCCCCGCCAGGCCAAGCCCTACCCGCCGCTGGTCGAGGTCGTGGCCGCGCAGCAGGTCTTCGAGCTCCGCGACGTGGAGGGCACGATTGTCGGCTTCCGCTTCCCGGACTACGCCGGCGGGCTCAACGTGGCCGGGTATCACCTGCACTTCGTGACGGACGACCGCTCCCGCGGCGGCCACGTGCTCGACTTCTCCTGCCGGCGGGGGACCGTGGAGATCGACCACTCGGCGGACGTGCACGTGGAGCTGCCGGCCGGGGTCTCGCTGGACGCGGCCGCCCCGAGCGACGCGGCGCTGCGGCGCGTCGAGCACGAGGGGTAGCGGCCGGGCGCGCAGCCGCTGTGTCACTTAGACCGCCGTATAGGGGGTTAGGGCAACACAGCGGTGAAGGCGGCCCGCGGCGCGTCAGATCGAGCCGCCGGCGGGCGACTCCAAGAGCGTGTCCGAGGAGCCGCGAAGCCGCCGCGTGCCGTCCGTCACCGGCCTAGCCTTGCGCGGGCGATGAACGCAGGCCTGCGACTCGTCACGGCGCCGCCCGATGGGCTCGAGGAGGCGCTCGCGAGCGACGTCGCGCGCGCCCAGGCCGACGACCCGCTCGCGCCGGTCGCAGTCCTCCTCGGCGGGACGCTCCTGCGCCCCCATCTCCAGCGGCGGCTCGCGACGCTGAACGGCGGGATCGTGAACGTCCGGTTCCTGATGGCGAGCGAGCTCGCGCTGATGCTCGGCGAGCCCGCCCAGCTCGCGGCCGGCCGCCAGCCGCTCCCGCCACTCGCCGACCGGATCCTGCTGCGCGCGATCGCGCTCGAGCACACGTCCGGGTACTTCTCGCCCGTGCGCGAGACGCCGGGGTTCGGCGACGCGCTCTTCCGGCTCGTCCGCGAGCTGCGCGGCGCCGGGTACGAGGGCGAGGCGTTCCAGCGGGCGGTCGAGAGCGCCTGCGACGCGCCCGGCAAGGGTCCGGCCCTCGCCGGGCTGCTCGACGACTTCCTCGCCCGCCGCGACGGCTTCTACGGACCCGACGACTGCATGCTGAGCACCGATTCGGGCGCTCTCGACGCGGTCGGCCTCGCGATCTACGGCGCCTGGGAGCTGCCGGCCGCCCTGAAGCGCTGCATCGAGGGGATCGCGAAGCGGATGCCGGTGACCGTGTACCTGCCGGTCACCGGCACCGACGCGGATGACGCGCACGCGGGCACGCGCGAGTGGCTGGCGGCCGTGGGCGTGGAGGTCGAGGAGGCGGAGCGCGGCCAGACCGACGTCGCCACGGGCCTAACCCACCTTCACCAGCATCTGTTCCGGACTGACGCAGACCCGGCACCCCTCGACGGCTCCGTCACCCTCCTCTCCGGCCCGGACCCGAGCCGCGAGGTCCGTGAGGTCGCGCGCACGTGCCTGGCCTGGGCGCGCGAGGGCATCCGCTTCCACGAGATGGCGGTCGTGTACCGGCACGCCGACGACTACCGACCGCTGATCGAGGCCGTCTTCCGCGAGGCGAACATCCCCCTCTACCTTCACGAGGGAACGCCGCTGATCGAGCGGCCCGTGGGCCGCCGGGTCGCCGCCCTGCTCGACCTCTCGGCCTCGAACCTCGAGCGCCGCGCGGTCATGGACTTCCTCGCCGACGCCGACCTGCCGCGGAAGACCCGCGCCGCCTACGACGGCGTGCCCGCCCCGCGCTGGGACAAGCTCTCGCGCGAAGCCGGCGTCGTCGAGGGCGCCGACCAGTGGGACGAGCGCCTGCGCCGCCTCGCCGCCGAGCTCGCCGGCGACCAAGACGAGGAGGACGTGCCCGACTGGGTTCTCGCCGACGCCGGCCGGGTGGAGGACCTGCGCCGCTTCGTGGCCGATCTCGACCGCGCGCTCCGCGCCCATCCCCGCGAGGGGCGGTGGTCCGAGCAGCTCGCGGCGCTACGCCGTTTGCTCGAGCGCTACGTCGACGATCCGAGCCCGGTGCTCGATGCCCTCCGCCCGCTCGAGCGCTTCGATGCACTCGGCGAACGGGTCAGGTTCGAGCGCTTCCGCGAGGTGGTACGCGGCGCGATCGAGAACCTCCGCAGCGACGAGGTGCTCGGCACCTTCCCCGGTCGCTTCGCCGCCCGCGGCGTCAACGTGCTCGACGCGAACTCGGCGCGCGGGCTCGGCTTCCGCGCGGTCGCGGTGGTCGGCCTGGCCGAGCGCGCCTTCCCCCCGCCGCCGCGCCAGGACCCGCTGCTGCTCGACCACGAGCGCGAGCGCCTGAACGCGCGCGGCGGCCCGCCGATCCCCCTGCGCGCCCGCGGCGCCGATCCCGAACCGCTCCAGTTCGCGCTCGCCGCCGGCGCCGCGCGCGAGCGGCTGCTCCTCACCTACCCGCGCAAGAGCGCCGGCGAGGCGCGGCCGCAGCTCCCCTCGTCGTTCTTCCGCGCCGCCGCCGAGGCGCTCGTCGGCCGGCCCGTGCGGGCCTCCGAGATCGACTCGCTCCCACCCGAGCTCTACCAGCGAGCGCCCGGCAGCAGGATCGGCGCCCGGCGCTCGAGCTCGCGCTCAGCGGCGCCGAGCACGACCGCACGCTGATCGAGGGCGACGCCGCGCTCGGCCGCGCGGTACTGAGGCAGGCCGAGCCGCGCGTGTCGCGCGCGCTCGAGGGCGGGCGGCGCGCCGGCGTTCGGGCGAGCTCACCGCGTTCGACGGGGTGCTCTCGCCCGAGCACCTCGAGGCCGGCCTCCTCCCCGCCGATCGCCCGCTCGCGCCCACCAGCCTCGAGTCCTACGCCACCTGCCCGCAGCGGTTCTTCCTCGAGCGCCTCCGCGCGCGGCCGGTCGAGGAGCCCGAGGCCGTCGACGCGGATCTCGGCCGATGGCCCGCGGCGGCCTGATCCACCGGGTGCTCGAGCGCTTCATGTCCGAGCCCCCGGACGGCGAGCTGCTCCACGGCGAGGGCGAGCCGGCCCGCCTGAGCGAGATCCTCGAAGAGGAGTGCGACGCCGCCGAGGCCCGCGGCGAGACCGGCTACGAGCTCTCCTGGCGCTACGACCGCAGGAGATCGCCGAGGACCTGCGCGGCTGGCTCGAGCAGGAGCGCAAGGACCCGGCCGTTCGCCAGCTCTCCGACGGCGCCTTCGAGGTCCGCTTCGGCCAGCGCATGCACGGCGGCGCCGACTCGCCCGCGTCGAGCGACGAGCCGCTCGCGATCGAGGCCGGAGCGGGCAGCTCCTGATCCACGGCCGGATCGACCGCCTCGACTGGGACCCCGAGCGGACCCGCTTCCGGGTGATCGACTACAAGACCGGCAAGGTCTACGACGAGCACGCCGAGAACGCGATGCGCGGCGGGCGCGCGCTCCAGCTCCCGCTCTACCTGCTCGCGGGCGCCCAGCTGACCGGGATCGACGCCGAGGCCGGCTCGGCCGCCTACCACTTCCCGACCCGCCGCGGCCAGTTCGGGCGGCGCGAGTTCTCGGGCGAGACGCTGCGCGAGCGCCGCGAGGACTTCGACAAGCTGCTCGCCGGCTCGTGGGCGGCGATCCGCGCCGGCTCGTTCCAGATGGCGCCGGCCGAGGGGAAGGACACCTGCAGGTTCTGCCAGTTCGACGGCCTCTGCCCCACCGCGCGCCACACGCCAGATCGAGCGCAAGCGCGACGACCCGCGCGCGCGGGAGCTGGCCGAGCTCAGGGAGATCGAGTGAGCGCGCCCGCCGCATGCCGCTGCCCGTGGACCACGCCGAGCGCGAGGAGATCCGCACCGCGCTCGACGCGAACCTCTGCGTCGAGGCCGGCGCCGGCACCGGCAAGACGACGTCGCTCGTCGAGCGGATCGTCGAGGTGCTTGCGAGCGGCCGGGCCGACGCGGAGTCGCTCGCGGTCATCACCTTCACCGAGAAGGCGGCGGCCGAGCTGTCGGCGCGCGTGCGCGAGCGGCTCGAGGAGGCGCTGCGCGAGGCCGAGGGCGACGGGACGGACCCCGAGCGGGCCGTCCGCCTCCGCGAGGCCGCCCGCTGCGCTCTACCGCGCGCGGATCGAGACGATCCACGCGTTCGCCGCGAGCCTCCTGCGCGAGCGCCCGGTCGAGGCGGGCGTCGACCCCGAGCTTCGCGGTGCTGACCGAGCTCGAGTCCGGGCTCGCGCTTCGACGAGCGCGTACGGGCGCTGGCTCGAGGCGCTGATGAGCGGCGACCACCCCGAGCTGCGGCGGGCGCTCAACCTCGGCTTCGATCCCGGAGATCCGCGAGGCGGCCGAGGTCGCTCCACCGCTTCCGCTTCCTCCTGCCGCTGACGCCGTACGAGGAGCCGCGGCCCGACGCCGCCGCCGTGTGCGCCTGGCTCGCGGCGCACGTCGACGAGCTGCGCAGCGATCGAGGGTGCGCTGCGTCGACGACGACGACAAGGCGCTGCCCAGATCTGCGACGCTCTGATCGCGTTCGCGAGCGCGCTGCCGCGAGCGAGGGCACGACGGACGAGGCGCGCGAGCGGCTCGTGGCGCTCGCCTCGCCGCCGGTCAAGCCGCAGCTCGGCTCGCAGGGCTACTGGGTCGGACGCCGACGCAGTGCGCGCGGATGAAGGAGCTGCTCGGCGAGTACAAGGAGCTCCGAGGGCCAGGCGCGCGACGAGCTCCGCTCGGCCGCGCTGCTCGGCGTCCTCCCGCACGTCGAGCGCTTCGTCCGCGACTACGAGGAGCGCGCCGCCGCGAGGGCGTGGCCGACTTCGACGACCTCCTGATCTGGGCGCGCGACCTGCTGCGCGACGACCCGAGGTCCGCGCGCTACTTCCAGGCCGCTTCGACTGCGCTGCTGATCGACGAGTTCCAGGACACGGACCCGATCCAGGTCGAGATCGCGACGCTACCTGACGAGCGACGGACAGGACGGCGACGACTGGCGCGAGCTCGTCGCCCGTTGCCGGGCAAGCTGTTCGTGGTCGGCGACCCGAAGCAGTCGATCTACCGCTTCCGCCGCGCCGACATCGCGATCTACGACGAGGTCAAGCGCGGCGCGCTCGCCGGCGGGCTGCGGCGAGATCAGTCCAGAACTTCCGCTCGCTGCCGGGCGTGATCGAGTGGGTCAACGGCGCGTTCGACTCGCTGCTGGTCGAGGAGCCGGGCGTCCAGCCGGGGAACGTGGCGCTGGAGCCGGCCGCTGGCTCGCTCGAGCCGCCGGCCGACCGGCCGCCGGTCGTGGTCGCTGCGCGGGCGGCGACGGGCGACGAGTCGGCCGACGACGCTGCGCGACGAGGAGGCGAGCGCCGTCGCGGCGCTCCTGCGACGGGCGGTCGCGCGACGGAAGCGCTGGCCGGTGCGCGACCGCGCGTCGAGCGGCGAGCTGCGTCCGGCGCCAGTGGCGCGACGTGGCGATCCTCCTCCCCGCGCGGACCGGCCTCGAGAGCCTACGAGCAGGCGCTCGGCCGGCCGAGGCATCCCGTTCCGCCACGAGGGGAGCCGCGACTTCTTCAAGCGCCAGGAGGTGCGCGACCTGATCGCGCTGCTGCGCGCGATCGACGACCCGACCGACCGCTCCGCCTGATCGGCGCGCTGCGCTCGAGCGCGTTCGGGTGCTCGCGACGAGGACATCGTCATCCACCGCGGCGACCGGCGGGGCGATGGACTTCCGGGTCTCGAGCGCCTCGAGCGACTCGCGAGCCGGTGATGGAGGCGTTCGCGCTGATGCTCGAGCTCTACCGCGCGCCGCGAGAGGACTCAGCCTGCCGGAGCTGGTGCAGCGCGTCGTCGAGCGAGAGCCGGCTGGTCGAGACCGCGCTGACGCTGCCCGACGGCGCCCAGGCGGCGGCGAACCTGCTGGCGATCGTGGACCAGGCGCGCGCCTTCTCGGCGGCGGGCGGCGGCGGCCTGCGGGCGTTCACGCGCTGGCTGGCCGAGCAGCGTGGAGAACGAGGCGACCGAGGTCGACGCCGGCATCGCCGAGGAGGCCGACGACGTGGTCCGCCTGCTGACGATGCACGGCGCGAAGGGCCTCGAGTTCCCGATCGTGGTCACGGCGAACCTGCAGAATCGCGGAGCAGAGCGCCCGAGAGCCGGTCGCCGACGAGGCCGGCCGCCAGCTGCGGTTCCGGGTCGGAAGCGGCGGCGCCGCCCGAAGCGGCCACTACGCGACGCCCGGCTACGACGAGCGCTGGGAGGCCGAGAAGGCGGCGCGCGGACGCGGAGCGGCTGCGGCTGCTGTACGTAGCGGCGACCCGGGCGCGCGACCACCTGGTGGTGCCGTGGTTCAGCGGGAAGGGGAAGCCGGGACCACTCCTGGAGGCGCTGGAGCCGCTTCTGGAGGAAGGCGTATGGACGATTCCGGCCGACGAGCTGCCAGCGGCGGTGTCACGCGAGGCCGACGTAACCACGGCCGAAGACACCCCCGACGTGGACCGGGCCTGCGCCGATCGCACCGGCTGGGCGGAGGACCACGCCACACTGATCTCCGGAGCCCGCCGCGAGCTCGACCTCGTCGTAGCCTCGAGCGTCGAGCGCTCAACCCGCCCCATGGCCGCCGAGGCCTCCCACAGCGAGTCGAGCCTGATCGTCTCGCAGGGCCCACCGCTGCCCGTCGGCGACGCGCTCCACCTGGTGATGCAGCGCGTGTCGCTGCCCGACGCCGCGGACCTCGAAGCCGTGAGCGATTCCGTGTGCGAGGAGGCCGACGTAATGGACCGCCGCAACGAGGTCCGGGAGATGGCCCGCCGCTGCCTGGAGAGCGAAAGCATGAAGCGAGCGATCGCCTCAGGTGCCTACCAGCGCGAGGTGCCGTTCACCATGCCGTGGAACGGCGGCTTTGCGACCGGCCGCGTGGATCTGATCTCCCGCGAGGGCGACGGCATCACGGTCATCGACTACAAGACCGACGACGTACCCGTCGAGCGCTGCGAGGTTCATGCGCAAGAGCACCACTCGGGGCAGGCGGAGGTCTACGGGCGCGCGATCGAGGCCGCGACCGGCCTCCCGGTAAGGAAGATCACGTTCGTGTTCTGCCGTCCTGCCATCGAGATAACGATCTCGACCTAGCGCTACTCCGAGCGCCCACAATCCGGGACTGTCGCCTTCGTCGCGACCTTCGGGTTATGAGCCCGAGAGGGCACGTCTTCTAGGCATCGCGTCCGCCTCAGCTCGCCGGCGGGCGCGACCGCGAGAACCCGCCGCCGCCTGAAGCGTCGCACTCGGTCGTCCTCCCGCCCTCAGGCCCGACCTCCACGCTGACCTCCCGTGCGCCACCGCAGCTCTCGAGCTTCAGCGTCTTCGCCCCCGGCTCCGACACCACCCGCGCCCCCTCGACCTCCACCCCATACCCCTCGTCGTAATGCAGCTTCGGCACGAACACCTCCGTGATCGAGCCGCTCGGGAAGCGGCCGTCGCCGTCGGCTGAGCGCGTCGAGTAGCTGAAGTCGAACTCGCGCGAGTCGCGGTCGAAGTCGTACGAAAGCGGCGTCCCCGACACGGCCTGCGGGTACGGGCCGCACCGAGACGCGTAGCTTCGCCCGGTCCAGGTTGTCGCCCGCGGGGGGCTTCGACGGGTCGTCCACCAGCGCCTGGGCGCTGGCGGGCCGGGCCGCGGTCGTCGGGTCGTCGCACGTGCAGTAGTGCCACTGCTGCCAGCCGATCATTCGCTCGTCGGCCAGCTCGGCCACGCGCTCGACCGTCTCGAGGTCGTCGGTGGCCGCGTACTCGGTCAGGAGCAGCGCGTCGCCGGTCTCGGCCGACTGGCTCTCGGCGTTCCCGAGCGTCAGGTCGTAGCCCGTGTCGCACGGGACGTCGGTCGGCACGCCGGGGATCGGCACGCCGAGCCCCTCGGAGAGGCAGTACATGTTGAAGCCGAAGCCGGCGTTCGGGTCGCCCGTGTCGCCGTGGCTCGTGTCGGCGCCGAAGTCGAACGTGAGGAGCGGCGCGTACCAGACGAGCGTCCTGCGGTCGACCCTGCGGATCGACTCGATGATCCGCTCCGAGAACGGCTCCAGGAACTGCGTGTCGAACGCCGGGCAGCCCGACGGCGAGACGCAGCTCGGGTACTGCGACCCCGGCCACGGCTCGTTCAGCAGGTTGTAGCCGAGCACCTCCGGGTCGTCCTCGAAGCGCTTCGCCACGTGGCGCCAGGCGTCGCCGTACGCGTTCTGGAGCCGGCGCCCGTCGTCGGCCCGCTCGTTCGTCCAGAAGTTGTCGAACGCGCGGTTGAGCGCCTCCATCACCAGGTAGTTGGCCGGGAAGCCCTGGCGCGGCTCGGCGGGGAGCGTCCGCGCGTCGCCGACCACGGCCCAGTTCGGGAAGCCCTCGCCCTGGAAGCGCTCGTTGTAGAGGTCCTGGTGGAAGTCGAGCAGGCTGTAGATGCCCTCGCGCGCGAGCACCTGCTCGGTGTCGGCGACGCTCCGCAGGTAGCCGTCGCGGTAGCGCGGCTCGCCGTCGGCGCCCGGGGGCTGCGGCTCGAGGCCCTTGTGGATGATCCCGAGCCGGATCGTGTTGAAGCCGTGCTTCGAGAGGAAGCGCGCGTCGTCTTCGCCGAAGCCCGTGTCCTCGGGCCGGTAGGAGTCGACCTTGTTGACCATGTTCCAGCCGTGGAGGATCACGACGCGGCCGTCCTGGTCGGTGATCCAGCGGCCGGCGTGGTCGAGCGGCGGGTCTGGGGCCGCGAGCGCGGGCGGCGCGGCGGCGGCGAGCGACGCGGCGGCGATCGCCAGGCAGATCAGTCGCCGCGTGAGGCGCGTCACGGCGCGAAGCATACGGCGGTCGGGCCGTTCGTCACTCGTCGGTCCGGTCCGCGGCGATGGGGAAGCCGACGACCAGAAGCATTCGCTCGCAGCGCGGACACGACACGTCGAAGAGCTCCGAGTAGAGGTTGTGGGAGGCGTCTTTGGCGCGACCGCGCCAGTTGCACTGAGGGCAGCGAAGGCGCTCGCGCTCGTTGTATTCGTCGTACTCCAAGAGCTCCGCGGCCGGCCCCGTCGAGTAGCGCGCCATCGTGGAGTAGCGAGCTGTCCGCCGCCTGCGTTTCTCGCGCTTGCTCAAGGCCACGATGGGGAAGTCGGCTCGACCGAGCCAAACCTGACGGCCACGGTCGGCCGATCCGGCTCGGCACTAGGGTGCCTGGATGCCACGCTACGCCGCCTTTCTCCGCGGGGTGAACCTCGGTCGCAACCGCCGCGTAAGCGGGGCCGAGCTCCGCTCGATCTTCGAGGAGCTCGGCTTCCGCGGCGCGGAGACGTTTCGGACGAGCGGCAACGTCGTGTTCGAGGCGGGCCGCGCGAGCGGCGACGCGCTCAGGCGAAAGATCGAGAAGGGCCTCACCGACTCGCTCGGGTACGAGGTCGCAGTCTTCCTCCGAACGGCCGACGAGATCCGCGCGATCGCCGCCTACAAGCCGTTCCCGGCGGAGGTCATCGAGGCGACGGCGGGCAAGCTCCAGGTGGCGATGCTCACCGCCGAGCCCAATGCGGCGCTGCGCGAGGACGCGCTCGCGCAAGGGACCGACGAGGATCGCCTCGCCTTCGGCGACCGCGAGCTCTACTGGCTCCCGCGCGGCGGCATGAGCCAGTCGACGCTCGACATGAAGACGATCGACAAGCTCGTCGGCCCGACCACGGTCCGCACGAAGGGGACGATCGACCTGCTGGTCGCGCGATACTTCGCCGACTGAGCCGCGACCGGCTCCGTCAGGTAACGCCTCCCCCACCGACCTTCCTCGAAACTTGGGCAGCCGCAATCCGCAGGGCGCGCGACGCGGGTGCGCTCGGCGCGGCGAGCCCGACCGCCCCGCCCTCGATCACCGAGGAGGGGGCGAACGCCTTCGCGGCCGCGCTCCTGATGCCCGCGCATCTGGTCCGCGAGCGCTACGAGCGGCCGGACCGCGACTTCGCGCGCCTGTGCGAGGTATTCGGGACGTCAGGGGCGGCGATGGGTCGGCGGCTCCATACAGTGATCTGAGCTACTACGCGCGGCCCTCGACCTCCTGCCAGAACGCGTCGACCCGCGCGTTCCACTCGTCCGGCACTTCCTGGAAGGGCTGGTGCGACTCCTCTTCCATCACCTCGAACCGAGCGCCCGGGATCAGGTCGGCGACGGCGCGGCACAACTCGGGGCGAGCCGTCGGGTCGCGACCTCCGGCGAGAACGAGCGTCGGCGCCTCGATGCCCGGCAGCCGGTCGGTCGTGTCATGGACGAGAAAGGCCTCCAGAAAGTCGTGCAGGTCCTCGTCCGACTGCTTGTGGGGAAAGGCGAGCACCTCCTCGATGAACTGGTCGACGGTCCCGTCGTTGTGCGCCCGCGCCGTGTAGATCCACAGGTAGAAGTCCTCGAGGAACGCCCGCTCGCTCGGAGCGATGTCGATCAGCCGGTGGACGTAGCGGCCCCACGAGAGAAAATACGGGTCCATAGCCGGGAAGGTGCTCTGCAGGACGAGACTGCGAACGAGGCCTGGGTCCCGAAGGGCCAGCTCCTGGGAGATGACGCTGCCGCCCGAGAAGCCGGCGACGTGGGCAGACCCTATACCGAGCACGCGCAGAACCTCGGCCGCGTCGTCGGCCATCGCCTCCACCGAGACCGGGCCTTCGGGCCTAGCCGTCCGGCCCGCCCCGCGGTTGTCGAAGGCGGTCAGGCGATAGCGGTCCGCGAGGCCGTCGAGCTGGAACTGCCACGACTCGACCGTGTCGCCCAGCCCGCCGATCAGCAGGACGTCCGGTCCCTCGCCGACCTGCTCGGTCCAGACGTCGAGGTCGCCGGCACGTACGTGCTCGCCCATCTCAGCCCCCGTGCCAGTTCTTCATGTGCTTCGAATGCGCGGGGAGGTACGCGCCGTCCTTGAAGAAGCGGTCGTAGAAGTCGAGGTCCAGGTGGTGCGCCTGAACGTAGTTCAGGATCATCAGCGACGGCACCGTCGCCGGGAACTTGCCGAACGTGTCGTGCACGTACTGCGCCTGGAGCGTGACGCAGGCCTTGAACTCCTCGTCGTGGACCTGGGCGCTGCCCCGGACGCCGGGGCTGTCGCTCCATGCGCCGGGCGTCTCGCGGTTGAACGGGCCACCCTTGCCGAACTTCCGCTCGCAGAACGCCTCCACGGCCGCGCCCATGTCCGGATAGTGCGGCGGGCAGTAGGCCTCGAAAACGCCGTCGAGGCCGGTCGGGTTGGGCAGCGACCAGCCCTCCTTCTCGTCGTAGCGAAAGCCGAGCCCGGGCACCTTCGGGTCTCCGGACGCGCCGAGCATCGTGAACCGGTCGATGCCGTCGAACATCCAGCCGCCGAGCCCCATTGCTTGGAGCACCAGCACGCCCGCGTAGCACGAGGTCGCGAGCTCCGCCACCGCCTCCGTGAGCGCGTACTGGTCGAAGAAGGTGAGCGGCATCGGCTCGTCGACGTCCACCAGCTCGCGAAACCGCTCGATGCCCGGCACCGGCCGGTCGTTCACATCGTCGTAAAAGCAGTAGCCGTTCTGAGTGAGGAAGCAGAGGATGGCGATCCCGTGCTGGGCGATATCCGCGACCGGGATCACGAGCAGCGATCCCGGGACGTTCACGCACCAGGTGTTGTGGCCCTCGATGTAGGGCTCCTCGGGCGGCAGGTTGATCCGCTCGTCGGAGAGCTTCCTGACTCGATCGGCGTGCCGCTCGACCATCAGCTCGGCGGTGACCTCGTCGCTCTCCGGATCGACGAGCGCTCCCGCGTCGCGCGTGGGGAAGAAGTAGGTGCCGGAGTCGTCGGTGAAGAACAGCTCCGCCGTATGGAAGCCCGCCGCCGAGGGGAAGGTGCGGCCCGCCGCGCCGCCCGAGTAGTTGGCCAGATGCGGCGCGTAGGTCGCGCTGCGGGTGATCGCGTAGTGCCAGCCCGTCGTGCCGCCCATCGCGCTGAGGACGAGCAGCCGCTCGAGCTCGCTGAGCGGGACCGGGTCGTGCTTCGACTTGTAGGCCAGCGGCCCGTCGGGAATCTCGCCGCCCAGGCCGAAGCGCCGCGACCTGCGGCCGAAGAGCGCGGCGAGGAGCGGGAACTCCGCGAGCCCCCGTAGTGCCTCTGCCTCGGCGCCCGTCGGCTGAGGTGCGCGCGCCATCTGTGTTGCCGACCCTAGCCTCCCCGGCCCACCGGAGGCAAGCGCGGCACGTCACCGACGCCGAGCGCGCGGGCCGCCAGGGTTCGCCGCGACGCACGCGGGTACGACCGGTGCAACGCCGCGCGACAAGGAGGCAACATGGACGTCAACAACGTTGGAAAGACAGGCCTGGTCGGCTGGCGCGAGAAGGTCGGCGACGGGGTCGCCGGGCCGCTCGCCGAGCGGACCCCGGCAAGCGACGACCAGGTGCGCGCGATCGTCGGCGCGCTCTTCTTCGCCCTCTCGCTCTACTACGTGATCGGCACGGTCAAGCGCGCCGTCGACGAGGTGAAGAGCTAGCTCCGCGGGTGGGCCACGCCGGTGGGCACGTTGCGGCCCCGGAGCACGGCTGAGTCCGTGACTCGCCAGGCGCCGCTCTCCCCGTCCTCCGTCCGCCCGAGCGTGGTCTCCGACGCCAGCACCCGCTCGGGCCGCTGCTTCGCCAGCTCCGACAGCCGCGCCGCCTCGTTCACCGGGTCGCCGATCACCGTGTACTCGAACCGGTGCTCGGCGCCTACGTTCCCGGCGACCGCGATCCCGGCGGAGACGCCGATCCCGTAGTCGATCTCCGGCATCTCGCGCGAGAGGGTCGCCGCGAGCTCGCGCGCGGAGCGGAGCGCGTCGCCCGCCGGGTCCGCGCTCGGCACCGGCGCCCCGAAGACGCACAGCGCCGCGTCGCCCTCGAACTTGTCCACGAGGCCGCCCTGGTCCTCGACCACGTCGACCACGATCCGGAAGAAGCGGTTGAGCAGCCGCACCACCTCGGTCGGGGGCATCGCGAGCGCCATCGACGTCGAGCCGACGAGGTCGACGAACAGCGCCCCGACCTCGCGCTCCTCCCCGCCGAGCCGCGTGCCGTCGCGGAGCGCGGCCCGCGCCACGTCCTCTCCCACCTGCCGCCCGAAGAGGTCCCGGATTCGCTCGCGCTCCTGGAGCCCCTCGGTCATGCGGTTGAAGCCGGCCTGTAGTCGACCCACCTCGCTGCCGTCGTTCACGATCACCTGCGCGTCCAGGTCGCCGCCTTCGATGCGCTCGAGCCCCGCGCGGACCGAGGTCAGCGGCTCCGCTATCGCCTTGGCCGCGACGACCGTGGCCAGCAGACCCGCGCCCATCGCGACGATGCCCAGGAACACCACCGCGGAGGCCACGTACTCGATGTCGACTCCGGACTTGGTCGCCCCGACCACTCCCACGACGAGCACCCCGAGCAGAGGCACGCCGGTCCCGAGCAGCCACGCCGTGACGAGGCGCGCCCGCACGCCCGGCGCGACCGTACCCTCGGAAGGGCGATACGCCAGCGCGCAGGCAGTCACCGGGCGCAGGATGCGCTCCGACAGGAGGTAATGGATCGCGCAGGTGGTCTCGGCGCCAGCCCAAATCGTCGCGCCGACGACGGCGGCGAAAGCGAGCGAGTGGTCAAGGTTGAGCGCGAAGAAGATCACCGCGGCCGCGACCCAGGCGGCGACGGAGAGCTTCACGCCGAACGGCGCGAGCTTGAGCGTGCGCCGATGCTCGCTGTCGCTCGGCTCGCGGTCCTCGACCACCCAGGCGAGCGTCTCGGCAAGGTGGCGATTGAAGCGCCACCTGACGGCGATCCCAGCGATCAGCAGGTACGCGGCCATGACCGGCGCGTTGAGAAGCGCGAGCGTCGCCGTCTCGTCCGGCGTCGATGAAGATCGGGATCAACGAGCCGATCGACAGGAAGACAACGATCGCTCCGGCCAACGAGGCGGTCCAGCCGAGCCAGTCGAGGCGCCGGCGGACCTGCTGAACGAGCGCGGCACCGGACGGATCGCCCGGCTTGCGTCCCGCCGACGACCTCAGAGGGCAATGCCGGGGAGAGGCGACGTCGCGCGAACCGCTCATGCGGCAGCCTCGACGCGCGCCCGCTCGCCCAGCGCCGCCACCGCTCCGGCGCCCGGCCTGAGCGTGATGTTGCGCCGGCGCGCCAGCTCGAAGCTGTCCCCGGCCGGGCGGAGCTCGCGGGCGCTCAGGATCGCGCGGAGCACGATCTTCATCTCGACGGTCGCGAAGCTCGCGCCGAGGCAGCGGCGGCGCCCGCCGCCGAACGGGATCCACGTATAGGTCCCCGGCGCCTCGTCGAGGAAGCGCTCCGGGCGGAAGGCGTACGGGTCGGGATAGATCTCCGGATCGTGGTGGACGAGGTACGCGTTCGCCACCAGGCAGACGCCCTCCGGGTAGCTCCACGCGTCGGTATCGAACGGCCGCACGACGAGCCGCGGGGCCGCGTTCGGCAGGACCGGGCGCCGGCGCAGCGTCTCCTGGATCGTCGCGGTCATGTAATCGTCGTCATCGTCCGCCTCGATCTCGTCGGTGAGCCTCGAGAGGACGGCGGGCTCGCGGGAGAGGCGCTCGAACGCCCAGGCGAGCGTCGAGGCGGTCGTCTCGTGACCGGCGACCAGGAGGGTCATGAGCTCGTCGCGGACCTCCTGCTGCGACATCGGTGTGTCGTCCTCATGACGGGCGGCGAGCAGCATCGCGAGGATGTCGTCGCGCTCCTCCCGCTCGGCGCGCCGCTCGTCGATCAGCTCGAACAGGAGCTCGTCGGCCTCGGCCTGGAGGCGCACGAAGCTCGCGAACGGGCCGACCCGCTCGAGGACCTTCGCCGCGATCCCGTCCGGGCGCGGCGGCGTCAGGCTGATCGGCCGCTCGCCGAAGGCGAGCATGTCCGCGAGGCGCTCGCGCAGCGCGTCGAGCCGCGGGCCCGGCTCGAGCCCGAAGACCGCGCGCAGGATGATCTCGAGCGTCAGCCTCTGCATGCGCGGATGCATCTCGATCGCATCCTCGCGGGGCCAGCTCGCCACCTCGCGCTCGGCGACCTCGCGCATCAGTTCGGAAAGGCGCGCCATCTTCTCCCCGTGGAAGGCCGGGAGCATCAGCTTGCGCTGCTCCATGTGGGCGTCGCCGTCGAGCAGGAGGACGGAGTTGCTCCCCACGACAGGCTCGAGCACCCGCGCCCCTTGGCCGGGGTGGAGCACGTCGGGGGGAGCGGTGAAGACCTGCTTGATCTCCCCCGGGTCCGAAAGGACCGCGAACGGCGGCGACGCCGGCAGGCGAATCGTGAAGCGCTTGCCGTAGCGGGCGCGGCAGCTCTCGAGGAAGGCGCGCGGTCGCTTCCAGAAGCCGACCCCCTGGATCAGGGACGGGTACGACGGTCCGGGTGGAAGGCCTGACGGCAACGCGAACCTCACGTTCGTTACACGCGCGTTATGGCATGAACGCAGTAAAAGCGCCACGACTGTGTGACGGTGCGCACATTATGCGCCTCCGCGGGCTCGCTATTCGCAGGCTTGCGCGACGAGCCGCCCGGCGCGCGTCTCGAACTCGGCGCTCAGCGCCTTCTCGTCATCGTCGTAGCGCCAGGCGCGATCACGCAGCGGCTCACCGTCGAGCTCGACCTCGCAGACGTCGAACCCGTCCTTCAGGGTCTTGGTCGAGGTCTGGAGCGAGTAGGTACGCCTCCGGTCGCCGTCCACGCGTAGCTTCCAGCGCCTGTCCATCTCCCGCGAGGTCAGCTCCTCCCCCGCGTTGAAGTCCGCCTCGGTGTCCCCGCGCGGGTACGCGAGCAGCTCCATCTCGTCGCGGCGGTCGTCGAGGCTCACGCCCTTCTCCCCGTAGTCCGTGAGCGTGTCGACGTCGCGCGGCAGGAGCGGCAGCACGGTTCCCGCGCGCGCGAGGAGCGGCAGCTCTTCGAGCGGGGCCGGCAGCGTGGACGAGCGCTCGCCGTCGCGCAGCTCCGCGCGACCGAGCTCGAGCCCGCCACTCGCCTCGTCGTAGGTGGCCGAGCGCCAGAGGTCCACCCAGCGGCCCTTCGGCAGGTAGACCTCGCGCTCGCGGGCGCCGTCCTCGACGACAGGCGCGGCGAGGAGGTCAGGGCCGAACAGGAACTCGTCCTCCCGCTTCGCCGCCTTGTCGTCGCGCGGGTACTCGAGCGAGAGGTGGCGCATCAGCGGCAGGCCGTGGCGGCGGTACTCGCGGTCGGCCGCCACGAGGTAGGGATAGAGCTGGGTGTGGAGCTTGGCGTAGCGGCGCCAGTTCGGGAGCTGCTCGTCGTCGTAGACCTGCGGGCGCTCCTTCGGCGGCAGCGCGATCCCCTCGGCCTGGGTCCGCATGACCGGCGAGACCGCGCCGAACTGGACCCAGCGCTTAAGCAGCTCAGGCGTGAGCCGCCGCTGGCCGAGGGCGAAGAACCCGCCGATGTCGGAGCCCCACGTGCTGACGCCGGACAGGCCGATCGACAGGCTCTGCTGGACCGCGGACTCGAGGCCGTCGAAGCCGAAGTCCGTGGTCGGGTCGCCGCCCCAGACGATCTGGGCGCAGCGCGCGGCGCCGGTCCAGCCCGAGCGCTGGAAGCGGGCGAGCGGGCGCTCGCCGTCGCGGGTCGCGTCGTAGGCCGCGCAGTGGTAGCGGGTGGCGTAGCGGTTGTGGGCCTCGGTGCCGTCGCGCCCGCCCGCCGACCGCGAGTCGAGCGGCGTGTACTCGCCGAAGTCCTCCATCCAGCCGTCGTAGCCGTCGTCGACGGCTTCGTTTAGGAGCTCGCCGAACAGCTCGCGGCCGGCCGCGGCGAAGAAGTCGAACTGGGCGACCAGGAACTGCGAGTTCGTGCTGTAGCGGTACTGGTAGGGATCGCCGGTGGCGGTCTCGGTGAGCGCGTCGCGCTGCACGGCCTCGCCGTAGACCGGCTCGTAGTTCGTGCAGAGCATCGGGTTGAAGTAGGTCGTGACGGCGACGCTCTTGTCGTGGAACGCGTCCGTCCAGTCGCGGATCTCGGGGCGCTTCCCCTCCTGCTCGCCGCAGGGCAGATAGTGGAGGTAGGTCTGGGCGACTGACAGCGGGGCGTCGGCTTTGCGCAGCCGGTTCACCTGGTCGAGCTCGTCGTCCGCGGTCGGCTGGATCCACGGGCCGAAGTACCACGGCGCCGCGGGCTTCGGCTGGTGGCCGGTGGCCTCGGTGAAGCGCCCGAGCGCGTCCGCCGGCTTCGGGCCGGCGAAGAAGCGGAGGTTCAGCGACTTCGGCGGGGCGCTCCCCTCGTCGCCGGTCTCGTCGTCCGGTGCGTCGGTGACCTCGACGCTCCAGGCGTCGCCCGCGTCGGTGCCGAGCCGGAAGTAGCTCGTCTCGGGGTTGTCCACGAGGACGCCGTAGCCCTCGGTCGAGAGGAGCCAGGGAACCGGGAAGTAGGTGGCGTCATCGCGCTCGCGAAAGCCCCACGGCGGCACGAACGCCTCGAGGAACGGGCGCTCCTCCGCCTGGTAGGGGCCGTCGGAGACGTAGTTCTCGACCGTCTGGCCGCGCTGGTCGACCGCGTTCGAGCGCTCGCCGAAGCCGAGGTAGCGCTCCCCGTCGGACGCCTCGAAGCCGATGCCCACGGCCTCGAGGTCGAGCGTCGGGCCGGTGACGGTCGCCTCGAGGGCGATGACGCCGTCGGCGTCGGGCTCGAGCCTGAGGTTAAGCCGGCGGCCGAGCGGGTCGTTCGTGGCGAGCTCGGCGGTGTAGGCGCCGCCCTGACGGTCGGAGCTCACGACTCTGGTCGCGTGGCGCCAGACGCCGCCGGTCGTGCGGAACCCGAGCGTGCCGGTGGGCCCGGTGCCCGTGTCATCGTTCTCGGCGAGCACGCTGCGGCCGCGATCGTCGACGAGGTCGAGGCTCCAGGGGTCCTCGGTTATCTCGGCGTGGAGGGCGCCGGCGTCGGCTGCGGTCTCTGCGCGGGCCTCAGCTGTGCCCACGCTCAGCGCGGCGAGCGCGGCCCCCGCCACGAGCGCTGCCCGGCTCCTCCCCATGGCGACAGCGTAGTCCGGCTCAGCGGGCTCGTGTCACGTGTCAGACCGGGCGATCGAGCGGGCCCGCACACCAGGGCCGCGCTCACGCTTCCTGCAGCGCCCTCAACGCCGGCAGCACCGCCAGATCCTTCGGCCGCCCCGCCGCCTGCTTCGAACGGATCACGTCGGCCAGGGACGCAACCGAGACGACGAGGCCGTCCGCCAGCTCCTCATCGCTCGCGTCCCTCGTCAGGTCGCCCCAGCCGCGCGTGCCCGAGGGCTCGAACGCGATGTCGAGGTCGCCGAGGTCGGTGACGAGGTTCCAGATCCGGTTGCCGGTGAGGGACTTCGCGTCGATCGTGAACGGGACTCCGTCCGGCTCGTCGGGCGTCGAGGTCCGTGCACCGATCTCGCGCAGGGCGGCGGCGAGCCGCTCCAGGTTGCGCTCGTCGACGTTCGGCGTGATGTCGACGTCCTCGGTGAAGTAGGGGGCGCCGCGCACGATCGCCGCCCACCCGCCGATCAGGACGTGGCGGACGCGGTGCCGGTCGAGGACCTCCAGCAGCGGAACCGGGTCGACCGATGCCTCAGCCACCGGCGGCGGCCACCCTCGTGCGGATGCGACGTGCCACCCGCGCCCGGCCCACGGCATGCCGCACACGCTCGGCGGGGGTCATCGCGCGCGTGCGCGCGAGAGGACGAGCAAGAGAGTCGTCCGACTCGGCAAGCCCAAGCGTCACCTCGAGGCCACACGCGTGAATCACGGCGCGCACCGTCTCGAGGCTCGGCTTGACCTCGCCCCGCTCCCAGCGCCCGATCTCCGACTGGCTCTTCCCCAGCCGCTGCGCGAGCTCGGTCTGGGTCAGCCCGGCGCGCTTGCGCGCCTCCCGGATGAGGGATCCGCTCAACATCGCCCCATCATCATAGCGCAGATATGCACTATTGAACCCGTGAGTCGCGAGCGCGTAGAGTCCGCACCGATGGCGAGCGTCGAGGAGCGGACCACGCAAGCGACCGCGGCGGAGCGACCACCCGCCAGCGGCCCCCTCCTCAACCCCCACACGTACGACCCCAGCCACCTCGACCCCGAAGCGCGCCGGCTCATGCTCGCCACGATCGAGTTCTTCGAGTCGCGCGGCAAGCGGACGCTCAAGGACCACGATCGCGACAACGTCTGGTACGCGGACTTCCTCGAGTTCGTCAAGCGCGAGAAGGTCTTCGCCACCCTTCTGACGCCCGCGCGTGACGCGAACGGCGACCGGGACAAGCGCTGGGACACCAGCCGGATCTGCGCCTTCAACGAGATCACCGCCTTCTACGGACTCGCCTACTGGTACACGTGGCAGGTCTCGATCCTGGGGCTCGGCCCGATCCTGCAGTCGGACAACGAGGCCGCGCGGCGGAAGGCGGCCGAGCTGCTCGACCAGGGCGCCATCTTCGCCTTCGGACTGTCGGAGAAGGAGCACGGCGCCGACATCTACTCGACCGACATGGTGCTCACCCCGCGCCCGGATGGCGACTTTGTCGCCACAGGGGGGAAGTACTACATCGGGAACGGCAACGAGGCGGGCATGGTCTCCGTGTTCGGCCGGCGGGACGACGTCGAGGGACCCGACGGGCTACGTCTTCTTCGCCGCCGACAGCCGGCATCCGAGCTACCGGCTCGTGAAGAACGTCGTGAACTCGCAGTCCTACGTGAGTCAGTTTGAGCTCGACGACTACCCGGTGCGTGCGGAGGACGTCCTCCACACCGGCCCGGCGGCCTTCGACGCCGCGCTCAACACGGTCAACATCGGCAAGTTCAACCTCGGCTTCGCCTCGATCGGGATCTGCGAGCACGCCTTCCACGAGGCGATCACGCACGCCGACGCACGCGTCCTCTACGGCATGCGCGTGACCGACTTCGGGCACGTTCGCCAGGCCTTCACCGACGCCTACGCGCGCCTCGTGGCGATGAAGCTGTTCGCCGAGCGCGCGATCGACTACATGCGCTCGGCCGGCCCCGAGGACCGTCGCTACCTGCTCTACAACCCGATCACCAAGATGAAGGTGACGACCGAGGGCGAGCGCGTCGTGGACCTGCTCTGGGACGTGATCGCCGCCAAGGGCTTCGAGAAGGACATGTACTTCGAGATGGCCGCGCGCGACATCCGCGCGCTTCCGAAGCTCGAGGGCACCGTGCACGTGAACATGGCGCTGGTGCTCAAGTTCATGCCGGCCTTCCTGTTCGACCCGGCCGAGTACGAGCCGGTGCCGCGCCGCCACGACGCCGCCGACGACGAGTTCCTCTTCCGCCAGGGCCCGGCGCGCGGCCTGTCGAAGGTCCGCTTCCACGACTGGCACGCCGCGTACGAGCGCTTCGCGGGCAGCGTGCCGAACGTCGCGCGCTTCACCGAGCAGGCGGACGGCCTCCGCACGCTGCTCGAGACGGCCGCGCCCGACGAGGAGCAGCGCAAGGACCTCGACTTCCTGCTGACGCTCGGCGAGCTCTTCACGCTCGTGGTCTACGGGCAGCTGATCCTCGAGCAGGCGTCGCTCACCGGCCTGGACGACGACACGATCGACCAGATCTTCGACGTCCTCGTGCGCGACTTCTCCGCCTACGCGGTGCGGCTCCACGGCGTCCCATCATCGACGGACGCCCAGCAGGCCTGGGCGCTGGAGCACGTGCGGAAGCCGGTGGTCGACGACGAGCGGTTCGAGCGCGTCTGGGGCGAGGTCCGGGCGCTCGCCGGCGAGTACGAGATGCGCGCTTAACGGCCGGGGTCGGGGCCCGGATCGCCCGCTTGCGGCCCCGGGTCGTCGGGCTGCTGGTTCTGCGCTTCGGCCTCGTGTCCCGAATCGTCTGACGGGTGCGTTGGATCGTCCGCCTGCGCGGCCTCGCCGGAGGGGCTCTCGTCCGGCTCGGGAGAGGGAGGAGCCGAGGCCGCCGGCGCGCCCTGGGCGGGAGCGGGTCGCGCACCTTCCGTCTCAGCGGGCTGCTCGGGTGGGGCGGCTGTTCCCGGCTGTCCCGCCTCGGCGTCCGGCGACGGTTGAGGCTGGGCGTGCGGCGCTGACCCGGCGGAGGGGTCTTCCGCCGCCTCGGCGTTCTCACCCTGCGGGGCCGAGTCCGAGCGCTTGATTCCGTAATGGCCGTAGATCGCTTCCCTCTGAGCGTCCGAGAGCTGCTCGCCGGAATCGAACGTGGGAGCGTCCTTCACGCTCTCCCGGTCGAGGTCGACCCAGACGCGCACGTCATCGACCGTGGCGCCGGTGAGCGGGACGAGCGTTGACTTGCGCCCGAGCAGCCCGGTGTTGATGAGCGCGAACTCCGGGCGATCCCGGTCGGTGGAGATCTCCTGGATATCCCCGAGATCGACCCCGTCTCGGCCGATCAGCTTCTTGCCCGCGAGTCCCGCGGCGTCCGTTATCTCGGTGCCCGGCATGTCACTCCTCCATTTCGAGGTCCCTGGTCGGTTTGGCGTACCCGCCTGGCCGCGCGTGCAACCGCCGGATCGGCTTTGGCGCTCCGGTGGGCGCGGTTAGGCTCTCGGCACATGAAGCTCCTCGCCTTCAGCGACCTCCACCGCGACCTCGACCAGGCGCGCGAGTTGGTCGAGCTCGCCGACGAAGCGGACGTCGTGATCGCTGCCGGCGACTTCGCCTCGGTGCACGAGGGACTCGGTGAGGCGATCGACGCACTGGCCCCGATCGAGACGCCGACGCTGCTCGTGCCCGGCAACAACGAGACCGAGGACGCGCTGCGCGAGGCCGTGGCCGGCTGGCCCGCGGCGCAGGGTCCTCCACGGGGACGCGACCGACGTGGACGACACGACCTTCTTCGGCCTCGGGGCCGGCGTGCCGGTGACGCCGTGGGACTGGAGCTTCGACCTGACCGAGGAGGAGGCCGAGTCGAAGCTGTCGGGCTGCCCCGCCGGAGCGGTGCTGGTCGTCCACTCCCCGCCCAAGGGCCATGTGGACGGCCATGACAAGCACCTCGGGAGCGAGGCCATCCTCCGCACGATCGAGGAGCGCCGCCCGCCGCTCGCCGTCTGCGGGCACATCCACGAGTGCTGGGGCGAGGAGTCGATGGTCGGCGACACTCGGATCGTGAACCTCGGCCCCGGCGGGACGATGCTCGAGGCTTAGGCGCGCCCGAGCAGCCGCGACCGCAGCCCCGCGGCCACCCCGGCCCAGTCGGTCTCGAGCCGACGGTGGGTCAGTCTGAGCACGGTGTAGCCGGCGAGCTGGAGCTTCATGTCTTTCGCGCGGTCGCGCTCGAAGGCCGCGCGCGTGCTGTGGAAGGCGCGGCTGTCGAGCTCGACGATCACGCGGCGGTCGAGCCACGAGGCGTCCACCTCGAGGCCCTCGACCACCGCATTCACCGCGGGCGGCGGCAGGCGCGCGGCCCGGCAGAGCTCGACAAACTGGCGCTCGAGCTCCGAGCGGGTGTCGAGCGCGTCGAGCGAGTGCTCCTGGGCGAGCAGCCTCGCGAGTGGCCGCACACCGCGGTGGCGGGGGCGGTTCCGACAGAGCTCCTCGAGCGCGTTGACGTCGAGCAGGCGCAGGCGCTCGGCCTGCTCGAACGTCCGCGCGAGCTGCTCGGCGCGAAGCACGGCGGCGAGATCCAGGAGCGTGCGGGGGACGGTGGTGATCGGGATCCCGTTTCGCACGGTGTGGTCCTCGACGGGAAGGCGGCGCACCTGATGCATGATGATCCCGGCGCGCTTGCGCCGCCTGGTGCCGCCGGGCACGGTCACGTCGATGGAGGCGGCGGCGCTTGAGCGGAGATCCCATTCGTCGGCGGCGGCGCGATGGCTCGCGACGGCGCCCGGACCGCAGGCGAGGACGGCTGCCATCGTCCGTCCGCGCGGCGGGAGCGCGCGATGGCCGACGGCGTAGACGCCGCGGTGGATGGGATGCAGGCGGCGTGCGCGCAGCCGAGAGTCGATTGCCCCCTTCCCGTAGCCAAGGGCGCGGAGCTGGTAATGAGCGATGATCCCATGCTGCCGCGCGGCGAGCCCCGCCAGCTTCAATGCCGCGCTCGACCTTCGCGTTCATAGTGAACGTCAAAGTCGAGTGCACGGCCCACGAGGACATGATGTGCACCTCGAAGCGCACAGCTCAACCCCCAAACGTGAACGCTTTACCCTCAGGAGGAAGCCCACGCAGGAGGTCGCGCAGATGCTGTTCGGACAGGAGCACGTCGATCGCTACGTCGAGACGGACGGCGAGGAGGGACACATCTGGCAGAAGGGCAGCACGGTCCTGATCCTCACCACGACCGGGCGACGCTCCGGGGAACCGCGCACCACCCCCCTGATCTACGGCAAGAGCGGCGACGACCACCTCGTGGTGGCGTCCAAGGGCGGCCACGACGAGGCCCCCGTACTGGTTCCAGAACATCGAGGCCGACCCCGAGGTCGAGGTCCAGGTGAAGGGCGACCGCTTCAAGGCCCGCGCCCGCACCGCCACGCCGGAGGAGAAGCCGGAGATGTGGAAGACCATGACCGCTCAGTGGCCCGACTACGACGACTACCAGACCAAGACTGACCGGGAGATCCCGGTCGTCGTGCTCGAGCGCCAATAACGCGGCGTCCCGCGCGGCGGCTACTCGTACGCCAGGGCGTCCAGCACGTTGAGGCGCGAGGCGCGCCGCGCCGGCCCGATCGCCGCCACAACACCGGCGACGACGGCCAGCACGAGCAACAGGAGCAGGGTCCCGACCGGGATCGACAGGGTGAATCCCTCGTCCGCCAGCGGTCGCGAGATGATCACGGCGAAGAGCACACCGAGAACGGCTCCCAACACCGCGCCGATCAGCGCCGTGATCACCGCCTCGTAGCGCACGATGCGTCGCACCTGGCGCCGCGACATGCCGACCGCCCGCAGCAGCCCGAGCTCCCGCGTGCGCTCGTAGATCGACAGCGCCAGCGTGTTGACGATCCCGAACAGCGACACGATCACCGCGAGGAAGAGCAGCGCGTAGACGACGCCGAGCAGCGTGTTGATCTCCTCGGCGATCGAGTCCTTGAGCTCCTCCTGGTTCTGGGTCTCGATCGTGGGGAACTCGGCCGTCACGATCCCGTCGATCTCGGCTCGCACGGCTGCCGGGTCGGCGCCGTCCGCCAACCCGACGAACACGTTCGACGCGTTGTTCTCCTCCCCGTAGGCGGCGGCCTGGGCGTCGGATGCCACGTAGTCGCCGTAGAAGTCGGCGTTGTCCTTGAAGGTGCCGCGCACCGTGTAGTCGATGACCTCGCCTGACGCGGTCGTGGCGGCGAACGTGTCCCCCACCGCGAACCCGTTGTCCCGGCCCCACTTCTCGTCGATCGCGGCGTCGGTCGGGCCGAGGCCGCTGAGCACCTCGGGCGAGCCCTCGACCCACTCGAGCGCGAGCACGTCGGTCGCGGTCGCGGGATCGACGAGCGTCAGGTAGCCCTCGCCGGCGCCCTCGACCTCCTCCTGCGTGTAGCGCGTCGGCGAGGAGGTCTCGACGCCCTCCACCTCGGCCACCGCCTCCGCCGAGCGGACCGGGATGTCCGAGAACCCGTCGGTGTTGGCCAGGATCAGGTCGCCGGCGATCGACTTGTCGATCGCGTCGTCGATCGACCCGCGCAGGCCGGCGGCGAAGACCGCGACGAATGAGACGAGCGCGAGGCCGATCATCAGCGCCGCCGCCGTGGTCGCCGTACGGCCCGGATTGCGAACGCTGTTCTCGCGCGCGAGCCGGCCCGACACGCCACGCAGACGCTCGAGCGGGCGCCCCACGACCGAGGCCAGCGGCGCCACGAGCCGCGGACTCAGAAGCGCCACGCCGATGAACACCGCGCCCGCGCCCACGCCGACCCAGACCTCGCCCGGGTCGAGCACGCCGAACAGCCCGAGCAGCATCAGCGCGACGCCGAGCGCGGTGAGGGCGACCGCGGCCGCGCTGCGGAGGCGATTCGAGCGCGGGGTCTCGAGCACGGCCCCCTCGCGGAGGCCCGTGACCGGGGGCACGCGGGTGGCCCGGAGCGCGGGGATCAGCGCCGCGAGCACCGTGAGCCCCGTCCCGAGCAGGAGGGCGACGACGATCGTGCGCGGGGCGATGATCGTGCCGGAGCTCGGAAGGTCGATCTCGAGTGCGCCGAAGAGTGCGTTGATCGCGGGGGCGAACCCGATCCCGGCGAGGAGTCCGAGGATCGAGGCGCCCAGCCCGATGGCGAAGGCCTCGAGCACCACCGACCGGATGATCTGGCGCCGGTTCGCGCCGAGCGCGCGCAGCATCGCGAACTCGCGCGTGCGCTGGGCGACCGTGATCGAGAACGTGTTGAAGATGAGGAACGCCGCCACGAACAGCGCGACCCCGGCGAAGATCAGGAGCGCCGTCTTCAGGAAGCCGATGAACTCGCCCACGTCGCTCAGCTGCGACTGCGTGTTCTCCTCGCCGGTCTCCGCCTGGACCGAATCGGGAAGCGCGGCCGAGAGGTCCGCGGCGAGCCGTTCGGGCGTGGTTCCCTCGGCGGCCGCCACCGAGATCTGGTCGAACTGGTCCGTCTTCCCCGCGATCCGCTGCGCCTCGGGCAGCGTGAATATGCGCGATGCTCGCGCCGCCGAACGAGTTGACGTCGCCGAGCGTCGCGATGCCCGCCACCGTGTAGTCGCGCGCGGCCTCCTTGCCCGCCACCTGGATCTCGTCGCCGACGGCGAAGCCCTCCGCGTCGGCGGACTGCTTGTCGATCACGACCTCGTCGTCGGCCGCCGGCTTTCCGCCCTCGACGTAGGTGAACGGGTCGAACGGTTCGGGTATGGCGGAGGCGCCGAAGGTAGGCGCGCCGCCACCGCCGAGCCGCTCGCCGTCGCTCCCGATGATCGACACCTGCGGGTCGAAGATGCCGCCGGCCGCGCTCGCGACGCCCTCAGTCTCCTCCACCTCGGCGAGCAGGTCGGCGCTGAAGGGAGGCTCCTGCCCGTCGTCGGACTCGATCGCCTCCTGCGAGGTCACGACGGCGTCGATGCCCGCGTTCGACTCGGTGAAGATGTCGTTGAACGACCGGTCGATCGTGTCCGTGAGCACGTACGTGCCCGCGACCATCATCACCCCGAGCACGATCGCGAGCGAGTGAGGAAGGTGCGGAGCTTCCTCGCCCAGAGGTTGCGGAGCGCGATCGCCGCCATCAGGCGATCTGCTTCATGAGGTCGAGCACCTCCTCGGCGCTCGCGGCCTCCTCGTCGCGGACGATCCGCCCATCCACGAGCATGACCACACGATCGGCGGTGGCCGCGGCCTGGGCGTCGTGGGTCACCATCACGACGGTCTGGCCGAAGTCGTCGACGGCGCGGCGGAGCAGCGCGAGCACCTCCTCGCTCGACTTGGAGTCAAGGTTGCCCGTGGGCTCGTCGGCGAAGACGACCGACGGGTCCGACGCGAGCGCGCGCGCGATCGCGACCCGCTGCTGCTGACCGCCCGAGAGCTCGGCGGGGCGATGCGACAGGCGGTCGCCGAGCCCGACCGCATCGACGAGCCGCCCGAGGCGCTCCTCGTCCGGCTTCCGGCCCGCGAGCGAGAGCGGGAGGACGATGTTCTCGCGCGCCGAGAGCACCGGCATCAGGTTGAAGAACTGGAAGACGAACCCGATCTTGTCGCGGCGCAGCTCGGTGAGCTTGCGGTCGTCCAGCCCGCCGAGCTCGACCCCGTCGATCGTGACCGAGCCCGATGTCGGGCGGTCGAGGCCCGCGAGGCAGTGCATGAGCGTCGACTTCCCCGAGCCCGAGGGGCCCATGATGGCCGTGAACCGGCCCTTGGGGAAGCTCACGGTGATCCCATCGAGTGCTCGCACCGCCGCGTCGCCCTCGCCGAAGACGCGGTGGAGGTCGGCAGCGGAGACGATCGACGGCTCTTGCAAAGTGGGCTCCCTGGTCGGTCGGCGGGCCAGCCTAGCGGCTAGCGGGCAGGGTCCGGCCTACGGCGCGAGGGCGCCCCTGATCTCCTCGCACGTCAGCTCGTTCGCGACGTCGCCGTTCGCCATCGTGTCGGGGTCCGGGTTGCCTCCCGCGCAGAGATCGTCGGGCCCCGCACCACCGTCGAGGTCGTCGGCGCCGTCCTTGCCGCGAACGCGGTCGGTGTCCGCGCCACCGCGGAGAACGTCCCTGCCATCGTCGCCGACGAGCAGGTCATCGCCGCCGGCGCCGTCCGGGCCACCCGTGTCGTCGTCGCCGCCCAGAAGCGAGTCGTTCGCATCGCCACCGAACAGCTCGTCGGCATCACCCGCGCCGAAGAGCAGATCCTCGCCACTTCCACCGAGGATTCGATCGTCGCCGCCGCCCGGCCCGCCGCTCGAGCCCTTGCCACCGACGATGTCATCGCCGCCGCCACCACAGATGCGATCGTTGCCACCGCGCCCGAGCACCTCGTCGTTGCCGCCCCGTGCGTCGATCACGTCGTTCGCGCCGGTGCCCTCGATGCGGTCCGGGCCGGCGTCGTCGCCGTTCGTTCCGACGATGTCTGCGACCTTGCCGTCGCAACGCTCGGCCGCGGTCGCGGGCGCGGCCCCGAGGAGAAGAAGCGTGACGAGAATGGCGAAACCCAGCGCGGTCGAGACTAGGTGCCTGCGCATGTGCTGAACCTAGCGGGGCGGAGGCGGGCGACGCAAGCGCCCCGCTACTCGCCCTCCGGGCCTCGGCTAGAATTCCACTCCGCGTGACCGCCGAGCGGACGACCGTGGAGGTAAGGGACCTCCAGCGCGACGAGCATCCGGCAGCCGTCGGCGTGCTCGCGCGCGGCATGCGCGACAACCCGCTCCACGTGGCCGCGTCGGCCGGATCCCGAGCGCCGGCGGCGCAGGCTCGAGCGAGGATGTTCGAGCGGGCTGTTTCGTGTCTCGACACGCTCGCGCCGATCTGTGCCGTGAGCGACGGCGCGATCTCGGGGTGACCGGTGTGGCGCCGCCGGGCACATGCCAGCCCACGATCGGCCAGCGAATTCGCATTCATCCCCGGGATGGTGGCGCTGGGCCCGCGCACGTCCGCGCGCGTGGGACGGTGGATCGGCGAGTGGGCTGAGCGCGACCCCGCCGAGCCGCACTCGCACCTCGGCCCGCTGGCGGTAGACGCCCATCTCCAGGGCCGGGGAATCGGCACGGCCATCCTCGCCGAGTACGAGCGCCGGCTCGACGCGGCGGGCGAGGCCGGGTACCTCGAGACCGACCGCGAGGAGAACGTGCGCCTCTACGAGCGGCACGGGTTCGAGGTGATCGGCGAGCAGGCGGTGATCGGCGTGCCGAACTGGTTCATGCGGCGCGCGCCCCGATCGTGAGAGGATGACCGCCATGGCCACCGAAGGCTCAGGGCAGGGCACGCCGGGCGCGGGGTGGTACCCGGACCCCGAGGCGCCCGGCCGCCAACGCTACTGGGACGGCGCGCGCTGGACCGAGCACGTGAGCGAACCGCAGGCGGCGGCGCCCGGCGGCGGGGCGGCACCGCTGGGTCCACAGTCACCCGGCGGCGGGGCGGCGCAGGCGGGTCCGCAGTCGCCGCATGGTCAGCCCGGCCCGCAGGCCGGCTACGCCCAGCCGGCGCCCGCCACGGCGGCGGCCGTGGCGCGCACCACGGACGACAGCGCGCGGCAGTGGGCCATGTTCGCCCACCTGTCCGCGCTGCTCGGGCTCGTGATCGGCCTTCCGTTCGTCGGCCCGCTCGTGATCTACCTCGCGAAGAAGGACGACCATCCGTTCATCGCCGACCAGGCGCGCGAGGCGCTCAACTTCAACCTGTCGGTTTTCATCTACCTGATCGTGGGCACGATTGCCGCGGTCATCCTCACGCTCATCCTGATCGGCATCCTTCTCTTCTTCGTGCTCTTCGGGATTGCGATCGCCTGGATAGTGCTCACGATCGTGGCGGCGGTGAAGGCGAACGGCGGCGAGGCCTATCGCTACCCGCTCACGATCCGCATGGTGTCCTGACGCCCGCCCGCCCGCGGGGTGAGGCGGCGGCTACTTAGTCGCCATCCGGCAGCTGCTGCACCGCCCAGCCGTTTCCGTCGGGATCGCTGAAGAAGACGAACGAGCCCCAGGGGAACGTCTGGATCTCGCTCACCTCGACCCCGCGCTCGACGAGCTCGGCGCGCGCCGCCTCGATGTCCGAGACCACGAGCTGCATGCCCTGCGCCGAACCGGGCGGCGTGTCCACGATTCCGGTCCCGAGCGCGATCGACGCCGCCGAGCCGGGCGGCGTCAGCTGCACGAAGCGGATCTCGTCGCTGACCCTGTGGTCGTGGTCGGCGACGAAGCCGGCCTGCTCGGTGTAGAAGCTCTTGGCGCGATCGACGTCCGAGACGGGGATCGCCACGAGCTCGAGCTTCCAGTCCACGACTGGCGTACTCTAACGCTCGCCCGGCGCGCCCGGCCACGTTTGATGTCCTGGCAAGGCGGATAGGACTCACGGAGCCCTATCGAGGAGGAGACATGCCGATCCCCACCGAGACCGTCGGATCCCTGCCGCGGCCGATGAAGCTCCAGGAGGCGTACGCCGCCTACGACGACGGGAATATCGACCGCGACGCGCTCCTCGCCGAGCAGGACGAGGCCGCCGAGGACTCGATCAAGCGGCTGGAGCAGACCGGCGAGACCTACGTCAACGACGGCGAGCAGCGCGAGTCGAGCTTCGCGACCTACTCGATCACCGACACGCTCGCCGGCACCGGCCTCGCCGACAACCTCGCGGGGGATGGCCAATTCTTCGCCATCTTCGACGACGGCCACCACCGCCAGCTCCCCCGTCTGACGGGCGGGCCGTTCCGGTACAAGACGTTCGCGTCGGAGTTCGTCGAGAAGAACAAGAAGATCGCCACGAAGCCCGTCAAGCAGGCGGTCATCTCGGCGTCGATGATGATGCTGCTCTACCCGCTCGAGGACGAGATCGAGGGCTACCCGCGCGACGAGTTCCTGAACGACGTCGTCGACGAGTGCGAGAAGGACATCCGCCAGTGCTTCGCCGCCGGCGCGGAGCGCGTCTCGATCGACTTCACGGAGGGCCGGCTCGCGAACAAGAACGACTCGCGCAATCCGTGGACCGGGCGCGACATGCTCCAGGACTTCATCGACCTGAACAACCGCGTGCTCGAGCGCTTCTCGCCGGAGGAGCGCAAGAACATCGGGGTCCACACCTGCCCCGGCGGCGACATGGACTCGGTGCACTCGAAGGACGTTCCCTACGAGAAGCTCCTGGACCACATGTTCGACCTCAACGCCGGCTACTTCCTGATCCAGTGCGCGAGCGAGGAGGACAAGGAGAAGGTCTACAAGCTCGTGCGGCGACAACAGCCGCGACGACGCGAACGGCGTGCCGCAGGTCTGCTTCATGGGCGTGATCAACCCGCTCGACCCGACCGTCGAGACGCCGGAGCAGGTCAAGGACGACCTCGTCACCGCGGCCAAGCACATCCCCGTCGAGCGCCTCGGCGCGACCGATGACTGCGGCTTCTCGCCGTTCAGCAGGGACGAGAAGCCGAAGCACGGCTCGCCGGACTTCGCGCGCGACGTCGCGATGAAGAAGATCTCGGCGCGGCTCGAGGGCGCGCGCATGGCGTCCGAGGAGCTCGGGGTCTAGGTCGGTGGTGCTGCCCGGCCGCTAGTCGGGCGCCGATCGCTGCGAATCGCCTACTATCCGGGGGCGTCGGGAGCGTCTAGAGGAGGCGGGGATGCGGGGGATCGGTCGTCAGCGTCGAATCGTCGGAGCGGTCGTCTCGGCCGCGGCCGTCATGGCCCTCGGCTGGGCTGCGCCCGGCGCGGCCGCGAAGGACCGTCCCATCGACGCCGCAGGCGACTCGGGCGGCAGGCTCGGGCACGCGCGAGATCCTCGCCGTGAGCAACAACTGGGACGGCACCGTCCACCTCGTCGACTCCGACAGCTTCAACAAGCTCGAGAAGATCAACGTGGCGCCGGACTACGACGAGCGGTTCCTCGAGATCGCCACTGAAGCCCGGTCGGCTCGGCTCCTATTCCTTGCCGTCCGGCAGTTCATCGGCGAGGGCAACGACCAGCTCGCCGACGACGCGTTCACGTCGCCCGACGGAAGGTTCATCTACGTCTCCCGGCCGAGCCTCGCCGACGTCGTCGCGATCAACATGCGCACCGAGGAGATCGCATGGAGCGTCCCGATCGAGGGCTACCGGTCCGACCACATGGCCATCTCGGAGAACGGCCAGCGCGTGCTCGTGTCCGACTCGACCGAGCGCAAGGTCCACGTGATCAACACCGAGAAGGAGAAGATCGTCGACGAGTTCGAGTCTGGCGACTCGCCGCACGAGAACAACTACTCGGCGAACGGGAACAAGATCTTCCACGCCAGCATCGGCATGGTCTACACGCCGCCGACTAGCCGGAGTTCGACACGTCGAAGGGCGACCGCTACTTCCAGATCGTCGATGCGCAAGACGATGGAGGTGAAGAAGCGGCTCGAGATGGGCAAGGTGCTCAAGAAGGCCGGCTACCCCGACATGAGCTCGGCCGTCCGGCCGATGACCCTCTCGCCGGATGAGCGCTACGTCTACTTCCAGGTCTCGTTCTTCCACGGGTTCGTCGAGTACGACCTCGAGAAGGACAAGGTGCGTCGCGTCACGACGCTCCCGCAGAGCAAGGAGGCGCAGGAACACCCCGCGGGAGCAATACCTGCTCGACTCCGCCCATCACGGGATCGCCATGAACCCGCAGGGCACCGACCTCTGCGTGGCCGGCACGATGTCGGACTACGCGGCGATCGTGTCGCGCGAGACGATGAACTACAAGATCATCAAGGTCGGTCCCAAGCCGTACTGGTCCACGGAGAGCGAGGACGGGAAGTACTGCTTCGTCTCGGTGAGCGGCGACGACCGGGTCGCGGTGATCGACTTCGAGAAGCGCAAGGAGGTCGAGAGCATCCCGGTGGGCGATCACCCGCAACGGATGCGGACCGGGCAGGTCAAGCGGGACTTCGTCCGCTAGCCGGCGGGTGGGTTAGGGTCGGCGCAACCCGACCCGAGGGAGGCTCGCTATGAGCGTGCTAGTCCGTTTCACGCCTCAGTCGCTGACCGCGGCGCAGTACGACGAATCGGTCCGTCGGCTCGAGGAGGCCGGCGATTTCCCGCCCGACGGAATGGACTACCACGTCTGCTTCGGATCGGACGGGGACCTGCGCGTGAGCGAGATCTGGGACTCGATGGAGCAGCTCGAGGCCTTCGGCGAGAAGCTCATGCCCCTGCTCAGCGACGTAGGCATTCAGCCGGGCGAGCCCGAGATGCTCGAGATCCACAACATCGTGAAGCGCTAGCGCGCCGCCTCACACCCTCGACGCGGGGCGCGACCTGGCCCTGAGCCGCGATGGCGCGCGGTGAGCCCTTTTAGAGTCTTGCGCGAGACCCGATGCCCGAGCCCGTGCTACTCGCGGTCGACGCCGAGCCCGACAGGCTTCGCGCCGTCGAGCGCCAGCTGCTTCGCCGCTACGCGGACGACTACAAGATCGTCTGCCTCGACTCGCCCGAGAAGGCGATCAGGGAGCTCACGCGAATGTCGGACGCGGGCGAGGACGTGGCGCTCGCGCTCGTGGCGCGGAAGCTGTCTGGCGACGCCGGCCACGGCCTCCTCGATCGCATCCGACAGCTCCACCCGCACGCGAAGCGCGTGATGCTCGTCCGGTGGCGCGCGTGGGGCGACCCCGAGGCCGCCGACGCGATGCTCAGGTCGATGGCCCTCGGGCGGATCGACTACTACGTGCTTCGCCCCGGCGGCGGACGCGACGAGGTCTTCCATCACGTCGTGTCGAGCTTCCTGCTCGAATGGGCCCGGTCGCGGCGGCTCGGCCCGCACGCGGTCCGCGTCGTCGGCGACCGGTGGGCGCGCGGGTCGCACGTGATCCGCGACATCCTCGAGCGGAACGCGATTCCGAGCGTCTTCCACACGGCGGACTCGCCGACGGGGCGCAAGCTCCTCGCCGAGGTCGGCCCAGGGCCGGAGCTCCCGGTGGCGATCCTCCCCGACGGGCGCGTCCTGGGCGCGCCGACGCCCGAACAGCTGGCCGAGGCCCTCGGGGCAACGGTGGACCCCGGCGGCGACGAGTTCGACGTCGTCGTGATCGGCGGAGGTCCGGCGGGCCTGTCCGCGGCCGTCTACGGAGCGTCCGAGGGGCTCGAGACCCTCGTGCTCGAGGGGCGCGCGGTCGGAGGCCAGGCGGGGTCGAGCTCGCTGATCCGGAACTACCTCGGCTTCCCGCGCGGCGTGAGCGGGTCGGAGCTGGCCGGACAGGCCTACCAGCAGGCGTGGGTCTTCGGGGCCAAGGTGGCGTTCACCTGTCGCGGCACCGGGCTCGAGCGCGTCGGCGAGCGACTGGCCGTCGCACTGTCGAACGGGAAGGTCGTGACGGCCGAGTCGGTGGTCCTCGCCACGGGGGCCACCTACCGGCGGCTGGGCGTGCCCGCGCTCGAGGAGCTGAACGGGGCGGGCGTCTACTACGGGGCCGCGACCTCCGAGGCCCAGACCGTGGCGGGGGGCGACGCTTACGTGGTCGGGGGTGCCAACTCCGCCGGCCAGACCGCGCTGCACCTGGCGCGCCAGGCGCGCAGCGTGACGCTGGTGGTCCGCGGCCGATCGCTGCGAGCGAGGATGTCCGACTACCTGATCCGGGCGCTCGAGGCCACGCCAAACATCCACGTGCGGCTCGAGACCTCTGTGGTCGGGCGGCGGCGGCGAGGGGCGGCTCGAGGAGCTCGTCCTGCACGACGCGGCGCGGGACGAGCAGGAGACGGTCCCCGCGGCCGGGCTCTTCATCCTGATCGGTGCGCGTCCGCGCACGGAGTGGCTTCCCGACGAGGTGGCCCGCGACGAGGCCGGTTTCGTCCTCACCGGAGGCGAGATCGAGTCCGAGCCGGGTCGCTGGCCGCTCGAGCGCAGGCCGCTGCCGCTCGAGACGAGCATCCCGGGGCTGTTTGCGGCCGGCGACGTGCGGCGCGGCTCGGTCAAGCGCGTGGCGTCCGCCGTGGGCGAGGGATCGATCGCGATCCAGCTCGCGCAGCGGCGCGCGCAGGAGCTGCAGCTGGGCGTGGGCTAGCTCGAAGGCTCCAGCACGAAGACGGCGATCCGGCGACCCGCGGCGCGGCGCTCGTACTGCGACCAGCCGGGGTACACGGTCAGGCCCTCGCGCCAGATCCGCTCACGCTGCGGACCCTCCGCCTCGACGGCTCGGCAGGGCCGCCTCACGCCGTCGACCGTGACCTCCGCCGAGGCGTCCGCGCGCAGGTTGTAGTACCAGCTCGGATGCCGCTCCTGTCCATAGTTGGAGGCGATGACGGCCAGGCCGTCGTCGCTCGGAAACCCGAGCACCGGCACCGTTCGCGCAGCTCCGCTGCGGGCACCGGTCGTCGTGAGCATCACGACCGGCAGCCCGGAGGCGAGGCTCGCGAAGGTGTGGCGCCCACGCGTCAGCCGATAGACGGGCCGATCGATGCGGTGGAGCACACGCGCGAAGAGCCAGGAGCCGGGGCCGCTCGCGGCGAAGCGGCGCATGAATCGCTGGACCGGATTGGCGCCGTCGTACGTGAGCGGCGATTTCACGCGGCTACGACGAGGGGTCCGCCAGCAAGGTCACCGCGAACGACGCGCCCTGGGGATCGGTGCAGGGCGTGCCCGGCTCGAACCCGTTGCGCTCGGCCATCACGGGGAGCCTAACCCCTTGGTGCGCGCAAGGCGCGCCGCGAGCGCCTAAGCAGCCGCGTAGCGCGCCGCGGACCGCTCGCGTCGCTTGGCCGCCTCGACGTCGCGGTCCTTCGGCGGCGCCGAGGTGACGAGCGCGGCCAGGAGCTCGCTCGTGACCGAAGCGACCTCCTCGACGGCGCGGTCGAAGGCCTCGGCGTTCGCCTGGGACGGCTTCGTGGAGCCGCTCACCTTGCGCACGTACTGGAGTGCCGCGCCGCGCACCTCGTCGTCGGTGGCGGGCGGCTCGAAGTTGTGGAGTGTCCTGATGTTTCGGCACATGGCCACAGCGTAGCGGTGCGGCTCCGGCCGGTGAGACAGCCAGAATGCGGGCGCCGTCTTCGAGGTGCCGCTCGTGCTTCCCGACCGAGACTGGAGGACTATCCTGCCGCAATTCGACGCAGAACTCGGGGCCCCGGAGGGCCAGCCGCACGCCGCTGACGAGCCCAAGCCCGAGGAGTCAAAGTGGGGCTTCAAGGAGGGCGACGAGATCGTCCCCGGTCGCAGCGCGATCACACGGCTTGGCGGCGGCTTCCGGTACGAGGCGTACCTCGCCTGGGACGACCACCTTCGCGCGCTGGTCGTGATGAAGGTCGTGCGCCCGGGGCTCGTCGAGGACTCGCACACGCTCCGCGGGCTCCGGTCGGAGATCGACCTGCTCGAGCGTCTGAGCCATCCGGTCGTCCTGCGCGGATTCGGCTTCGACCTCGAAGGGCCGCGGCCGCACGTGGTCCTCGAGCACCTCGACGGGCCGCGTCTATCGACCCTGCTGCGCAAGTACGGTCCGCTGCCGCCCGAGCAGCTCGTGCCGCTCGCGCTGCAGCTCTGCGCTGCGATCCACTACCTCGGCCGTGAGGGCGTCGTGCACCTCGACATCAAGCCGTCGAACATCATCATGGGCGGCCCGCCCCGCCTGATCGACCTGAGCGTGGCCCGCACCGTCGAGCAGTGCGAGCACCTGAGCTCGGCGGTGGGCACGGACGCCTACATGTCACCCGAGCAGTGCGTGCCCGGGAGCGGCGCCGCGGTCGGGCCGCCCGCCGACGTCTGGGGCGTCGGGGCGACGCTGTTCCGGGCGGTGGCCGGGGAGCGGGCCTTCGAGCAGGGGCGACCGCGACTCGAGCGTGCCCGGCGAGCGCTGGCCGCAGCTCGAGGAGCGCCCGCGGGAGCTCGCTGGGAAGGCGCCCGAGGCGATCGCTGACCCGATCATGGCCTGCCTCGCGTACGACCCGGCCGATCGGCCCACGCCGGGCGAGGTCGCCGACCGGCTCGAGCTCGTCCTGGAGAGCCTGCCGAAGCCGAAGATCTCGAAGCTCAAGCCGCGCCTCGGCCGGTAGCCGCGTCGCGACGGGGCGCGCCTAGCCGGAGATCGAGCCCGCCCTGAGCGCCGCATCCGCCCGGCGCTCGAGCGCCGCGCAGCCACGCTCACGCGCGCCCGCTAGCGCCTGGCCGAGGAGGGCCTGCGCGCGCTCCGCGTCGCCCTCGGCCTCGCGAGCGAGCAGCATCTCGGCCCAGTCGAGCCGCGTCCGCGCGAGGAAGACCGGTGCGCGTATCCGCTCGTGCGTCTCGACGGCTCGCGCGAGATGCCGTTCGGCGTCCTCGTAACGCTCCAGTGAGCCCGCGAGCATGCCGAGGTAGCGGTCGATCGCGCCCCATGTCGAGCACCCGGTCAGCCCGACCTGGCCGCCGAACGGCTGAAGCCGCTCGTAGATCCACGCTCCGGCGTCGCGCATCCGCAGGCGGGCGGCGACCTCGCCGTACACCGCGATGGTCGTGAGCCAGAGGAAGTCGCGCGGCACGGCCGCGAACCGCTCCGCTGCGATCGGCTCGATGACCGCGCGCGCCGCGTCCTCCCGACCCAGCTCCAGGTGGGTCAGGCTCAGCAGCGCCCTGAACGAGGAGAGCCCGGGGCTGTCCTCCGTGACCTGGGCAATCAGGTCGTCGACCTCGTCCAAGCGCCCCTGCTCGTAGCGGAGGTTCACGAGCTGGCCGACGTAGATCGGCAGCGAGTCCGGCTCGCCGCTCTCGGTGCCCATGTCGACGGCCCGCTCGGCGAGCTCGTCTGAGCCCTCGATGTCGCCGGCCAGGAACGCGCGGAGGCTGCGCTCGAAGAGCTCGATCCAGCGCATCGTCGGCTGGCCGATGTCCTCGGCGATCGTCCTGAGAAGGTCGAACGCGCGGTCTGCCTCCTCCACGCGGCCGGCCTCCGAATGGCAGAGCCCGGAGACCGAGGCGACCCAGAACTGGCGGACGGGGTCGCCGGCGCTCTGCGCGGCGGACTCGGCCTCCTCGACGGCCGCCAGCCGGTAGTCGAGGGTCTCCGGAAAGCCGGCCGCGAGGTAGAGGAACTGGCCGACGTAGGCGAGCGTGGACCCGTCCGCTGCTCGCCGCGCGAGCTCCAGCGCGTCGTCGCACAGCGCCGTCCGGCGCTCCAGGTCGCCCGCGTACACGAGCTCGTTGGCGAGCAGCGCGAGCAGCCTGGCGCGGCTCGAGAGGTCGTCCTCGCGCACGGCCGCCACCGCGGCCTCGAGCACCTCGACGCGCTCGTCGTCGATAAGCCCCGCCGCGCTGAAGAAGCCGCGCGTGTTGGCGAGCGCAGCGCGCACCAGGCGGTCCCCGTCGCCCAGCTCCCGGGCGAGCGCCGACGCGTCGAGGAGCGTCTGACGGAAGTCGGCCTCGCCCGCCTGCCGCTGCGCCTCGCCGAGCGAGATCAGGAGGTCGCAGCGCTCCTCGGCGGCGGCATCAGGATCACCCCTCTGGAGCTCGAGCGCGCTCGTGAACCACCGCACGCCCTCGTCGGGAGCGAGCTGCGCGAGCGCGCGGTCGCCCGCGCGGCGCGTGTACTCGAGCGCCTTGCGCGGGTCCACGGCGGCCGTCGCTGCCGACCAGTGGTGCGCCATCTCGCCGAGGCGCGGGCCCGGGTCGTCGCCGCAGATCTCCTCGAGCGCCTCGGCGATCCGGCGGTGGAGCCGGGCCCGCCGCGTGGTCCCGAGCTCCTCGTAGAGCGTGTGGTTGATGAGCGCGTGGGCGAACGTGAAGCGGCCCGGAGTGTCGCTCGACTCCGCGAGCACGGACGCCCCGACCGCGCCCTCGAGCACGTCGAGGAGCTCGTCGTCGCTCTGGTCGACGATGCGTCCGAGGAGGTCGGAATCGAACTCGCGGCCGATCACCGACGCCATGCCGAGCACCCGCTTGACCTCCTCGCCCAGGCGGCCGACCCGGCGCCCGATCACCTCGCGTACGCTCTCCGGCAGCCCGAGGTCCGCGAGCGAGCCGGACAGCGCCCAGCGCCCGCTCTCCTGCCGGGTGATCGCGCCCGACTCCACGAGGTGCCGGAGGATCTCGGCGACGAAGAACGGGTTCCCGCCCGTCTCGCGCGCCACCTCCTGCGCGAGCGCCCGCCCGATCTCGTCCATGTCGTGGCCGGCGGCGGCCTCCGTCAGCTCCACGACGTCGTCCTGCTGGAGGCCCGAGAGCGAGAGCCGCTCGACGCCCTCCTCGCGGCGCAGGTCGGCGAGGAGCTCCGAGAGCGGATGACTGCTCGTGATGTCGGAGTCGCGGTACGTGCCGATCACGAGCACGCGCCCGAGCGAGCCGGACAGGACGTGCCGGAGCAGCGACAGCGTGGGCTTGTCCGACCAGTGCAGGTCGTCGAGGATCACGATCACCGGGTCGTCGCTCGACGCCGCCTCCAGCAGGTCCGCGACGGCCCCGTACTGGAGATAGCGCTCTGTCTCGGGATCGGTGTCGCGCGGCTCGGGCACACCCTCGACGCGCCGCGTGAGCTCGGGGACGAGCCGCGTAAGCTCACCGCCGTGACGTTCGACGTGACCGTCGAGCCTGGCCTCCGGACCCGTCTCCACGTAATGGCGGACCGCCTCGACCCAGGGCTGGTAGGGCACCCGCAGGTCCTCCTGCGAGCAGCCGTAGAGCACCGTCGCCCCCTCCCCGTGCGCCTCGATCGCCAGGTGGGTGGCGAGCCGCGTCTTCCCGATCCCCGGCTCGCCCGCCAGCAGCGCCAGCCGGACGCCGCCGCCCCGCGCGTCCGCCCACAGCGCGCTGAGCCGGTCGCGCTCGGCGACCCGCCCCACATAGCCGACGGGCGGCATCTGGCGGAGCCGCGGCGGGAGCGGGATCGGGTTGGCCTCGGCTCCGGCGGGCTCCCACTCGACCTCGAGCGCGGCCACCGGCTCTGGCAGTCCCTTCAACTCCAGCGCGCCGACGGGCGAGAACGAGTGCGTCCCGCGGCCGCCCACCATCATCCGCACGAGCTCGACCGTGAGTATCTGCCCGCCGGCGGCGGCGTTGCAGAGCCGCGCCGACTCGACCACCGGCGGCCCGAAGTAGTCGTCCTCCTCGCAGTCCGCGTCGCCGAGGCTGATGCCGATGCGAACGCCGAGCTGGTCCTCCGCGCGCCGGTTGCGATGCTCGATCCGCTGCTGCATCCCAACCGCGCATTCGACCGCCGCGGCCGCGCTCGTGAACACCACCATCAGCCCGTCGCCCACGTTCTTGACCTCGCGGCCGCTCGTGGCCTCGATCGCCTCGCGGAGGAGGGCGAAGTGCTCGCGCCGAAGCTCCTCGGCGGCCGCCGGCCCGATCCGCGACGCCAGCCCGGTGGACCCGACCAGGTCGGTGAAGAGCACGCTGACGGTCTCGACGGAGCTCACGGCGAACCCGATCCTCTCACGCGGGCGGAGCGCGAGACAAGTGCCCCGTACCGGGGGCAGCGGCGGCGCCCGCGGGTAAGCCGCTACCTAGCTAGTCGGCCCACCAACCCGGCAGCACCTCGCCGTCGCCCTCGTGGCGGGCGCCGAATGCGAGCAGCTCGAGCCCGTCGGGGCCCGCCTCGAACTGGCGGATCACCCCGGGAGACACGCGGAGCGCGTCGAGCGGCTCGAGCGCGACGATCTCGTCGTCGAGCTTGACCCGGCCGGCGCCCGCGAGCACGACGTAGACCTCCTCCGCCTGATCGTGCCTGTGCCCGAACGCCTGGCGGCGGTCGGGCTTCAGGCGATGGTGGCTCACCCCCGTGGCCTCCACGTCCAGATCGTCGTTCGCGAAGCGCGCCTCCTGGATCTCCTCGAACCCGAACCGGGGCGCCGAGTCCTCTACCTCCGTCAGCCGCTTGAGTGTGAAATGAGACGCCGTCAAGGCCGCAGCCGGTAGAAGCGATAGAAGTCGTTCTCGATCGGCAGCACCTCGAAGTCGCCGAACCCCGCCTCCTCTGCGTAGCCGCGGACCGTGTCGGCGCGCATCACCGTGCCCGTGCCGACCGCGCCCTCGCCGACCATCCCCACGGGCAGGCAGTGGAGCACGCTGAAGCCGTAGTAGAAGCGCTCCAGCTCGTCGCCCGGAACGGTGAACTCGTCGGCCACGCGCTCGTCGCCGACGACGATCGAGCCCCCCTCGGCGAGGAGCCCGCGGCACGCGCGCAGGACCTCGACGGGATACGACATGTCGTGGAGCGCCTCGAAGATCGTCACGAGGTCGCACTGGCCGTCGAGCTCGGCGTCGGCGGCGTCGGTGAAGTGGAACGCCACGCGGTCGTCCACGCCGCTTCCGTCCAGGTGCCCGCGCGCGGCGTCGATGGACGCCTCGTCGAGGTCGATCCCCTCGACGCGGACCTTCGGGTACGCACGCGCGATCGCGATGCTCGAGCGACCCTCGCCGCACGCCACGTCGGCGACGCGGGCCGGCGGATCGGCCTTGAGTCGGGCGTCGACGTCGGCGATCGCCGGGAGCCACTCGCTGCCGAGCAGGTTGTCGAACATCGGGCGCGTGAACCGCGCCTGGCCCTCGTGGAGGTCGGTGCCGTAGTCCGCGTACGGAACGCCGTCGCCCGTCTCGAACGCCCTGAGCAGCGCGTCGAGCGGGCGGGTGCAGGCAGCGACGAGCCTGGCAACGGGCGCCATGTAGTTGAGGCTCGTCTCGTCGAGGAGCGCCTCGTCATGCCCGTCGGGCAAGCTGTAGCGACGCTCGCTCGCAGGAGCGCTCGCGTCATCGACCTCGAGGATCCCGGTCGAGGCCTGCTGCTCGAGCCACTCGCGGAGGTAACGCTCGTTCGCGCCCTTGGCGGCGGCGAGCTGCTCCGAGGTCAGCGCGCCCTTCTCGGCGAGCGAGCGATAGAGGCCCAGCCGGTCGCCCAGATAGACGCCGAGGACATCCCAGGTGCCGAGCGTCGCCTCGAAGAGCCGCTCGACCAGCGCGTCCCGGCGCTCGGTCGCCTCCGCGGTGAGTTCAGGAGTCGCACTCGTCGCCATCGGCCCTCCCCCGTGTCGCGGTTTGTCGCGCTGACCCTAACCCCGCTCCAGCGCCCAGATCAACCGCTGGGCACTGGAGCGCGGTACGTTCGTAGTCCGGGGCCGAGCGAAGGACTTATGCTCACGGCAACGAGAGGCAGGTGATGGGAGCGGGCGAGACATCTCGACGCCCGGAGACGAGCTACGCACGTAGCGGCGACGTGCACATCGCCTATCAGGTATTCGGGGACGGCGAACTCGACCTGGTCGCGGTTCTCGGGTTCGCCAGCCACGTGGAGCTGCTGTGGGAGGACCCGGCCTGGGCGCACGCGTGGCAGCGGCTCGGTTCCTTCGCCCGAGTCATCCTCTTCGACCGGCGCGGGTCAGGGCTGTCGGACCCCGTGGCGGAGGCCCCCACCCTCGAGCAGCGCATGGACGACGTCCGTGCCGTCATGGACGCCGCCGGCTCGGAGCGCGCCGCATTGGTCGGGCTCTCCGAGGGGGTGCCGATGAGCATCCTGTTCGCGGCGACCTATCCCGACCGGTGCCAGGCGCTTGTCTGCTACGGAGGGATGGCTCGCTCCACGGCGGCCGATGGCTACCCGTGGGCGCCCCCGGAGGAAGCGTTGGTTGAGTCGGGCGCGGAGCTCATCACGCCGCACTGGGGCGAGGGCGCGCTTGTGGAGGTGACCGCACCCAGCCAGGCGGCCAACGCAGAGGCACGCGCCTTCATGGCGCGGATAGAGCGCATGAGCATGACCCCCGGAATGCTCGCGGCGATGACCCGCATGTACTTCGACATCGACGTTCGAGACGTGGTTCCGAGCGTTCACGTCCCGACGCTCGTCATCCACCGCCGCCACGACCGGCTGGTCAATGTCCGGAACGGCCGGTGGCTCGCGGAGAACCTCCCGAACGCGAAGCTCGTTGAAGTGCCCGGGGACGATCACGTCCCCTGGTATCAGGACCCCGAGCTGACGCTGGGGGAGATCGAGGAGTTCCTCACCGGGGTGCGCGGCGATCCCGACCCAGAGCGGATACTCGCGACGGTCCTGTTCACCGACATCGTGGACTCCACCCGACTCGCGGCGAAGCTCGGAGACAGACGCTGGCATGAGGTCCTCGAGCGGCACAACGGAGCGGTGCGGAGCGAGCTCCAGCGCTTCGGCGGCCGCGCCGTGAAATCGACCGGTGATGGCTTTCTGGCCACGTTTGACGGACCGGCACGTGCGATCCGGTGCGCGCACGCGCTCCTGCGCTCATCGGAAGACCAGGGAATCCAAGTGCGCGCGGGCCTGCACACGGGCGAATGCGAGGTAATGGGTGACGATATCGGCGGCATCGCCGTGCACATCGCCGCTCGCGTCAATGCCCTCGCCGGCCCGGACGAGTTGCTCGTTTCACGAACGGTGAGGGACCTGGTCGCCGGTTCGGGGCTCGAATTCTCAGCGCGAGGAGCTCATGAGCTCAAGGGCGTTCCCGATACATGGGAGCTGTTTGCGGCTACCTAGCCGCGGCGCCGGCCGCCCCCAGGGAGGCAGGGAGCGGGCCAGGTCGGGTCGCGAGCAGTGAGCGCCGAACCTAGCGGGGGCAGCGGCCGAGCAGGTCGGTCGTCAGCATGATCCGGCCCAGGGCCACCCAGGCAGAGCCGTAGTAGGTCGGAGAGCGCCTTTCGAGCTTCTCGGCGCGCACGAGGAACGCGTCCCGAAGCCGCTCGTCGCCCGAGGCATGTGCCGTGGCGGCTGCAGCCACGAGTGGCATCGGGTGGGTGTCGCTCTCGAGCGCCTCGCCATCGAGCCCATACGCGATCGCCGGCTCGCCGCCGGTCCTGCGCTTGAAGAACGGGAGCAGGCGCGCCGCGAGTGCCCGCTCCTCCTCGTCACACGACTCGGCGAAGCGAATCGGCAAACGGGCCGCGTCGAGGCTGTGCCGCACCGGCTCGGTCGTCCCCGGCCTCATGGCCGGTCGCGGCTTACCCGAGTCGTCGACCTCGGCCCAGTCGGGCGGGAGGGGTAGCGGATCGCCTACGAGGCCGTCCACTAGCCGATCGCTCGTCTTGTTCAGGACCGCGAAGTCCTTGTTGTAGGTCGCCTTCTCCAGGGCGTCGAAGGCCCGCGGCGAGTAGTAGCTCGCGTTGATCGGGTAGGGCTCGGCGCGGGCCCAGGGGCCGGCCACGAGGACCAGGTCGCCGTCCACCGTGACCGTCTCGTTGACGAGGATGGCCGTGGCGATTCGCACGGCCTGCTCGCGGTAGTCGGGGTCATCGAACCGCTCGGCCGCCACGTCCAGCGCCCGGGCCGCGTCGAGGTCCGCGTCGCTGGCAGCCTCCGGATCGTCGACCTCGCCGTCACGCCACAGGGACGAAAGCAGATCGTCCTTGGTCTGGAGGTTCCTCCTGGCCCAGTTCCATGCCAGGTCGAAGCGTCGTCGGTCGCCGATGGCGACAGCTGCGAGCATCGCGTATGCCTGACCCGAGCTGGACGAGTCGCCCCCCTCGCCGCGCTTCACGACGCGGCCGTTTCCGGCCATGTAGCGGTCGAGGAACCGGTCGACCGCGGCTTTGGTTCGCTCGTCGACGGGCGCGGCGCCGGATCGGGGTGGCGGAGCGGGCGGGTCGTCCGGCCCGGAGTCGCCCGGGAACGCCACGACGACAACCGCGACGGCCGCCGTCAACGCGACCGCCACGCCGGTCCACCACCTGCGCCGCACCCACTCGGCGAGCCGGCTCATGCGAGGGTGGACGGCTCCTCAACCGGCGCCGGCCTGGCGCACGGGGCGGCGATCTCTCGCATGGCACGAGGGTACGCCGGTGCCTCGACGTTATCGCAGTGGACCTAGTGGAACGGTTACCGAACCCTCAAGCCGGCGGCGAGGGTGACGCCAGCACGCTACTGGCCACGAGCCAGCAGCATGCGGCCGATCGGCGACAGGGCGGCAATCACTGTCCGGAGCGCAGGGCTCGCCATCACCATGCAATGCCGGTACTGCCTGAGCAAGCCAGCGTAGTACAGGAGCGCGACCGGGCTCGAATAGCTCTTGATCTTGCCCTCTCTCATCAGCCTCGACTCGGTTGCGAAGTAGTCCTCGAAGTCGAGCGCGGGCACGTGCAGATTGCGAACACGAGCGGGCTGGTCACCCACGATCCGAAACGTGTGCACCGTTCCCGCCGGGACCGTGGCGGACTGCCCCGGTCCCAGTTCGTGCCACTCGGAGCCGACGAGCACCTTGAACGCCCCTTCGCTCACCTCATAGGTCTCGGCCTGCTCCGGATGTATGTGGCGCGGCACGTCCTCCGTCGTCGGCGGAAAAAACATCTCCAGCTCGAGCACCTCACCACCGGTATCCGCAGCGCTCTTCACCACCTTGAACTCACTTCCGTCGTGAAAGCTCAAGACGTCGCCGGACGTGACCACCATCTCAGCTCTCGACCGGCCGCAGCGGCTCCGAGCCGTCCCAGCCCTCGGCGCCGTCGCGGACCATTCCGAAGAAGTCACGCAGCCCCTGAACGTCGTCGTGGATCTCGATGTCGTGCCCCAGCGTTTCGGAGGCGTCGTGGAAGGTGTTGTGGGTCTCGCCGAGCTTGGCGCTCAGGTACTCCGACAGACCTCGCTGGTCGAGCGATTCCCGCACTGAGGCAGCATCCGCCGGCGGCACGACGTAGGCGACGTGGTGAATTCCCGGCCGGGGAGCCGAGAAGCGCTCCTCGACGCGCGCGGGCGCCATGCTGATCGTCTGCATCAGCTCGATCGCACCTTCGCCGCAGCAGCCGAAGGCGGAGTTGTGGGTGAGCTCGGCCGGCTCGCCGCGCGAGAGAACGTTCTCCAGCGGCACGTTCTCGACGAGGAAGAACGGCCCGGCGCCGAGTTGGTCGACCAGGCGGCTCACGGTCGCCTCGATGTCCTCGACGACATAGGCGTAGTGATGCGGCTGGCCGAGCTGCGGTCTGAACAGGTTCGTGGTCACAGCACTGGAGGTTTCAGCTGAGCTGCTCGGCCAGTCCGATGATGATGCCCTCAGGGCCACGTAGGAAGCAGAGCCGGTAGATGTCCTCGTACTGCGCGATCTCGCCGACGAGTTCGGCACCGTGGCTGCGCAGGCGGGCAACGACGTCGTCGACGTCGTCGACAGCGAACATCATGCGGCGTATGCCCAGCGCGTTCGCCGGCGCGCTTTCCGGCTCGGCTCTGACCGCCGGCGGGTTGTGGAACTTCGACAGCTCGACCCGGCCGTGGCCGTCCGGGGTCCGCATCATGGCGATGTCGGCACGGACGTCGTTGAGCCCGACGGTCTGGTCCACCCAAGGCCCCTCAACCGTCATCTCGCCTTCCAGCTCCATACCGAGTTCGGCGAAGAACGCCTTGGCAGCCTCGATGTCGTCGACAACGATGAGAACGTTGTCCATCCGTTGGAGCGTCATCAGCTCGTCCTGCCTCCGGCCAGCTCCTCGGGGATGTACCAAGCTTGAGATGGAGACGGTGGGAATCGAACCCACGTCCGCGGGCGCGTGTCGGGCAGCTTCTACGAGCGTAGCCGGCGCTCTGTGTCTCACCTCCCGCTTGCCGCGCCGGCGGGGTTGCGGGAGGCCAGCCCCCTTGTGTGTCCCCGCCGCGCCGGGGGCACTCGCGGCGGGTGGAGCCCGTTTCTGATGCCGGCTGTCCTCCCCACGGGCCGAGGGAGGGCCGACACCTCGCTAGCTAGTTGTTGCTAGGCAGCGAGGGCGTACTCGTGAGAGTCCGCACTTATGGTTGTCCCGGTTGTTTTACGAGGCCGACCGGGGACCTCGGCTCGCAACTGCCCACACGGAACGTCCACGTCGAAGCCTGTCGTCCCCTATGTGCGTCCTCAATGGTAGTTCGCGCTACGAAGGGCGTCCAATCGCTTAGACGCCGCACAGATCGCGCTGCCACACTTTGAGCATGGAATCCCGTCCCGAGTCGATGCCGGCGGGCGTCACGCGCGAGCCCGCGCCGGCGCCCCATTACCCGCCCTCCTACTCGCCCGAGCCTGCCGGCGGGAAGCCGGTGTGGAAGCGCGGGCTGGGACTGCTCGTGGCCGCCGGGCTCCTGCTCGTCAAGTTCGGGGCGAAGCTCAAGGGCCTCCTTCTGCTTCTCCCCAAGCTCAAGATCTTCACGACCTCCGCCACGGCGCTCGTGTCCGTGGCCGCGTACGCGCTGATCTGGACGTGGAAGTTCGCGCTCGGCTTCGTGATCCTGCTCTTCATCCACGAGATGGGACACGTGCTCCAGCTTCGGCGCGAGGGGATCAAGGCGAGTGCGCCGATGTTTATCCCGTTCCTGGGCGCCGCCGTCATGATGAAGGAGCTTCCGAAGGACGCCGCAGCCGAGGCGCGCGTCGGGCTCGCGGGCCCCATCCTCGGCACGCTCGGCTGCCTGATCCCGCTCGTGATCTGGCAGGCCACCGGCGATGAGCTCTTCCAGGCGCTCGCCTACATCGGGTTCTTCCTCAACCTGATCAACCTGCTCCCGGTCCTGCCGCTCGACGGCGGCCGGGCGATGGCCGCCCTTAGTCCCTGGATGTGGCTCGCCGGCTTCGCGATGCTGATCGCGCTCGCGGTCATCTTCCCGAACCCGATCATCCTGCTCGTCGTCCTGCTCGGGGGCTTCGAGACGTGGCGCCGCTGGAAGGCGCGCAAGTCGCCCGAGTCGCAGCGCTACCACAAGGTCAAGCCGGCCACGCGCTTTGCGGTCGCGGCCGTCTACCTCGGGCTCGCCGCGCTCCTCGCCGTGGGCATGGACGCGACCTTCCTCGAGCGCTCGCTCGACGACGCCCAGGCTAACTGAGCCCGACGAGCTCCTCGCTCGTCCGCCACAGCCGCGCGGCCAGCTCGTCGTCGACCGCGTCGAGCTTCGGCGTCCTCACCCGGCAGTCGGCGAAGTAGCAGCCCGATAGCTCGCCCGGCCTCGGGGTTGGTGGCCAGGTAGACCATCGTCGCCGCCCCGCGCTCGGGCGAGCGGAAGAACGGCTTGACGAGCTTCCATCCGAGCGCGATCGGGCGCCCGCCGCGCCCGAGGCGGGTGCGGATCACGCCGGGGTGAAAGCAGTTGGCCGTCGCGCCCGTGCCGTGTAGCCGGCGGGCGAGCGCGTGCGTGAAGAGGACGTTCGCGAGCTTCGACGTCGCGTAGGAGCTCCACGTCGACCACGAGCGCGTCGCGGTCAGGTCGTCGAATTCGATCCGTCCGCTGTGGTGAGCATCGGAGCTCGTCGTGACGATTCGCGCCGCCCCCGCGGCTCGAAGCCGATCCAGCAGCATGTTGGTGAGGAGGAACGGCGCGAGGTGGTTGACGGCGAACGTGCGCTCGTGGCCGTCCTCGGTGAGCTCGCGACGGCCGCTGAGGATCCCCGCGTTGTTCACGAGCACGTCGATTCGCTCGTGGCGCGCCCGGATCTCGGCGGCGAGCCGGCGGACGTCCGCGAGCGATGCGAAGTCAGCACGAAGGGGCTCCGCGGCAGCGCCGTCGTCCTCCGCCGCAATCCGCTCCGCAACAGCGCCGAGGCGCCGCTCGTCGCGGCCGACCGGAATGACGCGGGCGCCGCGGCGCGCGAGCTCCACCGCGGCGGCGGCGCCGATCCCGGAGCTCGCCCCGGTCACCACGATCACCGGGCCGGTCGTGCTCAAAGGCCTACTCGAACAGGTCGATCGGGAGGGGCAGCGGATTCGGGTCGGAGCCGCCCCCGCCGCGTCCGCCGCCGTCCTTCTTGTCGCGCGGACGCAGCTTGCCCTTCGACCCGCACAGCGATCCGTCCGACTTCCTCCGCTCCAGGTAGCTGCGCGCGCGCCTCGCCTCGCTCGAGCGCTGCCTGCGGTCGGTGAGCGCGCCCCAGTAGGCGAAGCCGCGGATCGCGTAGTGGTAGCCGGGCGTCTTCGGCTCGCCGTTCGTGTTCGACTCCTGGCATGTCCGCGTGCTGCCGTGCCAATCGATCCAACCGTCGCCGTCGATCCGCTTCGACATCCAGTCGAGCCCGGGGTTCACCATCTTCTTGACCCTCTCGGCGAGCGTCCGACGGGGGAAGTACACGGCCCAGCGCTCCGCGTAGGTAGTGCCGGCCATCTGGTAGCGGACGTCGTAGCCGCCGAGCTCGGGGTTCACCCCGCTGTCGCGCTGACGCTTGAGTCCGAGCCGGATCGCCTTGGCCGAGTAGCGCGCGAACTTGCCCTCGCCCGTCGCGAGCTCGGCCAGCCCGAGCGCCGACCCGACGACGTACGCGCTGTGCGTGTAGCTCCCGTTTCGCTGCTTGAACTCGGAGAATGCCCCGGGGGAGATGATCTGCCGCGCCATCCTGCGCACCCGCGGGCGCAGCTTGCGGAGTCGACCCTTTCGCTCCTTTCCGTAGCGCGTGGCGTCGAGCAGGACGAGGGAGTGCGCTACCGACTGTACGAAGAACGCGTGCTCCTCCGGCTGGGTTCCGGACCGCCGATGGTCGAAGCCGTAGTCGAACGCCTCGAGGCCCCGCTTTACGAGGTCCGCGCGCCCCCGAAGGATCCCGGCGCGCACGAAGAGGTCACCGTGCTGCTGGTGGGAGAGGAAGAACGGCCTTCCCTTGTCGCGGTTGACACCGAGCTGGCCCTGCTTTCCGATCTCCGGGAGGTGGCGATACTCGTCGTCCACGATCGCCTTCGTACCCTCGAGCTTCAGGTCGAGGCGCGCCTTGCGGAGCTCGCGCTTTCGCTCCTTCTGCTTGGCGGTGTCGCCTCCGCCGCCTCCGAGATCGGGGAGCGGCAGGAGCTCGAGCGGATCGGCCGAGCTCGCGGCGGGCGCGGCCAGGGCGAATGCGCACGCCGCGGCGAGCACCCAGCGCACGGACCTGCGCCGTGGCCTCACGCCGTGCCCCCGGACCGCGACCAGCCGTCAGTCGTCCCGATCACCTGCCGCACCTCCCGCCGCGCACTCTTACCGATCGCGGGGCGGGGCGCAAGCGGACAGGCGGCCTACCGTTCGGAGAGCGCCCGCTCGATCTCGCGGCGCTGGTCGCGCGCCTTGATGTCGCGGCGCTTGTCGCGCATCTCCTTGCCGCGCGCGAGGGCGATCTCGACCTTGGCGTTGCGCCCGGCGAAGTAGACGCGCGTCGGGACGAGCGTGAGTCCCTTCTCGGCCGTCTTCCCGATCAGGCGCTCGATCTCGCGGCGGTGCATCAGGAGCTTGCGGGGGCGCTCCGGCTCGTGGTTCTCGCGCGAGGCGGCCGGATACGGGGCGATGTGCACGTTGTGGAGCCACACCTCGCCGTCGTGGAGGGCGGCGTACGCGTCCTTCAGCTGCACGTTGCCGGCGCGGAGCGACTTGACCTCCGAGCCCTGGAGCGCCATGCCGCACTCCCACCGCTCGAGCAGTTGATAGCGATAGGACGCGTTCCGGTTCGTCGCGACGTCCCCGGGCGCCGCCTTTCGCTTTCCCCGCTTCTTGGCCATGCGGGGAGACGTTAGCCGGGTGGCCCGGAGCTCTTCTCACAGGCGCGCTACGGGAACCTGCCGTTCGTCTCGCAGTCGGACGCCGAGTCGTTCCCGCCGTCGCCCTCACAGCTGTCGGACCCACCGTCACCGTCGAGGTCGTCATCCCCGGGGTTGCCGCGCAGCCGGTCGTCGTCGCTTCGGCCGCGGAGGTCGTCGTTGCCCGGACCGCCCTTGAGGCGGTCCTCGCCGTGCCCGCCGTCGACGAAGTCGTCGCCCGCGTTGCCGCTCACCCTGTCGTCGCCCTCGTCGCCGACGACCTCGTCGTTGCCGCCGTTCCCCTTCACCTTGTCGTCGCCAACGCCGCCTCGCGCGATGTCATCGTCGCCGTTGCCCTTCACGTTGTCGTCGCCCTTGTCGCCGTCGAGCTCGTCCTCGCCGCCGCGACCACAGATCAGGTCGTTGCCACCGCGCCCGCGGACCCTATCGTCGCCGCCCTCGGCCACGATGACGTCGCGGCCCTGGGTGCCCCTGATGTTCTCGGAGTCGCCCGTGCCGACGATCGTGGCCTCCTTGCCGAAGCACTTCTCGGGGTCCTCGAATCCGCCGCCGCCGATCCGGCCGTCGGCCACCAGCGTCTCGGGGAAGCCGTTGCCCTCGCCGTTTATGCCGGCCACGGCGACGTCCGAGGGGTTCCCGCTGTCGCGCTCGGCGACCTTGAGCGCGCTGCCCTGCGGCGGCTCGGCGAACGAGTTGTGCGTCTCGCAGCAGTTGATGCTGTTGCTGTTGCCGTTCCGCCTGCTCGGGTCCGGGCACTGGGTGTCCTCGAACCCCACGTCGATCCCCTCCTGGGTGAGGCAGAACGGCGGGTTGACCTCGACGCCCTGCACGCCGATCGGGATGAAGTCGTAGTAGACGTCGGGCCCCGTCGAGGGATCGCCGTCGCCGTTGTCGTCGCCGGCCATCGCGAAGATCCCGCCACCGTCGTTGAAGAACCTCTTGATGTCGTCACCGCGCGCGTTGATCAGGTCGGAGTCGGGCGTCGTGCCCCCCTGCTCGTCGCAGCCGTCCGGATCGTCGAAGGTCTGGTTGAGCGAGTTCTCCTCGTCGTCGCAGGACGAGCCGACGATCATCGCGCTGTACCTGCCGGTCGTGAGCTTCTCGTCGTTGAACGCGCCCGGGTCGTCGCTCGGGCAGATGCGCTCGCGCGGCACCACCCCGTCGCCGAACGCCTCGTCGAGCGCCTTCCTCGCTGTGCCCGTGCAGTCGAGCACGAGCACCTTCTCGTTGGAGCCGTCGCGGACGTAGTCGGTCGCCACCTCCATGAAGCTGCACTGCTCCTCGTCGCCGGCGTCCTCCTGAACGCCGCAGTGGTCGTCCACGTCGTGCCCGGTGGCCACGAGCCGCCCCGCCGAGGCGGACGCGACCGGCAGCATCGCGAACGCAACGGCCGAGAGGATGAAGAGCCTTACAAACACTCGCCTGCCCACGATTCGGTCCCCCTCCGTCGTTGTGTGCGACCAGCCGCGAGGACGGTCCCCCTCCATGCCGACCCTAAACCGGTCGGTGCGCGTGAGTCAATCCTCGGACTCGACCGGCACCAGGTCCACCCGCCCGCGCAGTGTGTCCACCCGGCCGACGACGACCTCGATCGGGTCGCCGAGCCGCAGCCGCCGCCCCGAGCGCTCGGCCACGAGCATCGTCGCCTGCTCGTTGAGGTGCCACCAGTCGCTCATCCTCCGCACCGGGAGCATCCCCTCGAAGCCCTCCTCGCCGAAGCGGACGAACGCCCCCGCGGAGATCAGGCCCACGACCTCGCCCTCGAAGCCGCGCTCCCACTCGCCCTCCGCGAGCGTCCGCTCGAGCAGGAAGGCGTGGCAGACGTCGGCGGCCGCCCGCTCGACCCCAAGCGCGTCGCGCTCCGCGGCCGAGCTCGCGGCCGCGGCGTCGTCCAGCTGGTCGCGGCGCGGCGCCGCCTCGTCGGCGCCGAGCGCCGCGAGCAGGGCCCGGTGGGCCACGAGGTCGGGGTAGCGACGAATCGGCGAGGTGAAGTGGCAGTAGCGCGGGCTCGCGAGCCCGGCGTGGCCCACGTTGCGCGGCGAGTAGAACGCCTGCTTGAGCGAGCGCAGGACGAGCGAGGTGAGCGCCGCGCGTCCGTGGCCGGTGCGGCGCACGTGATAGGCCACGAGCCGGCTCGCCTCGCCAACCGCCTCGCCGGCCTGCTGCGGGCTCATTCGCTCGGGCGCGGGCGGCGTGGCAACTCCGAGCGACGCGAGCTGCTCCAGGAGGAACACGACGGCCTGCGGCTCCGGGCGCTCATGCACGCGGTAGATCGTGGGCACGCGGCGGTCGGCCAGGAGACCCGCCACCTGCTCGTTGGCGAGGACCATGAGCTCCTCGATCAGCCGGTGCGACTCCGTCTGCAGCTCCTGACGCACGCCGGCCACGTTCCCGGCCGAATCGAAGTCGAACACGGGCTCGCTCGACTCGACGGCGAGCGAGCCGCGCGCGGCGCGGCGCTCGGTGAGGGCGGCGGCGACCGCGCGCGCCTCCGCCAGCGGCTCGCCCCACGGGGACTCCGGCGCGGCGCCGCCGGCGAAGACCTCGTCGACCTGCTCGTAGGTGAGCCGCGCGTCGCTGCGGATCGTCGAGCGGTAGAAGCTCGCGCTCCGCACGTCGGGGCCGCGCATCTCGAGCTCGGCCGTGACGGCGAGCCGCTCGACGCCCGACATCAAGCTGCAGGCCGAGCCGGACAGGACCCCCGGGAGCATCGGCTCGACCGCGCCCGGGACGTAGACGCTCGTGCCGCGACGCGCGGTCTCGCGCTCGAGCGCCCCGCCCGGCCTCACGTAAGCGCTCACATCGGCGATGTGGACCCAGACGCGCGTGACGCCGTCCCCCTCGGCGCGGGCCGAGACGGCGTCGTCGTAGTCCCGCGCGGTGACGGGGTCGATCGTGAACGTGGGGAGCGCGGTGAGGTCGCGCCGCGGGGCGTGCGATGCGCGCGGGTCGGCGGCCACGTCCTCGGCCTCCGCCTCGACCGCCCGGGGGAAGGCGCGCCGCAGGCCGCGATCGAGCATCAGCGCCTCGAGCACGTCGCGCGCCACGTCCGGGCTGCCGACGGCGCGGACGACGCGCAGCCCACGCTTGCCGCGGCCCAGGAGCACGATGTCGCCGAGGTCCGCTCCCTTCCGGGCCTGCCCGTCGAGCGCGACGGACCGGCCGCGCTCGAACATCGGGCGGGCGACGACCGTCCGGCCGCGCCGCTGGAGGACCGCGACCCGTGGCTCGGCGGCCGCGCGCGGCGCGCCCGGCGTCACCCGATCTCGTCGCGAAGGGCGTCGAGCGCCTCGGGGAGCGCCTCGTCGCGCTTCGTGCGCGGCTTGTCCTTCGCCTCGACCTCGGGGTCGATTCCGTCGTCCGAGATGTTCTCGCCATCGGGGAGGAAGTACTCGCCCACGGTGAGGTCGAGCGTGCCGCCATTCGAGAGCGGCTGGACCTCCTGGAACACCCCCTTGCCGAAGGTCGTCTCGCCGACGACCTCGGCGCGGTCTGTGTCGCGCAGCGCGCCGGTGACGATCTCGGAGGCGCTCGCGCTCCCCTTGTCGACCAGCACGACGAGCGGCAGATCCGAGTCGATCGCCTTGCCCTGCGCCTCGAACACCCGCTCCGGCTTGGTGCGGCCCTTCGTCGTCACGATCGTCCCATCCTCGATGAAGAGGCTCGAGACGAGCACCGCCTCCTCGAGCAACCCGCCGCCGTTACCGCGCAGGTCGAGCACGATGCCCTCGGCGCCGCGGTCGAGCAGCGACTCGATCTCCTCGCGGAGCGCCCCATGGGCGCCGGAGCTGAACGAGAGCAGGCTCGCCACGCCGACCTTCGTGCCGTCGAGCTCCTCGAGCTTGCCCTCGGCCACCGGGACCTCGATCCGCTCGCGGTCGACGGCGATCGTGCGCTCGTCCCCGCCGCGTCCGCCCTCGACCACCGTCAGGTCCACGCTGGTTCCGGCGCGTCCCTTGATCTTCGCGGTGGCGATGTCGCTCGGCTCGCCGGCGATCGACTCCCCGTTGACCTCTGTGATCAGGTCGCCCTCGTGGATGCCGGCCTCGGCGGCCGGCGAGCCGTCGAAGACGTTGAGCACGAGCAGCCCCTGCTTGTCCTCCTCGATCGACATTCCGACGCCGTCGAACTCGCCGCTGATCGACTCCTGGAACGCGGTCGTCTCCTTCGGGTCGAAGTAGTGCGAGAACTGGTCGTCGAGCGAGCGCACGATCCCGTCGAGCGACGCGTCCTCGAGCTTCTCGTCGTCCACCTGCTTGTAGAAGTTGTCGTCGATCGCCTCGATCAGCTCGGCGCGGAGCGTGGCCTCCTGGTCGTCCACGAAGACGTCGCGCAGGCCTGACGGGAGCGAGTCGGGATGCCCGCCCAGCCAGAGCCCGCCGGCGAACGCGACGAGGGCGCAGAACAGCGCGATCGTGTAGGTGCGGAACGGGTTCATTCGAGAGGACGGCGCGAAGCGGCTGCCGAAAAGGGTATCCGCCGTCCTAAAGCCGGCCTCAAGCGGACGCTCGCGTCAGACGCGCAGGAAGCGCCTGAGCGTGAGGCCGCTGCCGGCGGCCGAAACGGCGATGCACGCCCCCATCAGCACCGCCACGAGCAGCGCGAAGTCGATCGTCTCGGGACCGGCGAGAAGGGCGAAGCGGTCCGACAGCGGATCGACGAATAGCTCCTTGGCGAGAAGGAGAAGCCCGACCGCCGACGCCCCGCCCACGAAGCCGACGACGATGCCTTCGATCACGAACGGCCAGCGGATGAACCAGTTGGTCGCGCCCACGAGCCGCATCACCTCGACCTCGCGCCTGCGCGCGAAGATCGAGAGCCGGATGGTGTTGGCAACGAGCGCTACGGACGCGAATACGAGGAGCAACGCGAGCGCCGCGGTGAGCATCTTCACGAGGCCGGTGGCGGAGAGGATCTTGTCGGTCTCCTCCTCGCGGTTGCGCACCTCGTCGATCGCGGCGAGTGGCCCGGCGCGGGTCGCGTCCTCGCCCCCTGGGGGCTGCAGCCCCGCGACCAGGGCGGCCACGCCGTCGGGATCGGTCGGCGTGATCCGGAAGGCGTCGGGCAGCGGATTCGAGCCGAGTAGCTCATAGGCGTCGGCATTGCGCTCCTGCTCGCGGCTCAGCGCCTGCTCCTTCGAGATGAAGTCCACGGCCTCGACGTTCGGCTTCGCGAGGAGCACCTGGCGGAGCTCTTCCGTCTCTGCCGGATCAGTCCCGGGCGCGAGGAAGACGTCGATCACCACGCGGCCGCGGACCTCGTTCGCCGTCCCGGTCGTAGCCTGCACGATCGGGATGAAGACACCGAGTACGACCGCCGTGAGGAGGACCGTGAGGGTCGCGGCAAGGCTGGGCGCGGCACTCCGGCGCAGCGCGCGGAATGCCTCCTTGACGAAGAAGCCGATTCGCACGGAGGTCAGGTCCGGTACGCGCTGACCTCGCCGCGGAGGCGGACGCCGAAGTCACGCGTCGATTCCTTGGGCCGGTAGAGCCCGGAGAGCTGGTCGCGGACGACCCTTCCCTCTTCGAGCTCGATCACCCGCCGGCGCATCTTGTCGACCATCTCGCGGTCGTGCGACGCGACGACCACGGTCGTGCCGGTCCGGTTGATCCGGTAGATGAGCTGCATGATCCCGATCGAGGTCTCGGGATCGAGGTTGCCCGTCGGCTCGTCGGCGAGCAACAGGGGCGGATGGTTGACGAATGCTCGCGCGATCGAGACGCGCTGCTGCTCCCCGCCCGAGAGCTCGTCCGGGTAGCTGTGGAGCTTCGTCGACAGCCCGACGAGGCGGAGGATCTCCGGCACCTTGCGCCGGATCGCGGACCTGCCCTCGCCGATCACCTCGAGCGAGTAGGCCACGTTGGCGTAGACGGTTCGGTTCGGAAGCAGCTTGTAGTCCTGGAAGATGACGCCCATGTTGCGGCGCAGGTAGGGGACCTTCCGGCGCCCGATCTCGCCGAGGTCGTGTCCCGAGATGAGCACCTCGCCCTCCGACGGCTCGACCTCCTTCAGCATCAGCTTGAGCGCCGTGGACTTGCCGCAGCCGGTCGGGCCGACCAGGAAGACGAACTCGCCGCGGCCGATCCTCATCCAGGCGCGCTCGAGCCCGATGCCGCCACCGTCGTAGACCTTGGTGACCCCGCGCAGCTCGACGACGGGGACGTCGCGCCTCCGGCCCGGCTTCACCCGCTCGGGCGCGCGTTCCGGCTCTCTCGTACGGGTGGCCATCGCGGCGACGGTTGATAGCGGTTTCGCCTGCAAATCGCCATCTCTGCAACGGTTTCTGCACGTTTCTGTGGGCAGCGCTAAGCCGAAGCCCTACCGCGTCACCGCGTAGCGCGGGAAGAGGAAACCGTCGCCCTCGAGACACCAGATGAGCTCGAGGTCCACCGAGTCGGGCAGCGTGACCCCCGCGACGATCGTCGTGGCCGGTGACCCGCCGACGAGCATCGGGGCGACCGCCAGGAACAACTCGTCCACGAGGCCCTCCTCGAGCAGGCCGCGGTTGAGCCTCGGGCCGCCCTCGCAAAGGACGAAGCGAACGTCGTGCTCGCTTCGCAGCCGCTCGAGGAACGGGCGGAGCTCGTGCCCGTCGGGCGTCTCGCGCACGTACTCGACGGTCGCCGGTACGGGGCCGAGCTCTTCTCCCCCGCGGGTGAGGATCAGCGCCCGCGCCTCAGGCTCCTGCAGCAGCGGGATGTCCGCGGACAAGCTGAGGTCACCGCTCACGAGACAGGCGATCGGCTCGGGCGCCAGCCCGCGCTCCGCGCGGCGACGGCGTCGTTCCGGGTCGCGAACGAGCCGCCCGTAGCGCTCGATCGAGGCCGTGCCGGCGCCCGCCATCACCGCGTCGACCTGCTCGCGGAGGCCGTGGAAGAGCGCCCTGTCGTGCTCGCCCCCGAGGCCGCGGGTGCGCCCGCCGACAGTGGCCGCGCCGTCGGCGGTCGCGACCATGTTGAGGATCAGGTAGGGGCGGTCCGCGGGCCCACGGTCGCCGAGCCGCAGCCCCTCGACCAGCTCGTTGAGGTCGACCGTCGCCCGGTCGGGATGGATGCGGTCGATCAGCACGCCGGGAGCCTAGCCCCCGGCCGTCCCCGACCTACGGCGTGATCGCCACCATGCGCTCGATCGGTACCCGCGCGCGGGCGGCGACGTCGTCCGGCACGTCGACCACGAAGCGCTCGCCGCCCTCGCGGAGCGCGTCGCGCACCTTGGGCAGCGTGATCATCTTCATGTAGCCGCACACGGCGCCCTCGTTCGCCGCCACGAAGCGCTTGCCGGGGTTCTCCTTCTCGAGCGGATGGAGCATGCCGGTCTCGGTCGCGACGATGAACTCCTCGGCCTCCGACTCGCGCGCGTGCTTCAGCATCCCGCCCGTCGACAGCATGTGCGTGTTCTCCGCGTCGACGTCGCCCGCCGCCACGTACTCCATCACCGAGGTCGAGCACCCGCACTCCGGGTGGATCAGGAACTCGGCGCCGGGGTGCTCCTCGCGCACCTGCCCGATGTCGCGCGGCCGGATGCCGGCGTGGACGTGGCACTCGCCCATCCAGACGTTGAGCCGCCTGCCCGTGACCCGCTCGACGTAGGCGCCGAGGAACATGTCGGGACCGAACAGGATCTCGGTGTCCGGGCCGTGCTCGCGCCAGATGTGCTCCACGACCTGAACCGCGTTCGACGACGTGCAGCAGTAGTCGGTCTCGGCCTTGACCTCGGCGGTCGTGTTGACGTACATCACGACCACCGCGCCGGGATGCTCGGCCTTCCAGGCGCGGAGCTCGTCCGCGGTGATCGAGTCGGCAAGCGAGCAGCCCGCGTCGAGGTCCGGCAGCAGCACGGTCTTGTCGGGGCAGAGGATCGATGCGGTCTCGGCCATGAAATGGACGCCGCAGAAGACGATCGTGCCCGCGCCCGCTGCCGCCGCCTGCCGGGAGAGCCCGAGCGAGTCGCCCACGTAGTCGGCCACGTCCTGGACCTCGGGCACCTGATAGTTGTGCGCGAGGAGCACCGCGTCCCGCTCGGCGGCGAGGGCGCGCACCTCGCGCTTCAGGGCCGGGATGTTCTCGAGCAGGAGCGGTGCGCTCATCGCCGTCGCCGGAGCCTGTTCGGGTGACACATGTTTCGGGACCTCGCTCGGAGCCGAAATGAAGCTCGCCGGGTGACGAGCACTGCCTCAAGTCTAGCTCGCGCCACTCCCCGGCGCAGGATGCGGCTCGAGCTGAAGGCTCAGGTCGAGCGCCGGCGCGGAGTGCGTCAGGGCGCCCACGCTGATCACGTCGACCCCGGTCTCGGCGATGGCGCGGACGCTGTCGAGCGTGACGCCGCCCGAGGCCTCGAGAACGGTCCGCTCGGCCCCGCGCGCCACCGCCGCGCGCAGCTCGTCGAGGGTCATGTTGTCGAGCATCACCTGCGGCGCGCCGGCGGCGAGCGCCTCCTCGAGCTCGACGAGCGTCGTGCACTCCACGGTCACGTCCATGCGCGGCGGCCCGACGCTCTCGTCCTCCACACCCGGGGCGCCGCCCTCGGACGCAGCGGCCAGCGCCTGCTCCGCGGCGGCGCCGACGCCGCCAGCGAGGCGCGCGTGGTTCTCCTTGACGAGGATGCCGTCGAAGAGCCCGTCGCGGTAGTTCTGGCCCCCGCCCGCCACGACGGCCTCCTTCTCGAGCGCGCGCAGGCCGGGCGTCGTCTTGCGTGTGTCGAGGATGTGCGCGTGCGTGCCCTCGATTGCGCGCACGAAGCGGGCGGTCAGCGTCGCTACCCCGGACAGGTGGCCGAGAAAGTTGAGCGCCACGCGCTCGGCGGCGAGGATCGAGCGCGCCGCGCCGGAGACCTCGGCCACGGGGCCGCCGCCGCGCCAATCGCCCTCCTCGACCTCGGCGCGCCAGGACAGCTCGGGGTCCACCCGCCGGAAGGCCGCCTCGGCGACCCGGAGGCCGGCGATGACCCCCTCGCCCTTCTGGACGACGCGCGCGCTCGCGCGCGCGTCGGCGGGAACCACGGCCGAGCTCGTCACGTCGCCGCCACCGATGTCCTCGGCGAGGGCGCGGTCGATCAGGTCGTCCACGGCGTCAGGCTAGCCGCCGGACGAAGCCCCGGCCCTCCGCAGGAGCTCGGCCCGCACGAAGCCGTCGAGGTCGCCGTCGAGCACGCGGCTCGCGTCGCCCATCTCGTGGTTCGTACGGTGGTCCTTGACCATCGTGTACGGCTGGAGGACGTAGGAGCGGATCTGGGACCCCCAGCCCACGTCCTGCGCCTCGCCCTTCTCGCGCGCGATCTCCTCGCGCCGCTTCTGCTCCTCGAGCTCGACGAGGCGCGAGCGCAGCATCGTCATCGCCGTCGACTTGTTGGAGGACTGCGAGCGCTCGTTCTGGCACTGGACGACAATCCCCGTAGGCCGGTGCGTGATCCTCACGGCGGAGTCGGTCTTGTTCACATGCTGGCCCCCGGCGCCGGAGGCGCGGTACGTGTCGATCTGAAGGTCCGACTCGTCGAGCTCCACGTCCAGGGCCTCGTCCACGAGCGGCGACACCTCGACCAGCGCGAAGCTCGTGTGGCGGCGGGCGGCGGCGTCGAACGGCGAGATCCTGACCAGGCGGTGGACGCCCTTCTCGGCCGAGAACAGGCCGTAGGCGTTCTCGCCGCGCGCGACGAACGAGGCCGACTTGAGCCCGGCCTCCTCCCCCGCGCTCGCCTCGAGCAGCTCGACCGTCATCCCGCGCTTCTCGGCCCAGCGCATCTCCATCCGGAGCAGCATCTCGGCCCAGTCCTGCGAGTCCGTGCCGCCGGTGCCCGCGTGGACCGACACGACGGCGTCGCCCGAGTCGTAGCGACCCGAGAACAGTCGTGCCTCCTCGAGCTCCGCGAGGCGTGCGTCGAGCCCCGCCCGCTGCTCGGCGAGCTCCGCGGCGATCGAGTCGTCCTCGACGGCGAGCTCCTCCAGCGCCTCCAGGTCGCCGAGCTCCGACTCGACGCGAGCGGAACGTCTCGAGCCGGCGGGTGACGCTCGCGTGCTCTGCCGAGACACGGGCGGCGCGGGCCTGGTCGTCCCAGAACCCTGGCGCCGACATCTCCCCCTCGAGGGAGGCCTGGCGCTCGGCTAGGCCGGCTGGGTCAAAGGTAGTCCGCGAGCAGCTTCAGCCGGTCGCGGTAGTCGGCGGTGCCGGTGGCCTCAGGCGCCATGGCACCGCTTGAACTTCTTGCCGGAGCCGCACCAGCACGGATCGTTGCGACCGATGCGCTCGGCCTCGTCGACCTTGCGGGTCTCGACGACCGGCAGCGGGTCGACCGTGGCCTCGGCAGGGCCCGCCGGCGCGCCACCCGCGGGAGCGCTTCCGCCGCGCTCGGCCACCGCGCCCGCCGCCGCGCCGCCGGCCGACTGGGCGGCCGCCGCGAGCGCGCTCGGCTGGTCGGCCGCGGTGCCGCCCGCGTAGTTGAGCGGCCGGGTGGTGCTCGAGTTGGAGGCGGTGGCCCATTCCTGCTGATCGGTCGGCGCCCCATCGCCGTTCTGCCCCTCCACGCGGACGTCGACGTGGAAGATGTAGCGCGCGAACTCCTCCCAGATCGAGTTCATCAGCGCGGTGAACATCTCGAAGCCCTCGTTCTTGTACGCCACGAGCGGGTCGACCTGGGCAAACCCGCGCAGGTGGATGCCCTCGCGCAGGTAGTCCATGTCGTGCAGATGCTCGCGCCAGCGCTCGTCGATGATCTGGAGCAGCACGTAGCGCTCCAGCGCGCGCATGAGCTCGGCGCCGAGCTCTTCCTCGCGCTCGTCATAGGCCTTGATCGCGTCCTCGCGGAGGTCGGCCATCAGCTCGCCGCGGTCGAGCGAGTGCACGTCCAGGTCCTCGCTCGCGATCGCGACCGGGTACATCTGCTCGAGCTGCGTGAGGAGGCCCTCGACGTCCCAGTCCTCCACGTAGTCGCCGACCAGGTACTCGTCGCAGATGCGATCGATCACGTCGCCGATCTGGTCGCGCGCGGTCGTCGAGATGTCCTCGCCCTCGAGGATGCGGTCGCGATACTCGTAGATGACCTCGCGCTGCTGGTTCATCACGTCGTCGTACTCGAGCACGCGCTTGCGGATCAGGAAGTTCTGCTCCTCGACCTTCTTCTGGGCGCCCTCGATGCGCTTCGAGAGCATCTTCGCCTCGATCGGCTCCTCCTCGCCCTCCTCGGAGACCGGGCCGAGCTTGTCCAGGATCCCGTAGATGCGGTCGCCGGCGAAGAGGCGCACCAGGTCGTCCTCGGCGGACAGGTAGAAGCGCGACTCGCCGGGGTCGCCCTGGCGGCCGGAGCGGCCCCGGAGCTGGTTGTCGATGCGGCGCGACTCGTGGCGCTCGGTGCCGAGGATGAAGAGGCCGCCGGCCCCGATGACCTGGTCGCGCAGCTCCGAGACGCGGTCCTCGACCCGCGGATAGACCATGTCCCAGCTTCGGTCCCACTTCTCCGTGTCGGCCTCGAGGCCGCGACCGACCAACTCCTGACGGGTCAGGTGCTCGGGGTTGCCGCCCAGCTTGATGTCGACGCCGCGACCGGCCATGTTGGTGGCGATCGTCACGGCGCCGGGCCGACCCGCCTCGGCGATCGTCTCACCCTCGCGCTGGGCGAACTCGGGCTTGGCGTTCAGGACGGTGTGCTCGATGCCCTTCGCCTTGAGGCGGCCGGAGAGGAGCTCCGAGACCTCGACCGAGATCGTGCCCACGAGGACGGGCTGGGACTGCTTGTGGCGCGCCTCGATCTCGCGGACGACCGCGGCCCACTTGCCCTCCTTGGTCTTGTAGATCTGGTCGTTCATGTCGTCGCGGACCATCGGCATGTTGGTGGGGACCTCGACGACCTGGAGCTCGTAGATCTTCATGAACTCGGTGGCCTCGGTCAGCGCGGTCCCGGTCATGCCCGCGAGCTTCTCGTAGCGGCGGAAGTAGTTCTGGTAGGTGATCGTCGCGACGGTCTGGTTCTCCTCGCGGATCGCGACGCCCTCCTTGGCCTCGACGGCCTGGTGGAGGCCCTCGGACCAGCGGCGGCCCTCGAGGATCCGCCCGGTGAACTCGTCGATGATCTTGACCTCGTCGTCGATCACGGCGTAGTCCACATCGCGCTTGTAGAGCGACTCGGCCTTGAGCGCCTGGATCAGGTGGTTCACCAGGTCGCCGTGCTCGGCGAGGTACATGTTGTCCACGCCGAGGAACTTCTCGGCCTTCTCGACCCCGCGCTCGGTGACGGCGACGGTCTTGTGCTTCTCGTCGGGCTCGTAGTCGTAGTCGGCGAGCCAGTCCTTCGACTTGGCCTCCATGCCTTCGGGCTTCTGGCCTGACTCGAGCCGCGGCGCCAGGCGGGCGAACTTGTAGTACAAGTCGGCGGCCTGCTCGGGAGCGCCGCTGATGATGAGCGGCGTGCGCGCCTCGTCGATGAGGATGTTGTCGACCTCGTCGACGATCGCGTACTCGTGGCCGCGCTGGTACTTCTCGTCAACGCTCGTGGCGAGGTTGTCGCGCAGGTAGTCGAAGCCGAACTCGGAGTTCGTGCCGTAGGTCACGTCGGCCGCGTACGCGGCATGCTTGAGCTCGTCGCGCTCGCCGGACTGGATCACCCCGACCGTGACTCCGAGCAGGTCGTAGATCGGCTTCATCCACTCGGCGTCGCGGCGGGCCAGGTAGTCGTTGACCGTGACCAGGTGGACGCTCCTGCCCCCCAGCGAGTTGAGCACGATGGGAAGCGTTGCCGTGAGGGTCTTGCCTTCGCCGGTCTTCATCTCGGAGATCGACCCGTCGTGCAGGACCATGCCGCCGATCAGCTGGACGTCGAAGTGCCGCTGGCCGAGGGCGCGCCGGGCGGCCTCGCGCGTCAGCGCGAACGACTCGGGGAGGAGCGCCTCGAGCGATTCTCCCTCGCGCGCGCGCGCGCGTAGCTGATCGGCCTGCTCACGGAGCTCCGAGTCGTCGAGCAGCTCGAGCTCGGGCTCGAAGTCGTTGATCCGCGCGACGCGCTTCTCGAACGCCTTGAACTTCTTGCCCTCCCCCACGCGAAGGGCGCGATCGATGAGCGCCATGGAGCCGAGATTACCAAGGGGTCGGGCCGCCTCCGCTGGGTCCGCGGGGGCCCGGCGGAGCGTCCAGGAACGGGAACGGGGCGCCGATCGGCGCCCCGTTCCATGCTTGCTCTGGCCGGTGAGGCGAGCGGGTTAGCCCACCTTGACGGAGTTCTTGACCTTCGTGTCTCCGCCGTCGCCGCCGTCGCCGCCGTCGCCGGTGGTCGCGTCACCGCCGTCGCCGCCGCTTCCGCCGGCTCCGCCGTCGCCGTCGGCCGATCCGCCGCTACCGCCGGCACCGCCGTTCCCGCCGTTGCCGGTGCTGCCGCCGGTCGCGCTTCCGGCGTTGCCGCCGTTGCCGCCGTCGCCGCCGTCGCCGGAGGTCACGTTGCCCGCCGCGCCGCCGCTTCCGCCGTCTCCGGCGGTCGCGTCGCCGCCTGCGCCGCCGTCGCCGTCAGCGCTTCCGCCGGCACCGCCGTCGCCGGTCGTCGCGGCTCCGCCTGAGCCGCCCGCACCCGTAGTAGCAGCTCCGCCGTCGCCGTCGGCTGATCCGCCGGCTCCGCCGTCGCCGTCGGCTGATCCGCCGTCCCCGGCCGCGCCGGTAGTGGCACTGCCTCCGGCTCCGCCCGTGTTGTCGTTGGCGCTTCCGCCGGCTCCGCCGGCCCCGGTCGTGCAGCTGCCGCCGTCGCCGCCGGCTCCGCCGGCGCCCGTGGTCGCGCTGCCTCCCGCGCCGCCGCCGGCACTACCGCCGGCTCCGCCGCCGGCGCCACCGCTCGGCGCGCCGGCGCCGGCGGCGCCCGGGGTGCAGCTGGCGCTCGGGGCGCCGTCGCCGGCGTTCCCGGTCCCGGTCGCTCCGGCTCCGCCAACCGCGGCACCGGCGGTTCCGCCGTCGCCGCCGTCGCCGTCGTTGTCGCCGCCGTCTCCACCCTGGCCGTTGTTGTCGCCGCCGGTCGCTCCCCCGCTCGGCGCCCCGTCGCCGCCGGTCGCGCCGCCGCTCGGGGCGCCCTCGCCGCCGTCGCCCTCGTTGTCGCCGCCGTCGCCGCCGGTCGCGCCGCCACCGGCCGCACCGTCACCGCCGGTCGACGAGCCACCGGCAGCGCCCTCGGCACCGCCGCCGCCCGCGCCGCCCGTCGGCGCTGCGTTGATATCTCCGCCGGGGCCGCTCGGAGCTCCCGCGCCGCCATCGCCCCCGGAACCGCCGACGCCGCTGTTGTCGCCGCCGATCGCTCCGTCGCCGCCGGAGCCGCCGTTGGCGGGACCGCTGGGGGCCCCGGGGGCGCCGCGGCCGCCCTTGGCCTTCGCCTTCGACTTCGCCTTGTTCTTGACCTTGTTCTTGCCATGGCCGTGGTGGGCCATGGCCTCGGAGGCCGGCAGACCGAGCAGCGTCAGCGCGCTGATCAGCACCACCAGGCGCCTAAGCAACATTCTCGAATCCACCGTTCCCCCTTGAAGTAGTTCGGAAGCGGGGCGCCAGTGGCGCCCCGCTTCCGTTCGCTTTAGCAGCGAGCTCGGTCAGCCCGCCTTGGCCTTCGACTTGGCGCTTGCGTCGCCGCCGTCGCCGCCGTCGCCGCCGTCGCCGGTGGTCGCGTCGCCGCCGTCGCCGCCGCTTCCACCGGCACCGCCGTCGCCGTCGGCCGAGCCGCCGTCGCCGCCGGCACCGCCGCTTCCACCGTTGCCCGTGTTGCCACCGGTGGCGTTCCCGGCGTTGCCGCCGTTGCCGCCGCTGCCGCCGTCGCCGGCCGTAACGTCACCGGCGTCGCCGCCGCTGCCGCCGGCTCCTGCAGTGGCGCCACCGCCGGCTCCGCCGTCGCCGTCGGCGCTGCCGCCGGCTCCGCCCGCTCCGGTCGTCGCGTCTCCGCCGTCGCCGCCGTCGCCGGTCGTCGCGGCACCGCCGTCGCCGTCGGCGCTTCCGCCTGCGCCGCCGTCGCCGTCGGCCGAGCCGCCATCGCCGGCGTCGCCGGTCGTGGCACTGCCCCCGGCTCCGCCGGTGTTGCCGTTGGCATCGCCGCCGGCTCCACCTGCGCCCGTCGTGCAGCTGCCGCCGTCGCCGCCCGCGCCGCCTGCGCCGGTGGTCGCGCTGCCGCCGTCACCGCCGAGACCGTCGCCGCCGTCTCCGCCGCCTGCGCCGCCGCTCGCCGCGCCCGCGCCACCGTCGCCCGCGGTGCAGCCGCTGCTCGTGGCGCCGGCCCCGGCGTTCCCGGTGCCGGTCGCTCCGGCGCCGCCGGTCGCGGCGCCGCCTGCTCCGCCGCCGCCGGCGAGACCGAAGTTGCTGCCGCCGTTGCCGCCCTGGCCGTTGTTGTCGCCACCGGTCGCGCCGCCGCTCTCGGCTCCGGCTCCGCCGGTCGCGCCGCCGCTCTCGGCTCCGCTTCCGCCGACGCCGAGGTTGTTGCCGCCGGCGCCGCCAGTGGCTCCGCCGCCCTCGGCACCCGCGCCGCCGGTGGAGTTTCCACCGTCACCGCCGGCTGCACCGTCGCCGCCGGCGCCGCCCGTGGGGGCCGCGTTGATGTCGCCGCCGGGGCCGCTAGGAGCTCCGTCGCCGCCGGAGCCGCCGGAGCCGCCGGACCCGAAGTTGCTCCCGCCTTCGGCGCCACCGCCGCCGGAGCCAGCGTTGGCGGGGCCGCTCTCGGCCCCCGGAGCGCCGGGGGCCCCCTTGGCCTTCGCCTTCGACTTGGCCTTGTTCTTGATCTTCGCCTTGCCCTTGCCGTGATGGGCAACGGCCTCGGACGCCGGCAGACCGAGCAGCGTCAGCGCGCTGATCAGCACCACCAGGCGCCTAAGCAACATTCTCGAGTCCACGGTTCCCCCTTGGTTCGTGCGGAAACGGGGCGCCCTCGGCGCCCCGTTCCCTGTTTCCCTGTGGTGGTCAGCCAACTCGACTAACCGGCCGACGCCTTGGACTTGGCCTTGGCGTCGCCGCCGTCGCCGCCGTCGCCGCCGTCGCCGGTGGTCGCGTCGCCGCCGTCGCCGCCGCTACCGCCGGCTCCGCCGTCGCCGTTGGCCGAGCCGCCGTCGCCGCCTGCTCCGCCGCTTCCACCGTTCCCGGTGCTGCCACCGGTCGCGTTGCCGGCCGAGCCGCCGTTGCCGCCGGCGCCTCCGGCGCCGGAGGTCACGTCGCCGGCAGCGCCGCCGCTTCCGCCGTCGCCGGCAGTCGCGTCGCCGCCGGCACCGCCGTCGCCGTTGGCGCTTCCGCCGTGCGCCGCCGTCGCCGGTCGTCGCGGCTCCGCCTGAACCGCCCGCGCCGGTCGTGGCCGCGCCGCCATCGCCGTTGGCGCTTCCGCCGGCCCCGCCGTCGCCGTTGGCGCTACCGCCGGAACCTGCGGCTCCGGTCGTCGCGTCACCGCCGGCTCCGCCGGTGTTGCCGTCGGCGCTTCCGCCAGCGCCGCCTGCGCCGGTCGTGCAGCTGCCGCCGCCGCCGCCCGCGCCGCCTGCGCCGGTCGTCGCGCTGCCGCCGGCTCCGCCGCCGAGGTCGCCGCCGGCTCCGCCGCCGGCGCCGCCGCTCGGGGCGCCGTCGCCTCCAGTGCCCGCGGTGCAGCCGCCGCTCGCCGCACCGTCACCGGCGTTCCCGGTTCCGGTGGCGCCATCGCCCGCGGTCGCGTCGCCGCCGTCTCCACCGGAGCCGCCGAGGCCGAGGTTGTTGCCGCCGGGTCCGCCCTGGCCGTTGTTGTCGCCGCCGGTCGCTCCGCCACTCACCGCTCCGGCGCCGCCGGTCGCGCCGCCGCTCGGCGCTCCGTCGCCGCCGAGGCCGAAGTTGCTGCCACCAGAGCCGCCGGTGGCGCCGCCGCCAACGGCACCCGCGCCGCCGGTCGAGTTGCCGCCTGCGCCGCCCGGCGCGCCCGCGCCGCCCGCGCCACCCGTCGGCGCGGCGTTGATGTCGCCGCCGTCACCGCTCGGAGCTCCGGCACCACCGGATCCACCGGATCCGCCGGACCCGTTGTTGTTGCCACCCGGCGCTCCCGCACCGCCGGACCCGCCGTTGGCCGGACCGCTCGGAGCGCCCGGCGCTCCGGGGCCGCCCTTGGCCTTCGCCTTCGACTTGGCCTTGTTCTTGACCTTGTTGCCCTTGCCGTGATGACCAACGGCCTCAGACGCTGGCAGTCCCACCAGCGTCAGCGCGGTGACCAGCACCGCGAGTCGGCGCAGCAGATTACGCGTGTCCATAGGTACTTCCCCCTTACGAGTGGCTCCGAAGATTGGGCCTGTATAGCTGGACACCCGTTCTATGTCAAGCCCCTGGCAACATGTCGATAACGACTAGTTGGCTCCTGCCGGGTTCTGCACGGGATCGTGCAGGGCAGGGGTCCTCCGCCGCGTCGCGCCCAGAAACGCTGAGGGGACGCGATCCGCGTCCCCTCAGTTCGACTCCCAGTACTGTGCGCCCGCCCCACGGCAAGGACCGGCGGGCGGTCGGCGGACCTACGTGGCCATCACGCCCCTCCGCCTGCGGCGCTCGAGCACCAGCAGCGTTGCGCCGCCGGCCAGCGCGAGCAGGCTTAGCCCCGCCAGCGAGCGGGCGTCGAAGCCCGTCCGAGCGAGCCCAATGTCGTCCACGTGACGGGTGTCCGGCTTCTGCACCACGACCTGCGTCGTCCCCTGCGGGACGAAGTTGGCCTGGGTCGGCGCAGCCGGCGCCACGGTCGAGGTTGTCGTTCCCGCCGCCGGGGCCACCGCCTGGCCGGCGGCCGCGGCGCCGCCGCTCGGCTGCACCACGCGGTTGACCACGTTCTCCTCGGTGATCACCTGGCAATCGACGATCGCGTCGCCGCCCGCCCCTCCGGCTCCACCGCTGCCCCCGCTCGCGCTGCCACCGGCCCCTCCCGGGCCGCCGGCGCCGCCGGAGCCGTTCGCGCTGCCGCCCCCGGCGGTGCCGTTCGCGACGACCCCCGCCGCGCTGACCGCGCTGGCCTGGGTGCCACCGGTCTGGGTGCCACCGGTACCGCCGGTGCCGCCGGTGCCGCCGCCCTCGGTTCCGCCGGTTCCGCCGGTGCCACCGGTCCCTCCGGTACCACCCGTGCCCGCGTTGTCGCCGCCCGGTCCCCCGGGTCCGCCGGGCCCGCCCGTCGCCGGGCCGCCGTTGCCTCCCGGGGCGCCGTTGCCACCGCTGGCCTCACACGTCTGAACCACGTCCTGCGCCGTCGCCACACTCGGCAGGGCCAGTAGCCCACTCATGAGCGCGACGAGGATCAAGCATCTACTGCTCTGCCGACAGGTCATCTCTCAAGCCTCCCCCGGAATATCTGGGATGTCGAAGGCGGCGGATCGTATATCGTCGCCCGCTTGCGGTTTTCGAGTCCGCGGACACTTTCCCTCACACTCAGCCTGAAGTAAAGGGTTGACGTTGAAGAAGATTTGGAGCACGCTGGCCCACCTCCTGATCGTCGTCGGCTTCCTCGGAGCCGTCGAGGCGGCGGTCACCGTGCTCTGGAAGGAGCCGCTCACGGCGTTCTATACCGCGCGCGTCCAGGACGCGCTGGGAGACGAGCTCGACCAGCTCCGCGAGCGGGAGCAGCAGCTGCGCGATCGGCTCAAGACGGCCAACAAGCGCAAGGTCGAGAAGTACATCGAGGAGCGGGCCGCCTCGTTGACCGCGCAGGCGCGCATCGGAAAGCCGATCGGCGAGCTGACGATCGACGCCATCGGCGTCGACTCCGTCGTCGTCCAAGGCACCGACGATCCGACGATCCGCAAGGGCCCGGGCCACTACTCGGAGACTCCTCTCCCCGGCCTCGCCGGCAACTGGACGTCCGGCATCGCCGGACACCGGACCACCTACTCGGCGCCGTTCAAGGACATCGACGACCTGGAGAACGGCGACGAGGTCGTCGTGGAGATGCCGTACGCGCGCTTCTACTACACGATGCAGACCACTCAGGTCGTGGACCGCGACTACCGGGCAGCCTTCCGGCGTCGAGGCTACGACCGGTTGGCGCTAACCGCGTGCCATCCGCGCGACAGCAACGCCCAGCGCATCATCGCCTACGCGAAGCTCGACCGCACCGAGCCGCTCGCGGAGGCCGAGGGCGCCGGGCTGGCCGGCTGAGCCGGCGGGCTACCGACCGGCCGGCTGCTCGGCCTGGCCAGCTCCCCGCGCCGACCGGCGCCGGCCGCGGCGCTTGTCCCGGTGCCGCTTTACCTGACGGGCGAGCTCCTCTGCCACGAGGTTGATCGAGTGGCCCATGCTGTCGGAGGCGTCGCGGGCCCGCAGCGTCACGCCCTTCAGGAACAGCGTGGCCTCGGCGACCTGGGAGTCGCGGATCGCGGGGTTTCGCTCCTCGAAGAGCTCGACCTCCATCCAGGCGAGCGGCGAGACCTGCTTGCCCACCTTCGCGAACCGCTTCTCGACGCGCTGTCTGAGCTCGTCGCTGACCGTCGTGTTGCGCCCCTTGACCTCGATGCGCATTCGGCCTCCTCCTCCGTCGTGTTCGCCGAGACCATGGTAATCCGCCGGGGCGGCGGCGCAAGGCGCGCTCATCTCCCGGGCGTTCGCGCGTAGGCGACTGCGGCGATCCGCACGGCGCCCGCGGCCCGGAGCGCGGCGGCACACGCGGCGAGCGTCGCGCCGGTCGTGGCCACATCGTCCACGAGCAGCGCCGTCCACGGGACCAGCGCGCCGCGGCGTACCGCGACCGCATCCTCGATCGACCGCCTGCGCTCGGTGCGGCCCCGCCCCACCTGGCGCACCGGGGGGCCGGTCCGCCGGAGCGGGTCCGCGACGCCCAGACCGGTCCGGGAGGCGATCTGAGCGGCGATCAGCTCCGCCTGGTTGAAGCCGCGCCGGCGCCGCCGCGCGCGGTGGAGCGGAACGGGCACGAGCACGGGCGCGGGGTCGCGGGCGCCCGGCGGCTGTGCCTCCGCGCCCGGCTCGAGCCACCCCGGCGGCGCGGCGGCGACGATCTGCGCCGCCAGCGTCCCGGCGAGCGCGACGGCCCCGCGGAACTTGAGCGCGGCGACGAGTGCCCGCGCCGGGCCCTCGTGCGCGACCGGCGCCCAGAGCGGAAGCGAGTCGGCGATCCGCGTGTGCGCGGAGCCGAGCCAGGGGAGCGCCCGGCGGCAGCGTCCGCAAAGCGGCTCCGAGCCGGCCGCGTGCTCTCCGCACGCGACGCAGCCCGGCGGAGCGAGCGGCGACAGGAGCCGATGAGCCACACTCGCGAGACTGACGCGAGCGGCGTTACGGCCGGCGCGCGAGTGCGAAGATTCGCTCATCGAGCACCCGGTGATCCACTGGAACCTCGCGCCGGCCGTGCTGCTGCCGATCGCCGCTTACGCAGCGATCTACGCGTGGCGATTCCGCGCCGCACGCGCGGAGCAGCGCGAGCGCCTGCCGTCGGCTGGCGGCCCGGTCCGCGGCGCGTCCTGGCCGCAGGCGGCGGCGTTCGGAGCCGGGCTGCTCGTGCTGCTCATCGCCGTGGCCTCGCCGATCGACGGCCTCGGAGAGGACTACCTCTTCTCGATGCACATGACCCAGCACATCCTGATCGGCGACATCGCGGCGGTGCTGCTCCTGCTCGGCCTGTCGCGCGTGATCATGCGCCCCGCCACCCGCAGGCTCATGGCGCTCGAGCGCGCGCTCGGGCCGCTCGCCCACCCCGCGACCGGCATCGTGATCTGGCTCGGCCTCTTGTACCTCTGGCACGTGCCCGCGCTCTACGAGGGCGCGATCCAGAGCCCGCTGCTCCACGCGCTCGAGCACCTCTCGTTCTTCGCCGCCGGAATCGCGGTGTGGTGGCCGCTGATCCAGCCGGTGCCAATGCGACGGCGCCTAACCGGGCTGTGGACGTTCGCCTACATCGGCGCGGCCAAGGCCGGGCTCGCCGCCCTGGGCCTGTATCTGGTCTGGTCCACGACCGTGCTCTACGGCTACTACGAGACGGTGCCGCGAATCTGGGGCCTGAGCGCGATCGAGGACCAGAACATGGGCGGCGCGATCATGATGGTTGAGCAGTCGATCGTGCTCGTGATCGCCTTCGTGATCCTCTTCGCGAGGATGCTTCGCCAGTCCGAGGAGGATGAGCGCAGGCGCGAGCGCCTGGAGGATGCCGCGGCCGCTACGCCCTGAAGGCCGGCCGAACGCCGAGGCAGTGGGCAACCCTCAACACCGTTTCAGGACCTGCTTCGAAGGGAAGGTGAAGTGCCGCGCTTCGATGCTCGCCCGCCCCGAGCGCGCCGACCTCAACGGTTGTATGAATCGTGTCGTCAAGGACATGATTTGCAAGACACTGTAATCTGGAGCGCGCATGACGGAGTGGGACTTCCTCACAAATCACTTCCATGTGCTGTATTGCCTGGCTCGCGAGCCAGGGCTCAGGCTTGTCGAGATCGCGGACCGCGTGGGGATCAGGGAGCGCGCCGCCCACCGGATCGTCTCGGAGCTCGAGGAGGAGGGCTACCTCACCCGGCACCGGCTCGGGTCACGCAACTACTACGAGCTGCACGCCAACGTGCCGCTGCGCCACTCGCTCGAGGGGCACGTCGAGGTGGGCGAGCTCCTCTCGCTGATGCTCGGCCGGCGGCGCCTCGCCGAGATCACCGCGGCGAGGATGACCGAGCCCGTCTAGGGCTCGCCGACACGGCCGGCCCCATGGACCGGCTGCGCCCCACTCTCAGCTAGTAGCGGTAGTGGTCCGACTTGTACGGGCCCTCGACCGGCACGCCGATGTAGGCGGCCTGCTCGGGCGTGAGCTCCGTCAGCTCGACCCCGAGGGCGCCGAGGTGCAGCCGCGCCACCTTCTCGTCCAGGTGCTTCGGGAGCACGTGGACGCCGAGCTCGTAGTCGTCGCTCTTCGAGAAGAGCTCCACCTGCGCGATCACCTGGTTGGTGAAGCGAGTTCGACATCACGAAGCTCGGATGGCCGGTCGCGTTCCCGAGGTTGAGCAGCCGGCCCTCGGACAGCACGATCACCGAGTGGCCGTCGCGGAACCGCCACTCGTCGACCTGCGGCTTGATCTCGGTCCGCTCGACGCCCTCGTAGCGGGCGAGCCCGGCGATGTCGATCTCGTTGTCGAAGTGGCCGATGTTGCCCACGATCGCCTGGTGCTTCATCCGCGCCATGTGGTCCGCGGTGATGATGTCCCGGTTGCCGGTGGCAGTGACGAAGATGTCCGCCGTCTCGACCAGGGCCTCGAGCGTCGTGACCTGGTACCCCTCCATCGCCGCCTGGAGCGCGCAGATGGGATCGATCTCGGCGATCGACGACGCGGGCGCCCTGGCCGCGCAGCGAGTCGGCGCAGCCCTTGCCCACGTCGCCGTAGCCGCAGATCAGGGCGAGCTTGCCCCCGATCATCACGTCGGTCGCCCGGTTGATGCCGTCGACCAGCGAATGGCGGCAGCCGTAGAGGTTGTCGAACTTCGACTTGGTGACCGAGTCGTTGACGTTGATCGCCGGGAACAGGAGCTCGCCGGTCTCGTGCATCTGGTAGAGCCGGTTGACGCCGGTGGTCGTCTCCTCGGTCACGCCCTGGACGCCCGCGCCGATCCGCGTCCAGCGCTCCGGGTCCTCGTCAATCGAGCGGCGCAGGAGGCGCAGGACCACCTGGAGCTCCTCGGACTCGGCGCTCGCCGGGTCGGGCACCGCGCCCGCGCGCTCGAACTCGGCGCCCTTGTGGACGAGCAGGGTCGCGTCGCCGCCGTCGTCGAGGATCATGTTCGGGCCGCCCTCAGGCCAGGTGAGCGCCTGCTCGGTGCACCACCAGTACTCCTCGAGCGTCTCGCCCTTCCAGGCGAACACCGGCACTCCGCGCGGATCGTCCGGGGTCCCTTCCGGCCCGACGGCCACCGCGGCAGCCGCGTGGTCCTGGGTCGAGAAGATGTTGCAGCTGGCCCAGCGCACCTCGGCGCCGAGCTCGATCAGCGTCTCGATCAGGACCGCCGTCTGGACGGTCATGTGGAGCGAGCCCGTGATCCGGGCGCCCGCGAGCGGGCGCTCGCCCGAGAGCTCGGCGCGCGTGGCCATGAGGCCCGGCATCTCGTGCTCCGCGAGCCGGATCTCCCTGCGCCCGAAGTCCGCGAGCGAGAGGTCCGCGACCTTGTGGTCGGCGGCGGTAGGGCTGGCGGTCGTCGTCATTTGCATGGTCTCCATTTCCGTGGTCGCCACTATCTTGGCAAGCTCGCCGCTCTGACCCGTCGCGGGCGGCTAGTCGAGCGCCCGCTTGACGCGCTCGATCGCCTCTACGGGCGTCGGATCGACCCCCTGGAGCGCGGCGAAGTAGATCGACACGAGGTCCCCCAGCAGGACCAGCGAGAGGACCTGCTCCAGCGCGCTCCCCGGGGGAGCGGTGAGCTGATGGCCCTCCGCGCCCGCGTCCTCTGCGATGCGCCGCGGTGACGCCAACGCGGCGGCGCAACGTGCCGTCGAGGTCCGCCGGCAGGAGGAAGATCGGGTAGATCGAGGCGATTCGCGCCCCGGCCTCGAACCCGCACACCTCGTTGTGGTCCACCTCCGGGAGCGCCCCGAAGAACGCCGGCGCCTTCGCGTTCTCGTTGAGCTGGGTCTTCCAGCGCCGTGCCGCCGACCGACTTAGGCCGATCCCGTACACGACCGGGAGCACCCCGTGGAGGGAGCGCGCGAGGGTCTTCGCCTCTCCGTCCTCAGGACCGTCGGGGCCCCACTCGGCCACCCGGCGGCTGAGCGATCCCGAGGCCGCCTCGATCTCCTCGCGAAGCGACGGCGCCGCGCCGCACAGGGCCGCGCACTCCAGCGCCGCGACGATCATGTACGCGACGGCGGCGCGCGGCTGCAGCCCGGACGGGACGCCGATCACCGGAGCTCCGTCCGCCCGCGCCGCCTCCGCGAGCGCGCCTCCCGTCGTGAGGACCACGCGCGGCGCCCCCGCCGCGGCGGCCGCCCGGTAGCAGGCGAGCGTCTCCTCCGTGTCGCCCGAGTAGCTCGCGCAGAGGACGAGCGTGTCGCGCCCGACCCAGCGTCCGAGGCCGCTCTCCCTCAGAGTGCGGATCGGACGATGCGCGCGGTCGCCGATCGCGTCGCGCGCGAGGTCGCCGCCGATCGCGGAGCCGCCCATGCCGCAGACGACGAGGCCGCCGCTCAGGTCGCCCACCTCGACGCCCGCCGACTCGACGCGCCATAGCGCGTCGAGGAGCTGGCCGGGCTGGTCCAGGACGTCGCCGAGCATCCCGCTCGCGTCTACGGTCGCGATCGACTCCTGGCCGAGGTCGCTCATCGAGCCGTCCAGGACGATCCGGGCTCAACGCGCGCGCCCGCGTCGACCACCGAGCCCGCCGCGACCGTCGCCTGGCTCCCGACGACCGCGCCGGCCTCCAGGCGAGCGCCGTCCCCCACGCGGGCCCCGGCCGCCACGATCGACTCGGTCAGGTGGGCGTCCTGGCCGACCATGACGCCCTCGTGGAGCACCGACCGGTCGATCCAGGCGCCCGCGCCGACGGAGCACTGCTGCGCGACGACCGCCTGCGGACCGATCCGCGCTCCGCTCGTGATGCTCCCGTCGGCCACGAGCGAGCCGCTCTCGTCGCGCGGCGGCAGATCGCTCTCGACCACGCCTGCGAGGAGGTCGTAGGTGGCCTCGAGGTAGCGCTCGGGCGTGCCGATGTCGATCCAGTAGCCCTCGGCCGGATAGCCGTAGAGCCCGCCGCCTCCCACGAGCTCGGGGAACACGTCGTGCTCGAAGGAGACGGCGCGGCCCGCGCGGGATCAGCTCGACCACCTCGCGCTCGAGGACGTAGGCGCCGGCGTTCACCCGGTTGGTCGGGGCGGGCCCGTCCGACTTCTCGAGGAACGCCTCGACCGTGCCGTCGTCGCGCGTCGGCACGACTCCGTAGCCGGAGGTGTCGGCCACCGCCGTGAGCGCGAGCGTCGCCGTGGCGTCGGTCCGCTCGTGCTGCTCCAGCTCCGCGGTGAGGTCGATGTCGGTGAGGACGTCGCCGTTCAGGACGAGGAAGCGATCGTCGAGCCCCTCGCCGTCGGCCGCGAGCCGCACCGGGCCCGCCGTGCCGAGCGGCTCCTCCTCGGTCACGTAGCGGAGCCTCATCCCGCCGCGCTCGAGCCGAGGACGCGCTCCACCGCGGCGCCGAGGAACCCGCACGAGAGGATCGCCTCGTCGACGCCGTGCCGCGCCAGCCAGTCGAGCATGAAGGCGAGGAACGGGCGCCCGGCGAGCGGCAGGACCGGCTTCGGCACGGTCGTCGTGAGTGGCCTGAGCCGCGTTCCGAGACCGCCCGCGAGGACGAGCGCCTGCACCTCAGCGGCCGACGCCTTCGTACGTGAAGCCCGCGTCGCGCAGAGCGCCTCGCCGTCGAGGAAGTTCCGCCCGTCGATCACGAGCGGGGAGCGCATCCGCGTTCTCACGTCGCCGATCCAGTCGAGCTCCCCGAACTCCGGCCACTCGGTCACGAGCACCGCGGCGTCGGCGCCGTCGAGCGCCTCCAGCGCCGAGGCGCTGATCGTGCGCGCCGCCGAGCAGCTCGCGGGCGCGCTCGCGTGGCCACCGGGTCGTAGACGCGCACGTCGGCGCCCTCGCCCTGCAGGCGGGCCGCGAGGACGAGGCTCGTGGCCTCGCGGATGTCGTCGGTGTTCGGCTTGAAGGCGAGGCCGAGCAGGGCGATCTCCTTGCCGATCAGCGATCCGAGGTGCTTCTGGAGCTTGCCGATCGTCCGCCGCTTCTGGAGCTCGTTGACCTCGATGACCGCGGTCAGGAGCTGGAAGTGGTAGCCGCTGTTGCCGGCGAGCTGCTTGAGCGCGGAGACGTCCTTCGGGAAGCAGCGAGCCGCCGAAGCCGATCCCCGCGCGCAGGAACTGCGGGCCGATCCGCTCGTCGAGGCCCATCCCGCGCGCCACCTCGGCGACGTCCGCGCCCAGCTCCTCGGAGACGTTGGCGATCTCGTTGATGAACGAGATCTTCGTGGCGAGGAAGGCGTTCGACGCGAGCTTGATCATCTCGGCGCTCGCGATGTCGGTGCGGACGACCTCGGCCTCGAGCGGCTCGTAGAGGGCGGCGACGCGATCGCCGAAGCGCGCGGACGACTCGCTCGTAGCCCACCACGACCCGGTCGGGGTGCATGAAGTCGGCGACGGCGCGTGCCCTCCTTGAGGAACTCCGGGTTCGAGACGTAGCCGAGGTCCCGCCCGCCGCGCGATCGAGCGGCCGGTGCCCACGGGCACCGTGCTCTTCATCACGATCGCGTGGTCGTCCGAGTCGCCCAGCTCGTCGACGACCGCGCTCGACGCGCGAGAGGTCGGCGTCGCCGGAGTAGGTCGGCGGGCGTGTCGACGCAGCAGAAGAGGAGCTCGGCGTTGCCACGACGTCGCCCATGTCGGTGGTGAAGTGCAGCCGCTCGCGGTTCCGCGCGAGCAGCTCGGCGAGCCCGGGCTCGTAGATCGGCGCCTCGCCGCGCTGGAGGGACTCGACCTTCTCCTGCACGATGTCGCGGCACCAGACCTCGTGGCCGAGCTCGGCGAAGCAGGCGGCGGTGACCAGGCCGACCCAGCCCGCCCCGATCACTCCGATGCGGCTCGCGCTCAGCCATTCGGCGCCTCATCGCGGCGGCAACCTATAGCTCTCGCGTCGAGCGCGGCGATCTCGAGCATCTGCCTTGGCGGAGAGGCTCTGAGTCAGGGTGTTGGAGATCCAGTAGACGGCGTCCTTCTCGCGCCACGCCACGAGTCGCAGCCGATCGCCGTCGTAGTGGAGCTCGAAGCGGCGCCCGCCGACCATCCGCGTCTCGGTCGGGTCGTCGAGGATCGGCGGGTTCTTCCAGGTCGTGCCCTGGACCCCGTAGTACTCGCCCGATGCCGCCGGTCGAGATCACCATCCGGTAGGCCGGCTGCTTGCCCTGCCCGTCGACCGGGATGCGGTAGACGTTCGGCTCCGGCTCGAAGACCGAGCCGGGCGTCCTGACGCGCGGGTAGAAGACCGGCAGCCGAGCGCCCTCCGACTGGATGAGCTCCGCCTGCGCGAGGCCCTCGGCGCTCGCGTCCTCGAGCTTGGCCCGCTTCTGCCTATCGTCGCTTCCGCCGTCGCTGCCGAAGCCCTCCGGCTTGCTCACCGCCTTCGCCTGCTCGCCGATGTCGGGCGGCGCCGGCGCCCTGGGCCCCTCGCCCTCCTCGACGCCGAGGAACTCCTGGGCCAGCTTCTTGACCGTCTCGTCACTCGCCGTGACGAAGCTCTCGCCGATCTCGGCCTCGAAGTGGACCTCGCGGAACGGCTGATTGGCGGACGAGACGACCAGCTTGAGCAGCCGGAGCGCCGACGAGCGCGACTCGAGGTCGGAGTCCGTGTACTGGCCGAAGATCTTGATCAGGTCGTCGCGGTCGGAGATCAGCCTGCTGACGCTGATCTGCTGCTTCGCCTGGCGCAGGAAGTCCTGCTGGCGGGCGGAGCGCACGAGGTCGGTGTCCTCGTGCCGGAAGCGGACGTAGTGAGAGCGCGTCGCGGCCGCAGAGCTTCTGATAGCCGGGGTTCAGGTTGATGTAGGCGTACTCGAGCCCGGGCGAGAAGTAGTCGCGGTCCACGTCCGTGTACACGCACCCGAGCCGATCCACGGCGCTCTGGAACCCGCCGAAGTCGATGTTGATGACGTGGTTGATCTGGAGGCCCGTCACCTCCTTGACGGTCTGGAGAGTGAGCTTCGGGCCGCCGAGGGTGTACGCGGCGTTGAGCCGGTCGGGCCCGTGGCCGGGAATGTTGACCTTGAGGTCGCGCGGGAGCGACATCAGGGCGGTGGCCCCCTCGGCGGGGTCGAGGCGGACCAGGATGACCGTGTCGGAGCGAGCCTCGCCCTCGCCGCCCCCGCCGCCCGGCGCCTCCGTGCCCTCGGTGCCCGGCGTGGGAATGTCGGACCCGATCAGCATGATCGTCTGCGGGTCGCCGGTGCCGGCCTCCGCGAGCTCGTTCCCGAGCTCCAGCTGCCCGCCCTCCCGGAGCGCCGTGACGATCTTGTCTAGCTCGTTGAAGGCCGCTGTCGCGCTGGCCGCCGCGGTGGCCACCACGATCAGGAGCGTCCCGATCAGGAATCGTTTCCAGAAGCTCATGTGCGTGCGCGTCTCAGGGTCTCAGGCAACCCGGAGCCGGCCGGAGCGCAGTGCGCCGGGGATCAGGCCGACGAAGTCGACCAGCGAGCGCCGGTACGTCCCGAGCGACTCCACCGAGACCCACTCGTCGGGCCCGTGGTGGCCGCCCCCGGCTGGACCGAACTCTACCGCCGGCACGCCCGCGCGGAGGAAGCTGATCGCGTCCGATGAGCCGTCGCGGCCCACGGATATCCGGTCGCTGCCGGGTCGTGGCCCGACGGCCTCGGCGAGCGCGCGCACCAGTGGGTTGGCCGGATCGACGATCGCCGGCGCGCGGTGAAAGACGGTCGAGACCGCGGTGTCGGGGAGCTCCTTCACGGCGCCCAGGATCTCCTCGGGGTCCTGTCCGGGCAGGTAGCGGATGTCGACGTCGATCACGCAGCGTGTCGGGCACCTTGTTCAGCGCGTCGCCGCCCGAGATCCGCCCGAGGTTGATCGACGGGCGGTCGAAGAGCTCCGACGACTCGCGCGCGAACGGGAGCGACTCGATCCGGCGGAAGACGTCGACGGCCTTGAGCACGGCGTTGTCGCCGAGCCACGGCGTGGAGCCGTGCGCCGCCGTGCCGGCGACCTCGATCCGCACCGCGAGGACGCCCTTCGCCTGCACGCCGATGTGGAGGTCGGTGGGCTCGCCGGTGATCGCGAAGTCGCCCCTGTAGCCCTGCTCGACGAGGTAGTCCGAGCCCCTTCGCCTCGTCGTCGTCGGTCTCCTCGTCGGCGACGCAGAGGAAGTGGACCCTGACCGCGCCTGCGCGGCCAGATCGCGGGTCGCGCACATCATCGCCGCGAGCCCGCCCTTCATGTCGTACGCGCCGCGCCCGATCAGAGCCGGTCGCCCTCGAGCCGCGGCGCGAACTGCTCCGGCCGGGCGGGGACCACGTCGAGGTGCGCGTGGAGGATCACCGTCGGCGCCTCCGCCGCGCCGACGGTGGCCGCCAGGACCGGGCGACCCTTGTGAACTACGCTCCGTACGTCGATGTCACGCGCCTCGAGCCAGCCCTTGACGAAGCCGGCGGCGCTCTGTATCCCCTCTTCGCACGAGGTGTCGTAGGTGATCAGGCGCTCGGCGAGCGCGCGTTCGTCCATCCCGCGGCAGGATAGCGGCGCCGGTCAGATGTCAGACTCGGGGGGACGCCCGATCTCGCCGATAATTCCCTGCAAATGAGCACAATGAGATCAGCGCCGAATGGACGCGCCGCGCGGCCCGGCGCGAGTCGTCGCCAGGCGTGGTTCGCGCACCGGTTCACGTGGTCGGGTCGCGCGGCGACGGGCGAGGAGCCGACCGCCGACCGAGCCTCGATGGCGCGCGCGATGGCCTTCATGTACGCGTCCGCGGCGACGCTCGGGCTGATCGCTGTCATCCCCCCGAACCATCCGGCGGTGAACGAGCTCGGACTCGTGGTCGCGGCGCTCGGCGCCTACGCGGCCGTCGCCGCGCTGATCGCCGCCTTCGACCGGCTTCCACTGTGGGCGTTCCACGTCCTGATCGTGGCCGCCGTAGCGCTCGTCACCGCGGCGGTCTACTTCGACGGTCGCGCCGAGAGCATCTACGCGCTCTTCTACCTGTGGGTCACGGTCTACGTCTTCTACTTCCTCTCCTGGCCGCGGGCGCTGGCCTTCATGCTCCTGTCCGGCGCGGCCTACGCGGGCGTCCTTATCGTCCACGACTCGCTGGCGTCGTTCGAGCGCTGGCTCGTGACCTTCGGGACGCTCCTGATGCTCGGGTTCCTGATCGGTCTCCTGCGGCGGCGCGTGCAGGGGCTCATCGCCCGACTCGCGGACGCCGCTCGCACCGACCCGCTCACGGAGGTGATGAACCGTCGCGCCTTCGAGAGCGCGTTCGACATCGAGCTCGAGCGCGCGCGCCGGGGCGACCGGTATCTCAGTGTGCTGGTCGGCGACCTGGACCGCTTCAAGACCGTGAACGATACGCTCGGCCACGGCCGCGGCGACGAGGTGCTGGTCGAGACGGCCCGGGCACTCGAGGTCAACAAGCGGCGCATCGACACGGTCGCGCGCGTCGGGGGCGAGGAGTTCGCGATCCTGATGCCCGAGAGCGACGAGGGAGCGGCGCTCGTCGCCGCCGAGCGGCTCAGGGAGGCGGTGCGGGAGTCCCTCGCCGGCGAGGAGGCGTCGCTCACGATCAGCTTCGGCCTCGCGAGCTTTCCCCGTCACGGCGACGGCGCCGAGGGGCTGCTCGCGGCCGCGGACCGCGCCCTCTACGCGGCCAAGGAGCTGGGGCGCAACCGGTCGGTGATCTACAGCGCCGAGGTCGACCAGGTCCTGAGCGGCTCGTCGGCGTGGCGCCTCTCGCACGGCCAGGCCCAGCTCGCGACGGTGCTGGCGCTCGCCGAGACGCTCGACGCGCGCGACGGAGGCGCGGTGAGCCACTCGCAGGCCACGGGCCGCTGCGCAGAGGCGATCGCGCGTGAGCTCAGCCTTCAGCCCGAGCGGGTGGAGCGCGTGCGACTCGCCGGCGTCGTTCACGACGTAGGGAAGGTCGGCGTGCCCGACTCGGTCCTCCACAAGGCCGGCCCGCTCAGCGAGTCGGAGTGGGCGGAGATGCGCGACCATCCAGCCATCGGAGCGCGACTTCTCACCGGCGAGGACCTCGCGGACATCCGTGCCTGGGTCCTCGCCCACCACGAGCGCCCGGACGGCACCGGCTTCCCGAACGGCCTGCGCGGCGACGAGATCCCGCTCGAGGCGAGCATCGTCGCGGTGGCCGACGCCTACGAGGCGATGACGACCGATCGGCCCTATCGCCCCGCGCTCACGCCCGAGGACGCGCGCGCCGAGCTTCGGCGCGGCGCCGGGACGCGATTCGACGACCGCGTCGTGGGCGCCCTACACGAGGCCTTGGAGCGCGAGGGCCGAGCATTCGCTACGACGACCCCATCCAGATAGGAGGCTGAGGTGCTCACCACCCCGACGCACGAGGTCACGAACCAGCCGGAGCCGCTGGTCGGCTACAACGCCTTCGACGCCGACCTCGCGCTCGGCGAGGCGCTCGAGCGCGAGGGTGGCTCGTGGGGCATCGACCGCGTCCGCGACCTCGGCGCGGTCGCCGGGTCCGAGCAGGCGCGGGAGCACGGCCGGCGGGCGGAGCGAAACGAGCCCCGGCTCGAGACGCACGACCGCTACGGCCACCGGATCGACCGGATCGACTACGACCCCTCGTGGCACTGGCTGGTGGGCACCGGCGGTCGAGCGCGAGCTGCCCTCGCTCCCGTGGCGCGACCCGCAGCCCGGGGCACACCTCGTGCGCGCGGCGCTCTTCTACGTGTGGTCGGCGGGCCTGCGCCGGCGCGATGTGCCCGATCTCGATGACGTACTCGGCGGTGCCGGCGCTGCGCCGGGAGCCGGAGCTCGCCGCCGAGTGGGAGCCGCGCCTGACGCGGCCCTCGTACGCGGACGGAGCGCTGGCCGGCATGGCGATGACCGAGAAGCAGGGCGGCTCGGACGTGCGCGCCAACACGACGGTGGCCGAGCCGAACGGCGCCGGCGAGTACGAGCTGACCGGCCACAAGTGGTTCTGCTCGCACCCGATGTGCGACGTCTTCCTCGTCCTGGCACAGGCGCCGGGCGGGCTCTCTTGCTTCCTGGTGGAGCGCGGCCCCGGCTTCGAGATCCAGCGCCTCAAGGACAAGCTCGGCACGCGCTCGCTCGCGTCGTCCGAGATCGAGCTCCGCGCTGCCGGCGGCCGCCTCGTCGGCGAGGAGGGTCGCGGCGTTCCGACGATCATCGAGATGGTCAACCACACGCGGCTCGACTGCCTCATCGGGACGGCGGCCGGCATGCGCCGCGCCGTGGTCGAGGCGGTGCACCACGCGCGCGGTCGCTCGGCCTTCGGGGCACTGCTCGCGGACCAGCCGCTGATGCAGAACGTGCTCGCGGACCTCGCGATCGAGTCCGAGGCGGCCACGGCGGCCGCCATGCGGGTGGCGCGCGCGTTCGACGAGTCGGACACGCCGTTCCGCCGCTTCGCCACCGCGGTCATGAAGTACTGGGTCTGCAAGCGCGGTGCGCCGGTGGCCGTGCGAGGCGCTCGAATGCCTCGGCGGGAACGGCTACGTGGAGGACTCCGGGATGCCGCAGATCTACCGCGACATCGAGCTCAACTCGGTGTGGGAGGGATCCGGCAACGTCGCCGCGCTCGACGTGCTCGCGCGCGCTGCGAAGGAGCCCGAGGGCCTGCCGGCGTTCCTCGCGGAGTGCGAGGAGGCGGCCGGGGCCGACGCTCGCCTCGACGACCACCTGTCGCGCGTGCGCGAGGGCATGGCCGCGCTCGGCGGCCCCGACACCCAGTGGCTCGCGCGGCGCGCGGTCGAGGACCTCGGCCGTGGCGCTCCAGGCGAGCCTGCTAGTGCGGCACGCACCGCCCGCGGTCGCGGACGCCTTCTGCGCCGTCGCGGCTCGGGAGCGGCGGCCGGGCGTTCGGCACGCTGCCGTCGGGCGTCGACGCGCAGGCGATCGTCGACCGGGCGCTCGCGCTGTCGAAGAGCTCGGGTGGAGCAGCTCTCGACGCTCACCTACGAGGTCGACGGGCCGGATCGCGCGGATCACGCTCGACCGCCCCGAGCGCGGCAACGGGATCACGCTCGAGATGCCGCGCGAGCTCGCCGCGTGCGTCGAGCGCGCCGACCTCGACCCCGCCGTCCACGTGATCGCGCTCGCCGGGAACGGCAAGGGCTTCTGCGGCGGCTACGACCTCGTGGAGAGCGCCGAGGGGTCGATGGACGGGGCTCGGCGCGACCGCCGCCGAGGCCGGCTCGCCGCTCGACCCCGCCGTCCAGGCGCCGAACCACGACCCCGCCGGCACCTGGGACCCGATGGTCGACTACGCGATGATGAGCCGCAACGTCCGCGGCTTCATGAGCCTGTTCGAGTGCGACAAGCCGGTGGTCTGCAAGGTCCACGGGTTCTGCGTGGCGGGCGGCACCGACATGGCGCTCTGCTCGGACCTGCTCGTGATCGCGGACGACGCGCGGATCGGCTACCCGCCGGCCCGCGTCGTGGGGCGTCGCCGACGACCGCGCTGTGGGCCGAGCGCGTCGGCCCCCAGCGGGCCAAGCGGCTGCTCTTCACGGGCGATCTCATCACCGGCCGCGAGGCGCTCGAGTGGGGCCTGGCGATCGAGTCCGCGCCGGCGAGCGAGCTCGACGAGCGCTTCGAGGCGCTCCTCGGGCGGATCGCGCTCACGCCGGTCAACCAGCTCGTGATGATGAAGCGCGCTCGTGAACCACTCGATCGAGTCGCAGCGGCCTCCGGTCGGGCCAGGTGCTCGGGACGGTGTTCGACGGCATCGCCCGCCACACGCCCGAGGGGTACGCGTTCCAGGCGCGCGCCGCCGAGGCCGGGTTCAAGGAGGCGGTGCGCGAGCGGGACGAGCCGTACGGCGACGCCCGTTCGGCGTCCGACTAGCCCGAGCCCACGGTCGCGGCCGGGCGGCTCTCCTCATGGACGCCCTCGCCGTCGTCGTGCCCGTCGAGGGTCCGCTTCGGGCCCTTCCCGCGGTCGAAGATCGTGAACACCGCGGGCACGATCACGAGCGTCAGCAGGGTCGCGACGAGGAGGCCGCCGATCACGACCGTGCCGAGCGAGCGCGAGATGATGCCGCCCTCGCCCGAGAGCCCGATCGCCAGCGGCGTGAGCGCGGCGATCGTCGCGACGGCGGTCATGAAGACCGGACGGGCGCGCAGCCGGGCGGCCTGGATGACCGCGTCGTTTCGCGCCGCGCCCGCGCGCCGCTGGCGAAGGGCGGTGTCCACCAGGAGGATCGAGTTGGCCACGACGATCCCGATCAGGAGAAGCTGCCCGATCATCGCCGGGAGCCCGAGCGCCTGCTGGGTGATCACCAGCGCGAGGAGGCTGCCGACGGTCGAGAAGAGGATCGGCGCCAGGATCGTGAGCGGCTGCCCGATCGAGCCGAAGAAGAGCAGCAGGACGAGGTACACGAGGGCGATCGCCACGACCATCGCGAGGCCCAGGTCGCTGAACATCTGGTCGATGAACTCCTGGTCGCCCCCGATCTCGATCTCGGCGCCGGCGAGGTCGAGGTCGGCGATACCGGCCTCGATCTGCTCATTGGTCTTGTTCGTGTCCTCGGAGAGGAGGCGCGCCGTGACGACCGCCGCCACCTCGCCGTCCACGCGCGACTGCACCGCCGGCGCGTCGCGGCGGTCGACCGTTCCGACGTCGCCGACGCGCGGCGGCTCGGTGTCCGTCGGCGTGGCGGATCCGGTCGCGGCGTCCGCCGTGCCCGCGGAGCCGGGGCCTTCGCTCTCTGGTGCGCCGGGCGCGGGCGGGGCCGTGCCCGCGGCGGCCTCGCCCGCGAGGGGCGCGGCGCTCGCGGCCGGCGGGGCGGACCCGCCCTCGCTCGGCGCCTCACCGGGGTCCTCGGGCGCCCGGTCGGGAGACGCCGAGGACGACGCGACGGGGAGCGCCTCGAGCGCCTTCGGGTCGTCGATCAGCTTCGACGGCGCGCGCACGACGATCGGCACGTCCCCGTCGGCGAGACCGGCCTCGACCGGCGGGACGATGCCGGCCAGGGCCTCCTGAGCGCCAGTCGCCTCCGGGGTTCCAAGCCGGCCGCGCTTCACGTCGAGGACGAACGACTCCCTCCGGCGGTCCACCTCGCTCTGCACCTCGGTGACGTCGGAGCGCGCCTCGAGCAGGCCCGTCAGCTGGTCGGCGGCGAGGCGCACGTCCGCTCGCGAGCCGCCGCTCACCACGGCCTCGAACTCTCCGACCGGCGGGCCGTTCTCGACCTGCTGCGCCGAGAAGCCGTCGGGGTACTCCTCGGCGCCGAACGCGCGCAGCCGGTCCACCGTGCTCATGACGTCCGCGCCCTCTTCGAACGACGCGAACAGCGTTCCGCCCGTCTCGGTGTCGCCGGGCTCGATCGCCAACCCCGCCTCGCCGAACGAGACCTGGAAATCGCGCACTCCGGGATCGGCGCGGAGCTCCCGCTCGAGCGGGCGCAGGAGCCGCTCGGCGCGCGCGTTGCTCGTGCCCTCCGGAAGCTCGATCTCGCCGACCATCTGCTGGGTGCCCGAGTCGGGCAGGAACTGGATCGGCACCGCGCCGCGGCCGACGATCGCGATCGTGCCGACGAAGAGGACGATCGCGAGACCGATCGTGGCAAGCCGAAACCGCAGCCCGATCGTCGTCGCCGTCCCGACGACGCGAGCGAGCCCGCGGCCGCCGCGCGCGCCGCCCATCGGCCGCAGGAGCGATGCCGCGAGCACCGGCACGAGCGTCACCGAGACGAGAAGCGAGGCGAGGAGCGCCGCGGCCACGATCACCGAGAACGAGAAGAAGATCTCGCTGATCAGGCCGCCGACGACCCCGAGGGGCAGGAACACCGCCGCCGTGGCGAGCGTGGAGGACGTGATCGCGCTCGCGACCTCGCTCGTGCCGGCGATCGCCGCCTGCGCCCGCGGCTCGCCCCGCTCCAGGTGCTTGTAGATGTTCTCGAGCACCACGATCGCGTCGTCGATCACGCGACCTACCGCGATCGTCAGCCCGGCCAGCGTGATGATGTTGATCGTCAGGCCGAGCAGCGAGGCGGCCAGGAGGCCGAAGACGAGCGACGTCGGAATCGAGACGGCCGCCACGATCGTCGCTCGCGGCGAGCGCAGGAACAGGAAGATCACGACCACGGCGAACAGCGCGCCGAGCCCACCTTCGAGCAACAGGCCGTCGATCGACTTGCGGATGTCGGTGGCCGTCTCGAAGATCGTCGTGACCCCGTAGTCGTCCGACTCGGCGTCGGCCCGCGCGAGCAGCGCCTGGGCGTCCTCGATCAACGCCACCTCGTCGGCGTCGTCCTCCTTGAAGATCGAGAGCGACACCGACTCCCGTTCATTGGTCCGGGCGAAGCCCGCGGTGAGCTCGTCGGTCGGCCGCACCTTCGCCACGTCGCCCAGCTCCCTGCCGCCCTCGACCGGCAACGATCGGAGCTGCTTTGCGTCCTCGACGCTCAGCTCCCCCACCTCGAGCGGGGTCCGCTGGTCCTCGCCCTCGACGATCCCCACCGGCTGACCCTGGAGCGCCCCGCGCAGGGCACCCGCGACCTGGGCGGGCGTGACGCCGGCCCGGATCGCGGCGGGACGGAGCTCCACCTGGTACTGACGCTCCTCCCCGCCCTCGTGCTCGACGCGCTCCACGCCGTCGATCTCCTCGAGGTCCGTCGTCAGGTCCTCAGCCTCCTCGGTGAGATCGACGAGATCCCCGTCGGTCGACAACGCGACGTTGAAGATCGCCTGATCGGTGAACCCGCCCTCGATCGTGGGCGGCATCGCGGACGCGGGAAGCGCGACCGAGTCGAGCGCGCCCTCGAGCTGGTCCTGGGCCTCGTCGGTGTCGGTCCCGTAGGCCAGCTCGGTGACCATCGTGAGCCGACCCTCGTTCGAGATCGTGGTCGTCTCCTCGACGTCGTCGACCTCGCCCGCAGAGCTCTCCGCGGGGACGGCGATCTGCTCGTCGATCTGCTCCGCGTCCAGGCCGGGCGCCTCGATCGTCGTGACGAGGAAGGGGAGGTCGGCGTCGGGGAAGTACTGCTGGCGAAGCTGGCTCGCCCCGAGCGCTCCGGCGCCCACCACCAGCACGGCCACCAGGAGAACCACCGAGCGGTGTTGGAGGCACCAGCGGACGATTGAGCTCATTTGGGCAGAGACCTTCGGGAGGAGGGCGGGAAATCACACGCTAGCGAGGGGGGACCCTCGGCTCTGTGATGCGAGGCACGTGGCGCTAGAGTGCGGCGCCATCGCCACCGTCCCCACCGACCTCCTCTTCCGCTCACCGTCCGAGCTCGCCGAGCTCGTACGCTCCGGCGAGGCCACCTCGCGCGAGCTCGTCGAAGCGTCGCTCGAGCGGATCGACGCGCTCAACCCACGCATCAACGCGTTCACGACGCTCGACGCCGAGCGGGCCCTGGCGACCGCCGACGCGATCGCGGCGGGCGATGACCGGCCGTTCGCGGGTGTCCCGATTGCGACCAAGGACCTCTTCCCGGTCAGCGGGATCAGGCTCACGATGGGCTCCGACCTGTTTGGCGAGTTCGTCCCGCAGCACGACGCGCACTTCGTGCGGCGCCTGAAGGAAGCCGGCTTCGTGATCGTAGGCGTGACGAACTCGCCCGAGGTGGGGATCCTCCCGGTCACGGAGCCACGGCGCTTCGGCCCCACGCGCAACCCCTGGAACGAGGATCGCACGCCCGGCGGGTCGTCGGGCGGCGCGGCCGCGGCGGTCGCCTCGGGCATGGTGCCGGTCGCCCAAGGAAGCGACGGTGGCGGATCGATTCGCATACCCGCGGCGTGCTGCGGGCTCGTTGGGCTCAAGCCGGCTCGCGGCAGGATCTCCTTCGGGCCCGACCTCGGCGAGCACTTCACGACCGTGCACGGCACGCTCACGCGTACGGTCGCCGACACGGCCGAGATGCTCGACGTGCTGGCGGGCTACGAGCCGGGCGACGCCACGTGGGCTCCGCCGCCCGCGGAGCCGTTCGCAGCCCAGGCGGCGCGCGAGCCCGGCACCCTCAGGATCGCGTTCACGGCCGCGCCGCCGATCGACGCTCCGGTCGACCCGCCGTGCGATCAGGCGGTCACGGACGCCGCCGAGCTGCTCACCGAGCTTGGGCACGATGTCGAGGAGGTCTCGCCCCAGTGGACGGCGGAGGACCTGCTCCAGCTGTTCTCCGTTGTCTTCGGTGCCGGTGTGTCCATGGGGGTGGCGTTCGGCACGATCGCCACCGGCAGGGAGCCCACCGAAGAGCTCGTCGAGCCCCTGACCTGGGAGCTCTTCCGCCGGAGCCAGGACGTCCACTGCGTCGGCTACCTAGGCGCGGTCGTGCAGCTCCAGTCGCTCGCACGCCGAATCGTGGCGTCCCTCGACGACTACGACGCGCTGCTCCTGCCGAGCCTCGCGGAGCGCCCGGTGCCGATCGGGGAGATCGATGCCTGCGGCCCCGACCCGATGGGAACCTTCGCACGCTCCGGCCAGTTCACCCCTTTCACCGCGATCGCGAACCTCACGGGCCAGCCGGCGATCTCCGTTCCGCTCTTCCATGGCGACGACGGAATGCCGCTCGGCGTCCAGATCATCGGGCGACCGGCGGGCGAGGGCGAGCTCCTGGCGCTCGCGGCGCAGCTCGAGGCCGCGCGGCCGTGGGCGGAGCGCCGCCCCGAGCTCGCCTAGCAGCGTCTACTCGACCGTCACGCTCAGCGTCGTCTCCGGACGCTGGGTGTCCACGATCTCCACGTCGCCCTTGTCGGGGAAGACCTGGCTGAACGTGCTGCCGGGCTCGAGCGGCCCGGAGTCGAAGTCCGGCCCGACGCCGGACTCCTTGGTCACGCTGTGCGAGACCTGGTCGGAGTTCGTGAACACGACCGTCGCCCCGGCCGGCACGGTGGCCTCGGACGGCTGGAACTCGAGATCGCGGATGTCGATGAAGACGCGGCCGCCCTCGGCCTCGCCCTCACCCGCGGACGGTGGGCCCGACGTCGTGGGCATGCCGCCACCGCCACCGCCGCCGCAGCCGGCCACGAGCACTGCGATCGTCATCGAAATTGCGAGCGCGGACAGCGCGGATCTCATCGTAAGTGGCTCCTCCCCGGGGATGCGATGGCGCGCAGACTATTCGGAATCCAGAAGCGCGGCCTCGTCGCCGAGCGTCCGCCTGCGCAGCACGGTGATGCTCCCCTCGGCGAAGACGGGCGCGTAGCGGGCGCTCCGCTCGCGCGCGAGGAAGCCCGCGTCGACGTGGCCCGCGTTCGGGAAGAACGATCTGAAGTACTCGGCGGAGTCGGCCACGACGAAGTCCGTCGCAGGCGCGTACGGCGAGAGTTGGATGATCTCGTCGCGCTGGCTCAGGTGGGGCACGAAGCGGCTCTGGGCCGCCACGGAGGCCGAGGGCGGGATCGTGGTGAGCGCCCGGCGCACCGCGAGATCCGAGCTCGAACGCCGGTAGAAGTCCGGGTCGGCGAGCCTCGCGAGCTCGCCCTGGGCGGCGATCCCCGCGTTGACGAGGAGGATTGCGCCGGCGCAGGCCGGCGCGAGCGCCGCGCGCCACCGTGCGGCAGGGACGATCCGCTGGAGGCGCGCCAGGCCGTCGGCGGCGGCCATGGCGATGACGGGCGCGATCGTGAGCGAGTAGTGGGCGCTCGTCCCCCAGTGGTAGGGGTTGTCCGAGAGCATCCGCTCGAGGAGCAGCGGGACGCACAGGACGAGGAGCGGCGAGAGGAACGCCAACCCGAGGAACGGCGCGAAGAGCCAGGCGATCGTCTCGACCTTCACCTCGCGGTCGAAGAAGACGCGCACCACGCTCGTCGGGTCGCGGGCGATGGCGGCCAGCGAATCGACCAGGTCGGACCCGAACTGCCCATAGGTCCAGTGCCTGAAGTCCCGCCCCCCAGCGAAGAGTGGGATCAGGAGCTTCGTGGCCACGACGAACCAGGCGGCCCCCGCGACGATCGTCACAGCGGCCTGCCGGTAGTGCCGGAGGAGCAGCAGGTAGACGCCCACGAAGGCGACGAAGATCGCCATGTTCTCCTTCACCAGCAGGAGCAGGACGATCAGCACGAAGTACCTCCGCCAGCGCTCGAGGTCGATCGCGCGGATCAGGAGCGCCGTGAGGAGCGGCGCGAAGGCGATCTCGTGGAAGTCGAAGGCGACCGCAGAGTGGATCGCCCAGAAGAGGGCGTAGGCACCGGCCAGGAGGTAGGCGGGCGTCCGACCGATGCGCGACTCGGCGAACTGCCACACCGGCACGATCGAGGCGGCGATGAGGAGCCCCTGCGCCACGAGCAGGACGTTCGGGTCGGCCCACACCCAGTAGAGCGGGACGAGCAGGAGGAGGATCGGGTGCAGGTGGTCGCCGAGGAAGCTCGGGAGCCCGACGATCGTCGTCTCAGGGACCTCGAAGCGGCTGTAGTGCCAGATCGCCTGGTCGAAGATCCCGAGGTCGAACGCGAAGCTGCCGTAGTGCCAGTGCCGCAGCACCGAGAACGACGCGTACGCGAGCGCCGCGAGCGCTGCGAGCCCGAACAGCGCCGGCTCGCGACGCGCGAGCTCGGGCGCGGGCAGCCGCCGCACGGCCGCTAGGACGACCCCGCGACCTCCATGAAGGCCTCGTACCGGCGCACGTCGCGCTCGGCATGGCGGCGCTCCTCGCTGTTCTCCTCAGCTCGGTCCATCGCCTCGCGAGCCTCGCGCAGGCGTCCCTCGAGGTCCGACTGCTCGAGGTCGTCCGGGGCGATCGCCTCCTCGACGAGCACCAGCGCGCTGTTGTCCACGACCTGGAGGTAACCCTCGCCCTGGGCGAAGCGGATGACCTCCGACTCCGAGCGGTAGAGACGCAGCTCGGTGGGGTCGAGGATCGCCATCAGCGGAGCGTGGTTGGCGAGCACCCCGATCGAGCCGGTCGCGGTGCGCGTGGAGACCATCTCCACTTCATCATTGAATACTTCCCCTTCGGGGGTGAGGACTTCGACGGGGAACTTGGTGCGGGCCATTAGCGCGCCTTCGGCGAGGTCGCAGGTGGCAGGTGGCAGGTGGCAGGGCTGGGGTTCAGGCCGTCAGGCAGCCTCGAAGCGTGACCGAAGCTCCGCCGATCGATCACTCCTGCGACCTGCGACCTGCGACCTGCCACCTAGCTGTCCTCTCCCTCGTCATCGGAGCTCTGCTCCTCCGATTCCTCTTCCTCATCCCCACCCTGCTTTGCCTCCGACACCACATCGTCAATGGTTCCCTGCAGCAGGAACGCGCGTTCCGGGATGTCGTCGTGCTTGCCCTCGACGATCTCCTTGAAGCTGCGCACGGTCTCGTCGATCGGCACGTACTTGCCCTCGGTCCCGGTGAACGCCTCCGCGACGAAGAACGGCTGTGACAGGAAGCGCTCGATCTTCCGCGCGCGCTGGACGGTGACCTTGTCCTCGTCGGAGAGCTCGTCGATCCCGAGGATCGCGATGATGTCCTGGAGCTCCTTGTAGCGCTGGAGCGTCTCCTTGACGTCGTTCGCGACCTTGAAGTGCTCCTCGCCCACGATGTCGGGCTTGAGGATCGTCGAGGTCGAGTCGAGCGGGTCGACGGCCGGGTAGATGCCCTTCTCCGAGATCGACCGCGACAGCGTCGTGGTGGCGTTCAGGTGCGCGAACACCGACGCGGGCGCCGGGTCGGTGAGGTCGTCCGCCGGCACGTAGATCGCCTGGATCGACGTGACCGATCCCTGGCTCGTAGAGGTGATCCGCTCCTGGAGCTGGCCCATCTCGGTCTCGAGCGTGGGCTGGTAGCCGACCTCCGAGGGCATCCGCCCGAGCAGCGCCGAGACCTCCGAGCCCGCCTGCACGAAGCGAAAGATGTTGTCGATGAAGAGCAGCACGTCCTGGCCGCCCTGCTCACGGAAGTACTCGGCCATGGTGAGCCCCGACAGCCCGACTCGCATGCGCGCGCCCGGAGGCTCGTTCATCTGGCCGAAGACGAGGATCGTCTTGTCGAGGACGCCGGACTCCTTCATCTCGAGCCAGAGGTCGTTCCCCTCGCGCGAGCGCTCGCCCACGCCGCAGAACGCCGAGAGTCCGCCGTGCTCCTGGGCGATGTTGTGGATCAGCTCCTGGATCAGCACCGTCTTGCCGACGCCGGCGCCGCCGAACAGGCCGACCTTGCCGCCCTTCGCGTACGGGGCGAGCAGGTCGATGACCTTGATGCCGGTCTCGTAGATCTCGCGCGTGGGCGTCAGGTCCTCGACGCTCGGGGCGGGGCGGTGGATCGGCCAGCGCTCCCCGCCCTCGATCTGGCCCTGCTCGTCGATCGTGTCGCCGAGCAGGTTGAAGAGGCGCCCGAGCGTGGCGTCGCCCACGGGGACGGTGATCGGCTGTCCGGTGGACACGACCTCCGCGCCGCGTGAGAGCCCGTCGGTCGAGCCCATCGCGACCGCCCGGAGCCGGTCGTCGCCGAGGTGCTGCTGGACCTCGCACACGAGCTTGTACGTGTCGCCGGAGGGCTTCTCGTCGCCCTCGTCATCCTCCGACGACTCGCCGTCGTCGTCGATCCGGCGCCTGAGCTCCTCGACGCGCTTCGAGACCGTGTCCTCGTCGCTCCCGAGGAGCTGCGCGATCTCCTCGTTAGAGATGCCGCGCTTGACCGAGAGGTCGTAGAGCGCCTGGCTCTCGGCGTCGAGCTCGCCGTCCGAGCGGGCGCCGGAAGTCGCGAAGCCGCCGTCCCCGCCTCCCGGGAGGTCCAGCTCGATCTCGAGCGCGGTGTTGATGTCGGGCAGTTCGTCGGTCGCGAACGCCACGTCAATCACGACGCCGCGGACCTCCTCGACGCGGCCGGTAGCCGCTGCGCCCTCGCCGCCGTTCCCGGCGGGGGCGTCCTCGGTCGTGGCGCTGTCCTTCTTCTCTTCGGTGCTGGCTTCCACGCTGTTCCTCCTGATCAATATGGCCGAGGCCTAGACGCCCTCGGCTCCGGCCACGACTTCCATGAGCTCCTGTGTGATCTCGGCCTGGCGCTGGCGGTTGGCCTCGAGCGTCAGGTCGTCGATCAGCTCGGAGGCGTTCTCCGAGGCGTTGCGCATCGCGGTCATGCGCGCGCCGTGCTCGGAAGCGGTCGACTCGAGCAGAGCGCGGTAGATCGATATCTCGACGTAGTCGGGCGCGAGCCGCTCGAGGATCTCCTCGGGCCCCGGCTCGTAGATCCAGAGCGACCGGGAATGGTCGGGACCCTCGCCCCCGCCAGAGCCCTCACCCCTGCCACCTGCGTCCTGCGACCCGCCATCCCCGTCGTCCTGGTCCGAATCGTCCTCTGCCCCGAACGCCTGCGCCTCCTGAAGCGGCAGCAGCGTCTCATGCCGCACGTCCTGGTTCATCGCCGAGACGTAGCCGTTGTAGAAGATCTCGGCGCGGTCGACGTTTCCATCCGTGTAGCCCGAGATCAGCCCGCTCGCGATGTCGCGCGCGTCGGAGAACGCGGGACGGTCGGTGAAGCCCGTGTAGGCGCCGGCCACGTCCACTCCGCGGAAGCTGAGCGACGACGCGCCGCGGCGCCCCGACGCGTACCAGACGACCTCCTTGCCCTCGCGCTCCAGCTCGCGGGCGCGCGCCGTGCCGGCGCGGATGATCTGCGAGTTGAACGCGCCGGCCAGGCCGCGGTCGCCGGTCACGAGCAGAATGCCGACGCGGTTCTCGGACTCGTGCTCCTCGAGCAGCGGCAGGCTCGGGATGCTCTCGGCCGCCTGGACGGCGCGCCGCGTCATGCGGCGGATGGCATCGGCGTAGGGGCGCAGCGCCTCGATCCGCTGCTCGGCGCGGCGCAGCCGCGCCGCGGCGACCATCTCCATCGCCCGCGTGATCTTGTTGATGTTCTTCACCGAGCTGATGCGGTTCTTGATTTCTTTTTGAGAGGCCATTGCTTAGGTCGCAGGTCGCAGGTCGCGGGTTCAGGTCGCAGGTCGCAGGTCGCAGGTCGCCCGTTCGCCGCTCGGCAACGTCACGCGTTCGCCTTCTCCCGTTCCGTGTCTTCCTCTTGCTCGGGGTCTTCGTCCTCGTCCGAGCCCTCGCTCCTGCCACCTGCGTCCTGCGACCCGCCATCCTCATCTTCGCTGGTCCTCCCCGGCTTCTGCCGCTCCTCCTCGTCGCCGATTCGCTCCGATTCCCCGCGCTCGATCGGCTCTCCTTCTTCGTCGAAGTCGGCGCCGAAGTCGTCGATCGCCTCGGCGATCGCGTCGCCCAGCTTCGCCTCGATCGAGTCGTCCCAGTCGCCGGCGGCGATCTTCTGCATCAGGTCGTCCTGCTCGGAGTGGAGCCGCTGGAGCATCGCCTCGTGGAAGTCCGAGATCCGCTCGACCTTGATTCGGTCCAGGTAGCCACCCGTGCCGGAATAGATGGCGGCGGCCTGGTCCTCGATCGTCATCGGGCTCAGCTCGTTCTGGTTCAGCGTGCTCACGAGCCGCTCGCCGCGCTTCAGCGTCTGCTGGGTCTCGGCGTCGAGCTCCGAGCCGAACTGTGCGAACGACTCCAGCTCGCGGTACTGGGAGAGATCGATCCGCAACTTGCCGGCGACCTTCTTCATCGGCTTCTGCTGGGCGTTGCCGCCGACTCGCGACACCGAGATGCCCACGTTGATCGCCGGTCGCGTGCCCGCCAGGAAGAGGTCCTGCTGGAGGAAGATCTGCCCGTCGGTGATCGAGATGACGTTCGTCGGGATGTACGCCGAGACGTCGCCGGCCTGGGTCTCGATGATGGGCAGCGCCGTGAGCGAGCCGCCCCCGAGGTCGTCGGAGAGCTTGACCGCGCGCTCGAGGAGGCGCGAGTGGAGGTAGAAGACGTCGCCCGGGTACGCCTCACGGCCGGGCGGCCGGCGCAGGAGCAGCGAGAGCTGCCGATACGCGTAGGCGTGCTTCGTCAGGTCGTCGTAGATGACGAGCGCATGCTTTCCGTTGTAGAGGAAGTGCTCGCCCATCGCGCAGCCCGCGTAGGGCGCCATGTACTTGATCGGCGCGGCCTCGTCGGCCGGCGCCGCGACGATGATCGTGTGGTCGAGCGCGTCGTGCTCGTCGAGCCGCTGCGCCACGTCGACGACCGTGGACATCCGCTGGCCGATCGCCACGTAGACGCAGACCATGTCCTTGTCGCGGTTGTTGATGATCGCGTCGATCGCGATCGCGGTCTTGCCGGTCTGGCGGTCGCCGATGATCAGCTCGCGCTGGCCACGGCCGATCGCGGTCATCGAGTCGATCGCCTTGAGTCCGGTGAGCATCGGCTCCTTCACCGGCTGGCGCTGGACGATCCCGGGGGCGCGGAACTCGGCGGGCCGGACGCCCTCGGTCCGCACCTCCCCCTTGCCGTCGAGCGGGCGCCCGAGCGGGTCGACGATCCGTCCGAGGAGCCCCTCGCCCACCGGAACGTCGAGCAGCTCGCCCGTGCGCTTGACGGTGTTGCCCTCCTCAATCTTGTCCCAGTCGCCGAAGAGCACCGCGCCCACGTTGTCGGCCTCGAGGTTGAGCGCCAAACCGGTGACGTCGTGCGGCAGCTCGAGCAGCTCGAGCGACATGCAGTTGTCGAGGCCGTGGATGCGAGCGATCCCGTCGGCCACCGACAGGACGGAGCCGACCTCGGAGAGGTCCGCCTGGCCGTCCTCGCCGATCCCCTCGATCCGCTCCTTGAGGATGCTCGTTATCTCGTCGGGCTTGATCTGCATCGCTGTGGGTCTCTCCTTGGCGTGACTGAGTTGGGCCCGCCCTCAGGCGGCGCTGGCCACCTGCTTGCGAAGCCGCTCCAGACGGCTCCGGACGCTCGCGTCGATGATCGTGTTCCCCACGCGCACGACGATGCCGCCGAGCACGTCGGGGTCCACCTCGCTCGTCAACTCTACGCGGCGACCGGTCTCCTCCTGGATGCGCTTGCCGATCCCCTTGATCGTCTTCTCGTCGAGCTCGACGGCACTCGTGACCGAGGCCGAGAGGAGCCGGTTCTCGCGCGCCCAGAGGTCGTCGAAGTTGCGCCTGATCCTGAACAGCGCCGGCATGCGGTGCCGCTCGGCGAGCAGCTCCAGGAACCGGGTGAAGTGCTCGTCCGCGCCGTCCACGATGCGCCCGATCCCGTCCTTCTTCTCCTGCGACGAGAAGTACGGCGAGAACAGGAAGACCTGGAGCTCGCGACTCTCCGACAGGGCGTCGGCGAACTCGCCGAGCTCGTCGCGCACCTTGTCGAGGATGCCCTGCTCGCGGGCGACCTCGAACAGCGAGCGCGCATAGACGTTTGCGATCTCCTCCATCAGCCTCCGCTCTCGCGCGAGCCGGAGCGCTCGCCGCTCCCCTCCGCACCGTTCGACGATCCGCCGCCGTCCTCCTGGGCGCGCCCGAGCGAGGAGAAGTCGAGGTCGCTCAGCGCCTCGTCCACCAGCCGGCGATGGTCGTCGTCGTCGAGCGACTTGCGCGTCACCCGCTCGGTCGCCATCACCGTCAGGTCGGCCACCTCGCCGCGCAGCTCGCGCAGCGCGCGCTGGGTCTCGGTCTGGATCTCGCGCCGCGCGCGCTCGACGAGCTCCTCGCGCTGCTGCTGGCCCTCCTGCTTGGCCTCGGACTCGACGCGGTCGGCCGCCTTCCGCGCGCGCGCCACGATGTCCTCCGCCTGCTCGCGCGCCTCGCTCAGGCGCTCGCGGTATTCGGCCAGGATCTCGTCGGCCTCCTTGCGAGTCCGCTCCGACGCCTCGATCGACTCGTCGATCGCGCGCCGCCGCTTGTCGAGCGCCTCCGCTATGCGCGGGAACGCGGCCTTCCTGAGGATGAGCAGCGTGATCCCGAACGCGAGGAAGGTCCAGATCATCAGGCCGAGGTTGGGCGACACCAGGAAGTTGCCGCTCTCCTCCTCCGCCGGCGGCGGCGCCTCGCCCTCGGGCGGGGCGCCCGGCGGGGGCGGTGGCTCGGTCGGCGCGGGCGGCGGTGCGCCGCCCTCGCCCCCGCCGCCCTCCTGCGCGATCGCCGGCGCCGCCAGGGCAAGCGCCAGCGCGAGCGTGGCTATGGCTAGGAGTGCGCGCACCTTCGGCCTAGAGGAAGAACGCGATCAGCCCGAAGATGAAGGCGTAGAAGATGATCGCCTCGGTGAGGGCGAACCCGAGCCACTGGATGCTCGTGATCTCCTCGCGCATCTCGGGCTGACGCGTCACCGACTCGATCACCTTGCCGAAGATGTAGCCGACGCCGATGCCCGGCCCGATCGTGCCGAGGCCGGCGCCGATGCCTAGCGCGATCGACTTCTGCCCCGCGGACGGATCGGCCGCCTGGGCGAGGTAGAGGACGGTGGACGTGAGCTCTTCCATTGAGACTCTCCTTTAGTGGCCCGCGGCGGTGGCTTCGCCGAGGTAGATGGACGCGAGTGTTGCGAAGATGAACGCCTGAAGCGTCGCGATCAGGCCGACCTCGAACAGGAAGAAGACGACCGCGACCGGCAGTGTGAGGACCCCGAGCGCCGCCAGCCCGAGGAGCACGACGAGGCCGCCGCCCATGAACAGGATGAGCAGGTGGCCGGCGAGGATGTTGGCGAACAGCCGGACGGACAGCGAGATGATCCGGACGAACTGCGAGATCACCTCGATGCCGAACAGGATCGGCTTCATCGCGTTCGGGGTGCCGGCCGGGATCCAGCCCTTCAGGTAGCCGACGAAGCCCTTGGCCCGGATCCCCTCGACGTGGTACGAGAACCAGACGATCAGCGTGAGCATCAGCGGCACGGAGAGGTTCGCGGTGGCCGCGTAGAGCGCGAGCGACGGGACCTCCAGGCCGAAGATGTGGACCGGCTCGTGATCGTTGATCGGCAGCGGTATGTAGCCGATCATGTTCGAGAACCAGATGAAGAAGAAGAGCGTCGCGGTGAAGGCGAACCACTTCGTCGCCATCTTGTCGGACATGTTGTTGCGGGTGATCTGGTTGCGCGTCAGGTCGTAGGCCGCCTCGAGCGCGGTCTGGACGCGATTCGGGCTCGCCTGCATGCGCCTCGCGATGTAGACCATCGTCACGGTCGTGGCCACGCAGGCGATCAGCAGGTAGAGCACCGCCTTGTTGAAGCTCATGTCGATCGGCCCGATCTGGAGCGCGATCCAGGGATCGAGCTTGAACTCCTCCTGCGGCTGGAAGGCCTCGTTCTTGCCCTCGCTCCCGAAGAGGGCGCCGACGATGATGATGAGCAGCAGGAAGACGCCCGCGGCCAGCAGGACCTTGTTGCGCCTGCTCATCGGGCGCCCGACTTAGCGCGCGGGGGCCCGGTCGGGCCGAACGGCCTCAGGATCATCTCGCTCGAAAGGAAGACCGTGAACAGCACGATCGCGAGGATCGCGGCCGAGAGCCCGGCGTCGTTCTCGATCAGCCCCGCGCCGAAGATCGTGAGCGCCATCAGCCAGCCGCGCATGATCATGCTCGCCGCGGTGAGCCCGACCAGCGTGCGCGGATCCTCGGTCTCGCGGACGCGGCGCTCGATCAGCGCGCGGATCCCGCGCTGGGCGAGCCACGCGGCGGCCGTGGCGCCCCAGCCGAGCAGCGGGAGCCCGGCGAGCAGGAAGATCGGGAGCGCGAGCGCAAGGATCGCGAGGTCGAGGTAGCGGAACGCGCGCAGGAGCCCCGGCGGGTCGTCGCCGTCCGTCCCTGGCCCGCGGTCGGCGGGCTTCGTGGCAGCCGGGTCGCGGACGCCCGCCTCAGATGTCCTTATAGCGTGCGTAGACAAGGGCGAAGCCGGCGATCGATCCGACGAAGACGCCGGCCAGGACGAGCGGAACAGGTGCGCCTACGAGCAGCCCGAGACCGAGGCCGACCCCGGTGCAGAGGATGATCGTCGCCAGCAACGTGAAGCCGGCGGCCGCAGGATCGCTGCGCGGCCGCTTCGTCATGCTGGTCGTGCTCGTTGTGCATTCAGGGTCGCCTGGGAGACGGAGAGACCACTTTGGTCCGACCTCGGGGACGGCGGCGTCCCGCGGCTCCGCCGGGGGGCGGCACTGTATACCAGCGGGGGTGCTTGTAACAAGTTTGTGACAGTCCGCTCGCGGGCTTCCCGGCGACCGGGATCGGGCCGCCTGTGCGGCTGATACAGCTACCCTGGAGCGATCGCCGTGGAGTCCGATCCAGCCCTCACCGTGTCCCTCCCCCAGTCGGCGGCCGATCGCCTGCTCGCGGACCGCTACCGCGTGATCCGCCAGCTGGGCGTGGGCGGGATGGCGTCGGTGTACCTCGCCGAGGACGAGCGGCTGGGCCGACCGGTCGCGATCAAGCGGCTCCACGCTGACAGTCCGGCCGAGATGGCCCAGCGGCTGCAGCGCGAGGCCAAGGTCGGCGCGTCGCTCAGCCACCGGGGCATCGTCTCCGTCTACGACACCGCCATCGACGCCGAGGGCGTGCTGGTGGTCATGGAGTACGTCGACGGTCCGACCCTCTCCCGCGCGCTCGCGCGCGGCGCGCTCCCTCCCGAGCACGTCGCCGGAATCGTGAGCGAGGTCGCGGCGGCGCTCGACCACGCGCACGCGGCCGGCGTCGTCCACCGCGACGTGAAGCCGGCGAACGTCCTGCTCGGCGAGGAGGGCACGAAGCTCGCCGACCTCGGGATCGCGACGGCCACCGAGCAGACCCAGATCACGCGCAGCGGCTCGGTCCTCGGCACCCCCTCCTACATGGCGCCCGAGCAGCTCAAGGGCGGCGAGATCGGACCGGCGGCCGACGTCTACGCGCTCGCCGCCGTCGCGTTCGAGGCCCTGGCCGGGTCGCGCGCGTGGAACGGGCGCACTCCGCTCGAGATCGCCCATCGCGTGACGACGGAGGAGGCACCCGACCTTCGCGACGCGTGGTCGGATGCGCCGCCCGACGCCGCGCGGCTACTGCGACGGTCCATGGCGACCGACCCGGCGGAGCGCCCCGCCAGCGCCGGCGAGCTCGCCTCCAAGCTGTCGACCGCGCTCGCCGGCGGCGCCGTCGATCGACCCGGCCTGCTCGCGCGGTTCCCGCGGGCGCGGTCGCTCGCGGCGGCGGCGGGAGTCGCGCTGCTCCTCGCCGGCGCGGTGGCGTGGGCCCTGCCGGGCGGGGACGAGCCGCCGCCCGCCCCGCCACCCTCGGCCGACGAGGACCGGGGGGATACGAGGGGGAACGAGAAGAACCGCGACAACGGCGGCAATAACGAGGATCCGGTCCCCGCGGTGCAGTCGTCGCCGTCACCCGCGCCGGCCACTGACGCCTCGAGCTCGTCCGGAGGCGGCGACCAGCAGAGCGAGCCTAAGCCGGAGCCGGTCGAGGAGGAGGAGCCGAAGCAGCCGGCCGACGAGGGGCCGAGCGGGGACGAGGATCAGGACATCGACCCGGTGGACGAGGACCCGGTCCCAGACCCCGGCGATGGCGAGGATCCGGGCGACGGCACCGGCGAGGGCCCAGGGGGACCGGGAACGGGCGGGACGCAGGGCACCGGCTCGTCGTCCGGCCCGGGCCAGTAGCGCCGCGGCGCGCACAGCCGCATGTGGCTCCAGCGCGAGATTCGGCTGCCTCCCTTCGAGCGCGGCTTCCACCTCGTCACGCGTGAGGTCGAGGACGCCCTGCCGGAGCTGGCCGACGTCGATGTCGGGGTCGCACACGTCTTCATCCGCCACACCTCCGCCTCGCTGACCCTGAATGAGAACGCGAGCCGCGACGTCCTGCGCGACTTCGCGGCCTGGTTCGACTCCGCCGTGCCCGAGGACGCGCCGTTCTGGACCCACACGATCGAGGGATCGGATGACATGCCCGCCCACGTCAAGGCGGCGCTGCTCGGGAGCTCGGTCACGATCCCGGTCACCAGCGGGCGGCTCGCGCTCGGAACGTGGCAGGGCATCTACCTCTGCGAGCACCGCGACTCGGCGTCTGGGCGGGAGCTGGTCGTGACGGTGGCGGGCGAGGCGCGGTAGGGCAATAGCAGAGCACGCATCCTGCCCTGAGTTCGCTATGCGGGTTCTAGGCAGGATGCTTGCCCGGACACCCGCCCCGTCCGGCTCGCATGCGAACATACGTTCGTGCGCTGGAGCAACCTGACCGTCGAGGCCGAGGAGGAGCATCGGCTCCCCGGCTACCGCGACCCCGCGGTGGTCCGCACCTTCGACGCGCCGGAGGCGCTCGACACGCGCTTCTACGAGGTCCGCGCCCGCTCGGCGCTGAACCGGGTGCCGAAGGCGTCCCGCATGCCGTTCCGGTGGACGATTAATCCGTATAGGGGATGCAGTCATGCGTGCAATTACTGCTTCGCGCGCCCCACCCACAAGTACCTCGACCTGAACGCGGGCCGGGACTTCGAGCGCGAGATCGTCGTCAAGGTCAACGCTCCCGAGGTCCTGCGGACCGAGCTCGCGCGGCCGAGCTGGAAGCGGGAGCACGTGGCGATGGGGACGAACACCGATCCCTACCAGTGGGTCGAGGGCCGCTACCGGCTGATGCCCGGGATCTGGGAGGCGCTCCGCGACAGCGCCACCCCGTGCTCGGTGCTCACGAAGTCGCCGCTCGTGCTCCGCGACCTCGACCTGCTCAAGGACGTGGCGACGCGCGCGGAGGTGACCGCGAACCTGTCGGTGCCGACCCTCGACGAGCGCGCGTGGCGCCAAACCGAGCCGCATACGCCCAATCCGCGCGCGCGGCTCGAGGCGGTGGCGGAGCTCAACCGCGCCGGGATACCCACCGGCGTCCTGATCGCGCCGCTCATGCCGGGCATCAACGACGCCCCGGAGCAGGTCGAGCGAATCCTGCAGCTCGCCGACGAGGCCGGGGCCGTCGACGTCGGCGGCATCGCGCTCCACCTGCGCGGCGAGGTCCGGGAGATCTTCTTCGACTGGCTCCGCTCTCAGCGGCCGGACCTGGTGCCTCGCTACGAACAGCTCTACCGGCGCGGGGCCTACGCGCCGCCCGAGGAGCGCTCGCGCCTGAGCGAGCTCGCCAGTGGGGGGCGCCCGCGGCGGGCAAGGCGCTTTCGGGGAGTCGACGGCGCGTCCGCGCGCGACCCGGCGCCGACCGGTCCCGAACGCGCGCGGCGCGCGGTGAACGCCCAGCGCTCGCTGTTCTAGCCGGTGGCGGCGAGATCGGGGCCGCGGGTCAGCGGCCCACGGCCTCGAAGTCGCCCGTCTCGACCTCGCGCTCGACCTCGGCCTCGATCGCGGGCTCGGCCGGCGGCGCCTCGCCGTGGCGGATCGCCTCACGCCGCAGCTGGCGGGTGCGGAAGCGGCGGAACTTGAGGATCTCGAGCACGTACACGAGGTAGACGCTCGCGGCCACCGCCACGAGGCCGAAGCCAATGACCACCGCTGTCCAGCCGGCGTAGAAGTGGCCCATGTCGTCGGAGTACGGGACGAAGCGCAGCACGAGCGCGAGCGCGGCGAGCGTCAGCGTCCACGCGTACAGATAGAGCACCGTGCGGCGCTGCGAGAAGCCGATGTTCGAGAATCGGTGGTGGAAGTGCCAACGGTCGGCGGCGTAGACGGGGCGCCGGTACTTGATGCGCTTCGCGATCACGAAGCCCGAGTCGAGGATCGGCACGGCGAGGATCGCGAGCGGGAAGAAGAGCGCGACGGCGGCCGCCGTCTTCAGCACGCCCTGGATCGCCACGGCTGCGAGCAGCAGCCCGAGCAGGTTCGAGCCGGAGTCGCCCATGTAGACGGAGGCGGGGTGGAAGTTGTGCCACAGGAAACCGATCGCGGCTCCCGCAGTGAGCGCCGCGAGCGTCCCGGCCTCGAACCGGTCGAGCGAGAGGGCGATGATCGCGAAGGTCGCCGCCGCGATCGTGCAGACGCCTGCGGCGAGCCCGTCCACGCCATCCGTGAAGTTGACGACGTTCATCACGGCGACGAAGCCGAGGAGCGTGATCGGTATCGCCGCGTCGCCGAGGTTGATCCCGCCGACGAAGGGCAGCGTGAACGTCTGGACCTGGACGCCGGAGAGAACGGGGATCGCCGCGGCCCCCACCTGGCCGAGGAGCTTGATCGGCGGCGAGAGGTCGATCGTGTCGTCGATCGATCCGATCAGCGCGATCGCCGCCCCCCCGAGAAGGACCCCGCGCATCTCACCGTCGCCGGCCAGGAACACCGCTCCGGCCGCCAGCGCGCCCGCGAGGATCGCGAGGCCGCCGAGTCGCGGCGTGGCGCGGTCGCCGAGCCCGCGCTCCCGTGGATGGTCCACGGCCCCGACGCGCCTCGCTAGCCGGGCGGTGAGCGGGGTGGCCACGAGCGCGACGACGGCCGCGACGAGGAACGCGAGAAGGGCGTCGAGCTCGTTCATCGTCTCGTTTCAGCGTAGCTGGGCCACCGGGCGCGCCCGGTGGGCGCCGCGCTCATCCGTCGGCCGGCAGCGCGGCCTCGCGGAGCTGGTGCGCGCCAGTGAAGAACCCCCGGTAGGCGAGCGTGGTGGCGAGCACCGCCGCCAGCGAGACGCTCCCGAGCAGCGACCACAGCAGGATCAGCTGTAGGCGGACGGCGTCGATCGGCTCCGCGCCCGCAAGCAGCATGCCCACCATCGCACCCGGGAAGAAGACGATCCCGGTCGTCTTCGTGGAGTCGACGAGCGGGATCATGCCCGAGCGCAGGCTGCGCGTGACGAGGCCGCTCGCCGCCTCGCCCGCCGTGGCGCCCAGGGCGAGGGTCGCCTCGATCTGGCCGGCGGAGGAGGCGACCTCGTCGGCCAGCCGATTGAGCGAGACGGCGGCGGCGGTCATGGCGTTGCCGATCACCATGCCGCCGACCGGCACCACGTAGCGCGGCTCCGCCTCGAAGACTCCGAGCGCGAGCACGAGCCCGAGCGTCACAGCGGCGGCGACGGAAAGCGAGAGCACGAGCGGACCCAGCGCGCCAGGGACGCCCCGCGCGCGCCGACGCGCCGTGAACGCTCCGAAACCGACCATGACGGCGAGGAGCAGGGCGACGAGCCACGGGCTGTCCACGTCGAAGATCGCCTGGATCACGTAGCCGATCGCGGTGAGCTGCAGGAACGAGCGCAGCACGGCGATCCCGAGGTCGCCCTCGAGCTCGGCCCGCCTGAAGAGCGAGACCGCGGCCGCGATCGCGACAAGCGCGAGACTCGCCGCGACCTCGCCGAGCGAGACGTCGATCCCCGGGCTCACTCCGCCCCCTCCACCCGACCGTCGCGCAGCTGGACGGTGCGGCGCGCTAGGCGCCGCGCCTGCGCGCGCTCGTGCGTCACGAGGATGGTCGAGATCCCGAGGTCGCGCTCGAGCTCGGCGAGCGTCGCCTCCACGCCGGCCTTCGCCTCCTCGTCGAGCGCCGCCGTCGGCTCGTCGAGCAGGAGCACCTCAGGCTCGAGCGCCAGCGCTCGCGCGAGCATCACGCGCTGCTGCTCGCCGACCGACAAGCGCTCGACCGGGCGCTCGGCGAAGCCGTCCCCAAGGCCGGCGAGGCGCAGCGCGCGGGGCACGTCGGCCTCGCGGCCCGCCATGCGCGGCCCCGCGCCGACGTTGGACGCCACGGTGCCCGGGAGGGGCGCGGGTAGCTGTGGCACGAGACAGGCTCGGCGGCGCAGCTCGAGGACGTCGAGCGACCCAAGCTCCTCCCCGTGGAAGCGAATCGCCCCCGAGTCGGGATCGGCGAGCCGGTTGAGCAGCCTCAGGAGCGTGGACTTGCCGGCGCCGGACGGGCCGAGGATCGCGGTGGCGCCGCGATCGAGCCGCAGGTCGAGGTCGCGCAGGACCGCACGCTCGCCACGCGTGGCGGAGACCTGGTCCAGCTCGAAGAGCGGCTCGGGAGTCAGGCCCTCACGAGCGGCGGCGAGGCCGCGCCGCGCAGCTCCGCATAGAGCGGATGGCGCTCCGCCAGAGCGCGCGTGCGAGCGCGGAGCTCGGCGCGCTCCCCGTCCCCGAGGTCGCCGGTGAGCGTCGCCGCGATCACGCGGCCGACCTCCCGGAAGTCGTCCAGGTCGAAGCCCCGCGTCGCGAGCGCCGGCGTGCCGATCCGCAGGCCCGAGGAGACCGCCGGAGGACGTGGGTCGAAGGGGACCGCGTTGCGATTGACGGTGATCCCGATGCTGTCAAGCCGGTCCTCGGCCTGCTGTCCGTCGAGGTCGGAGTCGCGCAGGTCCACGAGGACCAGATGCACGTCGGTCCCCCCGGTGAGCACGTTCACCCCCGCGCTCCCCAGCTCCTCGGCGAGGATGACCGCCGCGGCGCGCGTCCGCCGCTGGCGCTCGGCGAACGTCTCGCTCGCGGCGGCGCGGAGCGCCACCGCCTTGGCCGCGATCACGTGCATGAGCGGCCCGCCCTGCTGGCCGGGGAAGACGGCCGAGTTGATCTTCTTCGCGTGCTCCTCGCGGCACAGGATCAGGCCGCCGCGCGGACCGTCGAGCGTCTTGTGCACGGTCGTCGTGACGACGTCGGCGTACGGCACCGGGCTCGGATGCTCGCCCGCGGCCACGAGGCCGGCGAAGTGCGCCATGTCGACGACCAGAAAGGCGCCGACCGAGTCCGCGATCTCGCGGAATGCGGCGAAGTCGAGCTGGCGCGGGTAGGCGGACCAGCCGGCGAGAACGACCTTCGGCCGGTGCTCGTGTGCGAGCCGCGCGACCTGCTCCATGTCCACGCGCGAGTCCTCGCGGCGCACGCCGTAGGCCGTGATCGCGTAGAGGCGGCCGGAGAAGTTGATCTTCATCCCGTGCGTCAGGTGGCCGCCGTGGTCGAGCTGCATCCCCAGGATTCCGTCGCCCGGCTGGAGGAGCGCGTGGTAGGCGGCGGCGTTCGCCTGCGCGCCCGAGTGCGGCTGCACGTTGGCGTGGTCGGCGCCGAAGAGCTCCTTCGCCCGATCGATCGCGAGCTGCTCCGCCACGTCCACGTACTCGCAGCCGCCGTAGTAGCGCTTGCCGGGGTAGCCCTCGGCGTACTTGTTCGTGAGCACCGAGCCCTGGCAGTCGAGCACGGCCTGGGGCGCGAAGTTCTCGGACGCGATCATCTCGAGCGTCGCGTCCTGGCGCCTCAGCTCGTCCTCGAGCACCTCGGCGATCGCCGGATCGACCTCGGCGACCGGCCGCTGGAAGTAGTCATTTGGGATCTCGCCGGGCACTCGCTCACCGTACCAACGGGGGCGGCGAGCCTCGTCACCGTGTCAGAGCAGGGCGGCGAGCCGGTCCGGGGACACGGCGCCGCTGCGCACGACCCGGTACTCGCCGCCGTCCTCGTAGTCCGTGAGGTCAACCACCGACGACGGCGTGCCGGGCAGGTCGCCCGCGTCCAGCCGAAGGTCGACGCCGCGCCGGATCGAGGCCGGCACGTCGCTCAGGCGGCGCGCATCGGCGGCCCCCGAGCGGTTGGCGCTCGACTGCAAGACGGGCCAGGTCGCCACCGAGAGCGGCTCGAGCGCGCCGTCGAGAGCCGGCACGCGGATGCCGAGGACCTCGGGCTGCGGCCCGCAGGCGAGCGGGAAGCGGCGCTCCGGGTTGGCGAGCAGAAGGGTCACCGCGCCCGGCAGCACGCGCCCGAGCGCCGCGCGCGTGCGCTCCCCGAGCTCGGGGAGCGCCGCGAGCGCCAGCGCGAGCTGGAAGAACATCACGGCGGCGGGGCGCGCGGGCGGCCTTCCCTTGAGCCGGTAGATGCGCTCCACTCCCTCGCGCGAGTCGGGGTCGGTCGCGAGCCCGTAGACGGTGTCGGCGGGAAACAACGCTACGCCCCCGACTGCGATGCAGCGCTCGAACGTCGCCACATCATCCGACGTCATGGTCCCTACCGTGCGCGGCCGGCGGTGACCCGCGGACGTCCCGAGAGGTCGCGGTGCGTCCCCGCCTCGTCGAGCAGCGCCATGACCGCCTCCGCCTGGTCGGGGGCGTGCTCGAGCGCGACGGCGATCCCGCCGGGGAGGCTCGCGACGAGCGCGCGGATCGAGTCGAGCCCGTCCGGACCGCCTCCCACGAGGGCGTCGCGCGGCTCGTAGCGGGCGATCTCGGGTTGGAGGCCCGACCACTCGTCCTCGCGGACGTAGGGGAGGTTCGCCACCACCAGATCGACCGTTGCGGCGCTCGCCGGCAGGCCCGGCCCGCTGCTCAGATCGACCGGAAGCCCGAGCCGCTCCGCGTTCGTGCGCGCGACGTCGATCGCGGCGGCCGAGGCATCGGACGCGCTTACCGCGAGGTCGGGGCGCTCGTCCCTCAAGGCGAGCGCAATGGCGCCCGAGCCGGTCCCCACGTCGTGCACGGCGCCCCCTTGGGGCGCCAGCTCGCGTGCCACCTCGACGAGCAGCTCGGTCTCGGGCCGCGGGATCAGGACGCGCGGGTCCACCGCCAGCTCGATGCGGCGAAAGCCCTTGCGGCCGAGGATGTAGGCGACCGGCTCGCGCACGACGCGCCGCCTGACCCGCTCCATGGCGAGCCGCGCGGCCGGCGGGGGCACGGGCAGGGCGGGGTCGGCGATCAGCGCGGCGCGCCCCACGCCGACCGCGTCGGCGATCAGGAGCTCGGCGTCGAGGCGCGGCGACTCGCAGCCGGCGGCCGCGAGCGCGGCGACCGCGGCGGCGACCGCGTCCCCCGCGGTGCCGACCGCCTCCGCCCGGGCCGGCACGCGGCCTCAGCCCTCCACGAGGGCCTCGCGCTCGAGCGCGAGACGGCGCTCCTCGGCCTCGAGCGCGGCGGTGAAGTCATCGAGCTGTCCGTCGAGCACGCCCTCGAGGTTCCCGCGCGTGAGCTTGACGCGGTGATCCGTGACCCGATCCTGCGGGAAGTTGTACGTCCGGACCTTCTCCGCGCGCTCGCCGGTCCCGACCTGCGAGCGCCGCTCGGCCGAGAGCTCGGCCTGCTGGGCCGCGAGCTGGGCCTCGTACAGGCGCGCACGGAGCACGCGCATCGCCTTCTCCCGGTTCTGGAGCTGCGACTTCTCGTCCTGCATCGAGACGACGAGTCCACTCGGCTTGTGGGTGATGCGCACCGCCGAGTCGGTCGTGTTGACCGACTGGCCACCCGGCCCGGAGGATCGGTAGACGTCGACCTGGAGGTCGCTCGGGTCGATCCGGACGTCCACCTCCTCGGCCTCCGGGAGCACCGCGACCGTGGCGGTGGAGGTGTGGATCCGGCCCTGGGACTCGGTCTCCGGCACGCGCTGGACGCGGTGGGTGCCCCCCTCGTGCTTGAAGATGCTGTAGGCGCCGTCGCCCTTGACGGCGAGCGTGTAGGCGCCCTCCGACGCCGCCATGGGCTCGACGCGGAAGCCGCGGCGCTCCGCGTAGCGGCTGAGCATCCGATTGAGGTCCCCGGCGAACAGGCCGGCCTCCTCGCCCCCGGTCCCGGCGCGGACCTCGACGATCACGTTCTTGTCGTCGTTCGGGTCGCGCTCGAGCATGGCGAGCCTGATCTCGGCCTCGAGCTCGGCGAGCCGGGCGTCGGAGGCCTCCAGGAGCTCGCGCACCTCGGCGTCGTCGCCGTCCTCGGACAGGAGCTCGCGCGCGCCGGCTGCGTCGTCCGCGACGCGCCGGTACTCGGTCGCGAGCCCGTGCGCCGGCTCGAGCGCGCGGTAGGCGCGCCCGACCTCGGCGTAGCGCGCGCGATCTCCGATCACCTCCGGATCGGACATCTGCTCGGAGAGCTCGGCGAAGCGGCTCTCGATCTGCTCGACCAGCTTCTCGACCATCGAGCCGGAGGCTAGCGCTGGGTCAGGCCACGACCTCCATGCCGACCTTGTCCTCGGCGGAGGCCTGGTCGGGATTCTCGACCTCGAGCACCGCCTCGAGCGCGGTGATCGCCACCGCAAGCTGGGAGAGGTCCGGCTCGCGCGTCGTCAGCTTCTGGAGCTGCATCCCGGGCGCCATGAGGATCCGCGCCCAGCGCTTGGTGCGGTTGCGGCCGAACCACTTGAGCACCTCGAAGGAGAGCCCCGCGATAAGCGGGATGCCGACGACGCGCGAGGCGAACAGCCAGTACCACTCCGGCGTGCCCAGGGGCGCGAAGACGACGATGGCCACGATCATCACGATCAGGAGGAAGCTGGTTCCGCAGCGCGGATGGAGCCGCGAAAAGCGCTGCGCCGTGGCGGGCTCGAGCGGCAGCCCGGCCTCGTAGTTGTGGATCACCTTGTGCTCGGCCCCGTGGTACTCGAAGACGCGCTGGAGGTCGCGCATCCGCGAGATGAGCCAGAGGTAGCCGAGGAAGATCGCGATCCGGATGAGCTTCTCGATCACCACGAACACGATCGAGTTCGGGATCGAGTCGCGGAACAGGCTCGTCAGCCCGACCGGGAGGAGAAAGAAGAGGCCGACGGCGAAGAGCACCGCGAACACGACCGTGCCGGCCCACGTCCCGCCGGAGATCTCCTTCTCGCCCTCGGGCACCTGGGCGTTCGCCGAGATCCCGAGCGCCTTGAAGCCGATCTTGAGCGACTCGGCGAGCGCGACCACGCCGCGGATCACCGGCAGACGGAGCGCGCGATGCCGCTTGGTCCACGAGACGAGCGGCTCCGACGTCACCTCGATCTCGCCGAGCGCGGGCTCGGTCGGATCGATCCCGCCCTCGGCCGCCAGCTGCTCGGGCGCCGGCTTGCGCACCGCGACGGCCCAGGTCGAGATGCCGCGCATCATCACGCCCTCGAGGACCGCCTGGCCACCGATCGGGGCGTCCTTCTGGGCGGGCACCGGAGTCGGCGGCCCGCCGTTTCTGCCCGCCGCGCTCACCTGACGCATGCTATCGGCGCGATCGCGCGCGCCCCTTAGGTTCTTCGCCGCCTACGACGTTCCGTCGGAGCGGCGCTTGGCGGCGCGGCGGCGGAAGCGCTCGACGCGACCGCCGGTGTCCACGAGCTTCTGGCGCCCGGTGTAGAACGGGTGGCAGTTCGAGCAGATCTCGACGTGGATCTCGCCCTGGGTCGATCGCGTCGTGAACTCGTTGCCGCACGTGCAGCGGACGTGGGACTCGACGTACTCGGGGTGCGTTCCCTGCTTCACGCCTCAAGTCTAGCGGCGGTTGTTACCGTCCCGAGAGCGTGATCCGAGTCCGCAAGCTCCGTGATCTGACCCTCTCGAACACCGTCGAGGGCAGGCCGAATCACCTCACCGCGGGCTCGGGGCTCGTGCGCCGCGGCGACTGCATTTACGTCGTCGGCGACGACGAGCTGGACCTCGCCGTGTTCTCGCTCTCGAGCGGGGAGCCGGGCGAGCTCGTGCGCCTCTTCGAAGGCGTCCTGCCGGTCGACTCCGGCGAGCGGAGTCAGGAGAAGCCCGACCTCGAGGCGCTCACGGTGCTCCCGCCGTTCCGCTTCAACCCGCACGGGGCGCTGCTAGCGCTCGGCTCCGGGAGCGGCGACTCGCGCGACCGCGGGTTCGCCTGGTCGCTCGACGAGAGCGGCGCGCTGCGCGGCTTCCCCCGCATCGTCGACCTGTCCGACCTCTACGAGTTCCTCGAGCAGCACGTCGCCGGCAAGCTCAACATCGAGGGCGTCGCGGTGGCCGGCGATCGGCTCGCCCTCTTCCAGCGCGGGAACTCGGAAGACGGTGAGAACATGATCGCGTACCTGTCGCTCGAGCTGGTGCTCACGGAGCTGAGCGCCGACTTCGCGATCGAGAGCAGCGAGCTCGACGAGGTGCAGAAGTTCGAGCTCGGCGACATCGGCGGGATCGAGCTGAACTTCTCGGACGCCGACTCGCTGCCCGACGGTCGCCTGGTGTTCGCCGCCGCGACCGAGGGCCCGGACGGCAAGTGCGCGGGCTCGGCCGTCGGGGTCATCGGCTCGGACCACCGGATCGAGCGCGTCGAGCGGCTCGACGGCGACCCGGTGAAGATCGAGGGCGTCGACGCGATCCTGTCCGACCGGCAGATCGACGTCCTCCTGGTCTCGGACGCCGACGACGTCGCGGTGCCCTCGCCGCTCCTCTCGGCGACGCTTCCGGGCTAGCCGGACCTGCCTCGAAGGCGCGCCCATACGCGCCTGACCCAGCTCGCGAAGCGCCGCCTCCGCGCCGCCTCCGGCTGACGAGCGCGCACCAGCGCCACCCACTCGTCGAGCGGCAGGCTGCCGTCGATCAGCCGGGCGAGCGCGGAGAGGACCGGCGCCGGCACCCCCGCCGAGGCGGTGGCGCGGGCGAGGAGCGGCACGGTCTCGAGCGCTTCGCAGGCCTGTCCGAGGCGCTCCGGTATGTCACGCGCCGCGACGCCCTCGGCGAGCAGCTCGCCCGCGCTGCGGTTGCGCGAGGTGGGCGCGAGGGCGGTGGCCACGAGGTCGCCGGTGCCCGCGCGGCCGACGAAGGTGATCGCCCGCCCGCCGGTCTGCTCGGCGAGCGCGAGGACCTCGGTGAAGATGTCGGCGGCCGCCATCCCGGCGGCGTTGAGGCCCTGTGACTCGGTCGCCCCGGCGGCCAGGGCGGCGGCGTTCTTGGCGCACCCCGCGAGCTCGACGCCGACGGGGTCGGACGACTCCTCGCAGACGAGCCCGGCGCGCTGGAAGACCTCAGCCACGCGCCGCGCGACGCGCGGCGAGAGCGAGGCGGAGACGAGACCAGCGCCCTCCTCGACCATCTCGCGTGCGTGCGCGGGGCCACCGACGCAGCCCACGCGTTCGGACCCGAACACGCGCTGAAGCGCCGCGGTGGGCGGCGTGCCGTCCGGCGGCACGAGCCCTTTCGCGAGCGAGATCACGTCGGCGTCGGGCGAGACGCCCTGACGGCCCAGCTCGTCGAGCGCGGCGCCGAGGCCGGCCGATGGGACCGCAAGGAAGATCAGGTCCGCGCGGCGGAACTGGTCGTCGTGGTTGCCGAGGACGCGCACCTTGAGACGGTCGGGAAGCGCGACGCCGGCGAGGTAGTGAGCGTTCTCCTTGGCCTCGCAGAGCCGGTCGGCCTGCTCGTCCGTCCGGCACATGAGCGTCGTCCGCAAGCCCGGCGCGCTCGAGAAGAATCGCGACGGCGGTGCCGAACGAGCCGGCGCCCACGACGGTGGCGCGCCGGGGGTGGCTCGAGCGGCGGCGGGTGAGGCGGATGGCCCCTACGTCTGCTGGTAGTTCGGTCCGTCGCCGCCTTCGGGCGGCGTCAGGCGTCCGCCCTTCGCGGTGATCGCCCCGCACTGCACGCAGTTCGACGGCGTGATCTGGAGCTCGACCTTCCGCGCGCCGTCGACCGTTCCGTTCCCGTTCTGCTTGGCCTCCTCGAGCGCCTCCTCCGGCACCTCGTAGACCTGGGCCGGGCACATGTTCTGCCACATCGAGCGCCAGCTCGAGCGGCACGTCCTTCTGGATGCGGATGTGGTTCGGGGCGTCGTCGCGCGTCGCGTTGCCCGAGGCGAAGACGCTCGAGAGCTTGTCGAACGTGTACTTCCCGTCCGGCTTCGGATAGCTCTTGTCGCGGTTCCCGATGAACACGTCGACCTCGGCGTCGTCGTGCGTGTGCCACTTGCCGCCGGGGAAGCGGCCGCCCGAGATCTCCATCGCGTTCGCCACCGCGCCGCCGATCAGGAAGCCCTTGGTGAACGGCTGGCGCATGTTGCGCGAGCGGTGGATGTCCTTCTCGATCACGGACCCGTGGACGCTCTCGTCGTATGCGGAGAGGTCGCTCGTGTCGCCCTTCTTCAGGCGCGTCGAAGATCGCCTCGGCGGCGAACATGCCGGCGTGCATGGCCAGGTGGACGCCCTTCAGCTTTGGGATGTTGACCATGCTGGCCGAGTCGCCGGCGATGCAGAGGCCGGGCGCCGAGAGCTTCTCGGGCATCGCCCAGTAGCCGCCAGACGGGATCGTCTTGGCGCCCCAGGCCACGCGCTTCCCGCCCTCGAGCACCTTGCGCATCATCGGGTGCGTCTTGAACTCCTGGAGCACGTCGTGGACCGAGAAGGTCGCGTCGCGGTAGTCGAGCCCGGCCACGAAGCCCATCGAGACCTTGTCCTCGCCCATCGGGTAGACGAAGCTTCCGCCGAACTCGCGGTACTTGGCGCCGAAGCGCAGCGGCCAGCCGAGCGTGTGGATCACGCGGTCGAGCGGCTTCTCGACCTCCCACACCTCCTTGACCCCGAGCTCCCACTGCGGCGGGTCCTCGCTCGCCATGTCGAAGTAGCCGATCGCGGCGCCGGCCAGGTGGCCCTGGGTCCCCTCGGCGAGCACCGTTGCCCGTCCGATCAGGTCCGAGCCGGGCTCGAAGTTGCCGAGCTCCTCGCCCTCGCGGTCGCGGCCCTTGTCGCCGGTGCGAACGCCGCGCACGGCGCCGTCCTCCACCAGCAGCTTGGCGGCGGCGGTCTCGGGAAGGATGTAGACGCCGGCCTCCTCGGCCTTCTCCCCGAGCCAGCGCCCGAGCTGGGCGACCGAGGTCACGTGGTTGCCGTGGTTGCGGAACGGCGGCGGGGTCGGCTTGAGCGGGATCGCCCGCCGCTTGGTCATGAAGTAGACGGTGTCCGTCGTCGACCGGGCCGTAGGTCGGCCACTCGGACTCGTCGACGTCCGGGAACAGCTTGCTGCATCGCCGACGGCTCCATCATCGCCCCCGAGAGCAGGTGCGAGCCGGTGGCCTTCCCCTTCTCGACCAGCGCCACCGGCACCTCGCCGAGCGACTCCGCGAGCCCCGGGTCCTGCTCCAGGAGCTGCGTCAGCCTGATCGCGCACGCGAGCCCGGCGGGGCCGCCGCCGACGATCGACGACGCCGACCTCGATCCGCTCGTCCTCCGGGTCGCTGCGGCGCCGTGACGAACTCGTCGTAGGACTTGACGTCCGGCGCGTATTCGGCTGGGGCGACGGGCACGCTGCGCTCAGCCGCCCTTCTTGGCCTTCACTGCTTCGGTGAGCTTCGGGCACGATCTTGTTGAGATCGCCGACGATCCCGAGGTCCGAGAACTCGAAGATCGGCGCGTTCGGGTCCTTGTTGATCGCGACGATGTTCTCCGAGCTCTGCATCCCGACCTTGTGCTGGATCGCGCCCGGAGATACCGGCCGCGAGGTAGAGCTTCGGCGCGACCGTCTTGCCCGTCTGGCCGATCTGGGCGGAGTACGAGTACCAGCCCGCGTCGACGACGGCTCGGGTCGCGGCGACCGCCCCGCCGAGCGCACCGGCGAGCTCCTCGCACATCTCGAAGCCCTCGGCCTTGCCGAGGCCGCGGCCGCCGGCCACGAGGATGTCCGCGTCCTCGATGTTCACGTCGGCGCCGCGCTGCTCGCCGCGCTGGACCATCTTCGCCTTGGTCGACCAGTCCGAAAGCTCGAAGTCGACGTCCTCGACGGTGGCGTCGCCGCCGCCCGTCTCGGCGATCTCGAAGGCGTTGAGGCGGCCGATGATGATCCCGGGCTCGCCCACGTAGCCGGTGTCGACGACCGCCGAGTCCTGGAGGATCGGCCGCACGGCCACGAGCTTGCCGTCCTGCGCCTTGACCTCGGTGACCTCCATCGTCACCCCTGCGCCGAGGCGCGCCGTGAGCCCGGCGCCGATCTCGAAGCCGAGCAGCCCGCCGCCGAACAGCGCGTAGCCATAGTCGTCGTCGGAGATGACCTTGGCCATGACGTCCACCACCGGCTGAGCGAGGCCCTCGGGCGCCTTCGCCCGATAGACCTTGGACGCTCCGTAGTTGCCGAGCGAGGCGCAGAGCTCGTCGGTCAGGTCGTCGCCGCCGACGACCACCGCGGCGGCCTCGCCGCCGAGCTCCTTCGCCAGCTTGCCGGCCTCGGACACGGCGCCGAGCGAGTTCTTGTTGAAGGCGCCCTCGTAGTGCAGGGCGTAGACCAGGATCCCGCTCATGCCAACAGCTTCCTTTCGTCGAGCCAGGAGACGATCTTCTCGACCGTCTCGTTCGTGTCCTCGTCCTCGATCACCTCACCGGCTTCCTTCTGGGGCGGCGGGTTGATCGCGAGCACCTGCGTGCGTGACCCGTCCGTGCCGACCTTGTCGCCCTCGATCGACGCGTCGCCCGCCGACTTGGTCTCGAGCGGCTTCTTCTTCGCGCCCATGATCGCCTTGAGCGAGGGGTAGCGCGGCTCGTTGATCGCGTCGCCGACGGAGATGACCGCCGGGAGCTCGACCTCGACCGTGTCGTACCCGTACTCGGCCTGGCGCTCGCAGCGGAGGCCGCCGGCGGCCACGTCCATCTTGATCACCTGCGTGAGCGAGGGCATCTGCAAATGATCGGCGACGACCGCGCCGATCGTGTAGCACTCGCCGTCGTCCGACTGCTGGCCGAGCAGGACGAGGTCGGGCGACTCCTGCTTGAGCACCTGGGCGAGCGCGTAGCCCGTGGCGCACACGTCGGAGTTCTCGAGCGCCGGGTCGGTGAGGTGCACCGAGCGGTCGGCTCCGAGCGACACCGCCTTGTGGAGCGCGCGCACCGCGCTCTCGGGCCCCATCGTCACCGCCACGACCTCCTCGACGTCGACCGCGCCGCCCTCCTTGACCTGCATGGCGGCCTCGATGGCGTGCGTGTCGAACGGGTTCAGGTTCTTCTCGCCGCTGCGATCGAGGCGCTTCGAGCCCTCGTCCATGTGCTTGTCGACGGCGGCGTCTGGGACCTCTTTGACGAGGACGCAAATCTTCAAGGAATCTCCTTCGGTCGCTGCGCGGGCGGGGATTCTATCCAA
>CAWHPV010000004.1:0-5545 GCA_963831365.1 uncultured Thermoleophilaceae bacterium
GTGGCTCGCCGTCCCCGCCGCCTCGAGCGTGCGCCCGACCTCGTCGGCGATCGCCTCGCCGGAGCTCACGATCGCCACGCCGCGCCCGAGCGCCCGCTGGATGACCGGCCTGATCAGCGGATAGTGGGTGCAGCCGAGGATCACGGTGTCGACGTCGGCGTCTCGCAGCGGCGCGCACGAGCGCTCCACGAGCTCGACGAGGTCCGCGTCGACCTCGCCACCGTCCTGGATTCTCGCGGCGAGCCCCGGGCATGGCACCGACGTGAGCGCGGCCGCCGGCGCCGCGTCGGCTAGCGCGCGGTCATAGGCGCCGCTCGCGACGGTGGCGGGAGTGGCCAGGAGGCCCACCCGGCCGCCGCGTGAGGCGGCGGCCGCGAGCCGCGACTCGGGCGTGACGACGCCGATCACCTCGAGCTCGCCCTCGAAGCGCTCTCTCAGCGTGGGGAGCGCCGCCGCCGTCGCGGAGTTGCACGCCACGACGATCAGCTTCACGCCGTCGGCTGCGAGCAGCTCGGAGAGCTCGAGCGAGAACGCCCTCAGGTCCGCGGCCGACCGCTCCCCGTACGGAAAGCGGGCGGTGTCGCCGAAGTAGACGAAGTCCTCGTGCGGCAGCGACACGAGGCACTCGTGCAGCACGGTGAGGCCGCCGACGCCCGAGTCGAACATGGCAACAGGGAGCTCGCTCCGCATCGGGGCATGTTCGCACGGACCTCGGCCTCATCTAGATGATTGATCCCAAATTCGCGTGCCGGCGGGGGCGGCGCAGACCAAGCTGAGGGTGCACGGGGTCGAAGCCGGTAGCAGCGCTACCGGCGAGTGCCCCGGGTGCTGTCCAGCGCCGGTATGCGGCGTCATCCGGCGGTGCTGGAATGAGGGATCAGTCGTCTAAAATTCCACGCGCTGCACCGCCTGCTTGATCTTGTCGATGATCGCGTCGCCGAGCGCCTGGCCCTCGTCGGTCTTGAAGCCCTTCATCGCCGCGACGACGCCCGCCATGACGAGCGCGACGAGCAGGATCAATGCGACGTACTCGACGGTCCCCTGACCGAGCTCGGCCCTGAGGCGGGCGCTCGCCCGGGCGAGCGTGGCGTGTGCGTATCCCATCGCGCTGTACATGACGGCCCTCCTGATCGGTGATCGGAACCTCGCGATCGTGCGCGCCGAAGCGCGACGGGTCCAGACGCGCGCGTGAAGGAATCGCGCGGTCGAGGCGACAATCCGGTCACGACCTGCGAAGGCCTACAAACCGGACCCGAGGCCCCACGGGCCGCCGATCCGCGCCAGCGCGGCGCGCGCGAGGGCGTCCGGGTCGACCGAGCTCGGCGGCGCGGACGGCGCGGCGAGCGCCTCGAGCGTCGCCGCCACCGACTGGCTGAGCGCGTCGAGGTCGTACCCGCCCTCGAGGAAGGCCCCGACCGGCGCCCCCAGCTCGTCCGCGACGAGGCGCATCCAGCGCGCCATCGCGGCGAACGACTCGGCCTCCAGCGCACACTCGGCCAACGGGTCGGCGCGGTGGGCATCGAAGCCCGCCGAGATCAGGACGAGCTCGGGGCCGTAGGCGCGCGCGATCGGCACCACCACGTGCTCGACGAGCGAGAGCCATACGGCCTCGCCCGACTCCGGCGGCACGGGCAGGTTGACGGTGTGCCCCTCGCCCGCCCCGGAGCCGACGTCGTCGATGGGGCCGGTGCCGGGGTAGAGCGGCGACTGGTGGATGCTGGTGAAGAGCACCTCGTCGGTCGCGTGGAAGATGTCGTTCGTCCCGTTCCCGTGGTGGACGTCCCAGTCGAGGACGAGGACCCTTCGGACGCCGAGCGATTCGAGCGCGTGGCGCGCCGCCACGGCCACGTTGTTGAAGAGGCAGAAGCCCATCGCCTGCGCCGGCTCAGCGTGGTGGCCGGGCGGGCGCAGGCCGCAGAAGCCGACGCCGGAGCGGCCGGCCACCAGCTCCTCGACGAGCGCGCAGGCGCCGCCGGCGGCATGCAGGGCGGCGGTATAGGACCCTTCGCTCGCGAGCGTGTCCGCGTCGAACGCGCCCCCGCCCCGCTCCGAGACCGCCCGAACGGAATCGACATAGTCGCGCGGATGGACGCGCGACAGGACCTCCATCGCGACTGCCGGCGCCTCGACGCGTCGGTACCCGAGCCAGTCCCGCCGCGCGAGCTCGCCCTCGATCGCGGGAATGCGCCCAGCGCCCTCCGGATGGAGCCCGGTGTCGTGCTCGAGCGAGGACCCGTGCCGGACATAGAGGGGCGCCTGCATGCGGGTACCGTAATCCGCCCACCGTGACCGACGGCCCGACAGAAGTCGTCCGCGCCGATGTCGCGGTGGTCGGCGCCGGCGCGGCGGGGCTCTTCGCGGCGCTGACGGCGGCCGGTGAGGGCGCCCGCGTAGTGCTCGTCTCGCGCTCGCCGCTCGCCGAGTCGGCGAGCTACTGGGCGCAAGGGGGCGTGGCCGCCGCGCTCGGGGCGGACGACTCGCCGGCGCTCCACCTCGCGGACACGGTCGCGGCGGGCCGTGCGACGTCGCGCGTGAGCGCGGCACGGATCCTGTGCGACGAGTCGCCGGCCCGCGTCGAGCAGCTCGCGCGGCTGGGCGTCCGCTTCGACGGCGACCGGCGTGGCCGGCTCGCCCTAGGGCTCGAGGGCGGCCACAGCGCGCGCCGCGTCGTCCACGCGGGCGGCAGCGCGACCGGCCGGCGCATCACCCGTCAACTCTCGGCGCTCGTCGCGGTCGACGAGCGGATCGACGTGCTCGAGGGAGCGTCGGCGAACGGGCTGTGGATGAACGACGGCCGCTGTGCCGGACTGGCCGTGGAGCCGGCCCGGCGCCGGGGCGAGCCCCCGCCCCAGCACCTGGGCGCCGACCTGGTGGCGCTCGCCGCGCGAGCAACCATCCTCGCGACGGGCGGCGCCGCGGCCCTGTGGGAGCGCACCACGAACCCGCGCGGGGCGATCGGCGCGGGGCTCACGCTGGCCGCCGAGGCGGGCGCGGCGCTCGCCGACCTTGAGCTCGTCCAGTTCCACCCCACAGCGCTGGTGGCCGATGGCGCGGCGGACGGGTTCCTGGTGACGGAGGCCGTTCGCGGAGAGGGCGCCCTGCTCCTCGACGCCGCGGGCGAGCGCTTCGTGGACGAGCTCGCGCCGCGCGACGAGGTGGCGCTCGCGACGCTGGAGCGGATGCGCGCCGACGGGACCAGCTCGGTGGGCCTGGACCTGCGGTCCGTGGACATGACGCGCTTTCCGAACGTCGCGGCGGCGCTCGAGAGCGCGTCGATCGATCCGGGTGAAGACCCCGTCCCGGTGGCGCCGGCCGCCCACTACACGATGGGCGGGGTCGCCACCGACGTCGACGGGCGCTCGTCGGTCGGAGGGCTCTACGCGGTGGGCGAAACCGGGTGCACGGGGCTCCACGGCGCAAACCGGCTCGCGTCGAACTCGCTCGCCGAGTGCTTCGTCTTCGGGAGGAGGGCCGCCGTCGCCGCGGCCGCCGAGCCATCCGCGCCGGCGCCGCCCTCGCCACCCGTCCGGGGCCCCTCGCCGGTGCCCCCCGCGGCCACCCGCGCGGCGCTCTGGTGCAACGCCGGGCTCGAGCGGTCAGCGGAGGGGCTGCGCGAGCTCACCCGGGACCCCTTCCCGCTCGCTCGCTCGATCGGCGCGGCCGCGCTGACCCGCACGGAGAGCCGCGGCGCGCACCAGCGCACCGACTTCCCGGCCACGGACCCCGACCTCGACGGCATGCACTGCGTCGCCACGGCGGGCGCCGAGCCCGTGCTCGAGCGCTGGGACTGAGCCGGGAGGCGCTCGGATCGGACGCGCGCCGTTAATGACGCCTTAACGGACGCTTCGTCGTCGCTTTACAGGCCGTTGCGATACTCGCCGCGCTCCAGGGGTTTTGAAGTGCGCCGGAGTCTCTGTGAAGGCCTGGGGAGGCCGCGTATGTACCAGTTCAGCCGTTCCATCTACCGCGAGCTTGCGAGCGACGTCCGCGAGGACCGCTTCGCAGCTGAGTGCTCCAACCGCGCCCGATTCCTCGCCGCCTGCGAAGCCGCGATGGAGCGCCTCGCGACCGATCGCCACTACTTCGCGCGTCCCGCGCGAACGCTCTTCAACGACGTGCGCGTCTACTTCCCGATGTCGACCCAGCTCCGCGCCTACCGGGTGATCGAGCGCCACATGTCGCTCGCCGGCGAGTACGTCGATCGCGCCGCCCGGGCCGGGATCACGCTCGACGGAGCGCCGCTCTGCTGCCACGCGACCACGCGCCGCGGGACGGCGTGTCAGCGGATACCGCTTCCGGGCAGCCAGTACTGCCCGTCGCACAAGCACCTCGAGGAGGACTTCGAGGTGATCGCCGCCTAGCGCGGCCCGACCAGCTTCCTCCATACACCGAGGCGATACGAGGGGCGGTCGGGTGGACCGCCCCTCGCACGTCCCGGGCGCGGCGGCGCAGGTAGCGTGCCGAGCGATGCTGCTCGGTGTCGACGTCGGAGGAACGTTCACCGACGCCGCGCTCCACTCCGGCGACCGCGTCCACACCGCCAAGGCCTCGACCACGCCCGCGGACCAGTCGGTCGGGGTGGAGGCGGCGGTCAGGGAGGTGCTGGAGCGCGCGGGTGCCGAGGCCGGCGACGTAGAGCGCTTCCTCCACGGGATGACCGTGGGGACCAACGCGCTGCTCGAGGGACGGGTGGCGCGAACGGCGCTCCTGGCGACCGAGGGGTTCACCGATCTGGAGGAGCTCAGGCGCCAGACGCGGCCCGAGCTCTACCGGCTGTGCGCCGGGCATCCGCCCCCGCTCGCGCCGCCAAACCTGCGCGTGGCGGTGCGCGAGCGCACGGGGCCCGACGGGGTCATCGAGCCGCTCGACGAGGATCGGCTGCGCGCGTCGCTGGGCGGGTTCGAGGAGCCTCCGGAGGCGCTCGCCGTGTGCCTCCTGTGGAGCTTCCGCCACCCGGATCACGAGCGCCGCGTCGCGGACGTGGCGGCGGACCAGCTCCCGCGCGCGCACGTGTCCACCTCGCACGCCACCGCTCCGGTGTTCCGCGAGTACGAGCGCTGCGCGACGACGGTCGTGGACGCCGCCCTGTCGCCCCTGCTCCGGCGCTACCTCCGTCGCCTCGCAGCGCGCGCCATCGAACTCGGGCTCCCGCAGCCCGAGGTCATGCTCTCGGGCGGGGGCGTGGCCGACGCGGCGACCGCCGCCGAGCACGGGTCGTGGACCGTGCTCTCCGGCCCGGCCGGCGGCGCGGTCGGCGCGGCCCGGATGGCCGACCGGGCCGCCTCCACCGAGGCCGTCTGCGTGGACATGGGCGGCACGTCCTGCGACGTCTCGCTCGCGTCCGAGGGGCGCGTGCGGCAGTCCGGCGGGCGGGAGGTCGGTGGCCGGGCGCTCGCCTTCCGATGGTCGACATCCACACCGTCGGCGCGGGCGGAGGAAGCATCGCCTGGCTCGACGCGGGCGGCGCCTTGCGGGTCGGGCCGCGGTCGGCGGGCGCTCAGCCGGGCCCCGCGTGCTACGGCCATGGTGGCGAGGAGCCCACCGT
>CAWHPV010000005.1:0-98820 GCA_963831365.1 uncultured Thermoleophilaceae bacterium
CCATGAGGTTGGTCTCGACCATCAGCCGGAGCGCGTCGTCGGGCTGCTCCCAGACGGGGTCGATGCGCAGCACGCCGGCGTTGTTGACCCAGATTCCCAGACGCACCGCGCGAGGCGGCCTCGCTGGCCACGCCTCGGCACGCGTCAGGGTCGCGGACGTCGAGGGTCGTCGCCCAGGCCCCGCTCGGCAGCGACTCCGCCGTGCGCTCGGCCGCCTCGCGGTCGACGTCGGTGGCGAGCACCGCCATTCCGCGCCCGGCCAGCCGCACCGCGATCTCGCGGCCCAGGCCGCGACCCGCGCCGGTGACCACCGCGACGTCCATCGCGCCCAGCCTATTGAAGTGCCTCTCTGCGGGCACTTTCCGAGCTTTCATGACCGGGTGACACGAAGTCGTCGACACCGCTCGCTACCATTGCCAAAGCCGATGTAGCCGAGGTCTCGTCCATCAGGTCGAGGCACGGGGGAACCAATTTGGCCGCAAGGCCAGGGGCGAATCGCCGCCAGTCCGCGGTGTAGTGCAGCTCTTTCAGCGCGAGCCCGTCAGCTAACTCCGTAGGCGAAGAAAGAGAGCCATGACACACGCTCCGGCCCGCGTGAGGCGGGCAGAAGGCGACGACGCTCCCGTGCGCGAGGCGCGCCGGTTGCGCGCGGTCAAGGCGCCCGTGGCACACGAGCCCGAGCCGCGTCGCAAGCGGCCCGCAGCCCCGGGCGGGGACCCGGCCCGACGCCGATCGCCGCACGATCCAGATCTCGAGCGCTCCGACCGCGCGCCGGCGCCCGCGCTCCGGCCCCGCGGCCCGCGCGGGGGCGAAGCCTGATCGGCTCGCGCTCTGGGCGGTGATGCTCGGGCTGCTGCTCGCGCTGGTAGCCGCGGCGAGCGGCCACGCAGGCGAGCAGGAGAGCCCGAAGTCGCGGGGCGCCCCGCCGCCCGTCACCGCGCCCCGCTGACCGCCGACGCGCTTACGAAGCCTTAAGGCCGTGGAGAGATAGTCCGCGGCACGCGCTCGCTCGTACAAGGTGTGAGCGGGTCGCAGGACCATCTCCTATACTTACGTCGCGTAAGCGGCAGGGCAGAAGGTGACGCCATGAAGACCAAGGAAAGCCGGTACCAAGTTCACGACGAGCTGACGGCGCCGGAGCGAAGCCTCCCGGTGCTCAAGGGCGCGCTCGCCGCCGGCGGGCAGCTCTCGAACTTCCTCGGCGTGATGGCCGGGGCGCCCGCGGCGTTGCGCGCCTACGCGCGCTTCCGCTCGGAGCTTCGCCACGGGACGCTCCCGCTCAAGACCCAGCAGCGGATCGCCCTCGCCGTGGCGGAGCACCAGGGCAGCGAGTACGCGCTCGCGACGCTCGCGCGCACCGCCCGCGAGGCCGGGCTCGGCCTCGACGAGATCGCGCTGGCGCGGGAGTTCGACTCCGCCGACGAGCGCGAGGCCGTGCTGCTCCGCTACGTGCGGGCGCTGCTCGAGAGCGAGGCCGCCCCGCCGCACCACCTCCACGAGGAGGCGCGCGAGTCGGACTGGACCGACGAACAGATCCTCGAGGCCGTGGCGCACGTCGCGCTCGGCACGTTCAGCAACCTCGTGACCCGCGAGCGGGAACCTTCCGCTCGACGGGTCGGCCGAGGACGCGCCGGCTGATGCAGGCCGCGTAGCCTGATCATCTAGGTCATGTCCGGGGGCACGGCCACGCGCACCCAGTCCGGTGCGCCCGACCCCAATGCGGCGGCCGAGCCGTGCTGCGGCCGCTACCACCGGGCGGTGGAGCTCGTGGGGCAGGCGCTGGACCGGCGCGATCCTGCTCGTGCTGATGGACGGGCCGCTCCGCTTCTCGGAGGTCCGCGACCGCGTGCCCGGACCTCTCGGACCGCCTGCTGTCCGAGCGTATGAAGGAGCTCGAGCGGGAGGGCATCGTCGAGCGCCGCGTGCTCGAGGACGTGCCGCTCCGGGTCGAGTACGGCCTCACCGACGAAGGGCCGCGCGCTCGAGCCCGCCGTCGCCGCGCTGAAGCGGTGGGCGAACGAGTGGGAGTGCTAGGGCGCAGGTCGCAGGCGCGGGTCGCAGGTGGCGGGGTGGGCCCCGGGCGTGGCCGGCGACCCTGAGCCGATCCTGATCCGGGGCTAGTGCCGGACGCTGGGCGGCTCGCGTCGAATCCTGCGACCTGCCGCCTGCGACCTCAGACGGTTAGCCTACGCCGCTTCCACGCCGCCGATCTCGACCGAAGGAGCAGGGCTCCATGCCCGACGCACCCAAGACGGCTGCCGACGTCAAGGCGCTCGTCGACGAGCACGACATCCGTTTCATCCGCTTCTGGTTCACGGACATCCTCGGCCAGCTCAAGAGCTTCTCGATCAACAAGGCCGAGCTCGACGACGCCTTCGAGGGCGGCATGGGCTTCGACGGCTCGTCGATCACCGGCTTCAACGCCATCGAGGAGTCGGACATGATCGCGATGCCGGACGCGTCGACCTTCGCGGTCCTGCCGTGGCGGCCCGAGGACCGCGGCGTGGGGCGGATGTTCTGCGACATCGTGACCCCGAACCGCGAGCCGTACGAGGGCGATCCGCGCCACGTCATGCGGCGGGCGCTCGAGCGCGCGGAGGCGATGGGCTTCGACGCATTCAACGTCGGGCCCGAGCTCGAGTACTTCTACTTCCAGAGCGCGCGGCCCGAGAACGGTCAGCCCGAGGTCCTCGACGAGGGCGGCTACTTCGACCTGACGACGCTCGACGCCGGCTCGGACGTGCGGCGTGAGACGGTGCTCGCGCTCGAGCAGCTCGGGATCCACGTGGAGTACACGCACCACGAGGTCGGCCCTCGCAGCACGAGATCGACATGCGCTACGCGCCCGCGCTGAAGATGGCCGACGACTGCATGACCTACCGCATCACGGTCAAGGAGTACGCGATGAAGTACGGCTGGCACGCCACCTTCATGCCGAAGCCGCTGTTCGGCGAGAACGGCTCCGGCATGCACACCCACCAGTCGCTCTTCAAGGGCGGCCGCAACGCCTTCTACGACGCCGACGACCAGTACTACCTGTCGCCGACCGGCAAGGCGTTCATCGCCGGGCAGCTCAAGCACGCGCGCGAGGTCTGCTCGATCTTCGCTCAGTGGGTCAACTCCTACAAGCGGCTCGTGCCGGGCTACGAGGCGCCGGTCTACATCGCCTGGTCGCGGCGCAACCGGTCGGCGCTCGTGCGCGTGCCGCTGTACCACCCCGGCAAGGAGCAGGCCACGCGCATGGAGCTCCGCTGCCCCGATCCGGCGTGCAACCCGTACCTCACGTTCGCCGCGCTCCTGCAGGCCGGCCTCGAGGGGATCGAGAAGGGGTACGAGCTGCCCGATCCGATGGAGCGCAACCTCTACCACCTCTCGCCCGACGACCGCCGGCGCCAGGGCATCGAGCAGCTGCCGGAGACGCTGGGCGAGGCGATCGAGCTGACCGCCGAGTCGGAGCTCGTCCTCAAGACGCTCGGGGAGCACATGTTCAACCGCTTCATCGAGATCAAGCGGCAGGAGTGGGAGGACTACCGCGTGCAGGTGACGAGCTGGGAGCTCGACCGCTACATGTCGGTCTTGTAGTCATCTAGACGTTCGTACGGCCTGAGCCGGCCGAAAACGGGTCGCAACTCAAGGCAGGGGCACGGCCGCCGATCTAGAACGTGTGGCCGTGCCCGTCTACGGAGGGAAGTTCGGCAAGCGCCAGGCCGAGCGCCTGCTCTGGCGTGCCGGCTTCGGCCCGCGCAAGGGCGAGGCGAAGGCCCTCGCCGAGCTGAGCCTGAAGGACGCGGTCCGGTCCCTCACGCGGCCCGCCCGCGGAGACGCTCACCGGGCCCCAGCCGACCGACAGCAATGGCCGCCCGCTCGCGCCGCGCGACGCCTGGGGCCACGACCACCTGTGGTGGCTCGACCGGATGGTGCGCTCGAACCAGCCGCTGGTCGAGCGCATGACGCTCAACTGGCACGACTGGTTCGCCACGGGCGACGTGGGGGCGAGCAAGCTCGGGCTCGACCAGAACGAGACATTCAGGAGCCACGCGCTCGGGAGCTTCGACGACCTCCTGCTCGCGGTCACCCCGGACCCCGCGATGCTCCTTTGGCTCTCAGGGAACGAGAACACGAAGTGGTCGCCGAACGAGAACTACGCCCGCGAGCTGATGGAGCTCTTCACGCTCGGGGCGGGGGTCGGCTACACCGAGGACGACGTCCGCGAGCAGGCCCGCGCGCTGACCGGTTGGCGCAACGACTGGCACGGCGGGCCGACGAACTTCCGCTACGACCCGAATCGCCACGATACCGGGCTGAAGACGATCTTCGGCCAGCGCGGCGACTTCGACTGGCGCGACTCGTGCCGACTGTGCGTCGAGCACCCTAAGCACGCTGACTTCTTCGTCACGAAGCTGTGGTCGTACTTCGTGGCCGGGGAGCCGTCCTCGCGCACGCTCGCCGAGCTCGGCGACCTCTATCGCGCGAAGGGGTACGCGGTCCGCCCGGTGGTCGAGGCCATCCTCATGCACCCCGAGCTCTACGAGGGGGCGCCGATGGTCAAGCCCCCCGTCGTCTACATCGCCGGCATGCTGCGCGCCGTCGAGCGCGGGGTCGACACCAACGCGTGGACCTGGATCGGCGACCTCTGCGGACAGCAGCTCTTCCAGCCACCGAACGTGGCGGGCTGGGACGAGTCGCGGTGGGTGGACACAGCCACCTGGCGCGGCCGCTGGCTCGCCGCCGTGTACGCGGTCAAGCAGCGGTCGCTCGACCCCGACGGGGAGTACGAGTACGACGATGAGCCTGAGAAGGCGGTGAAGCGGGCGCTCAAGTTCTGGGGCGGGCCGTCGATCTCGGCCGAGACGCACGGCGAGCTGACGGCGTTCGCGACGCGCTGCGAATGGCTCGCCGACGCGACGTGGAAGGACACCCCCTACCGGATCATGCGCCAGAACGCCCTTCGCCTGCTAGTGGCCACCTCCCCCGACTTCCAGGCCAGCTGAGCCAATGGCGCACCGGCACTGCAACGACTTCTCCCGCGCTCAACTGCTCCGGCGCGCGGCCGCCGAGGCGGGGCGCGGGCTGCCGGCGTGCGAGCACGGAGCGCCGCTGCCGGCCGGAACCGGCCTCTCGCGCCGCTCGCTCCTCCTCCGTTCGGCGGCGATGACGCTGTCGATCTACGGGGCCTCCCGGCTCGGCGTCGACGCGCTCGAGGCGGGGGTGGCAGAGGCCGCCGCGGGCCCCGACAACCCGGTCCTCGTCTCCGTGTTCCTCGACGGCGGCGCGGACTCGCTGTCCCTGCTCGCGCCGACCGGCGACCCCCTCTACTCGCAGCTCCGGCCCAAGCTCGCCCTGCCCGAGGGCGCCGGCCACGCGTTCTCCGAGGACGATCGCCTGCGGTGGCACCCCGCCGCGTCCGCGTTCCGGGAGCTGCACGAGGAGGGGAAGCTCACCGCGTTCCCGGCGATCGGCTACGACGATCCCGACCAGTCGCACTTCACCTCGCGCCATTACTGGGAGGTCGGCGCGCTCCAAGCGAACGAGCGCACCGGCTGGATGGGGCGCTACCTCGATCAGGTGGGCTCGGACGGCAACCCGCTTCAGGGCCTCTCGCTCCAAGGCCGGCTCGCCCCGGCGCTCGCGTCGAGTCGCGTCCCGGTGGCCGCGATCGACGGGCCGAACTACGAGCTCTGGAGCTGGGACCTCTGGGGCCAGGTGCAGGAGGAGATGTGGTCCACGCTCCCGCGCATCGGCGCCGCCCACGCGAACGGCTCGCAGCCGATGCGCGAAGTCGGCGCGGTCGCCGTCCAGGCCGGCCGGCTCCAGGAGCAGCTCCGACCGTTCTCGGGCGACGACGGGCAGTCGATCACCAGCCCGGTCAACTATCCCGACGGACGCGGCGAGCCGCTGCCGGAGAACCTCGCGGCCCTGGCCGCGATGCTCGGCGCCGGGCTGCCGCTTCGCTGCGTCGCCGTGGACGCCGCCGGCGAGTACGACACCCACGACAACCAGCCCGACGACTTCGAGCGCGGCCTGCGCCTCACCACCGAGAGCCTCCTGGCGTTCCAGCGCGACCTCGAGGCGCGCGGGCTCGCGGACCGGGTCCTCGTGCACGTCTGGTCCGAGTTCGGCCGGCGGCCCGCGGAGAACGGCTCGGACGGCACCGACCACGGCGCCGGCGGGGCCAGCTTCCTGATCGGGAACCGCGTCCGCGGGCAGATGGTCGGCGAGTTCCCGGGGCTCGACCGCCTCGACGGCGACGGCAACCTGCGCGCCACGTCCGACTTCAGGGCGCTCTACTGCTCCCTGCTCGAGCAGTGGTTCTCGACCGACGCGGCGGCCGTGATCCCGAACGCGGGCAGCTTCGCGCGGCCGTCGCTCATCGCTTGATGCTCGGGTCGCGCTCGATCGGCGCCCTCGGCTGCCTCTGCCTCCTCGTGCTCGCGGCGGCTGTCGGCGAGCCCGCCAACGGAGCCGACGCCCAGCCGCGGCTCCTCGTGACCGCCGACGAGTTCAGCTACGGCCTTTCGCGTAGCGCGATCGACCCGGGCCGCGCGATCGTGCAGCTGTACAACCGCGGCGAGGACGTCCACGACCTCTGGATCCGCCGCGTCGGCAGGACGCACAGGACGAGCGCGCCCGAGACGCTTCCGGGCGAGGTCTCCGAGGTCGAGCGCAGGTTGCGCTCCGGCGCCCGCTACAAGCTCTGGTGCTCGGTCGCCGACCACAAGGAGCTCGGCATGCGGGCGGAGCTGCGGGTGCGCGACTAACCCGCCGACGCCGCTCACGCCAGCAGGGCCGCGAGCTCCTCCGGCTCCGTGACGGGCCGCTTGCACGCGAAGCGCTCGCAGACGTAGGCGGCCGCGCGGCCGTCGACCGGCTCGCGACCGGTCAGGAGCGGCGCGCCGTCCACGCTACCCCCGGCGAGCACGAGGTGGGGCCGGAACTCCCGGTGCACTACCGCCTCGAGCTCGCCCGTGTCGTCTCCGACGAGCGCCACCTCCCGCACGGTCGAGAGGTGGAAGTCGAGCGCTTGCAGCAGGTGCCCGAAGGCGAGGGGGTGCTGCGCCGCGACGCCGTGCAGGAGGTGGAGCACGCCGAGCGCACGCTCCTCGTAGGCGTGCTCGCCGGTCAGCGCGGCGAGCCGCAGCAGGCCGTACGCGGCGCTCGAGTTGCCCGCGGGGATCGGGTTGTCCTCGAGGTCCTTGCGCCGCGCCAGCAGCTCCTCGTGGTCGTCGGAGGTCTCGAAGAAGCCGCCGCGGGCGTCGTCGGCGAAGCGGTCGATCATCGCGTCCGCCACCCGGCGCGCGTCCTGGAACCAGCGCGCGTCGAAGGTCGCCTCGTACAGCGACAGCAGCGCCTCGAGCAGGAACGCGTGGTCCTCGAGGTAGGCGTTGAGGCGGGCGCGCCCGTCCTTATACGTGCGGAGCAGCCGCCCGGAGTCGTCGCGAAGCCGCGTGGTCACGAACCCGGCGCACGCCGCGGCGGCCTCGACGTAGTCGGCTCGGCCCAGCACCGCCCCGGCCTCGGCCAGCGCGGAGATCATCAGCGCGTTCCACGCCGTGAGCCGCTTGTCGTCGAGCCCGGGCCAGACGCGCTTCGCCCGTTCGCCGTAGAGGCGCTCGCGCATCTCGGGGAGCCGCTCGGACGGGGCCCCGCCGCGGACGAGGATGTTGGCGCCCTCGAAGTTGCCCGCCTCGGTGGCGCCGAAGTAGCTGATCGCTGCCTCGGCGTCCGGCCCGAGGACGGATTCGAGCTCGGCGATCGACCAGACGTAGAAGCGCCCCTCGACGCCCTCAGAGTCGGCGTCGAGCGCGGAGTGGAAGCCGCCCTCCGGCGCCCGCATCTCGCGCAGCGCCCAATCGAGCGTCTCGACGCAGACGTCGCGGAAGAGGTCCTCGCCGGTCACCTGCCAGCCGTGGAGGTAGGCGCGGGCGAGCAGCGCGTTGTCGTAAAGCATCTTCTCGAAGTGGGGGACGAGCCACCGGGCGTCCACGGAGTAGCGCGCGAAGCCCCCGCCGATCTGGTCATAGATGCCGCCGGAGGCCATCGCCCGCAGGGTGCGGGCGCTCATCTCCGTCTCTCCGCGGCGCAGCAGGAACTCGATCGCCGACGCGGGCGGGAACTTCGGCGCGCCCCCGAACCCGCCGTTCACGGGATCGTGTGCGGCCCGCAGGCGGTCGACGGCGGCGGACAAGGCGTCCGCCTCGATCGGGTCGCTCGAGGGCTCGAGCAGCGCGCCGCCGCGCAGGCGCTCGGCGATCCGGGCGCCGCCGGCGCGGATCTCGTCGCGGCGCCCGTCCCACGCGTCGGCCACGGCCTCGAGCACCCGCAGCCAGCTCGGCATGCCGTGGCGCTCCTCCGGCGGGAAGTAGGTCCCGACGTAGAAGGGCTCCTGCTCCGGCGTCAGGAAGACGTTGAGCGGCCAGCCGCCCTGCCCGGTCATCGCCTGGCAGGCCTCCATGTAGATCGCGTCAACGTCGGGCCGCTCCTCACGGTCGACCTTGACGCAGACGAAGTGCTCGTTCATGTACGCGGCCGTCTCCGGGTCCTCGAACGACTCGTGCTCCATCACGTGGCACCAATGGCAGGCGGAGTAGCCGATCGAGACCAGCAGCGGCCGGTCCTCCGCGCGCGCCCGGGCGAACGCCTCCTCGCCCCAGGCGTGCCAGTCCACCGGGTTGTCCTTGTGCTGGAGGAGGTACGGCGAGGTCTCGTTCGCGAGCCGGTTGGCCACGCTTCGAGGCTACTCAGCCGCGGGCCCGACGCCTAAGATCCCGCGAGCGTGGAGGCCTCGACCCCGGATCCGCAGGCGACGGAGCGCCATCCGAGCAGGCGGCGGTGGCTCGCGCTCGTCGCCGTCGCGGCGCTGGCTCTCGTGGCCGCGGTCGTGCTCCTCGCCGGCCGGATCGGCGACGACTCGCCGGCGAGCGGCGGCGTGGAGGGCGCGGCCGTTGTCTGGGCGGTGGGCGACGGCGCGGATGGGGGAGAGCAGGCGCGACAGGTCGCGGACCTGATCGGCGAGGAAGGTCTCGACCGTTTCCTCTATCTCGGCGACGTGTACGAGACGGGGTCGGCCGAGGAGTTCGAGACGAACTACGCGTCCGTCTACGGCCGGTTCACGGACATCACCGAGCCGACGCCTGGAAATCACGAGTGGCCATCGCACGAGGAGGGCTATGACCCGCACTGGGCGGAGGTCAAGGGCCGTCCGCAGCCGCCCTATTACTCGTTCGAGCTCGCCGGCTGGCAGGTCCTGAGCCTCAACTCCCAGGAGGGCTACGAGCCCGGCTCGCCGCAGGTCGACTGGCTCCGGGAGCAGGTCTCGGCGCCCGGCACCTGTCGGCTCGCCTTCTTCCATCGCCCGCGCTACGCCGCCGGCACCGGGGAGCACGGCGACCAGGCGAACATCGAGCCGTTCTGGAGCGCGCTCGAGGACCGCGCAGCGCTGGTCGTGAACGCGCACGACCACAACATGCAGCGCTTCGCGCCGTTCCGGGGGATCACCGAGCTCATCGCGGGCGCCGGGGGGCATGGCCTCTACGACATCCCGGATGACGACGACCGCCCCGCGTTTACGAACGACACGGACTACGGGGCGCTCCGCCTCGAGCTCGAGCCCGGCGTCGCCCGCTTCCGGTTCGTCGCGGCGGACGGCCGCACGCTCGACGAGGGCAGCGTGCCCTGCGAGGAGGGATAGCGGGCGTGGACGCCGCCGAGGGGCTCAGCCGCCGGCGGCTGGTTCGCGATGCCGGCATCGCGGCCGCCGGGGCCGCGGTGACCGCCGGGCTGGCATGCGGCGATGACGCCGCGGCGGCGCCCACGGCGGTCACGGCGATCAACGTCAAGGCGAGCCCCTACGGCGCCCGCGGCGACGGCTCGGGCGACGACTCGGAGGCGATCCAGCGCGCGCTCGACGACGTGGGCTCGACGGGCGGCGCCGTCTACTTTCCGCCCGGCGACTATCGCGTCGGCCGGGCGCTCGCCCCGCGCAGCCGCACCCTGATCTCGGGCTGCCACACGGCCCGATGGATCGGGGCTGAAAACCCGCCGTCGGCGTGCAAGCTGCGGGCCGGGGAGGGGTTCTCGGGCGGCGGGCTGATCGAGCCGGAGCCGGACACGGTCGCCGTGACGATCCGCGACCTGGCGCTCGTGGGCGACGGAGCGGACGGGCTGCACGGGCTTCGGATGCCGGACACGGACGCCGCCGCCGGGGCGCTCTCCTGGGCGCTCGAGCACGTGACGATCGCCGGCTTCGGCGGCGACGGCATCTTCGGCCGCATGCACGTGGCGATCCTCGACGGCTGCTTCATTCACAACAACCGGGGCTGGGGCATAAACGCCTCCGAGGGCAACCGCTGGAACGACGTGCACGTGGCGGCCTGCTTCGTGTACTTCAACGACCGCGGCAACCTCTACTTCGGCGGCGACGCGACCTCGGCCGGGGTGGACTTCGTGAACTGCCGCTTCGAGCGCGCAGGGACTAACCCCGACGATGTCTTCCAGCCGCGCAACCCCGGGGCGCCGGGCGTCCGCCTCGCGAACGCCCGCCGCGTGGAGTTCGTCAACTGCAACACCGACGCGAACACCGGGAGCGGTTTCCAGGTCGTTCGCGAGGACGACGCCACACCCGGGTTCCCGGCCGACATCCTGCTGGCGAACTGCCGCATCAGCCGCGACGGGACGGGCGACAACAGCGAGCTGGGCGAGTACGCCGGGATCGAGGTCCGCGGGCTCGGCTCCGGGGAGGACGATCGCGTGACCGCCGTGAAGTGCGTCAACTGCGCCGTGAGCTCCGGCCTGGCCGACGATTCCGGGGGCGGCGAGGTGCTCGGTCCCCGCTACGCCGTGTGGTACGAGAACACGAGCGGCTTCCAGTGGATCGGGGGCCGAGTCGGACCGGCCGACCGGCTGCCCTCGGGCGAGGAGCTCGCCGACAATCGCTACCACGCCGGGGCCGGGGGCAACGAGCTGGCGACGATCGTCGACCTGGAGCACGGGCTCCTGACCCTGCCGCTCGAGGAGCCCACCGGCGCGGTGCCGGACGGCTGCGTCTACTTCGACGCGGCGGCCGAGCGGCTCATGGTGCGGACCGCGGGCCGGTGGGCGGCGCTCCGCACGGAGTGACGGCCGTCAGTCGCTCCGACGCGGGCCGTCTCGGATGAGCGCCCGCCTCACCTTGCCGCTCGCGGTCTTCGGCAGGTCGGCGGCGAACTCCACGATCCGCGGGTGCTTGTAGGGGGCGGTCGCGCGCTTCACGTGCTCTTTGAGCTCGTTCGCCAACGCGTCGCCCGCGGCGCTCGGATCGCGGAGCACGACGACCGCCCGCACCACCGAGCCGCGAACTTCGTCGGGCGCAGCGACCGCCGCGGCCTCGGCGACCGCCGGGTGCGAGGCGAGCGCCGACTCCACCTCGACGGGGCCGATCCGGTACCCCGCGGAGATGATCACGTCGTCGGCGCGGCCCTCGAACCACAGGTAGCCGTCGTCATCCCGCCTGACGCGGTCGCCGGTGCGCCACGGGGCGTCCGGCGGGCCGTCGATGAAGAAGGTCGGCACCGTCCTCGGGTCGACGCACAGCTCGCCGCCCTCGATCCATAGCTCGATGCCGGGCAGGGCTCGACCCATGGCCCCGGGCACCACCGGCGGGCCGATCGGCATGCCGGTCAGCGCGCCGGTCTCCGTCTGGCCGTAGCCATCGTGGATCTCGATCCCGACCGCGTTCCGCCAGCGGTCCACGACCTCGGCCCCGAGCGCCTCGCCCGCCGCCACCGCGTGCCGCAGCGCGGGCAGCGGCCGCAGCTCCACGGCCTTGGCGATCGTGCGGTACTCGGTCGGCGCCATGCAGAGCACCTCCACGGCCTCGCGCTCGAGCGTCGCGAGCCGCTCGGCCGGGTCGAAGCGAGTGTCCACGAGCAGCGCCGTGGCTCCGCGGAGCCACGGCGCGACGAAGGCGTTGCGGGCCGACAGCGACCATCCGCTGGCCGCGGTGCACCAGCAAAGGTCGCCGGGCCGGGCCCCGTACCAATGCTCGGCCTGGAGAAGCTGGCCGGCCAGGTAGCGCTGCCCGTGCCGGACCGGCTTCGGTGCGCCCGACGTACCGGACGTGAAGATGACGAGCGCCGGATCGTGGGGCGCGAGCTCGACCGACGGCGCCGGATCGGAGTCGAACAGCCGGTCGTCTGGCACCGGGATCAGCGCGCCGTCGAATCCGCTGGCCTCGACAGTGGCGACATTTCGCTCGTCGGCGAGGACGAGCCGCGGATCGGCCAGGTCCATGCGGGCGCGAAGGTCGGCGGAGGTGAGCTGCTCGTTGCAGGGCAGGGCGACCGCGCCCAGCCGCATGCACGCCACCATCGCGAACACCCAATCGGGCCGGTTCCCGATCAGCGTCATCACGACGTCGCCCGGGCCGGTGCCGCGCGCCGCCAGCGCGCCGCCGAGCCGCGCCGACCGATCGGCGATCTCGCCGAACGAGATCACCCGCCTCCGCCCCGCGGCGTCGAGCGCCACGAGGCCGACCCGGTCTGCGGGGGCCGCGTCCACGACATCGCGCGCGAAGTTCACCGCTCGATCCTACGGAGCGTCGGAGGGCGCTCGCGGCGCGGCTATAGTCGCGCGCGGTGTCGAGCGGCCCGCGCGTTCTCGAGGTGCTCCAGCCGGAGGACGGAGGCGTCGCGGAGCACGTGCTGCGGCTCGCGACCGGGCTGCTTGAGCGGGGGTGGGACGTCGAGGTGGCGGGTTCCGCGGGGAGCGCCATCCGCGCGGCGGTAGAAGGGGCGGGCGCCCCGTTCCACGAACTGCCGGTCGTCCGCGCGCCGGGCGCCGCCGACGCGGGCGCGGCGACCGCGCTCCGCCGGCTCGACCGCGACCGCGGCTACGCGCTCGTCCACGCCCACAGCTCGAAGGCCGGGGCGCTCGCGCGCACGGCGCTGCCCCGGCCGTCGCGCGTCGTCTACACGCCGCACTGCTTCGCGTTCCTCGCGGGCCCCGACCTGGCGGGCAGGCGCCTTTACCTCGCGATCGAGCGGGCCCTGGCGACCCGCTGCGGCGCGATCGTCGCGGTCAGCGAGTGGGAGCGCCGCCAGGCCCTCGAGGCACTCCCGGGTGCCGCGCCGAGGATCCACCTGATCCGCAACGGCGTGGTGCCCTGCGCCGAGGCCGAGCCGGACCCGGAGCTCCGCGAGTGGGCCGGCGATCGGCCACTCGCCGGCCTCGTGACGGTGCTCCGGCCCCAGAAGGACCCCGTCACGGCGCTCCGCGCCGTCGCGCTCCTCGCCGGCCGGGGTCGCCTGCCGGGGCGGCTCGCGGTCGTGGGGAACGGCGAGCTCGCCGCCGGGGTGGGGGAGGCGATCGAGTCGCTCGGCATCCGTGAGCATGCGCGGCTCTTCCCCTTCGCGGGAGACGTCGCACCGTACCTGCTGGCGATGGACCTGTTCGTGCTGCCCTCGCGCTGGGAGGCGCTCCCGCTGGCTCCGCTCGAGGCCATGGCCTGCGGGCTGCCCGTGGTCGCGACCGATGTGGGCGGGGTCCCCGAGCTCCTGGACGACGGGGTCACGGGCCGACTCGTCGCTCCCCGCGACGAGGTCGCGCTGGCCGCGGCGCTCGAGCCCCTCCTCGCGGACGCCGACGCGCGCCGCGCCATGGGGGAGGCGGGGCGGCGCGTCGCACGCGAGCGGTTCGGCCTCGACCGGATGGTCGGGGGGACCGAGGCCCTGTACCGCGACCTCTTAGACTGACTCGCGAGTCAACGACCCCGTAGGAGCCGCCGCATGGCCGTAGCGACCGAGCCGTACACCGAGAAGACCGACGAGCAGCGCGCGATCACCGAGATGGTCCGCCAGTTCGTCGACGAGCAGGTCATCCCGATCGCCGAGGAGCACGACCACGAGGACAAGTTCCCCGTCGCGGTCGTGGAGCAGATGCGCGAGCTCGGCCTCTTCGGCGTGACCATCCCCGAGGAGTACGGCGGCATGGGACTCGACCTGACGACTTACGCGATGATCGTCGAGGAGCTCTCGCGCGGCTGGATCTCGGTCTCCGGCATCGTCAACACCCACTTCATCGGCTCCTACCTCCTGATGAAGTTCGGAACCGACGATCAGAAGGAGCGCTTCCTGCCGCGGATGGCGACCGGCGAGATCCGCGCCGCCTTCTCCCTCTCGGAGCCGGGGCTCGGCTCGGACGTCCAGGCGATCTCCACGCGGGCCAAGAAGGACGGTGACGACTGGGTCGTGAACGGCAGCAAGATGTGGGTCACGAACGGCCTGATGTCGGGGCTCGTTTTCCTGCTCGCGAAGTCCGACCCGAACGCCTCGCCGCCGTACAAGGGGATGACCTGCTTCATTACCGAGAAGGAGCCCGGCGTGGCCGAGAACGAGGGCGACCACGCCGGCCTCACGATCCCGCCGAAGATCAAGAAGATGGGCTACAAGGGCGTGGAGTCCACCGAGCTCGTCTACGAGGACTACCGCTGTCCCGCGGCCAACGTCCTGGGCGGCGAGGAGGCGGGACTCGGGAAGGGGTTCGGCCAGATGATGGACGCGCTCGAGGTGGGGCGCGTCAACGTCGCGGCGCGCGGCGTCGGCATCGCCCACCGCGCGCTGGAGCTTGCGCTCCGCTACTCGCAGGAGCGCAAGACGTTCGGCAAGCAGATCGCCGACCACCAGGCGATCCAGTTCAAGCTCGCTGACATGGCGACCAAGGTCGAGGCGGCGCGACTCCTCACGCTGAAGGCCGCTCGGCTCAAGGACGCGGGCGAGCGGTCGGACCTCGAGGCCGGGATGGCGAAGCTGTACGCGTCCGAGGCCGGCAAGGAGGTCGTGGAGGACGCCTTCCGCATCCACGGCGGCTACGGCTACTCGAAGGAGTACGAGATCGAGCGCCTCTACCGCGATGCGCCGCTGCTCCTGATCGGCGAGGGCACGTCCGAGATCCAGCGGATGGTGATCGGCAAGAAGCTGCTGCAAAGGCACAAGATCTGAGGCTGTCCCTCCGGGCCGCGACTACTTGACGCGCCGCGCCCCGACTCGTACCTTCACGGTCCGGTGATGGCGTCGAGGCGAGCTTGGGGCGGTGCGCTGGCGCTCGTCGCCGTCCTGGCGCTAACGCCCGCGGCGCACGCCTACGAGACGCTCGGCCCCACCTGGCCCGGCAAGCTGGCGAAGGTCAAGTACCACAGCGAGCTGGCGAACGACGGTGACCGCTGGGCGCTGAAGCGCGCCGTGTCCGCCTGGAACGAAGCTGGCGTCAAGGTCCGGCTGCGCTCCGTGTCGGCCGGCGACGCGAAGGTCCGCGTCCGGCGGGACTCCGCTTTGCCCTGCGGCTACGGCTACGCCCCCTACACCTACTCGAACGGGGAGATGCAGAGCGCCGGCGTGCAGCTCGGCACGTGCTCGGACTCCTACCGCTACACCCAGGCCAACGTCGCCGCACACGAGCTCGGCCACGTGCTCGGGCTCGACCACGAGGACGACAAGTGCGCGCAGATGAACTCGACCAACTTCTACTTCGTCGGCGAGCCGGAGTCCGCGCGCCCGATCGGATGCCCTGACACCCCGTCCGGCAAGTGGCGCTGCCGCTTGCTGAACCGCGACGACCTGAAGGGCGCCAAGAGCCTCTACGGCGGCGACTTCGAGGTCGCCGCCGAATACTGCGACGTTCCTGGCGCGAGCGCGGCTCGGCGCGACTCGACGGCCGCGCCGCCGGCCGTGAACGACTACGGGGACGACGCCCGGGGCACTGCCGTCCCGTAGCGGCGCCGGCTCGGCGGCACTACTCTCACCCCAGATGGCCCGGCTCCTCTCCCTCATCCGGCGGCGCCGCACCGAGCGGGCGCTCGGGGTGGCCGTCCTGGTCGCCGCCCTCGCGATGATCGCGATGCCGCTCGCCGCAGGCGCGGGCGACGGCGGGGACCTGCTACCGGACCTGAAGACCCGCCCGCTCGAGGACATCCAGATCGGGCCGGACGGGTCGGGCCGCGAGCTCCGCTTCACGAACGACGTCCTGAACGCCGGCCCGGGCGCCCTCCAGGTGGACCCCGACCCGCCCGGGACGGGCGACTGCGACGGCGACGGCGACGCGAACAACGACCGGACCGCCAGCCAGCGGATCTACGCCGATGCGGACGCCGACGGCACGTTCAAGCGCTCGACCGACACCCAGTACGCCTCACGGCCGGTCGGGTGCATGGTGTTCCATCCCGCGCACTCCCACTGGCACTTCAACGACTTCGCGCGCTACAAGCTCCGAAAGAACAGCAGCGGCAACAAGGTCGCGACGAGCACCAAGGTGAGCTTCTGCATGCGTGACAGCTTCCGCCGGGCGGGCTCGCTCCCGGGGTCGCCATCGAGTGAGTACTTCGACGACTGCACGCCGAACAGCACGATGGGCATCTCGGTCGGGTGGAGCGACCTGTACGACTACCTGCTCGCCGACCAGGACCTCGACATAACGGGGCTTCCGGACGGGTGGTACTGCCTCTCCTCGACAGCGGACCCCGACGAGCGCCTCGACGAGGCCGATGACTCGAACAATCGCGAGTCGGCCAAGGTGAAGATCACCGGCGGGCAGGCGCGCGTGTCGGACAACCCGTGCGCGCGCCGCTAGCCGTGGCGCGCGAGCGTCAGTTGCCGAGCGCGCGGTCGTAGGCGAGCACCGCGCTGCTGCGGGTCCCGCCCGACGGACCGCGGACGACGAAGCGGACCCGTCCGTCGGCGTCGCGCACGAGGTTCGGCCACGCGTGGTTCCCGCCGCCGCTCGCGTCCACCTCCACGCGGTCCGATCCGCTCCAAGCCCCGGCGCTCGTGCGCTCGCGCGAGACGACTCGTCCGTCGCTCGCCCTGACCATCACGAGCCAGGCCCGGTCGCCGTCGGTGGCGATTGAGGGGTCGTCGTAGCCGGTCAGCGTCAGCTCGTTGGTGACCGACGCGCCGGAAGCCGAGAAGCGCTTGACCTTCACGGTGCGCGAGCCGGTGTCGGTCTCGGCCGCCACGAGCGTGTCACTCGACGGGAGGGCGGCCGCGCTCGGCGCGGCGCCCGAGCTGATCGAGCTGCCGCTGGCGGAGCTCCGCGTCCAGTTCGAGAGCGGGTCGGAGGCCTTGTGCGCGAAGACCCGCATCGAGCCGGAGGTCGACGAGCCGCGCGTGACCACTCGCATGCCGTCGCCAGTCGGCACGAGCGTTCCGAAGTAGTTGTTGCTGCTCGTCTGCGAGGCGATGGCCGTCCGGTCCTGGAAGCCCGGGGTGTCGCTCGTCAGGTTCGTGAACCACGTCGTCGCGATCTCGAACCTGCTCGAGGTCGGGCGGCGGGAGTAAACGATCGCGCCGCGCATCTCGCCGCCCGGCGCGCGCTCGAACGCCACGTCCGCCTTGAAGGCGCCGTTCGGCGGCGAGTCGACCGCGACAGCGGGGCCCACCTTCGGACCGTTCGGCGAGTCGAGCTCGGTGAGCCGCCGCATCCGGACCGGCTGCGGGTTGGAGTTGGATGACTGGGGGGCGCTCCAAACGACCCAGGCGTGCTCGTTCCCGTTCTGGTCGCGCGCCGTCGCGATCGAGGCGACGAGGTCGAGGCTGCCGGTGCCCGTCGACAGGACCCCGCCCGAGGCGTCGCCGGTCGTCCTCGTCTGCCAGCTCTCGCCGGGGTCTTTCCACGCGAGCTGCACCCCGCTGCGGTTTCGCCCGTGTACCGCCAGGAGGCGACCGCCCGAGGTGGGTGCCAACCGGTGGTTGCCGCCGAACGACGTGGGGTTCACGGAGCCGCCGGAGGGGCCGGCCACCTGGCTGAGCGGGCCCTCCTCGCCGCCGCCCGAGCGATCCACTTCCACTATCAGCTCGGGCTCGGCCGTGCTCTCGCTGCTCGACCAGCGGCTCTTGTCGCCGACGGGGGTGTCGATCGCGTACGAGGCCGGCCCGTCGCCCGGGACGGCGCCCTGCCCGAGGTCGGCCTCGTACCAGAACCCGTTCGCGACGCGGCCGAAGCCGGCCAGCTGCGGGCCGTTGATCGCGGGCCGGTTGTTCCAGGTCGTGGCCTCGGACCAGGAGCTCGGCGAGATCGGGTGGACCACGCCGCCCTCCGACGAAAGGTCGGTCTGTCGCATGCGGAGCCGGGCGCCGATCACGTCGCCCGAGCCGATCCCGCTCACCGGGAAGCTCAGGAAGGACTCGCGCTCGGGATCCTCGTCAACCGTGAGCCCGTCCGACGAGCCCTTGGGCGACGTCGGGGCGGACGCGTCCACGTAGGTGTCGGCGTCGGGCTTGAACCGGAGCGTCTCCACGTCGCCCTCGGGCTCGTAGTCGGCTCGCAGCGTCGTGTCGGCGGCCGGGACGGTCACGTCGTGCTGGCGCGCCCCGCCGTCCGACCACCTGTCGAAGCGGTAGGTGCGGCCGTGGTACGTCGTGGTCTCGGGCGCGCTGACGGTCGTCCTGAAGCCCACCGCGGCGTCCTCCTTGAACGGGGCGCTCGCCGTCGTGTCGCCATAGCTCAGCTGTGCCCCGGGCGGCGAGCTGTCGAGCGTGAGCTCGCTCGCCTCGGGCCTGATCTCGATCGTCTCCGTGTCGGTCGCGCCCGCGCCGTCGGTCGCTGTCAGCCGGATCTCGTAGTACGAGTCGAGGTCGTGGTCCTGGAGCGGCGCGAAGCTCGCCGTGCCACCGGTGAAGGTGCCGACCTCGTGCACGTGGGTGTTGTGGTGGAGGAGCACCTGCCAGGAGAGCCCGCCGGTGCCGATCTGGCCGTCCTCGCGGTCGGTCGCCGAGCCGCGCAGCTGCACCTGCTCGCCGCCGCGGTAGGACGACTCGTCGGCCGGCGCGTCCACGGACGCCTCCGGCGCCGCGTTGCCGCCCACGTTGATCCTGACGGTCGCCGTGTCGGTGTTTCCCTTGCCGTCGTCGACGGTCAGCGCCGCGTCGTAGGTCCCCGACTGGGTGTACGTGTGGCTCGGGTTCGCCTGGGGGCTGCCCGCCGAGCCGTCGCCGAAGTCCCAGTCGTAGGACAGCGAGTCGCCGTCGGGGTCGCTCGAGCCGCCGCCCGTGAACTGAACCGCGAGCGGTGGGTCGCCCGCGGTCGGGGTCGCCGAGGCCGTGGCCGTCGGGGGCGAGTTGCCGCCCGAGAAGCGGAACTCCCTCACCGCAGAGGGGGTCGCGCCGAATCCGATGTCCACGTAGCCGATCCTCCCGTTCGGCAGCTGCTCGAGGTCCACTCCGGGCGCCCAGTCGGACGCGAAGTCGTGGACCTGGGTGACGTTGTCCTGGGCGTCGACCTCGAGCCGCTTGACCCATCCCTGGACGTAGTCGCCGACGAAGATGTCGCCCCGGTATTCCTCGGGGTACTCGTTGCCGGTGTAGACGGGGCCCGCCACGACCGCGCCGCCGTCGGCCTGCGAGTAGCTCCAGCTCGGCGGCGTCGCGGCGTCCGGACCGCCCTCCTTCGCGTACTCCTGCTGGCAGCGGGCCTCCTGGTCGTAGAGCGGCGTCTTGACCGAGCCCTCGTAGCAGGGCCAGCCGTAGTTCTCGCCCGGCTTGATCAGGTCGATCTCCTCCTCGTCGCCCGCGCCCACGTCGCCGACGACGGGGCCCTTGCCGGGCCTCAGCGTGAAGCGGAAGGGGTTGCGGAAGCCGCGCGCGTAGATCTTCGTGCAGGTGTGGTCGAGGTTCGTGTCCGACTGGCAGAACGGGTGGTTCGGCAGCCCCCGGCCCTGGCGGTCGATGTGCATGATCTTGCCGGCGAAGGTCTCGGTGTCGTAGGGGCGGTAGGAGCTCGAGTCGATGGCGTGGGGGTGGGTGTCACCGGTCCCGACCCAGAGCGTGCCGTCGGTCGGATCCGAGCGCACCGTGCCGATCGTGTGCCAGATGTAGTCCGCGGGGATGCAGTCGCGCGTGTTGTCGGGCGTCGGGCAGGGACCGCTCGCGTCCTTGCCGAGGATCACCGTCTCCGGCGAGCTCGGGTTCTCGAGCGTGCTGTCGGACTTCACCGTCACCCGCGTGAGTCGGGAGACCATCGGCGCGCTCGTGTCGGGCGTCTGCGGGTTCAGCTCGTGGACGTAGAGGAGGTAGAGGTAGCCGTTCGAGTCGAAGTTGGTGTCGAGCGCCATGCCCAGCAGGCCGCGGTCGCTGAACGTGTTGACCTTCGAGCGGAGGTCGATCAGGGGCGCCGAGCGAAGCGTCCCGTCCGGGTTCACGACCCGCACGCGGCCGGCCTTTTCGGCGACGAACCGGCGCCCGTCAGAGGCCGTCTCGACCGCGACGGGTGCACTGAACCCGGTCGCGAGCGTCTGCTCCGAGAAGCCGGGCGGCAGCGTCGTGGCAGCCGCGGGCGCCGCCTGAAGGGCGAGCACTGCGAGGGCGATCACGACGATCACCCCTATGGTCCGGCCCGTCCCCTGCCGGGCGAGCACGCGCCAATCGGGACCCAATGGAAGACGCCTCCGTTCGCTTCTGTCTGGCCAGGATAGGGATCGCCTCGGGTTCCGTCAATCATGTCGTCGGAGACACGCGCGGGCCGGCGCTCCGCCCCGCTACGATCGCCGCCTATGGCGGCCGGCAGCACCAAGGGTGTGATCGAGCGCGCCGTCACGCGCGTCCAGGCCGAGGTGCCCGCCCTCCAGCAGCTCAAGCTCGTCGTCGGACTCGAGCTACGAGGCAGGGGAGATGTCCAGCTGTATCGCGTCGAGCTCCCGGGCCCGGAAATCGCCAAGGGCCCGGCCGCGGACGCGAAGGTGCGCGTCTCGATCCCTCGCTCGCACTTCAACGAGCTGGCCGACGACGGAACGGTCAAGCACTGGCGCGAGGCGTTCGAGAGCGGGCAGGCCAAGGCGAGCGGTCAGGAGCAGATCCTCAAGCTGATCACCGCGGTCGTGACCCGCCACGAGGAGCGCGCGCGGACTCCGAAGGCTCGCGACTGAGCCCAGCGGCCCGGGTGGGAGCGCTCCCCAACCTCGTCGTAATCGGCGCGATGAAGTGCGGGACGAGCGCGCTCCACTCCTACCTCGCGCTCCACCCCGAGATCGCGATGTCGGCGCGGAAGGAGCTCGACTTCTTCGTGGACGGCGAGATCGCCCAGGGCGCGGATCTGGCCTTCGACGAGGAGGACCTCCGCGTCGAGCACACCGGCGAGCACAACTGGTCGCGCGGCCGCGGCTGGTACGAGCGGCAGTTCTCCGACCGCGCGCCGGTGCGCGGCGAGTCATCGCCGAGCTACACCGCCCCGTGGAACCCGGCGGTGGCCGAGCGCATGGCGGAGGTGCTCGATCGGCCGAAGCTCGTGTTCCTGGTCCGCGACCCGCTCGAGCGCTCCGTCTCGAACTACGAGCACCAGCGGGCGCTAGGGCGCGAGCGGCGAACGATCGACGAGGCGCTCCGGAACTTCAACGGCCCCTACGTCGCGAGGAGCCGCTACGCGCTCGCGATCGCCCCCTTCCTCGAGCGCTTTCCGCGCGACGATCTCCTCGTCCTCACCCAGGAGGAGCTACGCGAGCGGCGGCGCGCGACCGTCGGCTCCGTCTATCGCTTCGCCGGCGTCGACGACTCGTTCTGGTCGCCCGCCGTCGAGCGAGAACGCTACGGCGGGGAGGCGAAGGGCGGCGGCGCGCGCCTCGCGCGCCGGATCGCCGGCCGGCCCGGCGCGGCCGTGGCGCGACGCCTGCCGGACGGCGTCAAGTGGCGGCTCGAGCGGCTGCTGTCGAGGCGCGCGGCGGCCGAGCGCCAGGCGCTCGACCCGGTTCTCCGGGGCGAGCTGGCCGCTTTCCTCCGCGAGGACGTCGCACGCTTCGCCGCCGCCGTCGGGCGCGACTTCCCCGACTGGAGCTACTCGCCGAGCGTCGAGCCGTCGTAGAGCTTCACGACGCGCACCGTGCCCGCCGGCGCGGCATCGATGCACAGCCCGCACAACACGCACTCGTCCAGGTTCTCGTCGACGATCTCGACTCGGCCCTCGCGCTCGGCGTAGATGTCGACCGGGCAGGCCTGCTCCAGCTTGGCGGCGAGCTCCGAGTCGCCGCGGATCGAGTCGTCCACCTCGACGTCGATGAACATCCCCGGCATCAGGCCACCGCCCTCCCGATCCGCTCGCCCACGAGGTCCGGGATCTGGGCGATCTCCTCGGCCACGGCGATCCCCGCCTCGCCGAGCCGCGCGATCTTCTCCGACGCGGTGTCCGCCTTGCCCTCGACGATCGTGCCGGCGTGGCCGAAGCTCATGCCGGGCATCGCGTCCATGAAGCGGCCCGCCATGAACGCGACGATCGGCAGCCGCGACTCGTTGTCGGTCACCCAGCGGGCGAGCTCGGCCTCCATCCGGCCGCCCGGCTCCGAGTAGATCACGATCGCTTCGGTCTGCTCGTCGGCCTCGAACAGCGGCATCAGCTCGGCGTAGGTCGAGCCGATGATCGCGTCGCCGCCGATCGAGATCGCGGTGGAGACTCCGAGGCCCGCCGCGGTGAGCGTGGATGAGATTTCGGTGGTCATCCCTCCGCTGCGCGACATGACGCCGACCGCGCCGGGCTGGTACGCCTTCGCGGCGTCCTTCGCCGGGCCGCCGATCCCGCCCATCTTGGCCACCCCGGGCCGGATGATCCCGAGGCAGTTCGGACCGATGATCCGCGCGCCACGAAGCGCCGCCAGTTCCACCATCTGGGCGACGTCGTAGCGCGGGATGCGCTCGGTGACGATCACGACGAGCCCGACGCCCGCCTCGATCGCCTCGAAGACCGCGTCGCGGGTGAATGCGGGCGGGACGGTGACGACCGACCCGTCGGGGATCGACCCGGTGGCGTCGACCAGCTGCGCGACCGAGTCGTAGACCGGCACTCCGTGGACCTCGCGGCCGCGGCGCCCGGGCGTGACCCCGCCGACCACGTTCGATCCGTAGTCGAGGCACTCGCGGGTCAGGTTCACGGCCTCGCGGCCGGTGATGCCCTGGACGATGAACGTCGTGCTCTCGTCGATCAGGATCGACATACGCTCTAGATCTCCTCGACCTCGCCGGAGGTGCGACCCTCGACGCGCGGCTCCTCCGGGGCGCTCGGCCGTCCGTTCGTCGCGGCGACCTTCTCGACCGCGCGCCGCGCCGCCTCGTGCATCGAGACCGACCGGTCGCAGTACTCGACCCCGTAGCGCTCGAGGATCTTGAAGCCCTCCTCCTCCCAGGCGCCCGGGATCCGGAAGATCGCGATCTTCTCCGCCGGGTCGTGGCCGAGCTCGACGCACGCCTTGATCACGCCGCGGGCCACGATGTCGACGCGGGTGTTCGAGACGATCGACATCATCACGGCGATCTTCTCCACGCCCGGCTTCGACAGTACGAGCTTGGTCAGGTTGCACGCCTTGGAGACGCTCGGGTTGCCGCCGATCTCGCAGTAGTTGGCCGGCTTACCGCCGAGCGTCTGGACCGCGTCGAAGAGCGTCAGCGACCCGCCCCCGGCGCCGATCACGAGGCCAAGATCGCCCTCGAACTCGGTGACGTTTCCGGCCACGCCGCGGTGGTCCACCGCGTCGATCCGCTCGCCCTCGATCTCGAAGGGCGTCGGCTCGCGGGCCTCACGCGTCTCGTCGTCGCCCACGCCGAGCTCCTCGAGGAGCGCCTTCTGCCGGCCGCGCGCCTCGTTCTCCATGTCCATGTGCGCGTCCACCGCCACGAACGTGCCGTCGTCGAGCTGCGCCAGCGGGTTGATCTCGGCCAGCGTCATGCCGAACTTGACGAACAGCAGGGCGAGCTTGGAGAGGATCGGAGTGAGTCGGTTGAGCTCGGGCCCGGTGATGCCCACCGAGGCGACGACGTCCTTGGCGCGAAAGTCCATGTGCGGCAGGACCGTGGAGAAGTGGCCACGGCCGATGTGATCGGGATGGGACTCGGCGACCTCCTCGATGTCGATCCCGCCCATGTCGGAGAACACGAACGTGGGCAGCTTGCGCACGCCGTCGTAGATCACCCCCGCGTAGTACTCCTGCTTGATCTGGGCGCGGGCGTCGACGAGCACGCCGCGCGGCATGTGGCCGCCGATCTCGAGCGCGAGGATGTCGCGCGCGTGGGCCTCGGCCTCGTCCGGGGTGTCCGCGAACTTGACGCCGCCGGCCTTCATCCGGCCACCTGTGAGGACCTGCGACTTGATGACGACCGGGCCACCGATCTCACCCGCCACGCGCGCGGCCTCCTCGGCGCTCGTCGCGAACCCGTGCTCCGACAGCGGGATGCCCTCGCGCGCCAGGATGCGGCGCGACTCGTACTCGAAGAACCTCATGCGGCGCGGAAAGCTATCGCGGCGTGGCGCTCAGAGCCCGTAGGCCTCGGCCAGCTCGGGGTCCTTCTGGGCGAGTTGCTCCGCGAGCGTCACCATCACCTTGCACTGCTTCCAGGTCGCGTCGTCCTGCATCTTCCCGTCGATCATGTGGACGCCGCGACCGTCGGGGATCGACTCGATCACCTTCTTCGCGAACGCGACCTCATCGGGATCGGGGCTGAACACCTTCTTGGCGATGTCGATCTGAGCGGGATGGAGCGACCACGCCCCGACGCAGCCCATCAGGAAGGCGGCGCGGAACTGCGCCTCGCACCCGGCGGTGTCGCGGATGTCGCCGAACGGGCCATAGAAGGGCAGGATGCCGGTGGCCGCGCAGGCGTCGACCATGCGCCCGATCGAGTAGTGCCAGAGGTCCTGCTGCGCCGTCCTGCGTCCGCCGTCGCCGTCCGCGTCGGGGTCCGGGTCGGAGATGACGAGGTAGCCGGGGTGGCCGCCCCCGACGCGGGTCGTCTTCATCCGCCGCGACGCGGCGAGGTCCGCGGGACCGAAGCTCATGCCCTGCATGCGCGGGCTGGCGGCCGCGATCTCCTCGAGGTTGGTCACCCCGAGCGCGGTCTCCAGGATCGCGTGCACGAGGATCGGGCGCTCGATCCGGTGCTTGGCCTCGAGTTGGGCGAGGAGGCGGTCCACGTAGTGGATGTCCCAGGGGCCCTCGACCTTGGGGACCATGACCACCGCCAGGCGGTCGCCGATCTCGCCGACGACCTGCTGTAGGTCGTCGAGCACCCAGGGAGACTCGAGGGCGTTGACGCGTGTCCACAGCGCCGTCTCGCCCAGCTCGATCTCCCGACCGACTCGGATCAGGCCGTCGCGCGCCGCCTCCTTGCGGTCCACGGGGATCGCGTCCTCGAGGTTGCCGAGCAGGATGTCGGTGCTGGCCGCGATGTCGCCCGCCTTCGCGACCATCTTCTCGTTCGAGAAGTCGAGGAAGTGGATCATCCGCGAGGGGGTGACCGGGATCTCGCGGAGCGGGTCCGGCGCGTCGATCGCGAGCGGCTTGAGGAAATCGCGTGGGTTGCGCAAGCTTCGAGCTCCTGTTCGGGCTGGGGGCGGTTGCGGCGGGAACACCGTCGGCCGCGCGCCGTCACCTGAATCTATCGTCCTCTACCCTCGCCGCGACCGTGAACCGCCGCGCGAACGAAAGGACCGATGGCTGAGAACGCCTTGAACACCGAGCAGGCCCAGCGGGAAGCCTCAGGCGCCCGCGCCTACGGCCGCTACTTCGAGGACTTCGAGGTCGGCGCCGTGTACGAGCACTGGCCCGCGAAGACCGTGACCGAGGCGGACGACCACCTCTTCTGCCTGATCACGATGAACCACCACCCGCTGCACGTGAACGACGTGTACGCGAAGCGATCGCAGCAGGGTCGCAACGTGGTGGTCGGCCCGCTCGTCTACTCGCTCGCGCTCGGCATGTCGGTGGCCGACGTGTCCGGCAAGGCCATCGCGAACCTCGCGACCGAGGAGCTCTCGCACCCCGCGCCCGTCTTTCACGGGGACACCCTGTTCGTACAGAGCGAGGTCCTGGAGGTCACGCCGTCGCGCTCCAAGCCGGACCGCGGCGTGGTGAAGGTAAAGACGGACGCCTACAACCAGGACGGTCAGGTCGTCGCGACGTTCAAGCGCGCGGTCCTGGTGCCTCGCCGCCAGCCGGCCGAGGGCGACCCGGAGCCCCGCGCCGGCAACGTGGACTGAGTGTCCGCGGGCGCGTCAGTCGCGCCAGCGGACGACGTCCTTCTGCCGCAGCGACTCGCCGTCGTGGCTCGCCCTGGCGACGATCTTCCAGCGCCCGCCGGTGAGGTCGGCGCCCGCGAACTCGCCGCTGTAGCGACCGCCCTCGTCGGGGTCGGCGGAGAGGCGGTGGCGGGGCGTCCGGCCGTAGCGCTCGCGCGAGCTCAGGTAGCGATACGCGCGCAGCTTCACGGCGCTCGACGCCGTCGTGCCGCTCCCGACGATCCCGGAGCTCCGGTCCTCCGCAGTGAGCGTCAGGGCAGGGTCCTCCTCTGACTCGTCGTGGACCGAGTCGTGCTTCGCCGTCCAGGCCTTGAGCGCGCCGTAGGCCTCCTTGCGCGACCCGTCGTGCCTCAGGAGGCCGAAGTTGCGGCTCTTGTCGGACGGGTTGGTCGTGGTGTCCTCGAGGTTGAACCAGATCCCCACCGGCACGTAGTCCCAGTGCGCATGTGGTCGAAGGCCTGCCCCAGCCACTCGGCCTGGGTGATCTCGTCGACGCAGTTTCGTAGGCGCGGCCTGGCCGCGGACGGTGCAGGTGCTCCAGCCGAACTCGGTGAGCCAGATCGGCTTGCGCTCGCCGCGGCGCACGAGCACGTCGCGCACCTCGGGCACGCCGCGGCGAAGCTCTTCTTAGGTCCAGCCGGGGAGCCGGGGTGCAGCGGCGAGCGGTCCTCGCTGTAGGGGTGCACCGACCAGGCGTCGAAGTTGCCGCCCACGCCGCGGTCCAGCAGCGCCTCGGTGAACTCGAAGTCGGAGTCGGCGAGCGAGCCGGCGATGATCGTGGCGTTCGGGTCGGCGGCCTTGGCGGCGGGGTAGGCCGCCTTGACCATCTGCGGCGTAGCTCGTCGACCTGGTCGGCGGCCTTGAAGTAGTCGGGGTGGTTGGGCTCGTTCCAGAGCTCCCAGGCGGCCACGCGGTCGCCGTAGCGGCGCACGAGGAACGCCAGCGCGTCGCCGTAGTCGGCGCGCTTCGGCGGCGGGTAGCGCTGGACGCCGCGGTCCCACCAGGCGCCGGAGCAGCCCTGCTTGAGCGTCTCCGGGGCCGTGGACGCCCAGCACGGGGTCTCCCAGAAGGTGAACAGCACCTTGATGTCGCGCTCCTCGGCCTCGCGGACCACGTGGTCGATCCTGGTCGAGGTACCACGAGCGTAGCCCCCCTGCTGCTTGCTCGAGGCTGGCCCAGCCCAGGTCGACCCGGACGTAGGTGGCCCCCGACTCCTCGATCAGGTCGAGCTGGCGCTCGGCCTCGCCGCTCGAGACGCTCGACCACAGGAGATGCGCCTGGACTCCGGGCTCGGCGGCGCCGGCCGTCGCCGGCGCGAGACCGGCGAGCGCCAGCGTCAGCAGCACTCCGAGCTTCCCCATCCAGCGGCTCACGTACAGGCGGCATCGGCCATCCGCCGGCGGCGCTTTAGGCGCGCGGCGGGGCCGCGATCAACATTCGTCGAGGGGGCGCGCCGCTAGCTTGTGCGCGCGATGCGGTTCTCGGTGGTCATAGCGACGAAGGGGCGCCCGGACGCCCTCGCCCGGACGCTCGACAGCGTGCAGCGCTGCGAGCCCGGGCCGGTGGAGGTGATCGTCGTGGACGGGGACGAGGCGGAGTCCGCGCGTCCGGTCGTCGAGTCGCCTGACCGCGAGGGGCAGCCGCTGCGCTACCTTGCGAGCGAGCCTGGGCTCACGCGGCAGCGAAACCGCGGGATCGACGTCGCGTCGGGCGACGTCGTCGTGTTCGTTGACGACGACGTGGCCTTCGCCCCGTCCGCCTTCTCCTCGCTCGAGCGCGTGTACTCCGATCCGTCGGTGATCGGGGCGACCGGGCTCGTGATGGAGGAGCAGGGACGGCGCTTCGGCAACAGCCGGTCGGCGGCCCGCCGCCTGCTGCCCGGCGGGGGAAAGGAGGGCTCGATGACGCGCTTCGGATATCCGCGGCGGATCCAGGACGGGCGTACGCCGCGTGACGTGGAGTTCATGCAGGGCTGCCTCATGAGCGCGCGACGCGACGCCGCGCAGCGGGTCGGGTTCGACGAGGGGCTCACGGGCTACGCGCTCGCCGAGGACGAGGACTTCTCGTATCGCCTCTCGCGCCTGGGTCGCGTGCGCTACGAGCCCTCGGTCGTGATCGAGCACGAAGGGACGGGCGCCCAGGCGTCCGCGACCCGCGACTTCAACCGCACGGTCGTCGTCAACCGCGCGTACCTCTTCCGCAAGAATTTCCGGCGCTCGCCGCTCGCGCGCCTTCAGTTCGCCATGCTCGTGGGCATCCTTGCCCTCCATCGCGCGCTGAACGGCGAGTGGGAGGCGCTGCGAGGGCTCGCCGACGGGTCGCTCGAGGCGTGGCGGAGTCGAGCCTAGCCCCGGTGCCGGTGACCTTCGTCGCCGGCCACGGGGGGATCGGAGGCTCCGAGCTCTACCTCGAGACGCTGCTCGCGGCGCTCGGGAGCGCCTGGATCGACGGGATCGTCTGCCTCGAGGACGGACCGTTCGTCGAGCGCCTCCGCGATAGCGGGCTGGACGTCGAGGTGGTGCCCACGCCGGCCCGGCTCGGCATCGTGCCGGCGGCGCTGGCCCTGCGCCGCGTGCTCGGACACCACGGCGCGACGGTCGTCCACGCGAACGGGGTCAAGGCGGCGCTGGTCTCTGCGCTCGCCACCATCGGGAGCGCGAAGCGCGTCGTGTGGGTCAAGCACGACTTCAGCTGGGACGGGCCGCTGACGCGGGCGATCGCGTCACGCTCGCAGCAGGTCGTCACGGTGAGCCCCGCGCTCACCGCCAGCCTCGGGCCCCGGCTCGGCCGGCGCGTCCACGTGGTCCCGGCCGGGATCGAGCTCGCTCCCGTCGACCGCGCGACGGCACGGAGGCGGCTCTTGGAGCTGGCGGGCTGCGATCCCGACGTGCCGGTCGTGGTGCTCGTCGGTCGGCTTCAGGAGAGCAAGGGGCAGGTCGAGCTGCTCGAGGCCGCGGCGCGCATCATCGCCCGCCGGCCCAGACGAGGTTCTGCCTCATCGGGGACCGGCACCCGCACCAGTTCGATCATGCCGACGTCGTCAGGCGCCGGCGCGCCGAGCTCGAGCTCGAGGCCGCGGTGGCCTTGGTCGGGCCGCGAACGGACGCAGCGGCCCTGATAGCGGCCGCGGACGTGGTCGCGGTGCCCAGCATCCCGGACGCGCGCGGCCGGGCCCGCGAGGGCTCGCCGCTGGTGGCGATCGAGGCGCTGGCGCTCGGCACGCCGGTCGTGGGCTACGCGCACGGCGGGATCCCGGACGCGGTGGGGGACGCCGGCCGGCTGGTGCCGCCGGGCGACCGGGCGGGCCTCGCCGATGCGATCCTCGAGGTGATCGAGCACGAGCGTCTCCGTGAGACGCTCGTGGCGCGCGGGCGCGAGCGAGCGCTCGAGCGCAACAGCGTCCCGGCGATGACCGCCGCGATGGAGGAGCGCTACCGGGAGGCGGCGGCTGCGTAGGCGGGCACGCGAGCGCCCGGCGGCAGGGCCGGGTCCTCGTCGGGCTCGTCCCAGCTCGCGCGCGCCGGCTGCTGTGCCAGCACCACTGCGCAGCCGGCGAGCACGACGACCGTCGCCACGATCAGGTTGAGCCGCAGCGTGTAGTCGACGAGCCCCTGCAGGAAGAGGGCGAAGAGCGCCGCGCCGATGGCGAGCGCAAGGCCGCGCGTCTCCCGGTCGTCGCGGCGGTAGCCGCGCAGGATCACTCCGGCGAGCGTGACGATCAGCCAGCAGAGCGCCGCGAGGCCCACGAGCCCAAGCTCGGCGGTAATCGTGAGCAGGATGTTGTGTGCGTGCTGGAAGGTGCCCTCCTGGAGGGTGCCGACCAGGCCGTACTCGGGCGCGGCCTCCGCGAACTGGCCCATGCCCACTCCGAAGACCGGGTGGTCGGCGATCAGCCCCGGCGTCCGCGACCAGATCTCGATGCGCGGGTTCGCCTGCGCCGACGACTCGACGGACGTGAGCCGCTGGGTGACGGTGTCCACGAGCCGCACGTCCCCGAGCGGGCTCGCGCCCGAGATCGCGACCGGCACGACCACGATCGCGATCACGAGGACGACCCGTCGGAACGGCTGCCACAGCGCCATGACGCCGAGCGCTCCCGCCACCGCGAGGAGGCCGCCACGCGACAGCGACAGGGTGAGGCCGGCGAGGCAGAGCAGGAAGGCGGCGCCGGCGATCGTCCGCGTCCTCCCGCTGCCCATCAGCGCCAGCGCGAGCGCGCCGGGCAGCGTGAGGCCCTCGAACGTCGCGAGCGTGTTGGGGTGGCCGAACGAGCCCTCCGCACGTCCCTCCGCGGTGGCCCCCCCGTAGAGCAGCGAGAGCTCGGAGCCGCCGCCGGTGCGGATCGTGGCGATCAGCCCGACGACGGCGCCGGCCGCGGCGAGCGCCAGGAGCAGGCCCCTCACCGTGCGCTCGTCGGCCTCGTCCACGACGAGCTGGAACACAAGGAAGAGGAAGGTCCAGATCACGAGCACCTTCGCCACGATGATCGGGTCCTCCGCGAACGCGAGGCCGGGGACGACCGCGAGGAGCAGCAGGACGAGCGGCTTGTTGAGCGGCGATTCGACCAGCGGCAGCTTTCCGTCGGCGAGCCGGCGCACCGCCCACGCCCCGCCGGTGACGATCAGCATCGCTTCGGGGGGCGAGAGCCCGAGCCCCTCTCCCGACCCTCCGCCCGACGCTCCGACCTTCAGGGCGAAGAGCTCGAGCGGGGCGAGCGCGATCGAGAGGTAGAGGCCGGCGATCGGCCGGGCCAGGGCTAGCGCCACCGCGCTCGCGACGGCGAACGCGACCACGGGGACGAGCGGCTCGGTCCGGTAAGCGAGCAGCGCGCAGCTCGCCGCCACGCAGACCGCGAGCAGCGGATACAGCAAGGGCTCAAGCCTGCGAAGTGTCATCGGGATCTCATCGCCGCCGCTACGGTTTCAAGGCTAATGGCGCCGGCCCTCGTGGCCGAAGGGTGCGCAACAAACCTTTCGTCGGCTACGCAGGTGGAATGCCATAATTCCGGCAATCGGCCACCAATCGGCGGCTGAGGCCCTGAGGGCGGCTGCCACAGCGCGGCGAGAAGGACTCGAACCGCATGGAAACCAGAACAGACGCACCGCTCCCAATCCTCCTCGCCCGAAAGTGGCTGATCCTCGCCACCGTGGTGGTCGCGATGGCGGCGACGTACTTCGTCTCCTCGAGCCTCCAGAAGGTGTACTCGACCGAAGCGACGCTGTTGATCGCGCTGCCGGCCGACGACCAGAGCTTCGACACCGTCCAGGCCAGCCAGGCGATCGCGCGCTCGTACGCGGACATCATCGAGAGCCCCAACATCGCCTCCCAGGTCGCCGGCCGGCTCGACCGAGGACGAGATCGACGGGGGAGCCGTCTCGGCCTCGACCAGCTTCGAGACGGTCCCCGAGACGCAGCTCCTCAAGATCACCGCCGAGGCGCCCACGCCCGAGCTGGCGAAGGACATCGCCGACACCTACGCGACCGTCTTCATCGAGTACGCGGAGGAGAACCTGAGCGACACCACGGAGGCGGCCACCGAGCTCGCCGACGAGGCGCCGCTCCCGTCGACCGCCGCGCGTCCGAAGCCGGTCCTCTACACGATCGTGGCGGGCATCATCGGCCTGGCCCTTGCCATCGCGCTGGCCTTCGTCGCGCACCGGCTCGACCGGCGGCTGCGGAGCTGGGAGGCGATCGAGGCGCAGTTCGGGCTGCCGCTCCTGGCGCGGATCCCGTTCCGGCGCCGGTCGAAGGCCTCGGTCGCGGCCTTCGAGGAGGCCTACCGCGTCCTGCGCACGAACCTCCAGTTCGCCAGCGGCGGCGCGACGCTCAAGACGCTCGCCGTGATCAGCGAGAAGCCCGGCGAGGGCAAGACGACGACCGTCGCCCGCCTCGCGGAGGCGGTGGCCGAGTCGGGCCGCAACGTCATTACCGTGGAGGGCGACTTCCGCCGCCCGGCGCTTCAGGCCGAGCTGATGCCGGAGGGCACGCCGCCGCTCAGCCCGGGCCTCAGCAACTACCTCGTCGGCGCGGCCACGGTGGACGACGTGATCCACCCCGCCGGCGGCCGCCCGAACCTCTCCGTCGTGCCCTCGGGGCCGCTGCCGCCGAGCCCCGCCGCCCTGCTCGACTCGGACCGCGCGCGCGAGGGGCTCGACGAGTTCGCACGGCGCGCGGACCTCGTGCTGATCGACTGCCCGCCGCTCAGCGTCGGCGCCGACGCCTCGGTCACGAGCCGGCTCGTCGACGGCGTGATCATCGTCGTGGACCTCGAGAGCGCCACCGATCGCTCGCTGCGCGACGCCCTCCGCCAGCTCGAGGCGGTGAACGCCGCGATCACCGGCGCCGTCCTCAACCGCGACCGCGCCGTGGACGCGATCACCTATGGCTACTACGGCGTCAAGCCGGAGCGCAGGCGGCCCGGGCGCCTCTGGCGCGCACGCGGCGCCGCGGCCGAGGACGGCTCGGAGAACGGCGCCGGCCGGCACTCCGAGGACGCGGTCGAGCCGAGCGCCCGCTGAGCCGCGCCTCGGCGGGCCTAGCTAGCCCCTGCGGCCGAAGCGGAGCAGGCGCGAGCGGCGGGGCCTGAGCGGCTCGGGCCGCTCGGGAAGGGGCTGTCCCAAGAGGATCGCGGCGGGCGCCTCGTCCACGTACCAGCCCATCTGTGCCCCGATGCCGGGGAGTTCGTCCTCGGCGTCCTCGAAGGCCTCGGAGAACCCGGGCGGGCGGCGGGTCAGGTCGTGCGCGTCGGAGGCGATGTTGTGGACCAGCTCCTCGCGCATCAGCTCGACCGCGGCCGAGCGGACCGTCGATCCGAACCGGCCGGCCAGCGAGCCGACGTCCACGGAGAGGAGGATGCCCCGCTCCACGAGCCGCCGCGCCCGATCCACGTCCTTCTGGAGCACCGGGCTGCGCTCGGGGTGCGCCAGCACCGGCATGAAGCCGCGCACCTGAGCCTCGAACAGCGCGTCCTCGAGGAACGGCGCGGTGGAGCTGTACGGGCTCTCCACCAGGAGGCACGTGCCTCCTCCGAGGCAGAGCCGCTCCAGCTGTCCGGTCTCGAGCTCGGCGAGCCGCGCGATCGCGATCTCGGCGCCGGGAAGGACGGCGAGCGCGACCTCCTCGCGAGCGAGCGCGGCGTTGAGCTCGCCGACGCGCGGGAAGATGTCCTCGAGGTCGAACTCGTGCTTGTTGTCGACGTGGGGGGTCGCGACCATCTTGCGGGTGCCGTCGGCCACCGCCGCGCGGGCGAGGGCGAGGCTCGCGGCTAGGTCCTCCGCGCCGTCGTCGAGCCCGTGGAGGATGTGCGAGTGAAGGTCGATCATCGCCCCGCCGCCCGCTCGCGCGCCCGCTCCACGAGCCCCGCCAGCTCGCGCTCGACCTCGGCCTCCGGACGTCGCGCGTCGACCGCCACGGCGCCCGCCTCGCGCCCGCTGCGGGCGTAGAGCCGCTCCATCTCGCGGAGCACGCGCTCCGCCTGATCGCCGGGCTTACGCCGGATCGAGGTGGCCGCGTCGATCTCGAGCAGCACGGCGAGGTCGGGCTCCGGGGAGAGCCGGCGGAGGACGACCTCGGCCACGCGGTGGCGGCCGTAGCGAAGCTCCAAGTCCACGAGCGCGTCGGTCATCCAGCGGTCGCAGACCAGGCTGAAGCCGCGCCGCCGCCGGCGCGCCGCCTGCCTGTACGAGCGCGCGTGGATCGCGGCGACGACGGCGATCCAGATCCACGACAGGACCGGCCGCCGCCCGCTCCGCTCGCGCGCCCGCTGGCGCTTCTCGATCGTCGGGCCGCCGGCGGCCACCGGGTCCGCCACCGTGCCCTCGCGGCGGAGCGCGCGCTTGACCGGCAGGGCGAGCCGATTCAGCATCTCACCCTCGCTACCGAGGCGCGCCCAGGCCACCTCGACGGGCAGCCCGGCGCGCTCTAGGTCGGCCCTTATCCGGTCCGCCGCGGTGGACTTGCCCGCGCCGTCCATCCCGCTGATCGTGATGAGGAGCGGGCGCCCCGCGGCACCGCGGCCTCGGTTGGGTAGACGATCGCCGGCGAGCCGGCGCGCGCGCCCGCGCGCGCGAGCGGCGACGGCCGCCCGGGCCGCCGGCGATCGGGTCGCCAGCGCGAGCGCGTGCCCGTATCCCAGGCGCCCCTTGCGCGCACGGGCGAGCAGGTCGTCCGGCGCGGCGATCAGGGCGTCGAGCGGCTCGAAGCGCTCCTGGCGGGCGACAGCCTCGAGGCGCCTGAGGAAGCCGGGCGCTGCGACGAGCGCGCCCGCCTTTCGGACGATCTTGTCGAGCGGGCGCCCGTGAACGGCCTCGGCGGCGAGCATGAGCGCGCGGTCCTCCGGCGAGGCGGCACGCGGGAGGGCGCCTGCCGGCACCGCGCGCTCGCGAAGGCCCGCGAGCGACGGGTAGTAGCCCGGCCACTCGGAGGAGCGCGTCACGTCGACCGGGGGCAGCGCGTTCGAGCGGAGCGCCCAGACCACGTGACCCTCCGGCTCGAGTCGCGGGACGAGCCCCGCGTCCGCGAGGATCGGCGCCAGCTCCTCCGCCGCGCCGTCCTCGACGAGCAGGTCGACGTCGGTCCCGTCCAGGCGATCGCCGCGCCACAGCAGCACGCGGTCTCCGAGGCGAGCGCTCACCCGCTCGAGTAGGACCCGCGCACGCTCTTCCCGCCCCGCCCCACCCGGGGTCGGCTCGGTCGACTCTGTGGCGCGTGGGGTCATGGCAGGAGGGTGATGACCGCTGATTTCGCGATATGAGGCCCGACTCCCCAGTTATCGCACGCCCGCGCCCGATCCTTAGCCATGAGAGCGGTCCTGAACAGCCTCTCTCAGGCGGCTGCCCTCGACCCGAGGCGGCGCCGGAGCATGCCGAGCGCGAACTCCAGGTCGCCCGGGCTCACCGAGCGCTCGATGACGAGGAACACGGCGGCGTAGGTGGCCGCCCCGGCGGCGAACGCGACGAGGGGGAGGGAGGCGAGCAGGAGCATCACGACGGCCATGCTCGCCCCGGCGCCGAGCGCCGCGAGCGCCATCGAGCGCCACCGGACGCCGCCGACCTCGCGGCCGCGATGCGCAGGGCCACGGCCAGGAACACCGCCTCGGTCACGAGCATCGCGGCGGCCGCCCCGCTGTCCGAGGGTCGGGATCAGGGCGAGGTTCAGAGCCACGTTGAGCGCCACCATCGGCCCCGTGATGCGGAGCATCGCCGCGGGCTGCCGGGTCACGATCAGGGAGGAGCAGAGCGTGACCAGGCAGAGCGGGACGACCACGGGGGCGAGCAGGCGCAGCGGCTCGGCGGCGCGCCTCGAAGTCGCTGCCGAAGGCCAGCACCGCGAGCGGCTCGGCGAGGATCCCCATCGATCATCGCGACCGGCACGCAGCACCAGCGCGAGCTTGAGCGAGCGCCCGAAGACGGCGCCGACCGTGGGGTCGGTGTCGCGGCCGAGGTAGGCGTACATGGCCACGAACGCGCCGTTGATCGCCCAGCCAACGAACATCGTGGACTCCAGCAGGCGGTACGCCGCTCCGTAGCGCCCGACCGCGGCCTCGGTGGCGAGCGACAGGAGCACGGCGTCGAGCTTGAACAGCATGGCGGTGAACACGTCCTGGATGGCGAACGGCGCGCTCGTGGCGACGAGGCGCCGCCATCCGCGCGGCTCGATCGTCCGCCGGGGAATGCCGATGTGGCGCCTCAGCGAGGCCCACCGCGACGAGGTAGCCGAGCGCGGACCCCACCGAGTACAGCGCCGCCACCGCGACCACCCCGTAGCCGAGGGCGAGCGCGCCGATGCCCAGCGCGGACGTGGCCACGCGCTGGATCACGAGGCTCCGGGCCAGCAGGTCGCTGCGCTCGGTGGCGTTGAAGATCCCGTTGAGCGATTTGCCAAGAAGGTCGAGCAGCAGCCCGGCTGCCAGAACGAAGACGGTCGTCGCGCGTCCGCCCGTCGTAGCCCAGGGCCACCACACCGGCGAAGCAGAGCGCGAGCACGGGCACGGCCATGACCAGCTTGAGGGCGATCACGTTGAAGAACAGGCGATCGGCGGCCGTGCGGTCCTTTGCGACCTCGCGCAGCATGTAGCTGTCGCAGCCGAGGGCGATGGGCACCATGCACAGCCCGAGGAAGGCGAACGCGAACACGAACGCGCCCACGCCGGACTGGCCGACCTCCCGCGCCAGGACGGCGAAGAGCAGGAACGTGGCGAGCTTGCCGACCACCTCCGCGGCGCCGCGGACGCCGGTGTTGCGCAGCGCCGCCGGCGCCCTGCTCGCGCCGGCGCTCTCGGGCCGGTCATCCGGGCGCGATGCCGCGCGCCCCGGGGCCCGCACCCTCCGGGTGGAGGCGCGCAGGGCTCGGCCCGGCGCGCTGTCGAAGAGCGGCTGGTAGGCGTCGCCGAGCTTGAGCAGGAAGCTCGGCAGGCCGTCCTTGCCGGTGAGCATGGCGCGCTTCATCTCGATAGCGGCTCCAGCCGCCGCGGCCCTCGCAGGTCACCGCGGCCAGGAAGCCGGCGCTCGCGCGGCGGCCACGGCGGCCTGTCCGTAGCGGCAGAACGGGTAGGCGAACGTGCTCGCGGCGCGCCGGTCAGCTCCTCGATCGCGCGTCCGGCTGTCGACCATCTCGCGCAGGCAGTCGTCACGGTCCAGAGCGAGAGGTCGGGATGGGTGACCGTGTGCGCGCCCAGCTCGACGCCGGCGCCGCGAGCTCGCGAAGCTCGTCCTCGGTCATCATCCGCGCGCCCGACTCCGGCGCCGAGCCACGGGTTGGGCTCGCCGATCATCCCGGTGGTCACGTAGACGGTGGCCGGGATCCCGTACTCGCGCAGGATCGGCAGCAGGACGGAGTGGTTGTTCTCCATGCCGTCGTCGAAGGAGGCGCGGCGAGGCCCGGCGGCGGCGCGCCGCCCGTCCGCGCGCCCGGCGAGATCGGCCACCGTGACCAGCTCGAAGCCCGCCTCGAGCAGCATCTCGACGTGCGCGCGGAAGCGCCGGCGCTCACGCGCAGGTTGTGCGGGTCGTCGTCGGGCGAGGAGGCGACGCCGTGGTAGGCGAGGATCACCGAGCGGCGCTCGCAGAGCCGCCGCGCAAGTCGTCGCCACGGGCTCGGCGTCATCGTGGGTCGGGAGTTGACACCGGGACATGGTGGCACCCCGACTGGCCGCTCAGGCCGAGTCATCGGCCGCCACGACCTCGCCCATCAGGTCGAGGTGCCGCGGCAAGAGCTCCTGATGCACCGGCAGCCCGACCGTCCGAGCGCGGCGCCGAGCGGCGCCAGGGAAGTGCCCCTCGGGGAGCGATGGGTGCGGCACCGACCAGAAGTCGAGCGCCTTGACGCCGGCCGCGGCCAGGCGGCGCAGCAGATCCTCCTTGGCGCGCGACTCGACCGGGAACGCGAACGGCGAGGCGCCGCCCGGGAGCCGGTCGAAAGGCGGCGGCACACGGTCTTGGAGCTTCGCGAGCAGCCGCGTGTAGTTGCGCCGGCGCACCTCCGCCACGTCGGCGGGGAGCAGGCGGGGCAGCATCCAGCGCGTGAGGGTAGACGGCGGGGACCCGACGTCTCCGAGCTCGAACTCGCCGGCCGGGATGCCGCCCGCGCCGGAGGCCGGCGCGCGCGGGTGGGCGAGGCGCGGCCACCTCAGGGCCAGCCACGACCAGTGGGCCTTCGCCAGCCGGGCAAGGCGAAGCTCGCGTGCGCTCCGGGGGGCGGGCAGCGGCTCGTCGCATACGACCGCGCCCCCGTCCGGCACGCCGACCGTCTTGTAGAGCGAGAAGATCGCGAGCTGCCCCGACGACCCGACCGGCAACTCGCCGTCGCGGGCGAGCCAGGCCTGGGCGGCGTCCTCAATCAGGAGGAGGCCGCGCTCGTCGCACCAGCGTCGCCAGTGGGGGGCGTTCCGGGGAAAGCCGAGGTAGTGGATCAGGTGCAGCGCGCGCACGCGCGGGCCGAGGAGCGACTCGAGCTCGCCGGCGTCCGGCTCGAGCGTCGGCGTGGCGTCGTAGAAGCGGACGGCGAGGCCGCCGCGCAGATAAGCCTCGATCTCGGAACCGTGATGGTAGGCCGGAGCGAGCACCTCGTCACCGGGCTCGACCCCGAGCGCCTCGACCCCCTTCGCGACGCCCTGCCGCGCCAGGCGGTACAGACGAAACCCGGGCTCTTCGAGCGGAAAGGGAAGCGAGCCGCCGGAGGCGCTGCGCCGATAGACCGCCGGTGGCAGCGGCGGGAAGACGCGCGCGGACGGGCGGCTCACGGGTCGCGCCTCAGGACGCGCTTGGCGAGCGGTCTTAACGACGTATGCCAGACGCGACGCGCGCGCCCCTCCGGCGAGCGCCCGAAGGCGTCAGCCGCCATCCGCGCGCGGGTCGTGCTCGTCCATCTGAGCTTCCACGGCTCGCTTCGGCCGAGGAACTCGTAGCTCGCGAGGTCCTCGGCGAACGCGCGCGAGATCATCTCCCAGCGCATCATGATCCCAGGGCCGAGCTCCCGCGCGGCCGGATCGAAGCCCGTCTTGAGCAGGTAATGGGCATTCCGGTCCTCGAGGCAGAAGTCGAAGGCGATCGCCCGCCCGCCGACGCGCAGGAACGCGAGCCGTAGGATCCCGTCCGCCGCGGCCCAGTGGGCCACGGCGCGGTAGAAGTCGTTGGTCTCGCGACGGGACTCGATGGAGGTCCCGGCGGCGCCCTTCCACGCGGCGCCCTCGATCGCGAGACCCTCCTCGAGCAGGTCGTCGAGCCGCTCCGCGCCGTCGGTGACCTCGACCGTGACCGATCCCTCGGCCTCGAGCCGTCGCCTTCGCCGGCGGATCTCGCGGAGGAGCTTCGCGCTCAGCAGCGCCTCGTAGTCCTCGTGCGCGGCGGTCGTGTCAACGTACGGCGAGCGCGCGAGCAGGCCGGTGCTCGTGGTGCGCCCAGCCGCCGTGGCCGCGGCGGAGAAGCTCGCGAGCCCGCTCGCGTCGTCGCTCAGGTGGCTCAGCGCGACGTGCGCGGCCGGACGACGAAGGGCCTCCGTCATGAGCTCTTTCGCGGCGCCCGCGTCCGCCGCGACGATCCCGAAGGCCGGTGTGTGGGCGTTGGTGGGGGAGAGGAGCCGCCGTCCGCGCCGCTCGAGCGGCAGGACGGCGACGAGGGCGCCGTCGCGGCGGAGCTGCAGGATCTCGAGCGATCCGCCCCCGAACGAGCGCCACCACATGGTGGCCCATCCCGGCCGCAGGAACGGCGAGGCGCCGGCCAGGAGGGCGAGGCGGTCCCACTCGTCGGCGAGCGCAGCGGGTATGCCGCCGCCCGCCTCGGTCACCTCGATCGACGCCATGGGTAACAGTCTCGCCTGATCGCGCGACGTCATGGGCGCTCGGGTTGGCGCTGGACGCGAATCGACGCGCCCGGACGCTCTGTACGCTGCCGGGGTGTCGCTCGCGATCGAGGTGCTCGACGACCCCGTCGCGGTCGAGTCACACCGCGACGCGTGGGACCGCCTGGCCGTCGAGTCCGGCCGTCCCTACGCGGCGCCCGCATGGGTGCTGGCCTGGTGGCGTCACTTCGAGGCGCCGCATGCCCGCCTTCACGTGCTCGTGGCGCTCGACGGGCAGCGGCTCGTCGGGATCGCTCCGCTCTGCATCGAACGTGTGGCGGCAGGGGTCATCCGATGCCGCTTTCCGGGGTCGCGGTTCGGCACACGTATCGAGCCACTCGCGGAACTCGAGTCGCGAAGCGAGGTCGCGTCCGCCTTCGCTGAGGCGCTCGCCCGGGGCCGGCCGCGTCCGGACCTCATCCAGTTCACGGCCATTCCCGCCGACTCGCCCTGGCCGGATCTGCTGTCGCGCTGGTGGCCGGGAGCGCGGAGCGCGTGGCAGCACGCCAGCCGGGTCACGGTGGCCCCGAGAGTCACGCTGCCCTCGGGCGGCTTCGACGCCTGGCTCGCCTCCAAGAGCCGGAACTTCCGCCAGCAGATGCGCCGCGGCCGGCGCCAGCTCGAAGCCGCCGACGCCCGGTTCCGGACGACGGAGTCGGAGTCCGAGCTGGCCGCCGACCTCGATTCGTTCACCGGGCTTCACAACGAGCGCTGGGACCCTCGCGGAGGGTCGCGCGCGCTCGTGCCGGGCTCGCGTGAGGCCCTGATCCAGATCGGGCGCGAGCTCCTGCCAACCGGCCGCTTCCGCCTCGCGACGATCGAGGTCGAAGGGGAGGCGATCAGCTCCCACCTGTTCCTGGCCGCGGGGCGCGAGGCCTCGTACTGGCTCGGCGGCTTCGACGGTCGCTGGGCGGCTCAGCGCCCCTCGATGGTCGCCCTGGTCGAGGCGGTGGAGGATGGCATGGCGCGCGGCGAGGACAATCTCGACCTCGGGCCGGCCGCCCAGGACTACAAGTACCGGCTCGCCGACTCCGAGGATCGGCTGCACACCGTGACGCTCGCGCCGCCGTCCGTTCGCTATGGGCTGGCGCGGATGCACTTTGCACCGAGACAGGTCCGGGGCGCGCTCTCGAGCCGCGTCTCGCCCGACCAGCGTGAGCGCCTCGAGCGGGTCCGCGACGAAGGCTGGCGCGCGGCGATCGACTCGATGCGGCGCGCGCCGGCCGCGCCCTCCCGCGGACGCGTCGCTCGTTCCGGCGCGGCGTCCGGGGCGGCCGGCCCGGCGGCGCTCGTCACGGACGCCCATCTTCGTGCCGTGCTCGCCGGCATCAGGGGGCTGGGGCGCGCGGGGGTCCGCGTCGTGGCGGCGGCGCCCGATCGCAGTGCGCCCGGCCTCTGGTCGCGCTACTCGGCGGAGCGCGTGGCCGGCGTGGACGCCACGCTCGGCGGGCGGGCACTGGTTGACGCCGTCGCCGCCGCGGTGGAGCGAAACGGGTCGCTGGTCGTCTACCCCGGTCAAGAGACGTCGATCGGCGGCCTCCTGCGTGTCCACCACGAGCTGCCGGATCGAGCGATCCTCGCCTACCCGGCCGTGGAGCCGCTGTCGCGCCTCAGGGACAAGCGCGCGCTTGCCGACCTCGCGCGTGACTCGGGCATCGCGGCTCCCTCGACCCTCATCGAGGGGACGGCCGCCGAGCTGCTCCAGCGGCGGCCGGCCGCGCCGTGCGTGGTCAAGCCCGCCCGTGGCGGCGGGCCGCTTCCCACGACGCGCCCGATCCGCACCGACGACGAGCTGAGGACCGTGCTCGAGGCGCTTCCCCCCGACGAGCCGTTGCTCGTCCAGGAGCGGGTCCGGGGGCGCCTGTCCGCGCTCGGGGTCGTCGTCGATCGCGATGGCGGGCTGCGCGCCCGCTTCCAGCAGGCGGCGCTCCGTACATGGCCGCAGGACGCGGGCAACAGCAGCCTCGCGATCAGCGTCCAGCCCGACGAGGTGCTCGCCGAGCGCGCCGCCGACATGCTCCGCAACGCCGGCTACGCGGGAATGGCGCAGCTCCAGTTCGTGGGGCATCCCGGCGAGTTGGCCCTGATCGACGTCAACCCTCGCTTCTACGGGTCGCTGCCGCTCGCGCTCGCGTGCGGAGTGAACCTGCCGGCGATCTGGCACGACGCCGTGACTGGGCGAAACACGTCCACGCCGTCCGAGTACCCGGTCGGGGTGAGGTACCGGTGGTTCGGGGGCGACCTCCTCGCCGCGGCGAACGGCAGCCCGCGACTGCTCGTCGAGCGGGCGCCGCAGCCGCACACCGGTGCCGTCTGGTCGAGCGACGATCCCCTGCCCGGGGCGCTCGCCGGGACTCGCACGGTGGCCGGGATAGTGGGTCGCCGTCTCGTGGAGAGACGATGATCGCTCGCCGACGCGGTCCGTACGCGCACGTCTCATACCCGTGGGGGGCCCGCGTCGATCTGCGTTCCCCGCGCCCGCGGGCCTACTACGCGGCGCTGATCGGGCAGACGCTCCGGTACGGGATGCCCGCTCGGCGCCGCTTCGGGCCCCTGTGGGCGCTCGCCGGCCGGCGCGGAGTGCCGGAGGGCGTACTCGCGCGCGCCGTGAGCCTCTCTCCCTCGGCGTCGGACCCCGAGATTGACGACCTGCTGCGCTCGCTCGCCGAGTCATGGCCCGAGCTCGCCGGCCGCTCCCGCCGCCTCTCGCCCGAGCTCCCGGCGATGAGCGCCCTCGCGATCGCCCGGTCCGCGGGGCTCACCGTCTTCGTCTTCGGCGAGCGCACCGCGCCGCTGGTGGTCGCGAAGATCGCATCGGGGGGCGTCGAGGGGCGGCTGGGCGCCGAGACGGAGGCGTTGCGCGCGGCGGAGCCCGCGGCGGTCGCCCCGCGCGACCTCGGCCGGGTCGGCACCGCTCAGGTTCAGGAGGGTCTGGCCGGGGCGCCACTCAGGGTCGAGCCGCTCACGCCCGCGCGAGCGGAGCGGCTCGAGTTCTCGCCGGAGCACCGGCGGCTCGTCACGGCCCTCGAGCGGGTCGCGTCGACGACCGCCGCGCACGCCGGGCCGGCCGGCCTTCCGGAGCGCGTCGAGGCCGCGCTCGCATACGAGGGGCTCCATCCCCGAGCACGAACGCTGCTCGCCGCAGCGTGGCGCGACGTGCGAACGAGCGAGCGGTCGGCCCTCCGGCACTGCGACTCCTCGCCTCAGAACTGCCTGTTCGAGGGCGGTCAGCTCACCGGCATCGTCGACTGGGAGCTCGCGGACCTCCGCGGAGCCCCGGGCTTCGACGTCTGGAACTCGGCCCTCTCGTACATTGAGCACGGGCTCGGGCTCGTGAAGTGGTCCGAGGAGCGCGCCGTCGAGGCCCTCGCCCGCTCGTGGGACGCGTCGCCCTTCTGGCGCGAGGCGCGCGCGGCCGCGCGGCGGGTCGCGGCCACCGCCGGCGTCGAGGAGGCGCGGCTCGACGCGCTCGAGCTGGTGTTCTTCGGCTCCCGGATCGGTGATCGCCTGCTCATGCCCGAGGTGAGGCGTGGGACCGGCACCGCGACCAGCGCGCGGATGTGCGAGCTGGTGGCGTCCGCGGCGTGAGGCCTCAGCGCTCGCGCTGGAACGCGAGCCCGGAGCTGCGGGTACTGGATCCGTTCGGCCCCTCGACGATCAGGCGCAGCCGACCGTCCACGTCCCGCACGAGGTCGGCCACGCGAGATGGCCGCCGCGACGATGCACAGCGCACACGCGATTGCCGCGAGCCGGAGGAGAGAGGCCATTCCGTGACCGTTGAAGGCGATCCCTGCCAGGACGCGAACGTTACGGGTGCCGGCCCTGGAAATCATTCGATCCGGGCCGGCTGGGCGCCGGATTGCGCGGAGGTAATCGCCCTGCAAGAAGGCGCCTTGGGGCGAGGGCGGCCGATGGTACGGTTAGCTGCGAGGCGACACGGGAGCGTCATGGACGAGGCGGACGACAGGAAGGCATCGAGACCCGGAGCGGAGTCGATCGCCTCCGAGGTCACCGAGCACGTCCGCGCCATCGTCACCGCCGCCGAGGGCGTGGCCGACTCGGTCAAGCGCGAGGCGGAGCAGCGCGCGGAGTTGAGGCTGAGGGAGGCCGACGCCGAGGTGGCACGACGGGTTCGCGCGGCCCGCGCCGAGGCCGACGACCTGGTGGTCGACCGGCGGCGCCGCATCGCCGAGGTGAGCGACGCGATCCTTGAGCGCGCCGATGCCCTGCTCGCCCGCCTGGACGAGGCGGGCGCCGTGAGGAGCGACCTGGACGCGATGCTGGCGACCCTGGGCGAGGCCGCCGAGGGCGTCGGCGGCCGGCCCGAGGAGGCCCGCGCGGAGCCCCCAGCCGCGGCCGACCCGAGCCCGCCGCCCGCTCCGGTCGAGCCGGGCCCCGTCGCCGAGGAGCCCGAGCCGGTTGCCGAAGAGCCCGCATCGGCCCCCGAGGACCCCGCATCGGCCCCCGAGGAGCCCGCGGCGGCCCCCGACGAGCCCGCGGCGGAGCCCGTCGATCGCAGCAACGGCGACAGCGCCTCGGGCGAGCCGGTGCCCGCGGCGAGCGAGCGAGGGCGCAACGAGTACGGCGGGGCGCGCCAGGTCGCGGTCCAAATGGCGGTGGCCGGCAGCACGCGCGCCGAGGTCGCCGCGCACCTGCAGCGCACCTTCGACCTGCAGGACCCGCACACGGTCCTCAACGAGATCTTCGGCGACAGCGACTCGCCGCCGGCCGAGTAGGCGCCCGCTACTCGGCCGCGCGGAACGGCGCGGCCAGCGTCATCAGCAGGATCCTGAGGTCGAGCGAGAGCGACCAGTTCTCGATGTAGTAGTTGTCCCACTCGACGCGGTCGGCGAGCGACGTCTGTCCGCGCAGGCCGTGGACCTGGGCCCAGCCGGTGATGCCGGACTTGACGCGGTGACGGTCGTCGTAGCGGCGGATCCGACTGGCCGAACAGCTCCACGAACTCGGGCCGCTCGGGGCGCGGGCCCACCAGGCTCATGTCGCCCTTCAGGACGTTGAGGAGCTGCGGCAGCTCGTCGAGCGACGTGCGGCGCATGAACGGCCGACGCGCGTGCGGCGGTCGTCGCCCTCGACGCCGCCCGGCGCGGTGTCCGCGCGCGAGCGCGGCCGGGAGCGGCCGGGCGCCGGACGGCGTCACCCGCATCGAGCGGAACTTGAGCATGTCGAACTCGCGGCCGTCGCGGCCGATCGCGGCGCTGCCGGAAGAGGACCGGGCCCGGCGAGGAGAGCTTGACCGCGAGCGGCGATCGCGAGCAGCAGCGGCGCGAGCAGGATCAGCAGGAGCGAGGCGGCAGCGCGAGTCGAGCGCGTGCTTGACGGCGAACTGCCAGCCCTTCGGGTCGACCGCGCGCAGGCCGAACAGCGGCAGCCCGCCGAGGTGCTCGAGCGCTGATCCGCACGTTGATGCTGCTCGAAGAGGCGCGGCACGAGCGAGATCTCGAGCCCGCGCGCCTCGCACTCGCGCACGAGCGGGACGAGGACGCGGTCGGGCGCCGGACATGAAGGCGAAGACGACGTGCTGCGCGCCGGTCTCGCTCGGCCACCTCGCTCGAGCTCATCGGGGCCGCCGAGGACCGGCAGCGTCGCGGTCGGGAACGTCCTCGGCCGGAGGCGGGTCGGAGTCCAGGTAGCCGATGGGCCGCAGCCCGAGCTCGGGCTGGTCGATGAGGCGCCGCTCGACCTGGGCGCCGATCGCGGCCGGCTCCGACGATCAGGGTCGGCTTGCCGACGATCGCGTTCGCCCGGGCTCGGCGCTGGGTCAGGGCCGAGGAGGACGCGGCCGCCGAGGAGGTATGCCGTGCCGAAGAACCACACGCGGGCGAGGAACGCCTCAGGGCGCGCGCCGTGGTCGAGGATCACAGTGGCGGTGAGGATCGCCATCGCGGCGAGCGAGGTCGCGCCGACGAGGCGCCCCAGGCCGTCGAGCAGCTGTACGTTGAGCTTTCGCGCATACGCTCCTCGCAGGGCCAGCAGCGCGAGCGCCGCGGGCGGGAACAGCCATAACGTCCAGGCGCCCGGCGCCTCGAGGCGCAGGTTCGCCGCCTCGGCGCCGACCTGGGCCGAGAGCGCGGCCAGCAGGAGCAGGACGCCGTCGGAGGCGAGCCGCAGCAGCGTCCACCCGCGCCCCTCGAGGAGGTCCTGAGCGAGCCGGTCCCGCTCGCGGGCCGCCGGCTTGGCGCTCACCGGCTCGCGCGCGTCGGCGGGCGCGCGCGCTCCGGTGCGCGTTGTGACGGGCGGTTCTGCCACCTGCGGCTCGCTCACACCGTACCTATCGGAAGGAGTCGAGCCGCCGCTTGAATTGTGCGCCCGAAGGCGCGTTCGCTATGCGGTATCGGGACGCCGCGTGAGGCGTCGAGTCCCGACGCCCACGGCGACGAGCGCCACTCCGGCAATCGCGAGCAGTCCGACGTCCAGGCCGGTGAAGGGCAGTGACGTGCCGTCGTCGCTCGCCGAGCCGGTTCCCGTTCCCCAGTTCGGGTCGGAGCCCGTGCCGGTCGCGGCGGGATCACCCGGATCCACGGGATCGCCCGGATCGGCCGGGTCGCGCGGATCGCCTGGATCGAAGACCTCAGACTCCTCGTAGCCACCGATGACCGAGTCCTGCGCCAACGCGGGCGCCGGAACTGTCAATGCAACAAGCGCTCCAAAGAGCGCAATTCGCTTCAAGATCCCCTGCATATGTAACGCTCCTTGTCGTATCGCACTTCGCCGACCTTCCCGTGTCGGCGAGCTGGCGGTCGGATATTGGTAGCAGATACCCGCTCGCGCCGCAACCAAACCCGCTCTCTGACTCGGCCGAGAGCTAGTCGCGGCCCGCGAGGCCGCGAGCCCGCTCGGTGGCGTCGGTCGATATTCGCCCGGCGTCCAGGGTCTCGCCCGCCTCGAGCGCGTCGAGCGTTGCTCGGATGATCGCGTCGCGGGGGTTGAGCGCGGCGGCCCGGTCGACAGAGCTCACGCGCCGCGTCGGGGCGTGCCCAGCTGCGACGCGAGGGCCCCGAGCTGAAGCGTCACGAACGCGCTTCGCGGGTTTCGCTCGAGGGCTCTCGCGTAGCGCTCCTGAGCCAGATGGGGGCGTCCGAGCCGGACGGCGATAGCGCCGGCCGCGGCGTCCGGCTGGCTCGACAGCGGATGCAGTGCGGCGGCCGAGTCGAGCCGCTCGATCGCGGCCCGCGGGTTCGTTGGCCAACCGACCCGGGCGCGCTCGATCTGTCGGTACGCGAGCCAGGGCGGCACCGCCAGGACGGCCACCAGGGTCGCCGCGACCGCGACGAGCACGACGCGGCGCGAGGGCGGGGCCACGCTCGCCGTGTCGGATCGCCTGCCGACCGCGGTCGCGAGCCCGAGCATGGCGAACGCCGGGCCGCCAAGCGCGGGCAGCTCCCAGAACCAGTCGACCGACCCATGCACGGCCCAGTAGAGGAAGGTCGCGAGCGCGGCGCCGGAAGTAGCGGCGGCGAGCCCGCGTGCCGATCGCGCCGTCCGCAGAGGCGGCCACCACCGCGCACGCGAACGCCGCCAGGAGGAGGAGCGCGCCCACGATCCCGGTCTGTGAGAGGACGCGCACCTCGAGGCTGTGCGGGTAGCGGGGCCGCTCGGTGCTCCGCCCGCGCAGCAGGTAGTCCTGCTGGAAGTTGTCGGCGCCCGCGCCGGTCAACGGATCGGCCGTGAACTGGTCGAGCCCCACGCGCCAGAAGTCGTATCGGTTCTGCCCCAGCGCGCTCGAGAAGCGGCTCCGGTCGGCCGTGGGCCGCTCGTTGCTCTTGAAGTCCTCCCAGGCCTGCGCAGCCCGCTCGAGCGGGCTGCCGTGGGCGACCCAGACGGCTGCGACGCCGCCGGCCGCGGCGAGGACGAGGGCGGCGAGCACCGCCGCGCTCGTCCTCCGCGCCGCGATCGTGGACACCGTCACGCGGCGATCGAGGAAGCCGACGAGAGCCCCGAGGAGCGCGAGCGCGCCTGCCCCGAGGAGGATCGCGCGCGTCGCGCGGTCGAGCAGCGGCTCGGCCGCGGCGTCGGCCCGGATCCCGTCGAGGACGTCGAAGATCGGCCCGAGCGCGACGAGGGAAGCCGCGGCGATGGCGACCAGCGCCACGGCGTTACGCGCGCGCCCCGGGACGACCGCGAGGAAGAGGAGCAGAACCACGGGGAGGGTGAAGAGCCACCCGCGGCTCTGGCCCAGGAGCGCGAGACCGGTCAGGAGCGCCGCGCCCCCGAGGCCGAGCCCGCGAAGCACGAACGGGACCTCCCGCCTCGCCGCGAGGAACACGCACGGCAGAGCCCCGGAGAACCAGAGCGCCACGTTTCCGTTCGGATAGCCCACCGGGTCCACGAAGCGGCCCCCGATGAAGTAGGCGTCGACGTCGCCGGCGGCTGAGGCCCGGAGGAGGATGAACAGCCCCAGCGCTGCGACTGCGAGACCGAAGGCGCCGAGCACGGTGGCGCCCGCCTCGGCGCGCATCGGCCACCAGGCGAAGAGGGTGAACACGAGCGCGTAGATCAGCGACCGGTTGGCGCCGTCGAGCGCGGCGCCCTGGTCGTCGGCCCACAGCACCGAGAGATAGCTCCAGACGGTGAAGGCCACGAGCAGCGCCACGGCGATCCGGACCGCGGCCGGGACCCGGCCCGGGACCGGGATGGCCACAAGCGCGACCCCGAGCAGCGCCGCGAGGAAGAGGGCGGCCGGGTACCAGGCCGTGGGCAGGAAGCCGCCCTCGGACGCGCCCAGGACCACGAACACGCCGATGGCGAGGAGCGCCGGGATCGCGCTGGGGCTCTCCGCGAGCGGGCGAAGCAGCGTGCCGGCCCTCCGCGCCTCCACGGCCGCCAGTCTAAGCCGATCGCATGACGCCGCACCGCCTGCGATGGTTCGGCCGGATGATCAAGAAGGTCCTCTACTGGGTGGCGGTCGTGGTCGTCTCGCTTGCGATCCTGGTCGCTCTGATCCTCTTCTTCGAGTCGCGCGACGACTCCACGCTCGACGCCGGGGCCGGCGTCGTGCGGCTGTTCCTCGGCTGGCGCCTGCCCATCTAGCGGGCCTCGACGTCGGCGAGCCGGGCGAACACGATCAGCCGCTCCGCGGCACTGTAGAGCGGGTGGCAGGCGCTCAGCACGAGCTGCTCGTGACCCACGTCGTCGACGACCGAGGTCTCGGTCGGCGGCACGATCCGCTGCCGGTCGACCTCGTAGATGAAGCGGGCGTAGGGCATGGTCACGATGATCTGGTCGTCCGGCCGGAGCTGGTCGATCGTGCGAAACGGCGCGCCGTACGTGGTCCGGTGGCCGGCCACCGCCACCGTCGCGCCCTGTCCCGGGAGCGCCGTGTCCGGGTAGTGGGCGGGACCCTTCCGGAGGGAGGCGGTCTCGGTGCCCTCGACCATGACGTAGTCGCGGCCGAGCGTCGGGAACGACATGCGACCGAGCGCCTCGCCCTCGCCCGCGCGCATGGCCACGCGCTCCGCGGCCGCCTCGAGCTCCCGGCGGCTCGGCTCCTCGACGCCGCCCCCCGTCTCCGCGAGGAGCGCCCGCTCCTCGGCCTCGAGCTGATCCTCGAGCTGCGCCTGCTGGCGGGCGCCGATAAGGGCCGAGACCGGCTCCTGCCAGGCGAGCGTCAGGCCGGCGTCGGCCAGCAGCAGGAGCCCGCTGGTGATCATCACGGCGGCCACGAAGCGCAGCGCCGCTCGCAGGGCCCCACGCCCCCGTTTTTCCCCTGCAATCGCCAACTCTGGTCGATTCTAGGGGCAGAGAAGGCGCATCCCGGCGGTTGCCTCGCCGACGGTCCGATCGCCCCATGGGGCGGATAACCTGTAGCGCCCAACCCGGTCCAACAGGAGGTCGAGCCCCCCAAGATGGCCAAGCAGATGTCCCCGCTGCCCGACGCGAAGTCAATCCGCGCGAACCCGTCCGCCGAGGAGCTCAAGGAGCTCGCGGCCAGGATGCCGAACGCGAAGGAGACGCGCTACGGCAACCTCAACGTGCAGACGGACGTGCTGGCCCGGTCGAAGGCGTCCACCTTCCTCGTGCTCGACGATCCGGACGCGAGCTCCGAGCAGGCCGTCGGCCGTGACGAGGGCGAGCGGATCGCGCGCCTCCAGGACGAGTACATCGCCGGCCGGGACATGATCGTCGTGGACGGCTTCATCGGGGACGACCCCGATTTCCGCACGCCGACCCGCCTCTACATCGAGGAGGCAAACGCGAACATCGCGGGCATGCAGCGACAGCTCTACTTCGAGCTCTCGGACGGCGACGGCTTCGAGCCGGAGCTGACCGTCATCTACACCCCGAACCTTCCAGTGAAGGGCTATCCGAACGACCGGGTGATCGCAGTCGACCTCGACCAGGGCGTCACTCGCGTCTGCAACTCCGACTACTTCGGCGAGTCGAAGAAGGGCGGGTTGCGCATGTGGAACAAGCTGGTCTACGACCGTGGCGGACTGCCGCTCCACGCCGGTTGCAAGGTGATCCCCACCGACTCCGGCGATCGCGTGGGCCTGATCGTGGGGCTGTCCGGCACGGGCAAGACCACGACGACGTTCACGAAGCAGAACGGCTCGCTACCGGTGCAGGACGACTTCGTCGCGATGATGCCGGGCGGCAAGGTCTACGCGACCGAGGCCGGCTGCTTCGCCAAGACCTTCGCGCTCAGCGCCGAGGACGAGCCCACGATCCACGGAGCCGTGACGCGGCCCGAGGCCTATCTCGAGAACGTCTCCCAGGACGACTCGGGCGAGCTCGACTTCTACGACACGAGCTACACCCAGAACGGCCGCGCCACGTTCTCGTTCTCGTCGATCGAGGCCGGCGACGCCCGTGAGCTCCAGTCGGCCGACTTCCTGCTGATCCTCAACCGCAACGAGAACATCATCCCGGCGGTGGCCAAGCTCGACGCGCGGCAGGCCGCCGCCTACTTCATGCTCGGCGAGACGCAGGGCACGAGCGCCGGCGGCGCGGAGGAGGCCGGCAGGTTCCTGCGCGTGCCCGGCACCAACCCGTTCTTCCCCGACGACCACGACCACCAGGGCAACCGGTTCCTGGAGCTCATGGCCGAGCACCAGCTCGACGTCTACCTGATGAACACCGGTCGCGTCGGCGGGCCGGACGAGGACGACCGCTCGGAGAAGGTGCGCATCCCGCATTCGTCCGCGATCGTCAAGGGGATCGCCGAGGGCACGATCGAGTGGCAGGACGACCCCGACTTCGGCTACCAGGTGGCGACGCGCGTGCCCGGGATCGACGAGGCCGACGCCGCGGTGCTCCGCCCGCGCGAGCTCTACGAGGGGCAGGGCCGGGGCGACGACTACGCCGGGATCGTCGACCGCCTGAAGGGCGAGCGGACGGAGTTCCTGAAGAAGTTCGCGGCGCTGTCGGACGACATCGTGGCGGCCGTTTCCTAGGGCTGCAAACCTTCGCTTCCCGGCGTCCTCGGGTCTCGGCTTGGCGACCCAAGCCTTCGACCCTGCGTCCTTGGATAGCTCGGTTTTCGCGCTAGGAGACGGCCGCCCGCGTCCCCGGGAGCGGCGGATCCGCGGCCGGCGGCGAGTATCGAAGGTCGTTGCGAACGGGTGCGCAGCCGTTACTGAGTGCACTCGCGGTGACAGCGAGGTCGACTTTGACCACGACTATTGGGGTTAAAGTCGAGCGGGCCGGCTAAGCGGCCTCGGAGACGCACACTTTGCGCACCCCGTGTGACGCCCACGCAACGGACCTGCGACGGCCCCGCGCGGCCAGTCCGACGCGGCGTGCGACCGACCTCAGTGCGTCGCGTCGCCGCTCGCCGCGGGCGGGCGCGACTCTTCGGCCAGCGAGGTGATGGCGAGTCGCCCGCGGGCCGCGGCCTCCAGCACCTCGCTCGCCTCCTCGACAGATCGGGCGTAGAGCTCGACCAGCATGTGGATCACGATCTCGTCGGCGTCGTGCTTGTGGAAGCGCACGTGGGTGAAGAACTCCCGCGTGCCGTGGTCGCCGAAGGCCCCGAACGCCAGGGCGTCGGCCGCCTCGGGCCCGGAGCAGCTCTCGATCTGGTCGGCGTCCACCGTGACCGTGCAGGAGGCGACCCAGGGCGTGCCCGTGACCATCCGCTCCCAGCGGTCCTCCACGGCCTCGACGCGGCTCACGCGTCGCCCGCCGTCCTCGTAGAGGGTCAGGCTCAGGTGGGGCTGGTCGTGCAGGCAGTCGAGGCACTGCACCACCGCCTCCTGGACCTCCTCGACCGGGTCCACCGCCTCCGCGCTGTCGGCATCCACCTTGAGGATGCCCTCGTAGTGGACCTGGACCTCGAGGTTCCGCGACCAGCAGCGGTAGCACCGCAGCCAGCTCGAGGCGGTGTCGACCGAATCTCGCGCTGAGCCCTCCATGCGCTGATTATCCCCCTTTGGGCCGCGACGACGCCTCCGTGGCCGTCAGCGGCGAAGCAGCAGATAGAGCAGCGTAGCCATGAAGCCGATCTGGCCGATGGCGAGGGCCACGCCGAGGCTCGCCGCGCCGAGGAGCTCAGCGAGCCCGGTCACGGCCGCCAGGACGGCGAGCAGGAGCGCCACCTGGGCGACGAGTGTCATCGGGCGCGCTCCGCGTGGCGCTTCAGGATCGCCACCAGCGCCGGGACGTCCAGCGCCGGGTCCGCGTCCGCGAGCACGGTCTCGGCCCCCCGGCGGCCGCCGACGGCGCGAAGCGCCAGCTCGCCGTGCTCGGCCGCCAGGTCCGCGATCGCGGCCAGCCGGCGCGAGCGCGCGCGCTCCGCGGCCACGTCGAGCGACGCGCGATGCTCCTCGAGCGCGGCGGCCAGCTCATCGATCCCGGCGGCAGGCGGTACCGACGACACCGCGAGGACCGGCGTGTCCTTCGATCCGAGTGCGCGCAGCGCCGACGCCAGGTCTCGCCGCGCGCGGAGCGCGACGTCGCCCTGGTCGGCCTTCGTCACGACCAGGACGTCGGGGACCTCCATGATCCCCGCCTTGAGGAACTGGAGCGTGTCGCCGGAGCCGGGCTGGACGACCACCGCGACCGTGTCTGTGACGTCCTCGACATCGGTCTCCGACTGGCCCACGCCGACCGTCTCGACCACGACTACGTCGAAGGCCGCGGAGAGCGCCTGCGCCGCCTCGCGCGTGGGCGGGGCGAGCCCGCCGAGGCGGGCGCCGGCCGCCGTCGAGCGGATGAGGACGCCACGGTCCGCCGGGTCGTGGTCGATGCGCGCGCGGTCGCCCAGCAGCGAGCCCCCGGACCGCCGGGATGTCGGATCGACGGCGAGCACCGCCACGGTGCGGCCGGCGCGTCGCCAGTGGCCGACGAGCGCCGACAGGAGGGAGGACTTGCCGGCTCCCGGCGGCCCCGTCACGCCGATCAGGTGGGCCGGCGCCTCCCGGCCCAGGGCGCTCGGCGACAGCTCGGCGAGCAGCGCCCGGGCGCGCTCCCGGCCGCCGCCCGAGCGGTCCTCGATGAGGTTCAGGGCCGCGGCGGCGGCCGAGGTGTCACGCTCGCGGAGTCGCCGTCCGAGCGCCGCGGCATCAGGGTCGCCGGCTGCGTCGGGCCCGCTCACGCGCGCCGAGTCTAGTGGCGCCTGGAGCCGGCTCAGACGTCCGGAGGCTCGGCCCGCGCCGCGGGCGTCGAGCCGTTCCCGACGATCATCCCGGCGTCGTCGAGTGCCTGCTCGAACGTCGGGACCGCGCGATGCTCGGCGACGATCCGCTCGATTTCGGCGCGCTCCAGGGTCTCGTTCTCCAGGAGCACCGTCGCGAAGCGCTCGAGCAGCGGCCGGTTGTCCACAACCAGCGCGAGCGCGCGGCGGTAGGCGTCGTCGGTGATCTCCTGCTGCGCGTCGTCGACCTTCAGCCGGGTGGCATCCGACATCGAGTAGTCCTCGGCGGGGAGCCGGCGCGATCCGAGCGCCGAGCCCATCCCGTAGTCCGTGACCATCGCCCGGCTGATCTCGTTGACGCGCTTCAGGTCGTCGGACGCGCCGGTCGTGATGGCGCCGAAGACGACGCTCTCGGCGACCCGCCCGGCCAGGAGTACCACGATGTGGTCCACCAACTCCTCGCGCGTCTTCAGGTAGCGGTCCTCCTCGGGGAGGTTGAGCGTGTACCCGAGCGCCCGCCCCCTGGGCACGATCGAGATCTTGTGCACCTTCTCGACCGATGCGAGCATCTCCGAGCAGAGCGCGTGCCCCGCCTCGTGGTAGGCGACGACCCGCTTCTCGTGGTCGTTTATGACCCGCCGCGACTGCATGCCCGCGACCACGCGCTCGAGCGCGGCCTCGAAGTCGGCCATCAGGACCACGTCGCGGTGGGCGCGCCCGGCGAAGATCGCCGCCTCGTTGCAGATGTTCGCGAGATCGGCGCCGGTCAGGCCGCTCGTCTGCCGCGCGACCAGCTCGAGGTTCACGTCGTGCAGCGGCTTGTTGCGCGAGTGCACCGCGAGGATCTCCTGACGGCCCTTGAGGTCGGGCGGGGTCACGAAGATCTGGCGGTCGAAGCGACCGGGGCGCAGTAGCGCCGGGTCGAGCTTGTCGAGTAGGTTGGACGCGGCGATCACCACGAGCTCGTCGCCGCCCGAGAAGCCGTCCATCTCGACCAGGAGCTGGTTGAGCGTCTGGTCCTTCTCGCCCGAGATGTCGCTGCCCCGGGTCGCGCCGACCGCGTCAAGCTCGTCGATGAAGATGATCGCGGGCTTGGCCTTGCGCGCCTGGCGAAAGAGGCGCCTGATGCGCGCCGCTCCGAGCCCGGCGAACATCTCGACGAACGACGACGCGGACTGGGAGAAGAACTTGGCCTTGGACTCGTGGGCCACGGCCTTGGCCAGCAGTGTCTTGCCGGTGCCGGGCGGACCGTGGAGCAGGATCCCGCGCGGCACACGGGCACCGAGCTGGCGGAAGCGCCGCGGGTCGCGCAGGAACTCCACGACCTCGCGCAGCTCCTCCTTGGCCTCCTCGGCGCCGGCCACGTCGTCCCAGCCGATCGAGTCCGAGGACTCCGGCTTGATCTGCTGCGGCTTCGTGCGCGGCATGAAGCGCAGCGTGAAGCCGATCAGCACGACGATCAGTCCCATGAAGACGATCGGCAGCCACGTGAGGGCCCACTCCTCGATGCCCGTCATTGAGAGTGCAAGTGGCCCCGCCATGCCCGCAGCACACTACGGATCCCGCATTGGCATGCCAATCGGGAATGCGTCCAGGCTTTCTGGACGCCCACAGCCGGGGATCGAACAGACGTCCAGTCAGGCCGGCGTGGCGGCCACGCCGTGGCGCTCGGCCACCAGGTCCACGATGTCGCCCATGATGCGGCTGATCTCGAAGTCCTTCGGCGTGTAGACGCGCGCGACGCCGGCCTCGAGGAGGGCGCGCTCGTCGGCCTGCGGGATGATCCCTCCGACGACGACGGGCACGTCCGCGCCCGCCGCCTCGAGCTCCGCGAGCACGTCGGGGATCAGCTCGCGGTGCGAACCCGAGAGGATCGAGAGCCCGACCACGTGCACCCCCTCCTGGAGCGCCGCCTGGGCGATTCGGGTGGGGGCGAGGCGAATGCCCTCGTAGACCACGTCCATGCCGGCGTCGCGCGCGCGCACGGCGATCTGCTCGGCTCCGTTCGAGTGGCCATCGAGGCCGGGCTTGCCCACGAGGATCTTGACTCGCCGTCCGAGCGCCTCAGAGACGCGGTCCACGCGCTCGCGCAGCTCCTCGAGTGTCTCGTCGTTCGCGCCCGCCGCCGCCGCGCCCGCCACGCCGGTGGGGGCTCGGTACTCGCCGAACACCTCGCGGAGCGCTGCCGCCCACTCGCCCGTCGTCGCGCCCGCCTCGGCGGCCGCGAGCGTGGCGGGCATGATGTTGACGGCGCCGTCGCGGGCGGCGGCATCGAGGTCGGCGAGCGCCGCGGCCACGGCCTCGGCGTCCCGACCCTGGCGCCAGCGCTCCAAGGCCTCGATCTGAGCCTGCTCCACGCCGGGGTCCACGGTCATGATGCCGCCGTCCTCGCCCCCGGCGAGCGGCGAGGGCTCGGACGACGTGAACACGTTCTGCCCAACGACCTTGAGGTCGCCGCGCTCGATCGCCCCGACCCGCGCACGGTGGGACTCGACGAGCTGCGTCTTCATGTAGTCGACGGCGTCGACCGCGCCGCCGTGCTCCGCGACGACCGCCATCTCGGCGCTCGCGCCCTCGGCGAGCTCCGCCGCGAGCGACTCCATTACGTGCGAGCCCTCGAAGATGTCCGGGTACTCGAGCAGGTCGGTCTCGTACGCGAGGATCTGCTGGATCCTGAGCGACCACTGCTGATCCCAGGGCCGCGGCAGGCCGAGCGCCTCATTCCACGCCGGGAGCTGGATCGCGCGGGCGCGAGCGCCGCGCCCTAGGGTGACCGCCAGCGCCTCGAGCACGATGCGGATGACGTTGTTCTCCGGCTGGGACTCGGTCAGGCCGAGCGAGTTGACCTGTACCCCGTAGCGGAGGCGCAGGTAGCGCGGGTCCTCGACCCCGTAGCGCTCGCGCCCGATCCGCTCCCAGAGCTCGGACATCGCGCGCAGCTTGGCGTGCTCCTCCACGAAGCGGATGCCGGCGTTGACGAAGAACGATATGCGGCCGAAGACGCGCGGGAAGGTGTCCTCGGGCACGCGTGGGCGCACCTCGTCGAGCACCGCCTCCGCGGTCGACAGCGCGTAGGCGATCTCCTGGACCGGTGTGGCTCCGGCCTCCTGGAGGTGGTAGGAGCAGATGTTGATCGGATTCCACTCCGGCACCTCGTCGACCGTGAAGGCGATCATGTCCCCGATCAGGCGCATCGAGGGCGCCGGCGGGAACGCGTAGGTGCCGCGCGAGAGGAACTCCTTGATGATGTCGTTCTGGGTCGTGCCCTGGAGCGCGTGCCGGTCCACGCCGTTCTCCTCCGCCACCGTCATGTAGAGGGCGAGCAGCCAGGCGGCGGTGGCGTTGATCGTCATCGAGGTGTTCATCCGGTCGAGCGGGATCTCGTCGAGCAGCGAGTGCATGTCGCCCTTGTGGGCGATCGACACGCCGACCTTGCCGACCTCGCCGCGCGCCAGCTCGTGGTCGGGGTCGTAGCCGGTCTGGGTGGGGAGGTCGAAGGCGACGGATAGCCCGGTCTGCCCCTTCTCGAGGTTCCGGCGGTAGAGCTCGTTCGACGCCGTGGCCGACGAGTGACCCGCATACGTGCGCATCACCCAGGGCCGATCCGGCTCCGGCAGGCGGTGCTCGCTCATGGCGATCATTGTAGGGTCGCCGCGGCGTCCCGAGCCCTCGAGAGCGACCCTGGACCCGCGTCCGATGCTTGTAAGGTGGCGGGCTCGTGAGCCGGACGATCGACCTGATGCACCTCGGGCGCGATCGCGTGATCTGCGCCTACGAGCTCGACGGCGTGGTCATCGATCCGGGCCCGGCGACGTGCGTCGACACGTTGCTCGCCGAGCTCGGTGACGACGGTCCGCGGGCGCTGCTCCTGACGCACATCCACCTGGACCACGCCGGCGCGACGGGGGTGCTCGTCCGGCGCTTCCCGCACCTCAGGGTCTACGTCCACGAGTTCGGCGCGCCGCACCTGATCGACCCGAGCAAGCTGCTAGCCAGCGCCGAGAAGCTCTACGGCGACGACATGGAGCGCCTGTGGGGCGAGGTCGCGCCCGTCCCGCACGACAGCATCACCGCGCTCTCGGGCGGCGAGGACATCGAGGGCTGTCGCGTGGCCTACACGCCCGGACACGCGTCGCATCACGTCTGTTACCTCCACGAGGCGAGCGGCGACGCGTACGCCGGCGACGTGGCCGGCGTCACAATTCCGCCGGCGAGCATCGCCGTTCCGCCGACCCCGCCGCCGGACATCGACCTGGAGCTGTGGGACAGCTCGCTCGACACCCTGAAGGCGTGGGGCCCGGAGCGTCTCTGCCTGACCCACTTCGGCCCGATCGACGACGCCAAGGAGCGGATCCTCCAGATGCGCCAGGCGCTGGCCCACTCGGGCGAGCGGGCGCGTGCGCACGGGCGCGACGCCTTCATCGCCGCGCTGGTCGCCGAGGTCCGCGACGCGGCCGGCGACGAGGACGTGGTCGAGCGCTTCGTCCAGGCCGCGCCGCCGGATCAGCTCTGGCTCGGCCTCGAGCGCTACTGGCGAAAGCGCGCCGAGGCACAGGCGGAAGCGGCCGGATGAGGGCGGAGACGATCGAGCGCCCGCGCACCGCCGACCCTGGCTCGGGCCTGGGCGGCGCCTGGCGGGTCATCGTCCTGAACGACGATCACAACACGTTCGACGGGGTCGCGGCCGCGCTCGCGCGCGTCGTGCCCGGGGTCACGCTCGACAAGGGCTACGCGATCGCGGACCGCATCCACAACACCGGCCAGGCGATCGTCTGGACCGGCCCGCGCGAGCCGGCGGAGCACTACTGGGAGCAGCTCAGCGACGCTGGTCTGACGATGGCCCCGCTCGAGCAGGGGTGAGCGCCTACAGCTAGCGGTCGGGCGTCTCCGCCTCGTCGAGGTACGAGTAGTTGCGGGGCTCGCGGTCGTCGCCGACGAGCTCGTCGCGGCACTTGCGGCGCAGGTTCTCGCACTGCGCCCGCCCGCCGTCCGCGAGCTGGAAGTCGAGTCGCGAGCGGAAGTACTTCGAGTACATGTTGCCGTTGCCCGAGGGATCGACCTCCGCTCCGCGCGAGTCGTCGAGCCAGCGCTTCGTGAGGAGGCGGCGCTCCGCGCTCTCCTTGTCCTTAACGAACCGGTCGAACCACGCGCTCGTGTACCAGGCCGCCATGTCCATCCCGCGCAGCGTTGCCCCGAACTGCGCGTTCGGGATGTAGGACCACTCGTAGTGGGTCCCCCCGCGCACGTTGATCTGCGCGGTGTCGACGCCCTCGTCGCTGTACTCGTTCGACGCCCGGCTCTTGCCCTGCGGGTCGGGCCGCTCGGTGAGCGGCTCGCGGAGCAGCCCGTAGTCCGCCGACATCCCGAGCGCGGGCACGCGCGGCTCGATCGGCGGGACCTCCTGGCCCATCTGCTGGTTCCCGCCGACCTGGAGGTTGTCCCAGGCCACGATCGCGTCGACGCCGCGATCCTGCGAGCCGACCTTCGAGACCGCGAACGCGCCCAGCGAGTGGCCGGCGAGGCCGATTCGCTTGCGATCGAGCAGGTCGTGGAAGGGGTTGTGACGAGCGTTGAAGCCCTCGCCGACGCGCCGGCGCTGCTTGTCGTCGTGGCTCGTCCCGGACGTGCGGCTGTCGCGCGGCTCGTAGCGCCGATCCTCCGTTGAGCGGAAGAAGTTGAGCGCGTCGCGCGTCCCGTCCACGAACGTGGACGGCTGCTGCGATGGGACGTTCTCGCCCTGGTCGGGCGCCTCGCCGCGCGTGTCAGAGCGACCCTGGCCCTGGACGTCGTATGTCATCACCACGTAGCCGCGCTTGGCGAGCGTCGTGGCGGCGTAGAGGTAGAGCTCCTCGGGGGCCTGTACGGAGCCGGTCGTGATCACGATCCCGGGCCGCTTCTCGGGGCCCTCGCGCGTCGCCCACAGGTGGCCCGAGATCGTGGCGCCGCTCCGCGCCGTGTAGAGCACCGGCTTGACGCGCCCGTAGCCCTCGGACTCCCAGTCGTAGAGGCGCACGTCGCCGGCGCAGCCGTCGAGGTGCTGGTCACATACGTTCGCCTCAAAGTCCCGCTCCGGGTCCTCCTGCTTGATCTCGAGCCGCTCCTGCTCCGACTTCGCCCCCTCCTCGATCAGCAGCTGCCGGTAGGCGGGCTTCGAGTGCTCGTGCTCCGAGCGCTCCTCCATCTTCATGTAGTTCTCGGCCTGCTCCTCCTCGAACCCGGCGTAGGCGGCGGGCGCCGCCACGGCGGCGATGCCGGCCACGGCGAGGGCGAGGCGTCGCGCTCTCACGAGCCGCCCTCCCGGACGGGGACCTTCAGCGTCACGCCCGATAGGTCGAGCGCCGACGGCTGATTCGAGGGCTTGATGTAGGGCCCGTTGTCCTGCGCGAGCTCGATCCGGATCTTGTGGCCCTCGGGGAAGCGCCACGCGTTGCCCTGGAGGTCGAACACCGCGGTTCCGTTCGGGTCGGTTAGCCGCTGGACGCCGCGGTCGACGAGCACCTGGTCGCCGTTCGGGAAGACGTCGTAGAGGCGGGCGTTCATCTGGAGACCGGTGGCCAGGCCGCTCGCGAGCGTGTACGGCACCCGGACCCGCGTCGGCCCGATCATTGTGTGGCGGCGGTCGAGGTCGTCCGAGGTGTAGGTCGCGACGCCGGGCCCGGCGGGATCGCTCGACACCGGACAGTGCGTGTCGTTGGCCACCTGGTTCTCGAGCGGATCGGAGCTCTTCGCGTGCGGGTTCGGGGCCGCCTGGTGGGTCGTCGTCTGGTTGCCGTCGCGCTCGACGCGAAGGGTGTTCGGGGCGAGCCGGCCGAAGCTCGAGGCGGTGTAGCGCCGCCCGGGCTCGTCCTCGGGGTGCTTCGGGGTCGCGTTCTGCGGGCAGATCTGGAGCGCCGCGGTCACGTCGCGCTCGGGCACCGGCTCGCTCCGGTTCGAGGGCGGCCGCACGTAGTGGTCGACGAAGCGGTTCAGTCGGGTCGTCACGCCGAGGTCCGAGAAGCCCGCCGGGCGTTGGTCGACATCGCCGCCCGGGTAGTCCGACAGCTCGCACACCTGATGGCCGCAGAGGTCGGCCCACTCCTTTCGCTTGTTCTGCACGAAGTGCTGGTAGTCGCCGTAGTACTCCTGCACGGGATAGTTGCGGTCCGTCGATCTAAGCCGGTCGGTCATGCGCCGGTGCTCGAGGCCAGGGAACAGCGGGTCGGTCAGCGTCCCGGCGCTGAAGACCGGCACCCGCGACGATGGGTGGCCCTCTTCGAGCCGCCTGAAGAACCGGTTCTGGTAGTAGGCCGAGCGATCGTCGATGAAGCTCGGCAGCGTGTCCTCGAGCGTGCTCGCGCAGAGCGGGTTGGACTCGAACGGGTCGGTCGACTGGGTGCACTGGAACGCGTCGTCGATCGACTCCGGGAACGTGGCGTGATTCGTGCCCGGTGGAATGCCTGTCGTGCCCGACGCGTAGAGCGCGGCGACGATGCTCTGCTTGGGAAAGCCGAGCGGACTCCTCGAATCGCTGCCATCGGTCGCGGGCAGGCGGCCCTCCAGCTCGGTGCCGCTCGGGACGAGCGACTGCACGAGGTCGGTCCAGCCGTAGCGCGGGGCCGACGCCGCGAGCTCCATCCGCTCGCCCTGGGGGCTCTGCCAGGTGGGATCGGTGAGGGCCATCCAGGAGAAGCCGCCGCCGTAGGACCCGCCGGTCGTCACGACCTTGCGCGGGTCGATCCTGAGCTTCTCTTCGCCCAGCTCGAACCGCTGGTCGGCGATCTGGCCGGCGAGCGACTGATAGTCGTTGATCTCAAAGCGACGGTCGTCGATCTGGGTGACGCCGGTCGACCCGTGGTTGTCCCCGTCGACGAAGCCGCGCGCCGTGTAATTGAGGACGACGTACCCGCGCGAGGCGAACCAGGCGTTGCTGTAGTGCCACTGCTCGGACGTGCCGGGGGCGTCGATCGTCGGCGCCTCCCAGCTCGTCTTGTTGCCGGCGCAGCAGCCGTGCATCATCACTACGAGCGGATAGCCGCCGCGCGGCATCGGGTTGAGCTTGGGGCTGGGGAAGGAGAGGTCGGCGTCGAGCGCGATCCGGCCGTCCGAGTCGGCGCCCGAGTCCGGCTGCGGCGCCTCCTTGTCGGGGAGGCCGCGGTAGCCGTCGTAGCGCTGCGGCACGGGTACGGCCTTCGTCGCGCCCGGGTTGGGGTCCCTGCCGCCGTGGTCCGGCACGCCGTCGTCGCAGAAGCGGAACGGAAGCTGACGCCCGTTGGAGGCATCGTCGTCGGCCGCGTCGTGCCGCTCGCACGACGAGATGAGCGAGTCCGGGATCCGCGCGTGGGCGGGCGTCGAGAACATGATCGCCGCGAGCGCACCCGTCACGGCGAGCGCGCCCATACGGACCGGACGCAGCCTCCAGCGCGTACCCCTCATCGCGATCATCGTAGCCCGCGGTTAGCGAGCCGGCGCCGTCAACCCCCGGCCGGGGCCTCCTGCGCGAACGCGCCCGACTCCATGACCTCGTGCCACTCGGGCAGGATCGGGATCTGGAAGAGGCCGGACGCCTCGGAGCGCGCCTCGGAGATCTCCTCGGAGAGCCAGTAGCGCTCCCAGCTCAGCTTGTCCGGGAAGACCGCGAGCTGCTTGAAGTGGAGCGGGTCCTCCTGCGAGCGCAGGAACGCGTAGGACGTGGCCCCGTAGTCGAGCGCCGCCTCCGCCGCGGGCGCCCAGGCGCTCGCGAACTTGTCGCCGCGGAACGGGTTCGCGACCCAGTTGATCTCTACGACGAGCGTGCCCGGCGTCCCGATCACGCGCCCACCTCGGCGCGGATCGCTCCCGGGCCCTCGGCGGTCTTCCCGAGGCCCTCATCCTCCGCTCCGACGAGGATCGCGATCTTCCCGAGGTGCTTGTTCTCGCGCATGAGCTGATGCGCCTCGGCGACGCCCTCGAAGCCCATCGTGCGCCACAGGACCGGACGCACGCTCCCCTGCTCCATCAGCTCGTTCGCGCGATTCGCCTGCCAGGCGTTGGCGAAGTGCGAGCCGAGGATCTCCTTCTGGCGCATCCACAGGTAGCGCACGTCGAAGTCGAGGTTGTAGCCCGACGTGGCGCCGCAGATCACGACCTTTCCGAACGGCTTGACCGTGAGGACCGAGGTCGGGAAGGTGGCCTGCCCCACGTGCTCGAAGACGATGTCGGGCTCGCCGCCAAGCGCCTCCTTCACGGCCTTCGAGAAGCGGCGCGACTCCTTGAAGCGCGCCTTCTCCTCGTCGGGCGTCTCCTTGCCCGTGCGCATCATCCCGCTGAAGTCGCCGCGATTGATGTAGGCGGCCGCGCCGAGCCGCTTCACGAGCTCGCCCTTCTCCTCGGAGGAGACGACCCCGCAGGCCTGCGCGCCCGTGAGCTTGCACAGCTGGGTGGCGAACACGCCGAGCCCGCCTGCGGCGCCCCAGATCAGCACCCGGTCGCCGGCCTTGATGTCGCACTTGTCGATCAGCATCCGGTAGGCGGTGAAGTAGGTGAGCCCGTAGCTCGCCGCCTCCTCCCAGGTCAGGTTCGCGGGCTTCCTGAGGAGCTGCTGCTCCTGCACCTTCGTGAACTGGGCGAACGACCCCCACGACGTCTCGTACCCCCAGATCTGCTGTGACGGCGCGGCGAGCGGGTCGAGCCCGTGCACCTCGACGTCCTCGAGGGACGCCTGGTTGCAGTGGATCACGACCTCGTCGCCGGGCTTCCACTTCGTCACGCCCTCGCCGCACTTCCAGACGATCCCCGACGCGTCCGAGCCGCCGATGTGGTGGTCCTCTTCGGGGTGGTAGCGGAAGACGGATACGGGCTGCCCGAGCGCCGCCCACACGTTGTTGAAGTTGACGCCGGCGGCCATCACCCGCACGACGACCTCGAACGCTCCCGGCTCGGGCACCTCGATCTCCTCGAGCTGGAAGGCGTCGCGCGGCTCGCCCTCGCGGTCCTGGCGGATGACCCACGCGGTCATCGTCGCCGGGAGCTCGCCGGGCTCCACGCGGATGTCGCTTACGTTCGTCAGGTCGACTTGGGCCATTAGGGTCTCACTCCTGGGTCGGAAGGCACCGGATCGTACCGTCACCTCGGCCGCCGGAGTCCGCCGCCCGCGGCCGCCGTGAGGCCTGCCCGCGGCTCAGGGAAGCTGCGTGTCGTCCGAGCCGGTCGCCCGCTCGGGGCCGACGTCGATCTCGGCCGGGGCGATATCGCTGAAGACCCCCTCGCGGGACTCGGCGCTCACCTCGTAGGTGCCCTCGGGGAGGGTCCTCTGGATCGTCGCAGTGTCCATCGGGTTGATCGGGCCGACCTCCTCGGGCTCTTCGATCTCCTCACCCTCGAGGATGATCGTGTGGGAGTCCGGCGTCTGGTTCGAGATGATGAGCGAGATTGGTCCCGCGCCGAACTGGTCGGGCGCGACCGTCACGCGATCGTCGGTGATGACGGCGCCGATCTCTAGCGCGACGGGCGGCCGCGGGTCGTTGGCGAAGTCCTCCCCGCCACCGCAGCCCGCGCCGGTGAGCACCGTCAGGACCGAGACGCCAAGGGCAACTCTCACCCGAGCCGATCGCGTGCGCGCACTCACGAAAGTCCCCGGGCCCCACTCATCCCTGGGCGGGAACCCTATCCGAACCACCCGGACGCAACCGGGCCGCGCTAGTCGGCGTCTTGGAAGGGCAGCTCTACGACTCGCGCGGCGATGGCGCCGCGTCCCACCGCGACGGCGTCTCCCCGCCCGACCTCGCGCCGCAGGATCGCCAGCGCGATCGGGCCGTGACGGGGCGAGACGCAAACCGAGCCGATGGTGCCGACCACCCGCTCGCCGGCCTTCACCTCGTCGCCGTGCTCGGCCGGCTCGGCGAGCGCGCAGCCCGCGTAGGTGCCGGTTCGGGCGGCCGCGGTAGTGCAGGCGCGCGACCGTCTCCTGCCCGACGTAGCAGCCCTTCGTGAAGCTCACCGCGCGCTCGTTGATGCCAGCTTCCTCCGGCATCGTGTCGGCGTCCATGTCGACTCCGTGGCGCGGCCGCCCCGTCTCGATCCTCAGGCACTCGGCGGCCTCCGCGGACACCATGTCGACGCCGAGCGCGTCGCGCACCGCGTCGCTCTCCTCGGCCGCGCAGATCACGTCGACCCCGATATCGGTGGTCACGTAGATGCCGTGTGCCCCGGTCACGAACGAGTGCTCCTCGGCGGGCGGCCGCGCGTCGAGCCGCGCTGCGTGCCGCCGGTCCGACGAGCGACAGGACGGAGCGCGTCTCGGTGACGTCCTCCACGCGCACGTCGCGGCCGAGGCTGTAGGTCCGTGCCGTCTTGCGGAGCGGGGCGAGCCCCTGCGGCTCGGTGTCGAGGAGGAACCAGTCGTCGCCGCGCAGGACGCGTGCGTCAGCGCGCAGCTTTCCCTTGTGGTTCAGAAGCGCCGCGTAGCAGCCCTCGCCGGGCGCGAGTCCCTCGACGTCGTTCGTGAGCTGCCCCTGCAGGAACTCCGCCGACCTCCGCCCCCGTGAGGAGCAGCTTGCCGCGGTTTGAGCGGTCGATTAGGCCGACGTCGTGGACTACGCGCTCGTAGTCGGGGATCGTCGTCGTAGCCATTGCTCAAAGATGGCAGATGGCAGTGGCGGGGCGCCCGCGTCGCCGGCTGAGGCCGTGGCGTCAACTAAAGTCGCTTCATCGCCCTCGCCGATGACTTCCAGCGCGTGCTCGCCACGCTGCCGCCGGACTGGACCGACCTCGAGCTCGACCTGCGGATCGCCGACGAGGAGCGCTACGTCGAGGCCACGACGCTGCTCGCGGAGATCAACGCGCAGCCCTACTCCGAGCACGACTGGCACTGGCGGCTGCGGGTCGCGCACGAGTTCGGGCACGCCGCTGCTCCGGAGACCGTCACGGGCACGCTCGCGCTGCTCGACGGCCTCGGGATCGTGGGCGAGCTGATGCCGCGGGACATGCGCTCGGGCCGCGTCGAGGTCGTGCAGATGTGGGGCCGGCCGGAGTCGGTGCGCCAGGAGTTCCGCAAGCGCCGGGCGCAGTAGATGGCCCGCGTCGCGCTGCTGTGCCCCGACCTCCTCTTCGGCTCGAAGGTCGAGGGCGCGCTCGAGGCGGCGGGCCACGAGGTCAGCCGGGTCGACCGCGACGATGCCGCGCGAGCCGAGGCCGGCCGGTCCGACCTCCTGATCGTGGACCTGACCGCCGAGGAGTACGACGGCGCGACCCTCATCGACTCGATGAAGATGGGGCGTGAGCTCGAGGGCGTGCCGACGCTCGGCTTCTACGCGCACGTGGACCAGGAGGTTCGCCGCCGCGCCGAGGCCGCGGGCTTTGATCGGGTGGTGCCGAGGTCGCGCATGGCGCGTGAAGCGGTTGCGCTGGTCGAAGGGTTGCTCGGCTAACAGGTCGCGGGTCGCAGGTCGCGGGTCGCAGGACCGCTCATTGCTCCTGCCTCGCCTTTGCTGTCGAGATGGCAGATGGCAACGGCTTGAGCCCAAGCCCTGCCACCTGCGACCTGCGACCTCGGCGCAATGCCCGCCGATCTGTGCCACGCTTCTTCTCGGGAGGTATTTCGGGGGCGAGGGGCACATCTCGGCGGGTACGCGCGGCGCTGCTGCCGCTCGCGCTGGTCGCCGGCCTGCTCGTCTGGCTGGGGGCCGTTCCGGCGCTGGCCGACTTCGGGGAGGCGGGGACGAACCCGTCGGACAGCCCGCGCGTCGATACGCCGAACGACCCGGACTTCGACCGCTGCGAGGCCGACGACGAGGAGACCGGGCTCGACCGCCTGCGGCAGCTACTTCGAGGAGCAGTTCGGCGCGTTCGGCTTCAGCCCCGACTCGGCGCTCTCGGCGCCGGGCGTGAGGACCCGCTACACGAACTGCGACCAGCTCGACGCGCAGGGCCGGGAGGCGAACCGCGACGCCGAGACCGACCCGACGCGGTCGCCGAGTGCTCCCAGCTCGCCGGGGTGCGCGCCGACACCGCGTGGAAGTACTCGACCGGCGAGTCCGAGCACGACCGTCGCGATCCTCGACACGGGCATCGAGTGGCAGGACGGAGGAGCTGCGTCGAGAAGGTGGACCTGAACGGTGGCGAGCTGCCGAGCCCGGAAGTCGATGCCGGACGCGACCCGCGGCTCGGAGACCAGCCCTGCAGCGACGTTCGACGCCGGCGGCAACGATGCGAACGGCGACGGTGCGTTCAACGTCCGGGACTTCGCCTGCGACTCCCGGCGTGTCCAGGAGCGACGGCGACACGGAGGCCGACGAGATCCTCGACGGCTCGGACCTGATCGCGGAGTTCTCGAACGACAGCGACGACGACGAGAACGGCTACGTCGACGACATCGCCGGCTGGGACTTCTTCGACGACGACAACGACCCCTTCGACGCGTCGAGCTGCTGCTAGGCGAGCGGCCACGGCACCGGGCGCGCGCTCGAGGCGGCGCGCCAGACGAACAACGCGCGCAGGCGAGGCGCGGGATGTGCCCCGACTGCCAGTTCATGCCGCTGCGCGTCTGGGACACCTTCGTCGTCCGACACGAACCTGTTCGCGCTCGGGACGCGTCTACGCGGCCGACAACGGCGCGGACGTGGTCGAGGGCGCGGTCGGCGGCCTTCTCAACTCCCGCTTCGCGCGCCGGGCGTTCAGGTACGCGGACGAGAAGGGCGTGGCGCTGATGCTCGTCTCGAGCGACATCAACAGCGCCAACCACAACTACCCGACCAACTACAACGAGGCGATCTACGTCGGCGGGTCGCTGCCCGACACGGCGCCGATCGAGACTGCGGCGGTCCCGAGCGCTGCCGGGCGTCGGCGTCGCCGGCCGCCCGATGACCCGTTCTTCGGCTCCGCCTGCCGACGTTCTTCGGCTTCCTCAGCGATCGCTCGGGCGGGGCTACCGCCGCCCGGACGCAGCCGCCCACCACGAGCTTCTTCCGCAACTCGAACCTGACCCAGTACGGCGGCAAGGCCGACATCGTGCTGATGGGCGCGACCGGCTCGGAGAACACCGGCCAGGCCTCGGGCGCGGCCGGCCTGCTCGCCTCCTACGGGCGCGAGAAGCTCGGACACGCCCGCTCACCGGCAACGAGATCCGCCAGCTCCTGACGATGACCGCCGAGGACGTGCTGCCCGAGAACACCGGCGTGATCGGCCAGCCCGACAAGGCCGAGGACGGCTGGGACCCGCACTTCGGCTACGGCCGCGTGAACCTCGCCGGCGGCGATGGCGCGGATCCAGGCGGACCGGATCCCGCCCGAGGCGCAGCTCGACGCGCCCGACTGGTTCGCCCCGATCAACGTGGACCGGGTGGGCGCGGACGGAGTCGCGATCGAGCGGGCACGTCGCGGCGCCGCACTCGCCGGGGTCGGCGACTGGGAGCTCGAGTACGCCTGCGGCCAGGACGCGCTCGACTCCGACTTCGAGGCGATCGCCGCGATCGCGACCGGCAGCGGTCCGGTCGACGGCGAGCTCGGCGACTCTGCCCAAGGCGACTGCTCGAGGACCTCGCCGACGAGCTGCGACGGTCAGGTCGCAGAACGACGCCGGCCGGCCGGCCGGCGCGCAGCTCCGGACGCCTGGCCCGCGGACCCGTATCCCGACCCCGACCCCGAGCGACACGCGTTCCAGATCCGGCTCACGGTTCACGAGCAGGGCGACCCGGACAACATCGGCCGCTACCGCAAGACGCTGTTCGCCTACCAGCGACGACGGCAACCTCGCGGGCTGGCCGAAGCCGATCGGGACCGGCTCCGACGCCGGACAAGCTCGTGACGGGCTCGGGCGGCGAGGCGCCGCCGCGGCTGGTCGACCTCGACGGCGACAACGCGCCTCGACGTCCTGCTCGGCGACCTCGAGCGGCGAGCTCCACGCGCTCGACTCGGACGGGCGACCCGCTCGCCTCGTTCAACGGCGGCCAGCCGGTCACGACCGAGCCGCTACGCTCAGGCGGCGTCGCACGACCGGCCGGCGACGAGCCTGCTCGGGCGACCCGCACGAGCCCGTGCGCACGCCCGCGATCGGCGACCTCGACGGCGACGGCGAGCCCGAGATCGTCGCGACCGCGGGCGAGCACGTCTACGCCTGGCACCGCGACGGCGAGCCGGTCGACGGCTTCCCGGCGCGGATCGACCCGGACCTCTCCGAGCCGTGCGCGGGCGGGCCGGACGCGAAGCCGTGCTTCGACGCCGGCGGACCGCGTCGATCAACGCGCGACAACCACATCAAGCGCGGCTTCTTCGGCTCGCCGGCGCTCGCCGACCTCGATGAGGACGGGAGCCTCGACATCGTGGCCGGCTCGCTCGACCAGCACGTCTACGCCTTCGACCGGAACGGCGACACGCTGCCCGGCTTCCCCGCGAAGCTCGAGGACGATCGCGCCCAGGCCGGCGCCGAGATCGTCACCTCGCCCGCGATCGCGGACCTCGACGGCGACGACGACCCCGAGGTCGTGATCGCGACGAACGAGGTGCTCGACGGCGAGTTCGACACGCCCGACGTGCCGACCGGCCTGATCGGACGCCATCGTGCGCGGCGGCACGGGCGCCAACGTCGTCTACGCGCTGGAGGGCAACGGCACGTCCGTCGGCGGCGAGTGGCCGGCCGAGATCGGCACCCTCTCGGGCGACATCCTGCCGCTCGTCGTGCCGGGCAACGACGCGGCCGCGCTCAACGTCGACGGCGATGACGACGACGAGGTCGCGGTGTCCGCGGCCACCGGCGACGCGAAGCTGATCGACGGCGACGGCAGCGACCAGCAGGTGTTCTCGAACGACGCGGCGGGAAGCCCGAACGTGACCGACCAGTCGCTACAGCTGAACCTCGCCGACTACCCGTCGGTCGGGGAGCTCACCGACGGCACGGGTCCGTCCGTGATCAAGGGCGGCATCTCGCTCAACGGCGTCGCCAACCTCCTCGCCGTGAACCAGAATCTGCCGTTCAACCACGTCGTCCAGGCGTGGAACCCGCAGTCCGGCGCCTACCTGCCGGACTACCCGACGGCGACCGACGACTTCGAGCTCGTCTCGCAGCCGGCGGTGGCGAAGGTCGGCGGCGGCCCCTCGGATCGACACGCGCTCGTGGGCACCGGCCTCTACCAGCTGCACGCGTACGGACCGACCGGCCTCGACGCGCCCGGCTGGCCGAAGTTCCTCGGCGGCTGGGTGCAGCCCACGCCCGCGTCCGGCGACGTCGACGGCGACGGGAAGCTCGAGGTAGCCGCCGTGACGCGCGAGGGCTGGTCGTTCCTCTGGAAGACCGACGCCGACGCCTGTGAGGAGGGCTCGACGACGACCAACCAGGAGTGGTGGACCTTCCATCACGACGAGTTCTCCACGGCCAACTACGGGACCGACGCGCGCCCGCCGTCGCGGCCCGGCGACCTCGACGTGGAGGCGGCGGGCGAGGACCTGGCCCTCTCGTTCGTCGCGTCGGGCGACGACCTCGCCTGCGGCGCTCCTGAGGGCTACGACGCGCGCGGCTCCGACGAGCCGATCGAGTCCGGCGCGGACTTCGAGGCGGCGGAGGAGCTCGACACCGAGGCGGCCACCCTCTCCTCGGGCGGCGACCCCCAGGAGCTCACGGTCAAGGACGCGGCGCGGTTCCGCTTCGTGGCCATCCGCGCCGAGGACGACGCCGGCAACGTGAGCTACGTCCGCTCCGCCGAGACGCCGAAGCAGCGCCGCTGCAAGGGCGAGGTGGCGACGATCGTCGGCACGACCGGCGACGACGAGCTGCGCGGCACCGAGGGCCGCGACGTGATCGCCTCGCGCGCCGGCGACGACGAGGTCCGCGGCCGCGACGGAGGGGACCTCGTCTGCGCCGGCAAGGACGCCGACACGGTCGACTCGGGCAAGGGCAAGGACAGCGTCACCGGCGGCGCCGGTGACGACGACATCGAGGGCGGCGACGGCGACGACCGGCTCAAGGGCGCCACCGGCGACGACGAGCTGCGCGGCGAGGACGGCGACGACGTGCTCAAGGGCAACGAGGGCGACGACCTCCTGAAGGGGGGCTCGGGCGACGACGAGCTCGAGGGCGACCAGGGCGCCGACAGGCTGCGCGGCGGGAAGGGCGACGACGTCGCCCGCGGCGGCTCGGGCGAGGACGACGTCGAGGACTGAGGAGGGGCGGCCCGGTGACGAGTCGGCCGCCGGACTCGCTCAGCTCTCTGGGAGCAGGGCTCGGGGCGCCGACGGATGCCGATCGCCGTCGGCTCGCGGCGATCGTGCGGCGGCTCGAGCCGGCCGAGCTCGCGGAGCGGATGGTGCACGAGTTCAAGGCCGACATCGGCGCCTACCGCCGGCTCCCCGACCCGATCGTGGCGGGGCAGATCCTGGAGGTATCGCGCCGTAACGTCGAGCTCTTCTTCGACTCGATCCTTTCGGGCCGCGAGCCGACCGAGGCCGACCTCGAGCCGTTCCGTGCCTCGGCGCGAAACCGCGCGAGCGAGGGCATGGCGCTCGAGGACCTCCTGGCCGCGTACCGGCAGGGTGGCCGGTTCGGCTGGCAGGCCGTCCGCGAGAGCGCCGAGCCCGGCGACGAGCGCGCGGTCGTGCTCGCCGGCGAGCTCATGATGCGATACGTCGATCGCGTGTCGGCGGCCGTCGCGCAGACCTATCTCGATGCCCGTCAGGCACTCGTGTCGGAGGAGGAGCGCCGGCTGCGGCACATGTTCGTCGCGCTCACTGGCCCTGACCCCGTCAGCGCCGAGATGCGCGAGCTCGCCGAGCGGGCCGACCTGCCGCTCCTCGACATGTACCGGCCGTGGTCGCTCACGGTGCCGGGAGCACCCGCGCGCGACCACTCGGCCGTCGCCTCCGCGCTGCGGGCGAGCGGTGTCTTGGCCCTGACCGAGGGCGACCGGGTGACGGGCATCGCCGCGCCCTCGGTCGGCGGTGAAGCGCTCAGCGCGCGGGGCTCCGTGCTCGCGCTGGGCGAGCCGACCCCACGTGCGCAGCTGTCCGCCTCGCTCGACGACGTCCGCGTGCTGCTCGAGGTGGCGCTCCGACTCGGGCGGCGGGGGATCGTGCGGTCGGTCGACTGCCTACCGGAGCTCCTCCTCGCGCGCTCGCCGCGGCTCGCCGCCGAGCTCGAGGCGGACGTGCTCGGGCGGCTCGAGCGACAGAGCGAGGGGAGGACCGACCTCGTGGCGACGCTCGCGGCGTTCGTCGAGTGCGGGCTCGACCGGCGCGCGACCGCTGCCCGGCTCCACGTTCACCCGAACACGCTCGACTACCGCCTCAAGCGCACCGCCGAGCTGACCGGGCTCGAGCTCTCACGCCCTGGTGGGATCGTGCGGGCCACGCTCGCGCTCCGCCAGCGCGAGCTCCGGGGCGCGGGCTTGTGACGCGTCACAAGAACGCGGCGTGAAGTTCTGACGGGGCCAGTCTTGATCGCCGGGGTTTCCGGGAAGCACCGACTGGGTTCAGTCGTGCGGGCTGGCTCCGCCGCGGGGGCGAGTTGACGAGCCAAGCTTTCAGAGCCGGCACCAAAGGGAGGTGCCGCGCGCCCTGGCCCAGGCCGGGCGTGAGTCGAGAAGCCGTGCTCCAGCGAGAGCGCGGCTTCTCGCTGCGCCCTCCCTGAACGACGTCGAGGACTAGCTAGGGCGCCGGGGCCAGGTCGAGCGCGAACGCCTCCTCGACGTCGGGTCGATCCTCGAGCACACCAAACCGCTCGTCGAACCGCGCCCACCGCTCGAGCGCCGCCCGGTCGAGTGTGATCGGCGGCCGGAGCGCGGGCGCGACGGCGGCGAGCTGCGCGTCGACCAGCTTGGCGTCCGCCCCGCCCACGCGAGCGATCTCCGCGGCCGCCGGGCCGGGGTCGGCGATTGCGGACCGCGTGCCGACCGCGAGCGCGCCCAGCGCCGAGCGAACCAGGTCCGGCGAGTCCTCGATCGTCCGCGAGCGCGCCGCGAGCACGAGCTCGGGGTAGCGCGGCGCCCCGAAGCGGTCGACGCGGAACTCCCGCGTCGGCACGCCGCGCTCCTCGAGCGCCACGCCCTCGGCATTCCAGAAAGAGACCACCGCGTCGACCTGACGCTCGACCAGGCTCGGCACCGCCGAGAACCCGATCGTCACCGTCTCGACCGCGTCGTAGTCGCCGCCGTCGTTCTCGACGACCGCCCGCAGCACGGCCTCGTCCGATGGCAGGCCGGTAACGCCCACGCGCCGGCCCTCCAGCTCCCGCGGCCGTTCGATCTCGCGCGCGGCGATCACCGCCGCCAGCGGGCGCTGGACGATCGCGCCGACGCCCACGACGTCCTCGCCCCGCTGGCGCGCGAGGCCGAGGTCGTGGATGTCCACGATCGCGAGGTCCACGGCGCCCGCGGCGAGCAGCTTGAGGGAGTCCGTGGAGGCGCCTGGGGAGCGGATCTCGAGGTCGACTCCCCGCTCGTGGTCGGCGCCCTCGCGGACCGCCGTGTAGCCACCGGCGTGGACGGCGTTGGGCGTGAAGTCGAGCGCGAGCGCTACCGGACGACCGTCCGTGCTCGGCTCCGCCGACTCCCCGCAGCCGAGCAAGGTGAGGAAAAGGCCGAGCGCGAGCAGGACCAGCCGCATCGCGCGCACCCTAGAGCTCCGCCCTCGATCCGCGCGATCATCCCGCGTATGCACCCGAATCGACACGAGCTTGTCGCGGCGGCGGCGCGATCGGTCCGGCGGATGCTCCGAGAGCAGTTCACCGGGACGGCCGCGGAGCTCGCCTACTACGGGCTGCTCTCGGCGGTCCCGTGCATCGTCGTCTTCGTCGGCATCGTGGGCCTGCTCGGCTCCGACCCCGAGACGACGGATGCGATCGCGACGATCGCCCGGGACGGAGCCTCGAGCCAGGCCGGCGAGGCCGTGCGCGAGGCGGCCCGCGGGGTGGTGGAGGCCGACGGCGCTGCGGGCGTCGCGCTCGGCGCCGGTGTGGTGAGCACGCTATGGGTCGCGTCTCTCTACCTCGCCGCCTTCCGTCGCGCCGCCTACCAGGCCCGCGGCGAGGATCCGGGTCCCGCCTGGCGGGCGCGCCCGGTCCAGATCGCGCTCACGTTCGTCGGCCTCGTCGTGCTCGCGGTCGTGACGATCGCGCTGATCGTCACCAAGCGGCTCACGGTCGCGCTCGGCCAGGCGGTCGGGGCCGAGGACGCGACGGTCACGATCTGGTCGCTCGCGCGCTGGCCGCTGACGCTCATCGTGGTCGTGCTCGTGACGGCCGGGCTGTACAAGCTCGGTCCGCGCGACGACCGTCGGACCCGCCGGATCCTCACCCCGGGAGCGATCACCGCCGTGCTGGTGTGGATGCTGGCCTCGGTCGGATTCGAGGTCTGGGTGGGGGCTTTCGGCAAGTACGACGCGACCTACGGCACCCTCGCGGGCGCGGTCGCGTTTGCGATCTGGCTCTGGATCTCGAATCTCGCGCTGCTCTTCGGAATGGTGCTCGATCTCGAGCTCGGCGCGGTGCGCGAGCCGCGCTCTCCGGCGGCAGCCGGCCGGGCTCCCGCCTAGATATGGCACCCGAGCGGCCGTCTACACTCCCCGCGCTTTCTCGACACGCGACCAGGAGGTTCCGGTGGAAGAGCGCACAGCGAGGCGACGGCAGGTGGCGCGGCCCGAGCCGCCCGACCGCGGCACGGCCGCCTACATCGGCGAGTTCATCGGCACCTTCGCGTTGGTCTTCTTCATCACCGCGGCGATCTCGCTGTACGTGCCGCCGCCGGTCTCACCGGGCCTCGGCGCGCCCGCGATCCAGCCGTTCATCGACTTCTCGGTGATCGGGCTCGTCCACGTATTCCTCCTGTTCTTCCTGATCCAGACGCTCGCGGTCATCTCGGGCGCCCACTTCAACCCGGCCGTGACGCTCGGTCTCACGGCGCTGCGGGAGATCAAGCCGAGCGACGCCGGCGTGTACATCGCCGTCCAGGTCGCGGGCGCCATCCTCGGGGCGCTACTGACGAAGGCGCTGCTTCTGGACGAGGGCGCGGGCGTGAGCTACGGGGCGACGCTCGTCTCGGACCGGCTCGGCGGCGCGATCCTGCCGGGCATGGTCTGCGAGCTGATCGGCACCTTCGTCCTCGTCTGGGCGATCGTCGGCGTGGCGGTCAACCCGCGGGCGGCCAAGGACTGGGCCGCGCTCGTGATCGGCGGCACGCTCGGGGCTCGGGGTGATGGTCATGGCGCCGCTCACGGGCGCCGGGTTCAACCCGGCGCGCAGCTTCGGCCCAGCGCTCGTTTCGGGCGACTTCGGCGGCGCCGGCGAGTTCATCCTCGTCTACGTGATCGCCCCGATCCTCGGCGCCGTGCTCGCGGCCGTGGCCTACGCTTCGCTCGTGCTCGAGCCCGGCAAGAAGGAGCCCGGCGGGATGGGCCCGGTCGGCTGATCCGGTCGGCCGGCCCGCGCAGGCGCGGGCGTAGACTCAGCCGCCTATGCGGCGGGTCACCTTCTCGCGCAACTTCACGATCTCGCTGTCGCGCACCTGCCGCTGCTACTGCAAGTACTGCGCGTTCGCCACCCACCGGGCGCACCTCCATGACCCGCCCGAGGTCGAGCGGATGCTCGACGACGCCGCGCGCCGCGGGGCGAAGGAGCTCCTGGTGCTTACCGGCGAGCGCCCGGAAGTAAATCCCGAGGTCGCCCGCCGGCTCGAGGAGTACGGGCACGCGGACTTCACTTCGTACGTCGCCTGGACCTGCGAGCGCGCGCTCGCGCGGGGGATGCTGCCCCACACCAACATCGGCGTCCTCTCGCATGACGACCTCGCGCGCCTGCGCGAGGTGACCGCGTCCCAGGGGCTGATGCTCGAGTCGATCTCGGAGCGGCTGATGGAGACCGTCCACGCCGGGTCGCCGACGAAGCACCCGGCTCGGCGCCTCGGGACGATCCGCGCCGCCGGCGAGCTCCGGGTGCCGCTCACGAGCGGCATCCTCGTGGGGATCGGCGAGACCGTGGACGAGCGGATCGCGTCGCTCGAGGCGCTCGCCGACCTGCACCGCGAGCACGGGCACATCCAGGAGCTGATCCTCCAGAACTACGTGCCGCACCCGAGCTACTACGGGCGCGAGCCGGGGGAGATAGCCGACGCCGCCCAGCGCGCGGGCACGGAGGCGGAGGATGAGGAGCCGCTGCCGAGCTGGGCGGCGCCGATCGCGCTCGACGACATGCGCCTCCTCGTTCGCGAGTGCCGGCGGCTGATGCCGGACGTGGGCGTGCAGATCCCGCCGAACCTGTCCGACTGGTGGCTGTCGCTCGTCGACGAGGGGGCCACCGACCTCGGCGGCCTGTCGGCCAACGGCGATCACATCTCGCCGGAGCACCCGTTCCCCTCCCCGCACCGTATGCGCAAGCGCCTCGCGCCCCGGGGCTACGCCCTCACCGAGCGGCTCTGTGTCTATCCGCAGTACATGACGCCCGAATGGGTCGCGCAGGGCGTCCTCGACGTCATCAAGGCGCGCTACTGGAGCTTCATTCCCCGGCGCGGCTCGGGCCGCCGCGAGGAGCGCGCGATTCGCCGCGACCTCGTCCCGGCCGCTGTCGCGAAGGGGCGCGAGGGCGGCGCCCTCACCGAGGACGAGCTAACGGCGCTGTTCGCCGAGACCCGCCCCGAGGCGATCGAGGACATCCGTCAGGCCTCGGACGAGCTGCGGGCGGAGGAGGCGGGCGAGCTCGTGACCTTCGTCGTCAACCGCAACGTGAACGTGTCGAACGTCTGCGTCGTCGGCTGCGCCTTCTGCGGCTTCGGGCAGGGAAAGCGTTCGCCCGACGCGTACGAGCACTCGCGCGAGGAGTTCGCCCGCCGGCTCGAGGAGGCGAGCGAGTTCGGCGCCACCGAGGTCTGCATGCAGTCGGGCATCCATCCCGACTGGGGGCTCGCGGACTACGAGGGCTGGCTCAGGCTCGCGAAGGAGATCGCGCCGGAGCTCCACCTGCACGCGTACTCGGCGATGGAGGTCGACCACATGTGCCGGACCTCGGGACTCGCTCCCCGGGCCGTCTTCGAGCGGCTGCGCGAGGCCGGGCTCGACTCGACGCCCGGCACGGCCGCCGAGGTGCTCCACGACGGCGTGCGCGAGCGGATCTCGCCCAACAAGCTGCCCGTGGCGCGCTGGGTCGAGATCATCGAGGCCTCCCACGCGGCGGGGCTGCGCTCGACGGTCACCGTCATGTTCGGGCACATCGAGGAGCCGTGGGAGCTGGCCGAGCACATGCGGGTCGTCCGCGCGCTCCAGGAGCGGACGGGCGGCTTCACGGAGTTCGTGCCGCTCTCCTTCATCCCGTTCAACACCCTGCTCGGCCGCACCCACGGCGTCGAGGAGATCTCGCGCGAGGAGAACCTCAAGCACACCGCCGTGTTCCGACTCGCCCTCGGGCGGACGATCCCGAACCTCCAGGCGAGCTGGGTCAAGATGGGCCTCGACGCCGCCACGGAGGCGCTCCGCTGGGGTGTCAACGACCTCGGCGGGACGCTGATGGAGGAGTCGATCAGCCGGATGGCGGGCTCGCAGCACGGGACGATGCTCACGGTCGACGACCTCGTCGGCGCGGCGCACGCCGCCGGCCGCCCCGCCGCGGAGCGGACGACGCTCTACGAGATCCGCCGCGAGTTCGAGCCGGCGGCGGCATAGCTAGCGCCGCTGTGTCGCCCTAACCCCCATACGGGGGTGAATCGAACACAGCGGCGAGCGCCGGCTCCCTCACCGGAACAGGTCCTCGGGGCGGGGCCGGCGGAGCGCGGCCGCGCCGGGGCCGTCATGCGGAGTGACGAGGCGTTCGAGGCCGCGAACGAGCACGAGCGGCTCGCCGCGAGTCCTTCCGCGCGCGAGGTCGGCCGCGCCGGCGAGTGCGTCGCCGACCGCGATGCGCGTGGCGCGCAGCTCGCGGCCGTGCGCGTCGGCCCGGCCGCGCCAGTCGTCGAGCACGTCCAGCCCGGCCGCGCCGATCGCGACATCGGTCTGGCCGAGCCGCCAGGCGCGGCCGAAGGTGTCGGTGATCAGGACGGCGGGGCGGGCGCCGCGCGCGTCGGCGATCCGCGCGCGCAGGGCGCGCGCCGAGGCGTCGGGGTCGAGCGGCAGCAGCACGGCCTCGTCCCCGACCGCGTTCGAGAGGTCGACGCCGGCGTTCGCGCAGACGAAGCCATGCCGCGTCTCGCAGATCGAGCACGCCGCGCTCGGCCCGAAGCAGCTCGGCGGACTCGTCGAGCACGACCTGCACGAGCCGCGGGTCGCTTGCCGTGCGGCTCGGCGAGCGAGCGCGCCCGCTCCGAGGCCTCGACCTCGGCGAGCGAGCGGACGCGCGCCCTCGGCCTTCGAAACGACCTTGTGCGCGACGACGAGCACGTCGCCGTCGGACAGATCGGGTGGCAGCGCCCGGTCGGCGAGCAGCGCGCCAGGTCGTCGCCCGGGCGAACCTCGGGCAGCGCGCGGCAGTGCGCTGAGGGTGACGGTCAGCCCGCTCAGGCGTGGATCTTCTCGCCGGCTCGCTCGGCCCGCTTCGCGGCCGGCGGTGAGGCCTCGACCAGGCCGGGGTGCACCCGCTCGAGCTGGCGCAGCGCGCCGCGCGTGCGCGGCGCCACGCCGCGCGCGGTCGCGAGCACCCGCGCGAGGTCGGCGAGGTCGCCCGGCGTGTCGACGTCGAGCACGAGCGACTCGACGGGCTCCACGCGATGCGCGAGGCCGCGCGTCCGCGCGCGCTTCGACGTGGCGCTCGAGGCTGCCGGGGCCGAAGCTCGGCGCGAGCGCGTCCGGCGGCGCGATCAGGAGCGCGTTCGTGCCGGTGCCGTGCCGGTCGGGGACGATCGCCACCCCGAGGTCGTCGTGCGCGCTGCGCGGCGAGCAGGACGTCGAGCTGCGGCGGGGTCGAGCAGCGGCGTGTCGCCCGGGCACGAGCAGCGCGCGCTCGAAGCCGGCCTCACGCGCGTGCCCGATCCCGATCAGCGCCGCCGCCGACTGGCCCGCCTCGCGCTCGTCGGGGAGCACCACGACGCGCTCGCCGCGCAGCGCGCGCCTCCGCCTCGTGGTCGGCGGTGACGACCGCGACCGCGTCGAGCCCGCGCGTCCGGCGCAGAGCCGCCAGGACGTCGGCGAACATCGCCTGCGGCCAGGGCGTGCCGCGATCCGGCGCCGAGGAGCGCGGCCAGCCGCTGCTTCGCCGCGTCGAAGCTCTTGATCGGCAGGATGGCGATCGTCCGCATCGGTCGACCTCCGGTCGGTGCGACGGTCGAATCTAACGGTTCTCGGGCCGCGCCGTCAGCGAGGCGGCAAAGTCCAGCGTCTCGCGGCGAGCTCGCGGCGCGGCGGCGGGGGTGTCCATGAGCGTGTCGGTCTGGAGCGCCGGCACGGCCACGGCGCCGGCGGCTCGTCGCGACACGAGCCCGTCGAGCACCCCCGCGTAGCGCCGCGGCGACCCCGGCGGCGTCGCGCGCGATGCCCGGCGTGCGCGCAGAACGCCTCGGTCGGCCCCTTCACCACCTGCGCCGCCCACGAACGGGCTCACCGCGACGACCGGCGCCGCGCGCCGCGGCGAGCGCCTCGCGCATCCCGGGCACCGCCAGGATCGGCCCGATCGAGATGACCGGGTTCGAGGGCCCGACCACGATCGCGTCTGCCCGGTCGATCGCCGCGAGCGCCTCGGCGGTCGGCCGCGCGCGCTCTGCGCCGCGGAGCTCGACGCCCTCGACCTCGCCGCCGGCCCGGCCGAGGATCATGAACTCCTGGAACGGGTGCCAGGCACCGTCGCTCCTGACGAACGTGCGCACCGGCTCGTCGGCCATCGGCAGGACCTCCGCCACGAGGCCGAGGCCGCGGGCGATCGCCCGCGTCGCCGTCAGTGAGCCGCTCGCCTGCGCGCAGCAGCTCCGACCTGACGAGGCAGATCGCCAGGTCGCGGTCGCCGAGCCGGAACCAGGTCGGGCGGCCGGCCGCCTCGAGGCCGGCCATGACCTCGAACGTGTCGCCGCGGATACCCCAGCCACGCTCGTCGATCAGGTCGGCGAGCCAGTAGGTCACGAGGTCGGGGTCCGGCGAGACGTGGACGCCATGGACCTCGACGTCGTCGCCGGTGTTCGCGATCACGGTCAGCGCCTCCGGCCCGACGGCGTCGAGCATCCCGCGCGCCAGCTTCGCCCCGCCTGTCCCGCCGGCGAGGACGACGGCTACCACAGGTCGGCGGGGAGCCCTGTGAGCTTGACGCCGGCGCGCGTCTTGTAGCGCGAGTTGACGCCGATTAGGAGCGGCGTGAGCCCCTCGACCAGCCGCGCCGCCTCGAGCCGGCCGCAGTCCACCGCCCGCAGGCCGGGAATCGTCTCGACCAGCTCGGCGACCGCGCGCTTGGCCTCCTTCTTGTCGCCGGCGATCATCACGTCCTCGTCGAGGGCGTGGTCGAGGTCGCCGAGCAGGGCCGCGCTGACACTGTGGAGGCCGCTCACGACCGTGACCCCCTCCGGCGCCATCTCCTGCGCCTGCTCGCCCGCGGAGCCCTGCGGCACGCCGAGGAGCCGGGTCGCGCGGCCGGAGACCGCGGCAGCGAGCGGGACCGTCGCGTCGAGCAGGATCTGGCCCGGCTCGAGCGCCTCTCTGAGGTTCGTCAGGTTCTCGGACTGCGCGCGGAAGGGGACCGACAGGACGACGATCGGCCCACGTTGCGCCGCCTCGTCGTTCGGCAGCCCCTCCACGGTGGCGCCGGGGACGCGCTCGCGGAGCCGGTCCGCGGCCTCGGCGGCGCCCTCGGGCCGCCGCGAACCGATCACGACCGGGACGCCGGCCGCCGCGAGGCGCAGGCCGAGCCCGAAGCCGAGCGCTCCGGTGCCGCCGACGATCGGGACGGGGGAGGGGCTCACGAGCCGGCGAGCCTAGATGATCGATTCCCGGGACCCGGCGGCGGGCTACGCTGAGGCTCCGGTGGAGCGAGTCGATATCCGCGAGGTCGGGCCGCGCGACGGCTTTCAGAACGAGCCCGAGGTGATCGCCACGGCCGACAAGGTTCGGCTGGTCGAGCAGCTCGCGCGGACCGGGCTCGCGCGCCTCGAGGTCACGAGCTTCGTCCGGCCGGACGTGGTGCCGCAGCTATCGGACGGGCGCGAGGTGCTCGAGCGCGCCGACATCCCCGACTCCGTGGCGGTGTCGGTGCTCGTGCCCAACGAGCGCGGGCTCGAGCGCGCGCTCGAGCTGCGCGACCGGATCGCCGAGGTCAACTTCTTCCTCTCGGCGAGCGAGACGCACAACCGCGCGAACGTGAACCGCTCGGTCGAGGAGTCCCTGGCGGGCATCGAGGCGGTCGCCGGCCGGGCGCGCTCGCAGGGCCTGCGTTGCGAGGGGGTCGTCTCGGTCGCGTTCGGCTGCCCCTACGAGGGGCACGTGCCGCCCGAGCGGGTGTTCGCGATCGCCCGCCGGCTGGTAGCGGCCGGCTGCGAGGAGGTCGCGTTCGGCGACACGACGGGCATGGCGAACCCGCGCCAGGCGCGCGCGCTCCTCGCCGCCGCGAGCGAGGAGCTCCCGGACGTTCAGCTCACCGCGCACTTCCACAACACGCGAGGCCAGGGCCTCGCCAACGTGCTCGCCGCCCTCGACGCGGGCATCCGCTCGTTCGAGTCGTCGTTCGGCGAGCTCGGCGGCTGCCCCGTCCCCCCGGGCGCGACTGGGAACATCGCCACCGAGGACCTCGTGTCGATGCTGCACGAGATGGGCTTCGAGACCGGCATCGATCTCAACGCCCTGGTGGACGCCGCGCGCGCGGCCCAGGAAGTACTCGGCCGGGGGCTCTCGAGCCACGTGCTCACGGCGGGCCCGGTGGACTGGCGCGGTGGCTGATCCGGCGGGCGTGACGCCGGTGGCCCTGGCCGCGCTCGGCGCGGTGGTCCGCCATGCGCTCGCGCTCCAGCCGTTGTTTGCTACCGCCGGCCATTTCGGAGAGACTCATTCTCGTGAAGTCACACCCCGAGGCGGAGATGGCCGCGCCCGAGCTGGCGGAGCCTGCGCGCCGCCACCCCGCCTCGGACTTCGCTGACGATGATGGTGAGCGCCACGATGGACAGCTCCTCATGGCGGTCACGAACCGGATCGTCGCGATCTACAAGGAGTGCTACGGCAAGGGGCCGACCAAGGCGCGCACCTACATGCAGGAGAACGTCGCCCTTTGCCTCCTCAGCGGCGGCTTCACGCGCGTGGAGCAGACGCTCCACGACAGTGGGCGCGGGGCGGCCGTCCTGGAGCAGCGAGCACGGTTCCAGGATGCCGTGGAGGACCGATTTCGATCAGCCATCGAGGAGCTGACCGGCCGCCGGGTCACGGCGTTCATGAGCGGCGCCGACCAGGACGCCGACGTCATCTGCGAAGTCTTCCTTCTCGAGCCGATGTAGCGCTACGGCGCGCTCGTGCTCGCGGAGGACCACGAGGGCTGAGCGTCAGAGGCGCCGAAGCGCGGCTCGCGCTTCTCTTGGAACGCCCGCGCCCCCTCGGCGAAGTCGTCCGAGGCGGCCAGGAGCGCCTGCGCCGTGACCTCCTGCTCGAGCGTGGCCGCGAGCGCGGGCTTGGCCGAGGCGTCCATCACCCGCTTCGCGAGGCCGACGGCCATCGGCGCGCAGGCGAGCAGCTCGTCGGTCAGCTTGGCGGTGGCGTCGTCCAGCTCGTCTGCCGGTGCGATCCGGTTCGCGAACCCCACGCGGTGCGCCTCGTGACCGTCCATCACCCGCCCGGTCATGATCAGCTCCTTCGCGACGCCGAGGCCGACCACGGCCGGAAGGCGCGAGCAGCCGCCGACGTCCGGCAGCAGGCCGATCCGCGCCTCGAGCAGGCCGGCGACGGCGTCCTCGGCCATCACCCGCAGGTCGGCCGCTAGCGCGAGCTCCATCGCCCCGCCGATGCAGGCGCCGTGGATCTGGCAGATCGTGGCCTTCGGCATCTCCTCGAGCAGGTTCCAGGCACGGAGAACGCCTGAGCGGAACGGGCGGAGTCGATCGGGCTGCTCCGAGAGCTCGCGCAGCCCCGCCAGGTCCATGCCCGAGGAGAACATCGGGCCCTCGCCGCGGACGACGACGCACCGCACCGTCGGGTCCTCAGCCGCGCCCTCGAACGCCTCCCCGAGCGCGCGAACGAGCTCCTCGTGGAGCGCGTTCCGCTTCTCGGGCCGCCGCATGACGATGTGGCGGACCGCACCGCGATCCTCGATTCCGACTAGTCCCATGTAGGCTCCCGACGCTCGAAGACTCGACTCGAAGACAGGAGAGCGCAGGCTAATGGAGATCTCGAAGGTTGGAGTGGTGGGGGGTGGCCTGATGGGGCACGGCATCGCCCAGGTCGCCGCGCAGGCGGGGCACGACGTGGTGCTCCGGGAGCGCGAGCAGGGGCGCCTCGACCGCGCCACCGGCCAGATCGAGAAGCAGCTCGCCCGTGCCGTCGAGAAGGGCCGCGCCGAGCAGGCCGACGCGGACGCGGTCCGCGCCCGGATCGAGGGAACGCTCGACTACGGCGCGCTCGCGGATTGCGACCTGGTGATCGAGGCGATCACAGAGGACCTGTCGCAGAAGCTCGACATGTGGGGCGAGGTCGACGCGGTCGTGAAGGACGGCGCGGTCTTCGCCACCAACACCTCGTCGCTGTCCGTGATCGACCAGGCGGCGTCGACCGGCCGCCCCGAGCGCTTCATCGGGCTCCACTTCTTCAACCCGGCGCAGGTCATGCCGCTGCTCGAGGTCGTCCAGACGGTCACGACCGACGAGGACTCGCTCGCCACCGGCTTCGCGTTCGGCGAGAAGCTCGGCAAGACGACCGTCCACGCGAAGGACAAGACGGGCTTCATTGTCAACCGGCTGCTCGTCCCCTTCATGCTCGACGCGATCCGCGCCTACGAGGAGGGCGTCGGATCGATCGAGCAGATCGACGCCGCGATGAAGGGCGGCGCCGCCCACCCGATGGGCCCGTTTACGCTGCTCGACTTCGTCGGCCTCGACACGACCAACTCGATCGCCGAGATCATGTTCGACGAGTATCGCGAGCGTCGGTTCGCCTCGCCCCCTACGCTGCGCAAGATGGTCGCCGCGGGCTTCTACGGGAAGAAGTCGGGCCGTGGCTTCTACGACTACTCGGGCGAGAAGCCGGTCGCGAAGGATCCAGGCCTCTGAGCGACCTTCGAGACGCGCTCGAGCGGGCCAGGGCCGGCGGGCCGGAGCGCCATCGCGACAAGGCCGCCGGGCAGGGCAAGCTGCCGGTCCGCGAGCGGGTCGCGCGGCTGGTGGACGCCGACTCGTTCACCGAGGACTCGCTGCTCGCCAGCTGGGAGGCCGACGGCTTCGGCGCCGACGGCGTCGTGACGGGCACGGCCACCGTGGCCGGCCGGCCGATCTGCCTGATGGCGAACGACCCGACGGTCAAGGCGGGCTCGTGGGGACCGAAGACGGTCGAGAAGATCATCCGCATCCAGGAGCGGGCGCTCACGAGCCGCGTGCCGATCGTCTACATGGTCGACTCGGCGGGGGCGCGCATCACCGAGCAGGTGCAGATGTTCCCGGGCCGCCGTCACGCCGGCCGGATCTTCCACACGGAGGTCAAGCTGTCGGGCGTCGTGCCGCAGGTGTGCATCCTGTTCGGCCCGAGCGCGGCGGGCGGCGCCTACATCCCGGCGTTCTGCGACGTCGTGATCATGCGCGACGGGAACGCGTCCATGTACCTCGGCTCGCCGCGGATGGCCGAGATGGTGATCGGCGAGCGGGTGACACTCGAGGAGATGGGCGGGGCGCGCATGCACACCGGCGTCTCGGGCTGCGGCCACTTCCTGGCGCGCTCGGACGAGGAGGGCATCGAGCTCGCCGCGCGCTACCTCTCGTACTTTCCGTCGAGCTTCGAGGGCGAGCCGCCGCCGGCCGCGCCGTCGCGGCCCGCGAGCGACGCGTCGATCGTCGATCTCCTGCCGGCCGACGAGAACCGGCCGTTCGACATGCTGGAGCTCCTCGACGCGCTCGTGGACTCGGGTTCCTTCCTGGAGGTCCACAAGCGCTGGGCGAAGGAGCTGATCGTGGGCTACGCGCGCCTCGACGGCCGCGTGATCGGCATCGTGGCGAACCAGCCGAAGCAGCGCGGCGGCGTCCTGTTCGTCGACTCCTCCGACAAGGCCGCGCGTTTCATCTGGACGTGCAGCGCGTTCAACGTTCCGCTGCTCTTCCTGGCCGACGTCCCCGGGTTCATGATCGGCACGCAGGTCGAGCGCCAGGGGATCATCCGCGCGGGCGCGAAGATGGTCTCCGCCGTCTCCGAGGCGACGGTCCCCAAGCTGTCGGTGATCGTGCGCAAGGCCTACGGCGCGGGCCTCTACGCGATGGCGGGGCCGGCGTTCGACCCCGACGCCTGCATCGCGCTCCCGGGAGCGAAGATCGCGGTGATGGGCCCATCCGCAGCAATCAACGCCGTCTACTACAACCAGGTGCAGGCGATCGAGGACGAGCGCGAGCGCGAGGAGCGAGTCGCGCAGCTCCGCGACGAGTACGCGGCCGAGATCGACGTGCTGCACCTCGCTTCGGAGCTCGTCGTGGACGCGGTTGTCGAGCCGGACGCCCTGCGGGGCGACCTGATCCGGCGCTTCGCCGCGGCCGAGGGGAAGGCGCGCGAGTGGCCCGCGAAGCGGAACGCCGTCACGCCCGTGTAGGAGTAGGGACGCCGCTCGACGATTAGCGATCGCCCCCGTCGGGTAAAGGCCGTGTAGGGCAGGGCAGGGATGTTTGGAGTCTCAACCTCAGGGCTCCCCGCCGTCAGGATGACGCCAGGGGAGTCGCGCGGGCCTCACTCGTGAGGGCTTGACGGCCGCCTTGAACCGGCTCGACCCCGAGTACCGGGCGCTTCTCGAGCTCTCCTATCGGCGCGGCGTTCCCGACGTCGAGATCGCCCACCTGCTGGGCACCACGCCGGACGAGATCGCCGGCCAGCTCCGGACTGCGCTCGGGATGCTCGCTACAAGCGCCTGGCTCGACCCGCTCCAGGACCTCCCTCGAGTTCGCGGCGCGCTGATGGCGCTTCCCGACGGTGCGTGGGAGGCGCCCGAGCGCGCCCGCCGACGACGGTACGGGGTCCTCCTGGCCGCGACTCTCGCGGCGATTGCGGCAGCCGCCGCGGCAGCGGTTCTGCTTCTCGGTCCGTGGCGAGACGATGAGCCGATCCTCAGCGCTTCACGGGAAGGCGCGTTGCTCGGCTTGTCGCCGGGGGCGCTGAGCCCGGCGGGTGAGGGTCGCACCGACCGACTCGGGGGCGCCGCCGGCGGCGCCCGCGGGGCTTTGGGAGCGGGTCTTGCCTCGGCCCCGGTCGACGTTCGCGGCATCGCGTCCCTCGCCGACCCGCTACGCGGCGGAGCGGGGGACCGAAGCGGCGGGCGCGGCGACCGGGACGACAAGTCCTCGGGCGGCGAGCGCTCAGGCGGAGGAGGCGGCAGCGACGACCCGTCCAGCGGCTCGAGCTCCGGGTCCACCGGCTCAGCCAGCTCCGGCGGCGGCGGTACGGATTCCTCCGGCGGAGGGCAGGGTGGGGGCGACCCGCCCGACGAAGGGGACGGTCCTGGCAGCGGCGGCAGCGATCTCGAGGACGGCGACGGCGATCCGGGCGACGGAGAAGGCGATCCCGGCGATGGAGATCCCGATCCGGGTGACGGCGGCGGAGGCGGCGACCCAGGTGACGGCGAGGGCGACCCGGGCGACGGAGGAGGCGACCCCGGCGACGGGGAGACCGACCCCGGTGAGGGCGACCCCGGCGACGGCGGCGAGACACCGCCCGAGGAGGACACGGGTGGCGACCCAGGCACCGGCGGAGGAGCGAATCCGTAACCGCCACGCGGTCGCTTCGGCCCGGATAGGATGCGCGTTGGGCGGCAGCTGACCGCACAATGCGACTCACCGCATCACAGCTATTCGACGGGGGCAGGCCGGGGGGACGCTCGGACTTCACGGCGCGTGAGCTGAATGCGGCCCTGAAGCGGCTCGAGCCCGGGAGTCGCGCGCTGCTCGACCTGAGCTACCGGCGGCGGCTCGACGACGACGAGATCGCCGCGCTGCTCGGGACGAATGCGCCTCACGTAAGCCGCTGGCGTGAGGAGGCGCTCGCCCGAGTCGCCGAGCAGCTCAACCTGCCCGCGACCACGGCCGGGGTGGTGCTCGTCGAGGACGGCCTCACGAAGCTGCCCGAGCACCCGGCCGATGCTTCCGAGCGACCGGCGCCGCGGAGGGGCCGGCTCGCGGTCGCGATGGCCGTTCCCGTCGTCGTGCTCGTTGCGCTTGCGGCGGTCCTGATCGGCTCGGACGGGCAGGACCCGGTGGCGACCGAGGCCGGCGGTCCAACCGCCGCCGACGCCGGCGGGTGGTCAATGCCGCGCTCGGGCTCCGGTTCGTCCTCTGAGGGCGGCGACTCCGCGTCCGGCGGAGGGTCGGGCTCGGGCGCGCGCCCCTTCGCGCTCGCCGCGCTCGGCCCGGGCGACGCGGCGGGTGGCGGCGACGGCGATGGTGGCTCTTCCGGCGGCGGCGGAGGTTCGGACGGCGCCGGCACAGGTCGGGCGGGCGGCAGCGGCCAGGGGAGCGCAGGCTCCAGCGGCTCCGGCGGCGGTGGCAACCCCGGCTCCGGCGGTGGCGGCGGTTCGCGGAGCGGCGGCGCCGACCCGAGCGGCGGAGGCTCAGGCGGAGGCGGTTCCGGCGGAGGCGGTCCGGGCTCCGGCTCCGGAGGCCCGGGCGGCGGTGGGACCTCAGGCGGCGGCGGGAGCCCCGGCAGCGGCGGCGGGTCCGGCGGCGGAGGCGGGTCCGGCGGCAGCGGCGGCTCCGGCGGCGGCGGAGGTTCCGGCGGCGGCGGCTCGGGGGGCAGTGGGCAGGGGAGCCCCGGGGCGGATGGCCAGCCCGGGCAACCGGGCTCCAACAACGGCTCGAACGGCGCCAACGGCTCGAACGGAAGGCCGGGCGCGAGCGGAAGCGCGGGCCGCGCGGGTTCGAACGGCGCTCAGGGCAAGGACGGCGCCCCCGGTCAGGCCGCGCGCTGAGCTCCGACGCCGCCCGGCGCGCGACGAGGAAATCCCTCCGCTGAACAGTTTGCGCCCCCATGGGGTCCCAAAATGTTCAACCGATCCCGCCGCCCGACCTCACTCCTCGAAGTCGATCTCGAACATGGCCTCGTCGACGTAGCACCACGACCAGTGCTCGCCGGGCTGGGCCGAGCTCACGATCGGATGTCCGGTCGCGGCGGCGTGGCCACTCGCGTGCCGGTTGGGCGACGAGTCGCAGCAGCCGACCTGACCGCAGGTGAGGCACGTGCGCAGGTGGACCCACCGTGCGCCGATTGCCAGGCACTCGGCGCAGCCCTCGACCTCGCTCGGGTCGGGCGGCGCGACCTTCACCTGATCGAGATGGGAGCAGATCGCGCCGGCCATCACACGACGATAGCCGGCCCTCAGCCCGCGGCCTCGGCGCGCCGAAGTCCGCGGATCGCCCACGTGGCGAACACGACGACTAGCGCGGCGCCCGCGGCGAACGCGAGTGCCACGTCCTCCGGAGCCCCGGCGATCAGGCTGCGCCCGGCCTCGAGAAGCGCCGTGGCCGGGTTTACCTGCGCGAGCGCGCTGAGCCACCCGGCGAGGAGGCCGACGGGCACGTACACCGGGGCGATGAAGAGCGTCAGGAAGACCGGTATCTGGATCATCGGCGCCGCCTGCATGCTGCGGACGCGCATCGCCACGCCTGTCGCCCACAGCGTGGCGGCCGCGCTCACGAGCAGCGCGAGCAGCGCGAGCGCGATCAGGTCGATCCCGCTCCCGCCGACCTGCATCCCTGCGATCAGGGCCACGACCGTCACGATCGTCGCGGTGAAGACGGTGCGACACAGCGCGGCGAGCGCGTAGCCGGCCACGATCCCGCTCCGTTTCGGAGCGGCGAGCAGCAGCCGGCGCGTGAAGCCGCTCTCGAAGTCGCGCGCGATCGTGAATCCGGTGAAGACGCCGCCGAACGCGGCCGACTGCAGCAGCACGAACACGTACTGGAAGGCGGTGTAGCCGCTCGGGAAGTCGAACCCCGGGACCGAGCCGACCCGCGAGAGCCCGCCCGCGAACGCCATGAGGAAGAACAGCGGGAAGAGGATCGAGGGAAGGAGAAGCGCCGGGTTGGTGTAGAGGTTGTGCAGGTTGCGCCAGGCGATGCCGAGCGCGACCGACCGGAAGCGGGAGCCGCTCATGTCCTCACCAGCCGCGTCCTCAGCGCCAGCGACGCCGCCCCGAGCGACACCGCAGCGATCGCCGCGGCGAGCCCGAAGCCGAGCGCCAGCGCGTCCGCGTCGAAGCCGGTGATCACGAGGCTGCGGATCCCCTCGATCAGGTACGAGACCGGGTTGAGCCCAGCGACGGTCCGGAACCAGTCGGTCGCGATCAGATCGCGTGGCAGGAACGCGGACGAGAGGAACAGCAGCACGAAGAGGAGCGGGAAGAGGCCCTGAACGGCCTCGCCCGAGCCGGTCCGGAGCGCGAGGAACGCGCCCAGCCCGCCGAAGCCGAGGCAGAAGAGCATCGCGAAGAGCAGGATCAGCAGACCGCCGGCGATGCCCGCCTGGAGCGTGACGCCCGCGATCAGGCCCACGACCAGGTAGACGACCGCCTGCAGCCCGCCGATCAGCACCGCGCCGGCGAGCTCGCCGGCCAGCAGGGCGAAGCCGCTCATCGGGGTGAGCGAGAGGCGGCTCAGGAAACCGGTCTCGATGTCGAGCGCGATGTCCTGTCCCGCGTTCATGGCGGCGAACAGCGCGCCCTGCATGAACGGGACCGCGATCGCCACGTCGAGGTATGAGGCGGCAGGGAAGCCGGGGATTGCCGCGGCGCTGTCGAGTCCCGCGGTGTTCACCGCCAGGAGGATCAGCGGGAACGCGAGCGGGAAGACGAGCGCCGCGGGCTGACGCAGGGTGCGCAGGACCGAGCGACGCCCGAGGAAGACGATCTGCGTGCGGAGCGCGCTGCTCACGGGGCGACCGGCTCGGCGGGCGAGTCGGCTGCGGCACCCTCCAGCGTTCGACCGGTCTTCGTGAGGAAGACGTCGTCCAGCGTCGGGCTGTGCACCTGGAGGTCCATCACGGCCACGCCCTCGGTGTCGAGCGCGCGCACGACGTCGGTCAGCGCGCCGTCGCCGTCCGCGAGCCGGACCGAGACGGTCCCGGGGGTTCCGTTGCAGGGCGCGCCGAATCGCTCGAGGGTGCGCGCGACGGCCGGGGCCTCGTCCGGATCAGTCGGGATGACCTCGACGCGCGGCTCGCCGATCTCCGACTTGAGCGCCGCCGGGGTCCCCTCGGCAACGATGCGACCGCCGTCGATGATCCCGACCCGGTCCGCGAGCACGTCGGCCTCCTCGAGGTACTGCGTCGTGAGGAAGACGGTCACGCCGTCGTCCGACGCGAGCCCCGCCACCTCGTCCCAGAGCGCGGTGCGGCTCTGCACGTCGAGCCCGGTCGTGGGCTCGTCGAGGAACAAGATGCGCGGGCGGTGGATAAGCGCGAGCGCCAGGTCGAGGCGCCGCTTCATCCCGCCCGAGTAGCCACGGACCTTCCGGTCGGCGGCGTCGCCGAGCCCGACGCGCGTCAGGAGCTCGTCGCCGCGCGGGGCGCGCTCGGCGCGCGGGAGTCCCTGGAGCGCCGCCTGGAGCCGAAGGTGCTCGCGCCCGGTGAGGAGCGGGTCGAGCGCGACCTCCTGTAATGCCGCGCCGATGCACGCCCGGACGCGCGGGCCCTCGCGGGCCACGTCGAAGCCGGCCACGAGCGCGCGCCCCGCCGTGGCCGGGAGGAGCGTCGTGAGCATCAGGACGGTCGTGGACTTGCCGGCGCCGTTCGGACCGAGAAAGCCGTAGATCTCGCCCGGCTCGACGCGAAGATCGATTCCGTCGACGGCGCGGATCCCACCCTTGAACTCGCGCGCGAGTCCCTCAGTCACGATTCCGCGCTCCGCTGCCATCCGATCTCACGTTACCGGCCGTACAATCGCCGCCCTCATGACGGACCTGGCCTGGGAGCCGACGCCCGACTACGTCGAGCGCGCCAATGTGACGCGCCTGATGCGCGCGCATGGGCTGGAGTCGATCGACGAGCTCCGTGCACGCTCCGTAGCCGACGTCGCCTGGTACTGGGACGCCGCGGTGAAGGACCTGGGGCTCGAGTTCACGACGCCGTACGAGTCCGTGCTCGACATCTCGAAGGGCGCGCCGTGGGCGACGTGGTTCACGGGCGGCCGCGTGAACCTGGTCTGGAACTGCGTCGATCGCTGGGCGCACTCCGACGCGCGCGACGACCCCGCGCTGATCTGGGAGTCGGAGACCGACGCGACGCGCACGCTGTCCTTCAAGGAGCTCCACCGCGAGGTGGACCGGGCGATGGCGGGCCTGATCGACGCGGGAGTGGGGAAGGGGGACGCGGTCGGCGTCTTCATGCCGATGGTCCCCGAGGCGGTGATCGCGGCGTACGCGATCGCGAAGCTGGGCGCGATCTACATGCCGATCTTCTCCGGCTTCGCGGCGTCGGCCGTGGCAGCGCGGCTTCAGGACGCCGAGGCCAAGGTCCTCTTTACCGCCGACGGCACGTGGCGGCGGGGCGAGCAAGGGCCTGATGAAGCCGGTGGCCGACGAGGCGGTGGCGGAGTCGTCCGACCGTGGAGCACGTGGTGATGCTCGAGAACCTGGGGGCCGACGTGCCGCTGACGCCGGGTCGCGATGTGACCTGGGCGGAGTTCGTCGGCCCCCACGAGCACGTGCACCTCGACCCGGCGGACACGGCGGCGGAGGACCCCTTCATGATCGCCTACACGTCCGGCACGACCGGCCGCCCGAAGGGCGCGGTGCACGTGCACGGCGGGTTCCTCGTGAAGATCGCCTCGGAGGTCGCCTACCAGACGGACATCCACGCCCGGCGAGGTCTTCTACTGGTTCACCGACATGGGCTGGATCATGGGCCCGCTGTCGATGGTCGGGCGCGCACGCCAACGGCGCGGCGATGCTGATCTACGAGGGCGCGCCCGACTTCCCCGACCCGGGGCGGCTCTGGGCGTCGGTCGAGCGCCACCGCGTCGCGATGCTCGGCGTCTCGCCCACGCTGATCCGCGCGCTCAGGACGCAGGGCGACGAGTTCCCCGCCCGTCACGACCTCTCGTCGCTGCGGATCCTCGGCTCGACCGGTGAGCCGTGGAACCCGGACCCCTACCGCTGGCTCCAGCACGTGGCCGGCGAGGGGCGCGTGCCGATCATCAACCTCTCCGGCGGGACCGAGGTGGGCGCGTGCTTCCTCACGCCGTTCCCGGTCGAGCCGATCAAGGTCTGCTCGCTCGGCGGGGCCTCGCTCGGAATGGACGTGGACGTGTTCGACGCGGCGGGCGAGCCCGTTCGCGGCGAGGTCGGGGAGCTCGTCTGCAAGCAGCCGTGGCCGGGGATGACGCGCGGCATCTGGGGCGACCCGGACCGCTACCTCGAGACGTACTGGTCGACCTACGACGGCGTCTGGCGCCACGGCGACTGGGCGAAGATCGACGAGGACGGCCAGTGGTTCCTGCTCGGGCGCTCCGACGACACGATCAACGTGGCGGGCAAGCGGCTCGGCCCGGCCGAGGTCGAGTCGGTGCTCGTCTCGCACGCACAGGTCGCGGAGTCCGCCGTCGTCGGCGTGCCCGACGAGACGAAGGGCGAGGCCGTGTGGTGCTTCGTGGTCGCGAGCGCGGACGCCGACCCGTCGCTCGAGGCGGAGCTCGCCGACCTGGTGGCCGCCGAGCTCGGGCGGCCCTTCAAGCCGTCGCGCGTGGTTCGTGTCGAGGCGCTGCCCAAGACGCGCTCAGCGAAGATCCTCCGCCGAGCCGTCCGTGCGGCGGCCGTGGGCGAGGACCCGGGCGACCTGTCGAGCGCCGAGAACCCCGAGTCGGTCGACGCGATCCGCGCCGCGGTCGCTGCTTAGGCGGACCGAGCCGCCGGTGCTCCCGCTCTCGGGTACGCTCGCTTCGCTCGCTCAGAAGCCCCTCGACCGGGACACCGGCGTCCCGGTCCGCTGAGCGCCACCGCTGAAGGCAAGCATCCTGCCTAGAGGTCGCTATGCGAACTTAGGGCAGGATCCTTACGTGAAATGGCCCGGCCCGGGCACGCCCTACTTGCTGCCGTCGCCAGTCGACCGCCGCCCGACCCACCGAAGGCGTTGCGATCCGACGCCGTCACTGAGGCTCGGTGCCTACTGGTCGGAGAGCGCCGTCTCGGCGGCGTCGCCGCCGCCGAGCTCCGGGCCGATCCGCTCGTCGATCCCCTCGATCGCGGCGGACGCGAACCCGAGCGCGCGCTCGATCGACTCCTCGTCCACGCGGTCGGGCGTGTCGGTGGGCTGGCGGTAGTGCGGGTAGTGGTCGAGCGCGCCGAGGCAGGAGATCGTGGTCGCCGCGTAGCCCTTCGTCCGGGCCACGTGCGCGTCGCTCGTGAGCCGCGAGGCGAGCGGCTTGGCGGCGAAGCGGTCGTCCGAGTCGGCGTCCGCGACCTCGCGGCAGATCTCCACGAGCTGCGGGTGGTACGGGTAGCTGAACACGAGGCCCTCGCGCGTTCCGTAGCGCACGGTGCCGGCGCCCACCTGGTCGAGGTTGAGGAACACCGTCCGCACGGGACGGAGCTCGTCGCGGTGCGTGCGGAGCCACTCCCGCATCCCGAGCGCCATGCCGTCGGCGGCCCCGGTGAGCAGCACCCACACGTCGAAGTGCTCCAGCTCGCCGCCGAAGCGGTCCGCCAGCTCGAGCGCGACCGCCACACCGGACGCGTTGTCGTTGGCCCCCGGCGCGGCGCGGCCGAGCTGGACGTCGGCGAGCAGCGGAACGCTCAGCACGAGGAGGACGGTGGGCACGAACTGCACGATGGTGAGCGCGAGCGACTCGATCCCGAGCAGCCTCAGGCCGGCGCATACGAAGAGCACGACGATCGACCAGAAGAAGATCCCCGCGGGGCCGATCGGGCGGCGGATCCGCTTGCCGAGCGTCGCCCGCAGGGAGAGCACCCTCGGCGCGAACAGCGCCCCCGTGCGCGGCGCGTCGTAGTGGGCGACGAGGACCAGCGTGCCGCCCTTGCCGGAGTCCTCGCGGGAGAGCACGTTCTGGGACGCGCGCCGCGGCGTGATCCGGCGGACGAGGAAGAACGTGCCGGTGAGGTCACCGAGCGTCGAGACCGCGGCCACGAACAGGATCAAGAGGCCGACCACCGGGGCGGCCACGGCAACGAGGCTCCCCGCGACGGCGAGCAGGGCGTGGAGCATGTGCGTGAGCGGCCAGCCCGGGCGGACCTCGATCGACTCGACCTCCGCCTCCCGGCCCGACTCCCGAAGCCGCCGGGCGAGGTGCTGGGCGGCGCGTCGCTCTGCGTCGGTGCCGGGCGCTCGACGCTCGAACCCGACCAGCGCGTCGACCTCCGCTTGCACGTCCATCGCGTCAGTATGGCTGCCGCCGGAGCATCTAGAGTCGCTGCAACGGCAGGCGGCGAAAGGACGCGGGTGGACACCTCCAAGATCACGTTCGGCGAGCTCGTGGCGGTGGCGAGCGGGCTCGTGCTCCTGATCGCGCTCTTCCTCGACTGGTTCGAGGGCGCGAGCGCCTGGCAGGCGCTCAATCTCGTGGACTTCCTCCTGGCGCTGATGGCGCTCGTGGCCATGGGCGTCGCCCTCTCGGGGGCCGCGGGGGTGGAGCTCGGCCTGCCGCGCGCGATCATCGCCGCGCTCGGCGCGGTCGCGCTCGTGATCGCGCTCACGTTCCTGTTCGAGGCCGACGACCGCGGGCTCGGTCTCTTCCTCGCCGTTCTGGCGGCGGGCGGCCTGACCTACGGTGGCTACGCGGCGCTGAGCGAGGGCGCGCGGCGGCCGGCCGCAGCCGCTCCCGGAAGCCGCCCCCGACCCGGGGCGGCTGGGCCGAGCCGTCCGGGCGCGGCGGGCAGGCGGCCTGCGAGCCGCCCGCGACCGGCTGACGCGGGAGCACCCCCGGGCAGGCCGCCGGCGCGTCCGCAGCGCGGTCCGGTCGCGCCTCCGGAGGGGAGCCGCGGCGAGGGCGGCGGCGACCCGCCGCAGCCACCGCCGAGCTGACGCGTCAGCGGCCGGCCGTCGGCTGGGTCGCCGTCGGCGCGTCCGCCGGCGGCTCCGGCGGCCCGCGCCGGGGCCTTCGGATCGCGGGCCGCGCACCGCCCTCCCCGAGCAGGAAGAAGCCGGCGGCGATACCCGCGGCGCCGAGCAGGATCAGGATGAGCGGCCAGCCCACGAGGCTGCCGTCGGGCCGGCCTTCCGAGGCGCGCGAGGCCAGCTCGGAGCCGATGCTCACGACGAAGAAGAAGAGCCCGAAGCCGCCCACGTAGACCGGGCCGCGGGCGGCGATCGCGGTGCCGTAGACGATGAGAGCGACCGAGACGACGAGAAGGAAAAGATTCCAGTGCTCCTGCTGGAGCAGCCCCCCCAAGCCCGGCACGCCGAAGGCGCCGAACGAGTCGGCCAAGGCCATCTTCACGACGACCGCGCCCGCGCCGAGGATGCCTGCCAGGACGGCGGCGATCCCGCCGGCCGTCACGAGCTCGCCCGAGTAGGGGAGGCCGCGGCGGCGAAGCACGACCGCCCCGGCGATCAGCAGGATCGCCGCGATGACCATGAGCTGGCGGATCCCGCGGCCGGACGGGTCGAGGATCTTGTCCCATAGCGAGACGAAGGCGATGAGCGCGGCGAGGGCGGCGAGCAGTGCCGCGAAGGGGAGCCGGGCGCGCAGCGCGACGAGGCCGGCGATCGCCGCCGTGCCGGCGAAGATCCAGGCCCGGTTGAGCGGGTCGCCCGGGGTGCCGCCGATGAGCGCGACGAACTGCAGCAGCGTCAGCGGCACGAGCACGATCCCGAGCACGAGTAGGACCGCGCGCCACGGTCGCGCGCCGGCGTCATCCTCGATCGGTCGGCGCGCGTCGCCGCCGATCATTCCCATCCCGAGCCCGAGTAGGAGGACGCATGGAACGAGGAGGACGATCAGGCGGCCGAGATCGCCCCACGCCTCGAGCTCCGACTTGCGCAGGAAGAGCGCGATCGCGCCCACGGCGAAGAGCAGGCCACCGAGCAGCCGCAGGAGGTCGTCCCGCGCCCCCGCGTCGAATGTGAACCGCCTCCCTTCCAAGCCGCGGGACCCTAGCGGGAGGGGTAGTCTCCCCGCAAGTGCGGCAACTCACGAGCCTCGACGCCCAGTTCCTCGCGGTGGAGACGCCTCGGACCTACGGGCACGTCGGTGGCCTCGCGGTCTACGACCCGTCCACGGCGCCGGGCGGCCGGCTCGAGTTGAGCGACATCTGCCGGCTCGTGAGCGAGCGGCTGCACCTGCTCGAGCCGTTTCGCTGGCGGCTTGTAAAGGTGCCGTTCGGCCTCGACCTCCCCTCGTGGGTCGAGGACCCCGACTTCGACATCGGCTTCCACATCCGCGACTCGGCCGTGCCCCCGCCGGGCGACGACCGGCAGCTCGCCGAGACCGTGGCTCGCATCTTCGCCCGGCCCCTCGATCGCTCGCGCCCGCTCTGGGAGCTCTACCTGATCCACGGGCTCGAGGGCGGCCGGGTTGCGCTCCTCACCAAGGTCCACCACTCGGTCGTCGATGGCGTGTCGGGCAACGAGATCCTGAGCATCCTGCTCGACCCGAGCCCCGAGGGCCGGGAGGTGCCGCCCCCGGAGTCCGACATGGCCGGGGAGCGGGTGCCGAGCGACCTCGAGATGCTCGGCCGCGGCCTCACGGCGCTTCCGCTCCAGCCGCTCCGCGCGGCGCGGGCGATCCCCTCGACGCTCCCCAACCTCCTCGACGTGCCCGGGTTGGGTCAGCTGCCCGGGATGGCGACGGTCGGTCGCGCGGCCTCGACCCTTCGCGGCCTGGTCGGCGCAAGCACCACCTCGCAGGTGCTCGAGCAGCAGACGGCGCCGGTCCCGCGCACGCGATTCAACCATCCGATCTCGGCGCATCGCCGCTTCGCGCTCGGCACGCTGTCGCTGGACGAGGTCAAGGCGATCAAGAACGAGCTCGAGATCACCGTGAACGACGTCGTGGTGGCGTTGTGCGCCGGGGCGCTGCGCAACTGGCTGCTGGAGCGCGGCGAGCTTCCCGACGAGCCGCTCGTGGCGATGATCCCGGTCTCGGTCCGAACTGAGGACGAGGCGGGGATGTTCGGCAACCGGGTGTCGATGATGATCGTCCCGATCCCGACCGACGAGCCCGACCCCCGGACGCGGCTCATGGCGGCGCATCGGATCCTGGCGGGCGCAAAGGAGCGCCACCAGGCGGTGCCCGCGAGCCTCCTGACGGACGCGACGGCGTTCATCCCGCCCGCCGTCGCCGCGCTCGCGGCCCGGACGACGATGGACATCATGGGCCGGATGCGGCCGCCGCTCAACCTGATCATCTCGAACGTGCCCGGGCCGCGGGCGCCGCTCTACTGCGCCGGCGCGCAGCTCGAGGCGCACTACCCCGTGTCGGTGATCACGGACGGGGTGGGGCTCAACATCACGGCGATGAGCTATCTCGATCACATCGACTTCGGGATCGTGGCCGACCGCAACCAGCTCGACGACGCCTGGTCCCTGATGGACAGCGTGCAGGCCTCGCTCGAGGAGGTCCGCGAGGCGCTCGGCCGCGGGAAGCGGGGGAGGGGCGGCGGCACCGCCGCCGGCCGCTCGCGGGGCGCGACGAACGGGCGCCGCGCGGCGTCGCGCTCGTCCTAGCCGGCCTGCGCGACGCTCGCCTTGGTGCCGCGCGCCAATGCCCGGGGCGGGATTCGAACCCGCACGCCCTTTCGGACAATGCGTTTTGAGCGCATCACGTCTGCCGTTCCGTCACCCGGGCGGGTGGTGAGCAGATGGTACGGCGGGGGGCGGGTGCCGCCGGGCGGCTACGCCTGCTGGGGCTGCGGCTGCTGCGACCCGTCGCCGTAGCCGCCGCCCTCGTAGTCGCTCTCCTCGACCTCCACGTTCCACTCCTGGGAAAACCCGCGCATCGCGAAGACGATCAAGAGGAGCAGGACGGCGATCAGCACGAGGGTGAGGAGACCGAGCAGCCCGGCCGGGAGGGCGGCCTCCGCGAGGCCGTCCTTGTCGCGCGCGAACCAGGCCGGCGCCGCCACCGCCGCCATGGCGATGAACATCAGCGACAGCCCGGCGGCGAGCGGCAGCACGCCGCGGCTCCAGCGCGCGCCGACGAAGAACGCCATCACCAGGTACACGATGATGTAGCCAACGGCCAGGATCTGCGCGCCGGCCATGAGGCTCCACCCGCCGATCAGGACGATCGCGATAAGCGCGGCGCTCGCCAGCAGCAGGAGGACGACACCGGCCCTGGTCGCCTTGGACTGCGGCTTCTCCCGGTTGGGATGGTGAATCGAAACGCCGGAGGCTTCCACCGCGCCGGAGTGTACGCCCTCAGGCGGGCGCGTGCAGCACTTTCATGTGCAACCCCGACGATGCGGATGGAGGGACTCGAACCCCCACGGGCGTGAGCCCACCGCGACCTAAACGCGGCGCGTCTGCCAGTTCCGCCACATCCGCCTGGGCGGAGTGTAGGTCCGCGGCCGCTCGCGGTCCTGCGGCTACGATGGCCGAACTTGGGGGCACTGGCCAAACTGGCTAAGGCACCGGTCTCCAAAACCGGCGATTCCAGGTTCGAGTCCTGGGTGCCCCGCTGAAGTCCCGCACCATCCTGCCGAGGGGTTCGCTATGCGGACTCAAGGCAGGACACTTCCGTCAGCCGGGCGCCCCGCGCGCACCATTAGGCTTCGCGCGGTGAAGAAGGTCTACACGGCCGTCGCGACTGCGAACGGACGCCACGACGCCCGCGCGACGACCTCCGACGGCCACCTCGACGTGGAGATCCGCGTGCCGGAGGAGATGGGCGGGCCCGGGGGAGACGCCACGAACCCGGAGCAGCTGTTCGCCGCGGGCTACGCGGCATGCTTCGCGAGCGCGGTCCAGACCGCGGCCGGGATGCTCGACCAGAGCGCGGCGGCGCGCGACGCGAGCGTCACCGCGCACGTCGACCTCGGAAAGGGCAAGACCGGCCTCGAGCTGGCGGTGGCGATGCACGTGGCGCTGCCGCACATGGAGCGTTCGGAGGCGGAAGCGCTGGTCGAGAAGGCGCACCAGGGCTGTCCCTACTCGCGCGCGACGCGCGGGAACGTGCCCGTGGAGCTGATCGTCCACCCTCAGGGCGACTAGCTCGACCGCCGCAACTCCTCTACTCTCGCCGAATCAACCCGCCAAGGAGACCAACTTGAGACGCCATCTCGCCGCCGGACCGCTCGCGTTCCTGACCGTCGCCGCCCTCCTCGTCGCGGGCTGCGGCGGGGGTGACGAGCTGAGCAGGGAGGACTACCAGACCCAGGTGCGCGACGCAATCGAGCCGGTCGTCGAGACGTCGCAGAACCTCGCCTCCGACGCGACCGAGGCCCAGTCGGTCGAGGACCTCGCGGATCCGCTGGCCGAGGCCGAGACGACCTACGCCGACACGGCGACGACGCTCGACGACATCGAGCCTCCGGAGGACGTCGCCGACCTGCACGAGCGGCTCGTCACGGCGCACGAGGAGATCGCCACCGCCGCCGGCGAGGCCGGCACCGCCGCCGAGGAGGGCGACGAGGAAGGCGTCAGGCCGTTCCAGGAGGCGGGCACTGCGTACCAGACCGAGCTCCAGGAGCTGCAGGGCCAATTCCAGGAGCAGGACTACGACTTCGGGGGCGCCGCCTCACCGTAGGTCGGGCGCTTCGCGGCGGCCCCGCCGCCGGTCTAGAATTCGCTGTACTGCGGGCGAAGTGTTGTGGCTGCACAGAAGCCTTCCAAGCTTCTAGGGCGGGTTCGATTCCCGTCGCCCGCTTCGGGGCGTGGCGCAGTCTGGTAGCGCACTCGGCTGGGGGCCGAGCGGTCGCTGGTTCAAATCCAGTCGCCCCGATTACGAGAGGCCTGGTC
>CAWHPV010000006.1:0-246535 GCA_963831365.1 uncultured Thermoleophilaceae bacterium
GTTCGAGCGCTGCCGGACGAGCGACGAGACGCGCGACCAGCTCATGTCGAAGGGCCCGGGCTCCTGCTGTACAAGGATCGTCGACGACTCGTTCGACTACTGCTTCTCCGATGCTGCGCAAGATCGGGCAACAAGCTCGACCGGATCGAGGACGAGATCTCGAGGGCGCGGCCGAGGACGTCGTGCGCGACATCTCGAACGCGAAGCAGGAGATCATCAACTTCCGCAAGATCATCCGGCCGCAGCGGCCGTGCTGCGCGACCTCGAGCGCAACAAGCAGCGCTACCTCGCCGAGGACCTCGACATCTACTTCGACGACATCGTCGACGCGTCCGAGCGGATCTGGGACATGCTCGAGAACTACAAGGAGGTCGTCGAGGCGCTCGAGCAGACGAACGAATCGGTCATCTCGCACCGCGTCAACGGCATCCTGCGGGTGCTCACGGCGTTCAGCGTGATCATCCTGCCGCTCACGCTCATCGCGAGCATCTGGGGGATGAACGTCGGCGTTCCCGGCGAGGGCGGCGAGACCGCGTTCTGGGTGATCGTCGCGGCGATGGTCGGCGTGCTCCTAGGGATGCTCGCCTTCTTCCGCCGCCGCGGCTGGCTCTGACCCTCCGAGGCTCACCATGAGCGCGTCCACCGCCTCCCCGCCGAGGCGCACGCTGTAGTTCGTGCCCCGGTCCTCGGGATAGATCTGCGTCGTGTTGGCGAGCACGAGGCCCGGGCACGCCGGTCTCGAGCGGCGGGATCCGCTCGCGGTAGCCGACCGTCACGACCGGCTGGGCGGCCGGCTCGCGGAACAGCCAGCGCTGCTGACCCAGTCGCGCGAGAAGTCCGGGTTGACCCGCCGCAGCCCGGGCTCGTAGACGGTCGAGCAGCTCGTCGGGATCGAGCTCGAGCAGCGGGTCGTCGCGCGGGCAGGTAGTTGGCGACGTAGAGGAAGCGCCGGCCGCCGTAGCGCTCGGGCTCGATGAGGTTCGTGTGCTCGATCAGGCCGACGAACGGCAGGTCGGGGTCGGCGACGTTGGTCCAGTAGAAGGGCGAGAACGCGCGGTCGAGCTCGAGCAGCAGGCAGAGCGCCGTGTGGTACTCGATCGAGCGCAGCCGTCCGAGGTAGCGCGTCGCCGACCGTCCGCCGCGAGGTCCGGCGTCGAGCAGCTGCTCGAAGATGTCGCGACGGCACGGTCGCGACCACCGCGTCGTAGCGCTCCGGCTCGCCGGCGGCGTCGAACGCGCGCGGGTCGTGGCCGCGGCGGAACGAGTCCGGCGCCCCCGGCGTCAACCGCGAAGCCGTCGCCGTCGCGCGCCGACCCGCGCGCGCGGGGCGGTCGATCAGCACGCGTCCGCCGGCGCCCTCGATCGCGCTCGCGCAGCCGCTCGAACAGCGGCTCCCAGCTGCCGCGCGGGTAGCCGAGCAGCTCCTCGCGCGCCTCCTCGCCCTTGATCTGGCGCCGCAGCGTCAGCTTGCTCCACAGCCACGCCATCGAGATGTCGTCGGCGCGGTCGCCGAACTTCGCCGCGAGCAGCGGACCCCAGAGCTTCTCCCACGCCTGCGCGCCCCATCGCCGCGCTCGATCCAGCTCGCGAGCCGGTCATCGCCCTCGAACGGCTCCGACGCTCGCGCGCCGCCGCTGGAGCCAGAGCGACCGCAGCGCCCATCCGCAGCGCGCGAGCGAAGCGACAGCGGCTGAAGCGCAGGAGGTCGAGCGGCGTCGTGAACGGGTGGAGCTCGCCCGTCGGCGAACATCGCCGACGCTCGACGGCCGCCACTCGAGCTCGTCGGGCATCCCGAGCTCGTCGTAGAGCTCGGCGATGTGGCGGTCGCTCGTGAAGAGGTGGTGGTAGTAGCGCTCGAGCAGGTGGCCGTCGCCGACGTCGAGGGTCGCCGCCTGCCCGCCGAGGCCGGGCCAGCGCTCGTAGACGTCGCGCGACGTGCCCGGCCTGCGCCGAGCCGGTGGGCGGCGACGAGGCCGGCGACCCCGGCGCCGAGGACCGCGACCCGCATCGCTCGGTCCGCGGCGCTCCGGGCGGCGTCATCGGGCTCGGTCGCTGCGTCTCGCTCGGCTGCGGCGCGTCGATGTTGCGCGCGCTCGCGGACCAGGTACAGCGGCCGGCGCTTGACCTCGTCGTAGATGCGGCCGACGTACTCGCCGATGATCCCGACGGTGATCAGCTGGATCCCGCCGAGCAGCAGGACGCGAACAGCACCGTGGTGACGCCGGGCGACGTAGATCGCCGGCGAAGCGGGCGACGATCACGAGCGGGAGCGCGAGGAAGGCGAGCGCCGAGACGACGAAGCCGAGCAGCGTCGCGACCTGCAGCGGCACGTGCGAGAACGACGAGATCGCGTCGAGCGAGAAGCGCGAGCATCTTCCGCAGCGTGTACTTGCGTCTCGCCCGCGTAGCGGGCGTCGCGCTCGTACGCGCACCGGCGGTCTGCGTGAAGCCGACCCAGACGGTCATCCCGCGCAGGAAGCGGTTGCGCTCGCGCATCGCGCAGCAGCGCGTCGAGCGCGCGGCGGTCGAGCAGCCGGAAGTCGCCGGCGTTCGGCTGGAGCGTCGAGCTGCGCGAGCCGGGCGAACAGCCGGTAGAACCAGCGCGCCGTGGCGAGCTTGACGCGGGTCTCGCCGCCGCGCGCCGCGCGCGCACCGCGTAGACGACGTCGGCGCCCTCGCGCCAGCGCTCGACCATCTCGCGGGATCAGCTCCGGCGGGTCCTGGAGGTCGGCGTCGAGCATCACCACGGCGTCGCCCGCGGCGTGGTCGAGGCCGGCCGTGATCGCCGCCTGGTGGCCGAAGTTGCGCGACAGGCGGATCGACCCGCACGCGCGCGTCCGTGCGCGGCGAGCGCGTCGAGCAGCTGCGGGGTGCCGTCCGCAGAGCCGTCGTCGACGAGCACGAGCTCGAACGGCAAGCCCGTCGAGCGCCGCGCGACGCGCTCGTAGAACTCGGCCAGCGTCCCCTCCTCGTCGAGCACGGCGCGACGACGCTCAGCGAGCGACGGCCGGCGCTCCGCTGAGCTCCGCGACCGCGGTCAAGCCCGCTCCTGCTTCACGGCCAGCCGCCCGGTGTAGTCGATGCGGTTCAGCAGAAGCGGCTGCCGGCGCTCGTCGAAGTACTCGTCGACGGCGCGCTTGACGCCCTCGTAGTGGCCGTAGTCGTCGATGATCAGGACCCCGCCGGGCGCCAGGCGCGGGTAGAGCGTGCTGAAGCTCGTGCCGCGTCGACTCGTACCAGTCGGTGTCGAGGCGGAGCAGGCTGCAGCTCCGTCGGGCGCCTCCGCCGGGAGCGTCTCCTCGACCATGCCCTGTGACCAGGTGCAGTCGCGCTCGCTCGATAGCCGGTGGTCTCGAGGTTCGCGCCGGACGTCGTCGAGCGACGCGAGCTCCAGCGGTTGACCGGGCCGCGCTGCTTGCGACGCCAGCGCGCCTCGAGCGAGTACCCGTCGTAGGGCGAGTCGACGTCCTCGGCCGCGGCTCGCGGCATGCCGCGCGAACGTGTCGAACAGGTAGCAGCTCGCGGTCCGTCGTCGCCCGAGCCGTCGCAGCGTGTCAGCGCCGCGGCCATCATGCTGCCGCCCTCGCCAGACTCCGCACTCGACGAGCGCGCCAGGGACCCTGCGCGCCGGGCCGACGTACGCGACGGCGTCGCAGAGCGCGGCGAGGCGCTGCGCGGTGCGTCATCGTGTGACGGCGCACGCGCTTGATCGTCTCGGCAGCTCGGCCTCGTAGTCCGGCGGCAGAACCGGCGGCGCAGGAACCAGCCCGGCGCGCCAGCGGTAGCCGACCGCCAGCTTGTGAAGCTCTCGTGCCGAGGGTCGGCATCGGACGGCGTCGCAAGCCGTCCGAGTAGTCCCGCTGCGGACGGCCGGCGAAGAGACGCTGCGCCTGGAACGTCGAGTCCGCCAGGCTGTCGGCGCCATGGCGGCCGCCTGCTGCGCTGTGCGGCGTGCCGCCGGGAGCTCGCTCGGCCACCTGCCGGTGCGCCGGCGCCGCCGGCGCCCGAGGGCCTGATCCCGACCACCGACCGCTTCGGCACCGCGCTCGGCCGACATCGTCCGCTGCCCGCGCCTGCGGCCACATGCAGCTCGAGCGCTTGCCGGCCGACGCCGAGCTCGAGCGAGGCCTACGGCGAGGCCGCGTCCGAGGACTACGTCGAGGAGGAGGCCGGCCAGCGCGAGACGCGCCCGGCGGGTGCTCGAGCGGATCGAGCGCCACGTCCGCGCCCGGCGGCGCTGCTCGACCTCGGCTGCTGGGTCGGCTTCCTGCTCGCCGAGGCGCGCGAGCGCGGCTGGCGCGCGTCGGGCGTCGAGCCGAGCGAGTTCGCCTCGCCGCTACGCCCGCGAGCGGCTCGGCCTCGACGTCCGCACGACGGACCTGTTCGACGCCGACCTGCCGAGGCGGCGCTTCGACGCGGTGGTCCTCGGCGACGTGATCGAGCACCTGCCCCGCCCGGCGCGAGGCGCTCGACCGGATCGCGGCGCCTGCTCGCGCCCGGCGGCGTGCTCGCCCTGCTGCTCCCCGACGCCGGCAGCCGCGCTCGCGCGCGCCATGGGCCGGCGCTGGTGGTCGGTGATCCCGACCCACGTCCAGTACTTCACCCGCCACAGCCTCCGCGACGCTGCTCGCCGCCACGGCTTCAGGTCGCTCGAGCTCGACAACGGCGCCGAAGGCGTTCACCGTCCGCTACTACCTCGGGCGGATCGGCGGCTACTCGGCGGCGCGGCCGCGGCGCGCTGGTCGCGCGCCGCCGAGCGCGTCGGCGTCGCCGACCGGATCTGGGCGCCCGGACTTCCGCGACCGGATGGCCGTGATCGCGCGCGCCGGACGCCCATCGAGCTCACTAGAGTCAGCCGGCGTGTCCGAGGAGCGACTGTGGGCGCCGTGGCGCCTCGAGTACATCAAGGGCCCGAAGCCCGACGAGTGCATCTTCTGCTCGAAGCCGGCGGCCGGCGACGACGCCGGGCGCGCACATCGTCGAGCGCGGCGAGCGCTGCTTCGTGATGCTCAACACGTACCCGTACAACAACGGGCACGTCATGGTCTCGCCGTACCGGCACGTCCCGTCGATCGAGGACCTCGACGAGGGCGAGCTGCTCGAGCTGATGCGCCTCGCGCGGCGCTCCCTCGGCGCACTTCGCGACGTGCTACTCGCCGGAGGGCTTCAACATGGGGATCAACCAGGGAAAGATCGCGGGCGCTGGCTTCGAGGAGCACGTGCACCTGCACGTGGTTCCGCGCTGGGGAGCGGACACCAACTTCATGCCGGTCATCGGCCTCGACGCGCGTCCTGCCCCAGAGCCTCGACGAGTCGCTATGCCGCCCTGACCAGGGCGTTCGCGCCGCGGCCGCGTGATCGACCCAGCGATCTTCAAGGCCTACGACGTCCGCGGGCTCTACGGCGAGCAGATCGACGCGCGAGGTGGCCTACCGGGTGGGGCGCGCGTTCGCGCGCGTGCTGGCCGAGGGCGAGGGACGGCGGCCGAGCCGAGCTGCGGGTCGGGCTGGGGCGCGACATGCGCCTCAGCGCGCCCGAGCTCACGGACCGCTACGCGGACGGCCTGCGCGACGAGGGCGCCGCCGTGCTCGACGTCGGCGAGGTGGGCACCGAGATGCTCTATTTCGCCGTCGGCTCGCGCGGCCTCGACGGCGGGCTGATGTGCACCGCCTCGCACAACCCGAAGCGCTACACGGGGGCGAAGCTCGTGAAGCGCGGCGCGATCGCGCTCTCGGGCGACGCGGGCATCGACGACGTCCGGCGGGTCGTCGAGGCGGGCGACCCCGGGCCGGCCGCGAGCCCGCGCGGCGAGCTTCGCTCGGAGGACGTCGCCGAGGAGTTCCGCGCGGCGGCCACCGCGTTCATCGATCCCGGGCGCGTGGGCCCGATGCGGGTGGTGCTCGACGGCGGCAACGGGATGGCCGGGCCCGATGGTCGGCCCGATCCTCGACTCGCTCCCGATCGAGCAGGTGCGGACCTACTGGGAGCCCGACGGCAGCTTCCCCGACCACGAGCCCAACCCGCTCCTGCCCGAGAACCGCTCGTTCGTCATCGAGAAGGTGCTCTCGGAGGGCGCCGAGCTCGGGATCGCCTGGGACGGCGACGCCGACCGCTGCTTCTTCATCGACGACACCGGCGAGTTCGTGGCCGGCGACTTCCTCACCGCGCTGCTCGCCGAGTCGATCCTCGCGCAAGGAGCCGGGAGCGACGATCCTCTACGACGTGCGCGCGAGCCGCGCCGTGCGGGACACGGTCGAGCGCGCCGGCGGCGACGCCGCAGGTGAACCGCGTCGGCCACGCCTTCTTCAAGTCGCGGATGCGCGAGCGAGGGCGCCGCCTTCGGCGGCGAGGTCTCGGGCCACTACTACTTCCGCGACTTCTACTGCGCCGACTCCGGCACGATCCCGGCGCTCCTGATCCTCGAGCTCCTCTCGGTCAAGGGCGGCCCGATGAGCGAGCTGCTCGCCCCGCTCCGCGAGCGCTACTTCATCTCGGGCGAGATCAACAGCGAGGTCGAGGACCAGGACGCGAAGATGGCCGAGCTCGCCGATCGCTGGTCGGACGGCGAAGTCGAATGGCTCGACGGCATCTCGGTCGAGTACGAGGACTGGCACTTCAACGTCCGGCCCTCCAACACCGAGCCACTGCTCCGGCTCAACCTCGAGTCGCTCGTGTCGGCGGACCACATGGCCGCGCGGCGCGACGAGGTGCTGGCTTTGATCAGGGGCTGAGCCGTCGTGGCCGTACCTATAATCCCCGCGATGCTCGGTCGACGCGCGAAGGCTGGCTCGTGAGCCGAACCGTCTTGGGCCTCGCGGTTCTGGCGCTTGGAATCGCCATCGCCATCGTGTCCGGGATCGCCCACCTGATCGGGCTCAGCTTCACTGCCGAGAGCACGAGCACCGACAGCTTCGGCGGGATGCAGGTGGCCGGTCTCGTGGTCGGCATCGGGATCGCCGTGGCCGGTGGCGTGATGGTGGCGAACGCCCGCGGCGAGCACGACAGCGCCGGCTAGCGCGCGGCGCCGGCCCCTACGCTCGCCGCCAGCGCGTCGAGAACGGCTTCGAGCTGGCGCTCGTCCATGTGCGGGAAGAGCGGCAGCGTCAGGAGGCGCGGCGCCAGCGCGTCGGTACGGGCGACGTCCGCACGCGCGCCCGCGATGGGCCGACGAAGCGGTGCGTCGGCGGGTAGTGGACGCTCGTCTGGACCCCGGCGGCGTGCATCGCGTCCGCCGCGCCGTCGCGATCGATGCCGTCGGCGAGCACCACCCCCGCGAGGTGATGGGCGGACCGCTCACCGGGGGGCCGCGAGCCGAACGGCATCGACACTCCCTCGATGCCCTCGAGCGCGCGCCCGGTAGCGGTCGACGAGCGCGCCCCGGCGCTCGTTCGCCTGCGTCGAGCTCGCGCAGGGTCGCGCTGCCCATCGCCGCCCGCATCTCGTCGAAGCGAAGTTGTGGCCCGGCCGCGGCACGTCGTACGAGTTGGCGGCGCCCGTGTGGCGCTCCCAGGTGCGCGCTCGTCATCCCGTGCGAGCGCAGGCGAAGCGCGCCTCGGCGATCTCGGGGTCGTCGGTCATGAGCATTCCGCCCTCGCCGAGCGGCAGGTTCTTGTTGGCGAAGAAGCTGAAGCACGCCACCTCCGCCCAGGTGCCGCAGCTTCCTGGCGCGCCGGCGGCGCCGAGGGCGTGCGCGGCGTCCTCGATCACCGCCAGCCCGTGCTCGCGTGCGACCGCGAGCGTCTCCTCGCGCGCAGGGGTGGCCGCCGTAGTGCATGAGCACGATCGCCTTCGTTCGCGGACCGATCGGCTGGCGGCGAGCGAGTCGGGGTCGACGCGTGAGGTCGTCGTCGCCCGATCACGTCGCAGAGGACGGGCTCGGCGCCCGCGCGACGCGCGCCGACGTTCGCGCCCGCGACGAAGGTGAGCGAGGGCATCAGCGACCTCGTCGCCCGGGCCCGACGCCGAGCGCCGCGTACGCGAGCTCGAGCGCGGCGGTCCCGTTCGCGCAGGCGACCGCATGCCCGGTGCCCACGTAGTCGGCCACGGCGCGCTCGAACTCGCTCACGCGCGGGCCGCTCGACAGCCAGCCGCTCGCGAGCACGTCGCGCGCCGCCTCGATCGCCTCGGCGGGCAGGCGGACGTCGGACAGCGGCACGCGCCAGCCGGGGGCGCTCGGCGCGTCCTCGCTCACACCGCGTAGACGTCGGGCCGGTAGCGGGCGAGGTTGCGCTCGATCCACTCGGCGGTGCGCTCGAGCCCCTCGCGCAGGTTCACCTCGGGCACCCAGCCGAGCCGCTCGCGCGCCACGCTCGCATCGCACACGAGGCGCTGCACCTCGCTCGCGTCCGGACGCACGCGCTGCTCGTCCAGCTCGACGGTGAGCTCGCGGCCCAGCACCTCGCCGGCCAGCTCGACGAGCTCGCCCACGCTCACGGCGTGGCCCGTCCCGAAGTGCACGACGCTTCCCGGCGCGTCCTCCCAAGCGGCGAACGCGAGCAGCGCTGACACGGTGTCGGCGACGTAGAGGAAGTCGCGCACCGGGTGAAGCGAGCCGAGCTCGACGGTCCGGCCCGCGATGCCCTGGGCGAGCACCGTCGGGATCACGGCGCGGGCGGACTGTCGCGGCCCGTACGTGTTGAAGGGTCTCGCCAGGCCGACGGGAATGGCATACGAGCGATGGAAGCTGAGCGCCAGCATGTCCGCACCGATCTTCGACGCCGCGTACGGCGACTGGGCGTTGAGGCCGGTTGCCCTCGGTGATCGCGTCGGTGTCCGGCGTCCCGTAGACCTCGCTCGTCGAGATGCAGACGACGCGCTCGACGTCGTGGCGTCCAGCCGCGGCCAGCACGTTGTGCGTGCCGATCACGTTCGTCTCGATTACGTCGCGCGGCGCGCGGTAGGAGTAGGGGATCGCCACCGACGCGCCCAGATGGAGGACCGTCTGGCAGCCGGCGGTCGTCACCTCGACGGTGGCCGCGTCGCGCAGGTCGCCGTGGCGGACGTCGACGCCCGACAGGTCGCTGTCCCACGCGAGCGCTCCCACGTCGCCGCGGGACGTGTATCGGACCAGCGCCCGGACGCTCGCCCCCTCGGCCACGAGCCGGTCCACGACGTGGCTTCCGATGAAGCCGCCGGCGCCGGTCACGAGCACCGGCCGCCCGGCCCAGTAGGAGCTCACGCGGTCCACTATAGATCGGCTCCCAGAGCGGTTCCGGAGGGGCCTCCTGTTACGTTTGGCGCGATGACCTGGCTGGGCCGACAGCGCCGTGGGGCGGGGCGGCCGTGAAGGCCGTGGTGTTCGCGGGCGGCGAGGGCGCGCGGCTCGTTCCCTACACCCGCGTCCTGCCCAAGCCGCTCCTCCCGGTCGGCGACCGGCCGGTGCTCGAGATCATCATCGGTCAGCTGCGCGAGGCCGGGATCACCGAGGTCGTGCTCGCGACCGGCTACCTCTCGAGCCTGATCGAGACCTACTTCGGCGACGGCCGCGCCTACGGCGTCGAGATCACCTACATGCGCGAGAAGGAGCAGCTCGGCACGGTGGGGGCGCTCGCGACGATGCCCGAGTTCGACGACACGTTCGTGATGATGAACGGCGACGTGCTCACGACGCCGCTCTACACCGACCTGCTGGAGGCGCACCGCAAGTCGGGCGCCGCCGCCACGGTGGCGAGCAAGAAGCAGGAGGTCGACGTGGAGTACGGCGTCCTCCGCCTAGGCGACGACATCGGCGAGCTCCGCCGGATCGACGGGATCGACGAGAAGCCGCGCTACTACTGGCCCGTGAGCATGGGCATCTACGCAGTCGAGCCCCGCGTCCAGCGGTTCGTCGAGCCCGGGCGCCGGATGGACCTGCCCGAGCTGCTCGAGACGCATGATCGCCCAGGGCGAGACCGTCGCCGCCTACAACCACCCCGGCTACTGGATGGACATCGGGCGACTGCACGACCTCGAGGCCGCGGTCCAGGACTTCGAGGGGAGCGCCGACGCGTTCGTCGGCAAGTCGCGGCTCGAGACGGGCGAGTTCCCGGCGGTGGACGGATGAGCCCGCCCACGTCGCAACTCGTCGGCGAGCACTCGTCGCCCAAGACGATCCGCGCGTTCGACCTGATCGTGGCAGCCCTCCTGCTGCCGTTCGCGATCGTCCTCGGCCTCGCGATCGCGATCCTGATCTTCATCGACTCCCCCGGGCCGATCTTCTTCCACTCCCGCCGCGTCGGGCTGCGGGGCGAGCCCTTCGACATGCTCAAGTTCCGCAAGATGCGCCGCGACGCCGAGGGCCCGGCGCTCACGAAGTACCGCGACGACCGGCTCACGCCGATCGGCGGCTTCCTCGTCGCGACGAAGCTCGACGAGCTGCCACAGCTCTGGAACGTCCTGCGCGGTCAGATGAGCCTGGTCGGGCCCCGGCCGGAGGTCGAGGAGTTCGTCGCGCTCTACCCGGAGGAGTACGAGCAGATCCTCACGGTCGTGCCCGGGATCACGGGTCCCGCGCAGCTCGAGTACGTCGAGGAGCGCCACCTGCTTGCCGACGCGCACGAGTCCTCATCGCTCTACGCCGAGGAGATCCTGCCGCGGAAGATCGCCGTGGACCTCGCTTACATCCATGAGCAGACGCTGCGCCGCGATCTGGCGATCCTCGTGCACACAGCCCTCCTCCCGCTGCGCACCGCGGCAGAGCGGCTGTCACAGGCGCTCACCCGGGTGCCGACCGCACGCGCCGTGCTCTACGGCACCGCCGGCCTGGGGGTGATCGCCCTGGTCGCCGCGTTCACGGTGGCCGCCGGCCCGATTCGCTGAGGTCGCGCCTCGTCAGCGGCCGCCCCGGCGCCCGCGCGCTGCGACCGTGCCCGCGCCGACCGCGATCAGGATCGTGAGGCCGAGGAGGAGCACGACGCCCGCCTCGGTCGGCGCGTCGACCGCCGGGATCGAAGCCGGAGCCGGCCCGCGGGAGCGGCGCTCGAGCGCTCGGCGCGGTCGCTCGCCCTTCGGCCCCGCGCGGGCGTTGCCCCGCGCCACGTCGAGCCCGGGCACCCGCGCCGACGACCCCACGCCGTTCTCCGATCTGATCGCCGAGCCGTCGGAGGCGTCGGGCGCGGCATCCCTCCGCGCCTCCTCGAGCGGAATGCCATAGATCGCCTCCGACGGACTGCCCGCCTCCGGATCCGTGCGCGGAGCGTTGGCGGCGAACGCGGCCTGCGGGAAGAGCATCAGCGCAAGTAGCGCTGTCAGTCACGAGCCTGGCCACGGCCAAATGCTAGATCGGCGCCACGATGGCTCGCCAGCTGCCATCTGCCATCTGTTCCTGCGACCTGCGACCCGCGACCTGCGACCCGCCGCGATAGCGTCGCCTCAAATGCGCATCACCTTCCTAACCCACTACTACCCCCCCGAAGTGGGCGCGCCGCAGGCGCGCATCTCCGCACTCGCGCGCGGGCTGTGCGAGCTCGGCGCGTCGGTCACCGTCCACACCGGCTTCCCGCACTACCCGGACGGGGCGATCCGCGCGCCATACAGGAACCGGCCCTATCTCGTGGAGCAGGACGGGCCGGTGCGCGTGGTGCGGACGGCCGTCTACCCGGCGCCCAACCGCGGCTTCGCCCGCCGGATCGCGAACCACACCTCGCTCGCAGCGACAGCGCTGCTCGGGGCGCCTCTGTCCGGGCCCGCGGACGTGGTGGTCGTGGAGTCCCCCCCGCTCTTCACCGCCGCCGCTGCGATCCCGTACGCGCGGGCCAAGCGAGCGCCGCTCGTCGTGAACGTGGCCGACCAGTGGCCCGCCTCCGCGGTCGAGCTGGGCGCGCTCACCGACGCGCGGGCCATCCGCGCCGCGGAGGCGCTCGAGCGCGCGATCTACCGCAGCGCCGCGGCGATCACGGTGCCGACCGCCGGGCTCGTCGACTCGCTCGAGCGGATCGAGCCCGCGCGGGGAAAGGTGGCGCGCCTCGGGCCGTCGGTGGACGTCGGGCTGTTCGAGCCCGCCCCGAGCGAGCCTCGAGAGCCGCTTCAAGTGCTCTACGCGGGCACGATCGGCCTCGCCCAGGGGCTCGACACGCTGTTCGAGGCAGCGCGGATCGCGGGCCCCGACGTCGTGGATGTGGCGGTGGCGGGCGACGGCGCCGATGCACCGCTCCTCGCGCAGCGGCTCCGCGACGAGCGGATTGCCAACGTGCGCATGCTCGGCACGGTCCCGCACGGCGACGTGCCGGCCCTCTACGCGGCCTCAGACGCCGCCGTCGTGCTCCTCCGCGACCGCCCGATCTTCGAGGGCGCCCTGCCGACGAAGCTGCTCGAGGCGATGGCCGCCGGCCGCGCGGTCCTGCTGTCGGCCAAGGGGGAGTCCGCCGAGCTCGTGACCGAGTGCGGCGCGGGGCTCGTCGCGCCGCCGGAGGACCCCGCGGCGCTCGCCGCCGCCTTCGAGGGACTCGCGCGCGATCGCGACCTGATCGCCGACCTCGGATCGGCGGGCCGGCGCTGCGCTACCGAGCGCTTCAGCCGCGAGACGGTGACCCGCGGCTGGTGGGATCTGCTGCGGCGTCTGGCCGGCGATCGGCACGCGCCCGCCGGTTCATCGCCCGCTTGAGCTCGAGCAGGCCGACGTCGCGCGGGTTGAGGAGGCTCGCCTCCCCGTAGTAGCGGGCGGCGGCTGCCTCGTCGCCGGCGCGCGCCTCGAGGTCTCCGAGCAGGGCTAGCGTCGCGAAGCTCCGAGGCTCGAGCTCGAGCGCCCCCCGGAGCTCCGCGCGGGCCGCGTCGAGCTGGCCGACGCTCTCGAGCGCCGACGCCTGCTCGTAGCGCGGCGCCAGCGCGAGCGGGTCGAGGCGCTCGGCGGTCCTTGCGGCCTCGACCATCGCCGCGGGCGACTCCGCGGCCCGTGCCTGGCGGACGTAGAAGTCGGAGAGAAAGACGAACAGGACGCTCGCGGCCGCCGCGATGAGCGCCGCCGCGCCGAGCCCCCGCGCGACTCGCCGCACGATCGGAGGCGCCGAGGTCGCCGGCCGCGATTCGCGCGAGACGATCCCCGCGGCGAGCGCGAGGCAGAGGAGGCCGATGCCCGTCACCCCGGGGACCATCCAGATCCAGTCGACCAGCGCCTGGCCGAGCACCACGGTCCCGGCCGCCGCGAGGCCGGCCACCGCGTGACGGGTCGAGAGCGTGGCGCCGCGGACGCCCTGGACGATCGCGAACCCCAGGGCGCCGAGGAAGACGGCGAAGAGCAGCGTCCCCACGAGCCCCGTTTCGGCCAGCAGGCGGAGCGGCAGGCTGTGGGGGTCGCTCAGGTTGCGGTCGGTCCCGCGCTCCAGGTAGTAGCCCGCCGCATAGCTGTCCTCCCCGACGCCCAGGAGCGGATTGGCGGCGAACTCGTCCCACGCCACGCGCCAGAGGTCGTAGCGCTGGCCGCCCGTGGAGAGGACTCGCGTGACCTCCGAGCTGCGGCTCTGGATCGCCTGGAACTCGTCGACCTTCGTGGTCACGAACTCGATCGGGTTGCCGGCGGCGGCCACGCTGCCCGCCACGAGCCCGACCGCGCCCACGACCAGCCCGACGACGGCGACGCGCCGGGCGCGCTGGAGGTTCTCGAGCGAGGCCCTGAGGCCCCCGTCGAGGAGCGCCAGCAGCAGACCGATGATGAAGGCGTCCACGAAGAGGAACGTGACGGCGTTGGTGGCCGTGGCCACGTCCCCGGGCGTCACGGGCCCCGGCGGGTTCTCGAACGCCCGGTACGCCGTCAGGAGCGGCCCCGAGAGCATCAGGACGCCTCCTGCGGCGAGGATCGCCAGGAAGGCGCGGCGAATCCGCTCGGTCCCGAGCACCAGGGCGACGACGCCGCCCGCGGCCACGCCGAGGATGACGCCGCGTGACTGGGTGAGGAACGCCAGCCCGAGGACGAGCACCGCCGCCGAGAAGACGGCCGCCCGGAGCGTCGGGTTGCGACCGCGCGTGACCGCCGCGCCGATCAGCGGCCAGAACGCGAGCCCGAAGAGGCAGGCGGTGGCGTTGCGGTAGCCGAGCGGTGTGTCGAGCCGGCCGGCCACGAAGAGGTCGGGCCCCTCGAGATGCATCCGGGCGAGCGTGAACAGCGCGAACGCGCTGATGCCGGCGATCACGAGTGCGCCGATCGTCCGCATCTCGCGCGCCGTCGGGATCGCGACGAGCGCGACCGTCACCAGCGCGGCGTAGAAGAGCGCCCGGCCTCCCCCCTCCCACGCCTGGCCGGGTGAGACGGCCCAGATCGTCGAGAGGAGCGTCCAGGCGGCGAACGCCCACACGGCCGCCAGCGAGAGCGCGATCGGCCGCGTGAGCGGTGGGAGGCCGCCCCTGCCGACCACCACCGCGAGCATGACCAGCGCGAAGATCGCGGGAGGCCCCCAATGGCGGACGTCGAAGGCGCCGTCGTAGAGGGTCGCAAGCAGCAGCAGCGCGACCGCCAGCACCGCCGGGAGCGAGGCGAGCGAGAGCCTCGGCGCCTCCTCGACCGCCGTGACGCGTGGCCCGGCGGCCGCTACCGACTGCGCCATGCCTCCGGCGGGGCCTTCCGGAGGCGCTCCAGGGTGGAGGTCAGGCGGTCCGTCTCGAGCGGATCCACGCCCGCGGACGACATCCGTTTCCAGATCTGGTCGCGCTCGGCGACGGGCGCTGAGGAGAGGAGATACGACCCGATGCGTACGTCGACCTCGGAGGCGCCGTCGAGGCCCCCCGCGGCCCGCAGCGCGGCCACGAAGTCGGCGGTGAGCTCCTCGTCGGTGCGGCCCACGATGGACGCGACCTCGGGGACCGGGCGGTCGTGGCGCACCAGCAGCTCGAGGATCGTCCGCTCACGCTCGTCGAGCGCATCGAGCTCCGTGCCGCCGTTCTTGCTGCGGGACCGGCTCGGAAGCGTCGCGCGCGCGATCCGGCGCAGCGGGGCGAGGTGCTCGCGCGGGACGACGCCGATCACGACGAGCAGCACCGGGTAGGCGACGATCGCCAGCACCTCGGCGAGCGACGAGAGCGGCTCCGGCACGGCGCCCCCGAGCAGCCGGCCGGCCGCGTAGCACGCCGCGGCGATCGCCACGCCCGCGAGCATGCGCCGGTAGTCGTAGCTCACCGGCTTGGGCCCACGCTGCGAGAGGAACAGCATCACGAGGCTCGCCGTCGCGAAGGCGATCACCACGGCGAGCGCGGCGCCGTAGGTCCCGAGCGGCGGGATCAGGGCGAACGCCGAGCCGAGGAACACGAACCCGGCCACGACGACGAGCGTGATGTACGTGGCGCGCCGGTTCGGGAACTTGGCATTTCGCTTGATCACCTTGAACCAGCCGTGCATCACGAAGCCGAGCCCGATCAGCGGGATCAGCGGCGCGGCGTCGGCGTAGGCGGGCGGGGCGATCCGTACGAGCAAGTCGGCGCCGATCGTAAGGAGCAGCATCAGGCCCACGGTGGCGAGGAAGAAGTAGTTGGCGAGGATCCCTCCGGCCGCGGCCCCCCCGCGCTCCTGCTTCACGGCGGCGTGGATCGGCTCGCGCGTGAGCGGGCCGGAGGCCTTGAGGAAGGTGGCGACCGCGTAGGAGGCGATCGCTCCCACGCCCGCTGCGAGGCGGTAGAAGCCGATCTCGGTCGCGCTCACGTAGCCCGCCAGGATGAGGATGCCGGCGTTCTGGATCGTCCAGTAGGAGAGGACGTACGGCACGTATGGGGTTCCGCGGCGGACGATCGTGTCGAGGTCCTCCAGGCTGAACGCGGGCTCGAAGCTGCGCCGGGTGGCGATCAGCGAGATGACCGCCGCGAGCGCCGTTCCGAGCGCGAGCCCCGTGACGGCGCCGTCGACCCCCTCGCCCGACGCCACGAGCGGGATCGTGACCGCGAGCACGAGCAGCGGGCGCGCGACCTGGAGGAAGATGAAGACCTTCGGGCGCCGCTCCCGCCGCGGGACGATGCTCGCGAGCCGCGCCACGGCGCCGAGCGCGCCCGCGCACGCCGCCCACATGACGAGGTCGGCCGCGTCCGGATCGTGCACGAGGAAGTCGGCGATCCGCGGCGAGAGCGGCCAGATCACGACCGTGCCGATCGCGCCCACGAGCGCGGTGAGGAAGAGGGCAGTGCCCAGCGCCCGCCGGGTCAGGCCCTCGCGGACCTCGTCGGCCTCCTCGTCATCGTCGTCGTCCTCGTCGTCCCCGCCGAAGACCGCGCGGAGCCCCCCGCGCATCGACACGAGGTTGTAGAGCATCGTCAGGAGCGCCGAGAAGATCAGGAACAGCGCGTACTGACCGAACTCCCCCGGCACGAGGAAGCGGGTGAGGACCGCGAGGCTGACGAGGCCCAGGACGACGAGGCCACCGGAGCCGAGCCCGTAGATCCCGACATGCCGGCCCATGCGCACCCCGAGGGTGCTAAGCGCGCTCAAGGGTCACCTCCGCCTAAAAGCGCTCGCTAGCCACCCCCCAGATGGTACCGGCGAGGTCCGTCGCGACGGCCCCCTGCAGGCTCGCGGCGGTGACGTAGGTTACGCGCAGCCGATGGACCAGACGCTTCTCGCCTACAGCTTCGAGTCCGAGTGCCCGGCCGAGCGAATCGTCGCGGGGCTCGCCCGCGTCGAGCGTCACTACGGGCGGCTCGTGGCCGAGCCCGTGGTCCGACGGGGCGACGTCGGTTCCACGCTCGGCGTCGTCACCTGGGGACGGGCGGCCTCGGCCTGCCGGTGGCCCGTATGGTCGGACACGGGCACGCTCGCGGTGGCCACGACCCATGTCCCGACCGGGTGGCCAAGGGTGATCGGCGGCGTCGCGGCCCCCGATGCGCCGATGGCGCTCGCACGCGCCCTCCTCGAGAGGCCGAGCGCCGCCGATGAGCTCGATGCGCCGTACGTGCTCGCGATGCTTGACCGCGTCGAGCGGACGCTCACGATCCGAAACGATCCGCTCGGCGCCGGAAGGCTGTACGAGATGCGCCTCGAAGGCGGCTGTGCATGGTCGAACCGTGTCGGGGCGCTGCCGCTGTTCGCCGGGTCGCGGCCCCGGGCGGACGCTCGTGGGTGGGCGCTCATGGCCGCCTGCGGCTGGTTCATGGGCGACACGACCGCGATCGCCGGCGTGACCAAGGCATCGCCGGGCGGCATCGTGGTCGCGGGGCCCGACGGGATCCGGCGCACCAGAGGGTCGCTCGCGTCGATGGTCGCGCCGCGGGCCCCGGCCTCGACGAGTGAGCAGATCGACGAGACGGTCGACCAGATGACGACGCTGGCGTCGACGCTCGGCGATCTCTCCGAGGCGCCGCTCGAGGTGAGCCTCTCGGGCGGTCGGGACTCCCGGGTGAGCGCTGCCGCGGCGCTCGGCGCGGGAGTGGACGCTCGCTTCATCACCACGGACACGCGCCCCGGGGAAGCCGGCATCGCGCGGCAGGTCGCCGCGGCGGCCGGCCAGCCGGTTGAGCACGTCGTCCTGGCGCCCGACCACCTCGACCCGAACATCGAGTCCAGCGCGGCCATGCAGCACCTCCTCCACGACGGGATGATCGCTCCCGAGTGCCTCCGGGTCGCGGCCCACGTTCCGCGTCGCGAGCCGCCGAGCGCTCTCATGACGGGATACGGCGGAGCCATCGCGAAGGGGTTCTTCTACCGGCGGAGCGGCTGGCTGGAGCAGATCCGTAGCCACGGCGATGCGGCCGCGCTGGAGCGAGTCGAGCGGTTCTGCCGTCGCAAGCACTCCGCAGCCCGTGACGATGCTTACGTCGAGATGCGCTGCGAGGTCGAGCGGACGCTCGGGGAGGGCCATTCGCACGGCCTCGACGGACCGTCGCTCCTCGACTGGTTCTATCTCGTGGAGCGCCTGCCCCACAAGTCCGGATTCGGGTCGCGCGACGCCGTGGCCTCGGTATTTCTCACGCCGGCGTTCATCCGAGCGGCGTTCGACATGACTCCCGAGCAGCGAACCGACAACGCGCTGCACCGCGAGCTGATCGGGCGACTGGTCCCCGACTGGGCCGACGTGCCCTTCTTCCAGCCCGAACCCGCCGAGCGAGGCATGCCGGCGGTCAACCGGCCGCGCCTGTGGGAGCGGTCCGCCCCCGAGGTGGACCGGATGATCGACGAGGGCCGCGGATGGACCGAGATGTTCGAGCCCGACCGGATCCGCGCGATGTGGCGGACCTTGACGAGCGGCGGTGGACATGCGCACCACGAGCAGATCCTCGAGCGGCTCGCGTGGCGTGTGTCCTTCGAGCGGCATCTGGAAGTGCTGGGCGACCACGCCGCCGAGCAGCCGCGCGTCGTGAGCTGCGATCCGGAGGGTGCCGATATATTCGGCGACCGCTTCCGGACCCGAGCCGGCACGCCATGACTCCTCAGAGCAACCTCCCGGCCCCGATCTTCATCGGCGGCAGCGCCCGAAGCGGCACCCACGCGATGGGCGGCCTCGTCTCGGCCGACCCCCACTACCACATGATCCCGCTCGAGGTCCGCATCCATGCGGCGGGGAGCGGGCTGCCGGACCTCCTCGCCGGCCGCGCGAGCATGGACAAGTTCTTGAGGCGCGTACGGGGCTTCTGGTGGGAGCGCGGCGCGCGGAGCAATCGCGGCCTCAAGGTCCTGATGGAGCGCGAGGAGCTCGACGCGGCACTCGACGAGTTCCTCGCCGCCTACGACGACGACCGGCTGGCCGCCAGCCGCCGCCTCGTCAGCCGGCTGCTCGACCCGGTGGCCGAGCGAGCCGGGAAGCCCCATTGGGCGGAGGTCAGCGGCCGCAACATCGGCAGCTCGCCGACGATCCTCCAGCTCTTCCCGGAGGCCAAGTTCGTGCACATGTTCCGTGAGGGACGGTCGGTCGTGGCGTCGATCCTGAACAAGGAATCGATGACGGACGACCCGATGATCGCGCTCCGCCATTGGAACCGCCGCATGCGGGCGGCCGACGCGGCCCTCCGCCAGCTGCCGCCGGAGAAGGTGCTCTTCATGCGGCTCGAGGACCTCTCGACGCTCGACCGCGACGCCTCCTTCGAGCGCCTCGTGAACTTCATCGGGCTCGAGGACCCGGAGCCGATGCGCACGTACTTCGACGCGAAGATCAGCTCCGAGGCCGCTCACTTCGGCAAGTGGCGCGAGCGGATGGACGAGGCCGACGCTCGGCGCGTCGAGCGCGTCTACGCCCGCGTGCTGCGCGACCTGCACCGCGACGGCGTCGACTGGGTCCCGACGCCGGAGGAGGTGGGGCTACCGAAACGCGTCTGGAACCCGGTGCCGGCGAGCTGGACGCTCGCCAAGAAGCGCCCTGAGGCCGTCCGGAGCGCGGTCCGCGCCCGCGCCCGCCGCGTCATCCCCGCCCGGGTCCGGCGGAGCGCGGTGGCTCGGGCCGCACGCTCGGGAGTGCGCCGCGGAGCGTCCCTGGCGCGGCCCGTGGCATCGCGGGTCCGGCGCCGCACGGGCCGGCAGGCGACGTAGCCGAGCTCTAAGCCCCAGCGAGGGGGGCGAAACTCGCCACGATTAGGTAGGCGGCGCCTACGCCGGGTCGACCGGAGCCGACTCGATCCCATCCGCCTTCAGCCGCTCCAGGGCGCGCTCGTAGCGCCGCTCGAAGCGAGCGGCGCGGCGCGGCGGCAGGTCCTCGCGCCAGCGGCCGAGGTTCGCGTTCTCGGCGAGCAGCTTGCGGTCGAAGTACCTCCGCATCTTCTTCTCGTCCTCGAGCTCCAGGAACTCGCGCAGGCGGCCGTAGGAGCCCTCTCGGTCGCGAAGCAGGAGGTCCTCCAGCCGCATCACGAACAGGCGGTCCTGAGGGATCCCCCGCTCCCCGGCGGCGGCCGCGCGCAGCCGCTTCTCCCACCAGCGGATGCCCCGCATCGGCGAGTTGGGGCCCCAGCCGCGGGTCGTGACCGAGCACGCGACGTCGCGGCCGTCGCGGACCATGTGGATCAGCTTCATCCGTGGGAAGAGCTCGAGCAGCGTCGGCGCCGCCGAGACGTTCCAGGGCGTCTGCTCGATCCAGCTCGGCTTGCCGTCCTCCTCAGCGAGTGGATCGAGGAGCGATCGCACCAGCGTGGCGCTCGCGTCGCGCGGATCGGCGTCGAACGCCCGCTCGAACTCCGCCACCGCGGGCTCGAAGACGTCCTCCGGAACCTTGCCCTTGAGCCCGATCGTGCCGCCGCGCGGCCCCGGCCGCTCCCACCAGTACCCGCGCAGGTTGCGCACGAAGCGGGCGAGCGAGACGCGGCCCGCGAGCAGGTCCGAGAGCCCGCCGCGGTCCACGTGGAAGTGCATCTCGCGGGAGATGTAGTGGTAGCGCGAGCTTCTGCCGAGAAGGCGCGCGACCGGGTGGGTGCCGCTGCGGCCGGTCCCGCCCACGAAGACCGGGTCGGCGAAGCCTTCTTCGGTCGACACTAGCGCCGGAAGAGGCTCGGAATGCGACGGGTGAGCGGGGTGCTCGAGCGGCCGTCATCGGCCGGGAGATCGGCGCGCTCGACCAGCACCTCGGCCGCCTGGACGCCGTCGCTCGTCATGCTCTCGAGCGATCGTGCGTACGCGCGCGTGAGCTCGCGCTGCTCGGGCTCGGTCAGGTCCAGCTCCCAGCGGGCGAGGTTGGCGTTGCTCGAGACCATGTGGTTCTCGAAGTGGCTGCGGATCTCGGGCTCGTCGTTTACCCCGAGGAACTCGAGGATCCGGTCGTAGGTCGGCTCGCGGTTCGTGATCACGAGTTCCTCGAGCGGCACCTGGAGGAGGCGTTCGGAGCCCATTTCGCGCGCGCCGGCGTCCGCCGCCCGCAGCTGACGCTCCCAGCGCGCGATGCCGGTCATCAGCGAGTCCGGCCCCCACGGAAGGTTCACCAGCGAGCAAGCGACGTCGCGTCCGTCGCGGACCATGTGGATGAACCTCGCGCGCGGGAACATCGTCGTGAGGTGCGGCGCGCCTGCGATCGTCCTGGTGCTCTGCTCCACCCAGCTCGGCTTGCCGGCCTTCTCGGCCAGCGGGTCGAGGAAGGCCCGCGTGAGCCGCGCGGACGCGGCGACTCGATCCGACTCGAACGATCGCTCGAACTCGCCGAGCACGCGCTCGAACTCCTCCGGATCCACGATCTTGTGGAGCCCGCCCTCGCGACCCTCGGGACGGTGCCGGTGCCACCAGTGCCCGCGCATCCGGGCGAGGAACCGCTTCATCCCGACGCGGCCCGCGAGCAGGTCGCCGAGGCCGCCCTTGTCGGTGTGGAAGCGGACCTCCCGGTTGATGTACCGGTAGCACGAGTGGGACCCGACCAGCTGGGCCGCCGCGTGTGTCCCGCTGCGGCCGGTCCCGCCGACGAAGACGGGCTCGGCTGCGCCCGCCGGCAGCTCAGCCACGCGCGCCCACCGCCGCTCTAGACTGCGCGCCTTGCACGAGGCCTCGCAAGCCGGCCGCCGTCGGGCCGTCGCGCTGATCGTCGTTCGAAACGCGGTGGATCATGATTCGCGAGTCCTCCGGATCGCGCGTCTGCTTAAAGGCCTTGACTTCGAGACGAGCGTGTTGGGCGTGGTCTCGTGGACGGAGAAACGGCAGGTTACAGAGTACGACGGGATCCCAATCCGGCGGATCTCGCCGTCCTCCCGGCTCGCATGGTTCGTCTACGGGCAGGCAAGCGTCCTGCGGCCGAAGCCCCCCTCGGCCGGCGCGCGCGAGCGAGGCGCCGGCGCATCCAAGGCGTCCGCCGCCTCGCCGATCAGGGGCCCGTTGCGCCGGCTCGCGCGCTTCGGTGCGACGCTCGCCTACTACCGCCGCGCGATCGCCTTCGTGCGCGCGATGCGACCCGACCTGGTCCACTGCAACGACTACAACACGATGTGGATCGGGGTCGCGGCGCGCTACCTCGTCGGCAGCGTCGTCGTCTACGACTCGCACGAGCTGTGGCCCGACCGCAACCTGCGCCCCGAACCGCGTTGGTGGCTGATGCTCTGCGAGGCGCTCTTCGTGCGCGTCGCCGACCGGGTCGTGACGACGAGCCCCGCGTACGCCGAGGTGCTGGCGCGCCGCTACCGGATCGTGGAGCCCACGGTGGTCCGAAACGTCCCTCAGGACGGGCGCCCGCCAGCGTCCCGAGCCCAGGCCGACGTCGACGGACGGCTGGTGACCTACGTCGGCGGGCTCCAGCCGAACCGCGGGCTCGAGCCGGCGATCCGCGCCGTGGCGACGCTCGAGGACGTCCGGCTGCGCCTGCTCGGCCCCGCGCTCCCGGACTACCGCGAGCGGCTCGAGCAGCTCGTTCGCGACGAGGGCGTCTCCGAGCGCGTAGAGCTGGCCGCGCCGGTCGAGCCGGCCGGCGTCCTCGACGCGCTCCAGGGCGCCGCGCTCGGCCTGGCCCTGATCCAGCCCGCGTGCCTCAGCTATCGGCTCACGCTTCCGAATAAGCTGTTCGAGTACACGCTCGCCGGCCTTCCTATCCTCGGCAGCGACCTGCCGATGATCTCGCGCTTCATCGCGGAGCACGGGGTGGGCCAGACCGTCGACCCCGATGACGTGGCGGCCGTTGCCGCGGCGATCGACGCGATGCTCGCGCCCGGGGCGGCCGCCGGGTATCGGGAGCGGGCCGCCCGCGCCGCCGCGCAGCTCGATCCGGATCGGGAGCTGGCGATCCTCACGGACGCCTACCGCGAGGCCCTCGTCGCCCGCGGTCGGCCGTCGTCGACCGCTATCTAGACTCGGCCGTCGTGGCGAACGGGACGGGCAACGGCAAGGGAGAGCGAACGGCCCTGCTGGTCGTCCGCAACTCGTTCGAGCACGACGCGCGCGTCCTGCGCGCGGCGAGGACGGTGGCGGCACTCGGCTTCGACACGACGGTCCTGGCGGTCGTCTCCGAGTCGGAGCCGCGCACAGCCGTGGAGCTCGACGGGATCCACGTGCGCCGCGTCGGGCCCGCGTCGCGCGTCGAGCGCAGCCTGTACGGGCGTCTTCGAGGCGCAGCGCGCGCGCCGGCCGCGTCGAGCTCCTCGTCGGGTGGTGGTGGAGGGAGCGCCGCCCAACGGCTACCCGGCCCGCTCCGGCGCGCCGCCCGCCTCCTCTCGACGCTCGCCTACTACCGCCGCGCGATCGCCTTCGTGCGCGCGATGCGACCCGACCTGGTCCACTGCAACGACTACAACACGATGTGGATCGGGGTCGCGGCGCGCTACCTCGTCGGCAGCGTCGTCGTCTACGACTCGCACGAGCTGTGGCCCGACCGCAACCTGCGCCCCGAACCGCGTTGGTGGCTGATGCTCTGCGAGGCGCTCTTCGTGCGCGTCGCCGACCGCGTCGTGATGACGAGCCCCGCGCACGCCGAGGTGCTGGCGCGCCGCTACCGGGTGCCGGAACCGGTCGTAGTGCGCAACATCCCGGCGAGCTCGCCGGCCGCGCTCGAAGGCGCCGCGAACGAGCCGCCGCAGGTCGCGGCCTACGTGGGCGGGCTCCTTCGGCACCGCGGGCTCGAGCAGACGATCGAGGCGCTGGCGAGCGTGCCGCACGCGCGCCTGCGCCTGATCGGCCCGGTGGCCGCCGACTACCGCGCCGAGCTCGAGCGGCTCGCGAGCTCGCTGGGCGTGCTCGAGCGGGTCGAGCTCGTGGGCGCCGTCCCGCCAACTAAGGTGGTGGAAGCGCTCGCCGGGGCCGACGCCGGCGTGGCGCTCTTCCAGCCGATCTGCCTGAGCCACCGACTTGTCCTGCCCAACAAGCTGTTCGAGTACGCGATCGCCGGGCTGCCGGTGCTCGCGAGCGACCTGCCGATGATCTCCCGCTTCGTCGAGGAGCACGGGCTCGGCGTCACGGTGGACTCTCAGGACGCAGACTCGGTCGCGGCGGGCCTCGCGGAGGTGCTCGAGCCCGAGCGCAATCGCGTGTTTCGCGAGGGTGCGCGCCGGGCCGCGGCGTCGCTCGACTGGGAGCGCGAGCAGGAGCTTCTCGCCGGCGTCTACCGCGAGGCGCTGAGCGGCGCCGTGAGCTGGCGCGCGTGAGCCGCGTCCTCTTCATCACCAGCAACGGGTTCGGCCTCGGCCACGTGACGCGCTGCATGGCGATCGCGCGCCGCTTGCCCGACGACGTCGAGCCGATCATCTTCACGCTCTCCGAGGCGCTGCCGATCGTCCGCCGGCAGGGCTTCTTCGCCGAGTACTTCTCCTCGCGCGATCCCGACCGCGAGAGCGCCAACGAGTGGAACGGGCGCCTCCTGAACCGGGTGAACGCGAGCCTCGCCGAGTACGACCCGGCCGTCGTGATCTTCGACGGCACCTACCCCTACCGGGGCATGCTCCAGGCGCTCCGCCGCTCCGGCCGAAAGCTCGTGTGGGTCAGGCGCGGGATGTGGAAGGAGGGTCAGGGGACGGCCAACCTCCAGTTCGCGCGCTACTTCGACGCGGTGATCGAGCCGGGCGAGTTCGCCACCGCGGCAGACACCGGGCTGACGGCCGAGAGCAGGGAGGGCGTCGAGGCCGTGGCGCCGATCCTCTACTGCGACGACTCCGACCTCCTCGATCGCGAGGCGGCGGAGCGCGAGATCGGGCTCGAGCCGGGGAGGGTGAACGTCCTCATGCAGCCCGGCTGGGAGAACGATGTCTTCTCCCCCACCGCAACCGTGTGCATAGAGCGCCTCGACCGCGAGTCCGACGTGCAGCTCATGGTGGCCGAGTCGCCGCTCAAGAGCCGGTCGGTGCCGCTGCCCGAGGGGGTATCCAAGGTCTCGACCTATCCGCTGTCGAAGGTCTACCGGGCGTTCGACTTCTCGATCTGCGGGGCCGGCTACAACATCTACCACGAGCTGATCGCGTACCACCTCCCGGGGCTGCTCCTGCCGAACGCCGGAACGCCGCTCGACGATCAGGTCGCCCGTGCCCGCTACGCGCACGAGGCCGGAGTGGCGCGCAACTGCGAGACACCCACCCGTGAGGAGCTCGAGGGCCACCTCGACGTCCTGCTCGACGAGCGCACACGCACCGGCATGGCGGGGCGGGCCGAGGAGCTCGGCTTCGAGAACGGCGCCCGGGCTGCGGCGCGCCTGATCGCCGACCTGGCCGAGCCCGAGCCGGTCGAGGACGAAGCGCTGGAGGTCAGGGTCCAGGTGACCCCGGTCGAGCGTGGCTAGGCGCTTCTACTGGTGGCTCATCCGCCGCCTCCCGCCGCGCTACGGCCGCGCCCTTCGCTCGGCGGTCATCTTCGTGGCGTCGGGCGGTCGCCGGCGCGCGTTCCCGCGCGGACTCGCTAAGAGGATGGACCACACGCCGATCCGGTTCACTCCGCCCAGGATCAAGCTCCTCTGCATCGTCTGGGCGCGGCCCGAGCCCGAGTTGCGCGAGATCGTGGACCGAGTGCTCTCCGTGGCGGATCCGGCGGACGTCGTCGTCGTCTCCGACAGCGACGCGGTGCACCTCTTCCGGAAGGGCGGCTGCCGCTTCGAGTACGTACCGCCGCGGGACGACTGGGAGGCGCACTTCCCCGACCGCGACTACGACACCTTCGTGCGCCACCGGCTCGACTCGCTCCACGCGAGCTACCGGATCGAGCGCGAGGCGGTGTTCGGCCGGATCGAGGAGGGGATCCTCCGCAGCCTCGCGGGCGCGCCCGTCGAGGAGATCGAGCCGGCCCCCGCCCCACCCGCGCCGGCAGCGCGGTAACCGCGCCTCCGAGCCGGGGTTTCTGCCTCGATGTCCGCGGTCGAAGGCGCCCTGGCGCCCCCACAGGACGAGCCGAGGCCCGTCTTCCCGGCCGCCGGCCGGAAGAAGCGCATGCTGGTGATCGTGAACCCCTACGCGACGACGGTGTCGGATCGGCTCAAGAACCTGGTCGTGTACGCGCTTCAGGGCCGTTACGCGGTCGAGGCGGTCGAGACCGAGGCGCGCTCGCACGCCACCGACCTCTGCCGGGCGGCGGCCGACGACTACGACCTGGTGGTCGCGTTCGGAGGCGACGGGACCGTCAACGAGGCCGCGAACGGGCTCGCCGGCTCCGACACGCCCCTCACCTGCCTGCCCGGCGGCGCCACCAACGTCGTCTGCCGCACGCTCGGGATCCCCACGGACGTAGTCGACGCGACCGAGCACCTGCTCAGGCTGGCCGACGACTTCCGCCCGTTCCGGATCGACCTCGGGCGCGTTAACGACCGCCACTTCATCTTCGGGTCGGGGGTCGGGCTCGACGCCAGCGTGGTCGAGCGCGTCGACCGCCACCCGCACCTGAAGGCGCGGCTCGGCGAGTGGTACTTCACCTACGCCGCGATCGCGATCTTCAGCCGCCGGTACCTGGCTCGGGCGCCGCGCCTCTCGGTCGAGACCGACGGAGAGGCAGTCGAGGCAGTCACCATGGTCGCCCAGAACTCGGACCCGTTCACCTATTTCGGCCGGCGCCCGATCCGGCTCGCGGAGGGGGCGGGGCTCCACACGGCCACGCTCTCGCTGACGGTCCTCCGGCGGGCCTCGCCACTCGAGCTTCCCACGCTCGTGCCGCGCCTATTCTCGAGCCGCCCCAGGGTGGTCCAGCGCCATCGCCAGGTCCGCGGGTTCAGCGGTGTCAGCGAGGCACGCGTAACCGCCATCGGCGAGCTCCCGTTCCCGCTCGAGGTCGACGGGGACTACGTGGGGACGTTCCGCGACGCGGCCTACACGGTCGTGCCGCGCGGCCTGGCCGTCGTCGCCTGAGCTACTCGGTGGGGACCGGGCGGAGGTCGTCGGGCGGCGTCTCGAGGACCTCCGAGCCGGACGACTTGCTGCTAGCCGAGGAGATGTCGACATCTCCACTCCCAGCGCTACCGCCGGTGAAATCGGTGAACTCGAACCAGGCGGGCTTGGCGAAGCCGTTGTGCTCGAAGAGGCCGGTGTAGTTGAACGGCCCCTTCTTGACTCCGGGTGGGGCGTCGTCGCGGAAGTCGAACCAGGTAGCGGTGTCGATGTCCCAGGCCTTGCGGTCGTTCATCAGGTTCAAGGTCTTCCTGAGCAGGTTCGCCTGCTGCTCGCGGTCCTTGACCAAGAAGCTCTTGCTGTCCCCGTCGCTGGCCCACCCGAACTCAGTGACCCAGACCTCGCGTCCGCCGTCGCCCAGCTTCGCGAGGAGGTTGTCGAGGTCGTCCAGCACGAGCTCCACGTCGTCCTCGTCGCGACCGTACGGATGTAGCGCCATGACGTCGAACTGCTTCTCGAACTTCGGCGTGTCGTAGAGATCCTTGATGTACGGCTTGAAGTTGATGCCGCGACTCGTGTACGGCACGATGCCGGCGAGGACGATCTCCGCGTCCTCGTCTCCGTCCTCGATCGCCTTGCGGCTGAGCTTGAGGAACTCCGCGTACTCCTCGGCGTCCGGGTCCCCCCAGAAGGCCTCGAGCGAGGGCTCGTTCCAGACCTGGTAGGACTTGATGGGCTCGTAGTCGGCGGAGCAGGCGACGATCGGGTCGGGCGACTGGCACCAGAATTCGCCGTCGCGCCCGTAGCGGTTCACCGCCGCCGTGAGGAAGTCCTTCCAGCGTTCAACGTGCGCTTCGAACCGGGGCGGATGAGCGGCGTCGAGGTTGGCGTACGAAGGCGATCCGATCATGACGGGCAGGATCTTCAGCCCGTTCGCGCTCGTCTGCCGGAAGATCTGGTCGTACCTGGACCAGTCATATGGGGCGTCAGGGGACGCGTCTACATCGCGCCACTCCAGGGACATCCGGACGATCCCGACATCGCCCTGCGCCATGCGCTGCCATTCGTTCGCCGTCCGCACCTCATCCGCGCTGTGGACTCCCGCCCGGACCTTCGCCTGCGCAGACGGCGCCAGTACCGCGGCTATGCAGATCGCGACCGCGACCAGGAAGGCGCCGCGGCGCACGGCTAGCCCGCCTGGCCCGTATGCGAGCCGCGACTTCGGCGGCGAAGCAGGAGCGCTGTGCCCGCAACGAGTACGAGGACCGCGATCAGCGCAAGCGGGAGCGCCCCAATCCCGTTGCTCGCAGCTTGCGCGCTGAGTGCGGCCGGCGGACGGGCGCTGGCGTCCGCGAGGAGCTGGAGCTTCTCGAGCTGTGAGCGCTTGTCGTCGTCGTTGTTGTCGTCGCGCTTGCGGTCGCGGTCGCCGTTCCCGCCCGAGCCCGCCGGGGCGTCTTCGACGGGCGCCGCCGGCTCTGCGACAGCCCCTGAGGACTCGGTCGGCGCCGCGGCGCCGCCTCCGCCGGCCGTGCCGCCACCGGAGCTCGAGGACCCGGACCCGTCGCCGCTTGGTGCCACGCCCTGCCCACTCGGGCCGCCGGGCGAGTTCGGGTTGCCCGGGTTGTTGGGGTCGTTCCCGGGCTCGTCGACCGGCGGCGGGCAGTACTGGCCGCAGCCGGACTGGGCGACCGCCGCGGACGGCAGGAATGCGAGCGACGTGACGATGAGAACCGCGATTGCGCCGACCGGAGCCCACCTATGCTTCGGGCCGTGCGGACGGTCGGAAAGCCTGTGGCGCGTGTTCATGGTCTGAGCCACGTTAGCGAAAGAGAACACGGAATCGCGCTGGTTGTTGCGCTCGGGTACGTAGTCCTCGCCGTCGCGGACGGCGGGTTCTCGGCCGAGGTGCGGGCGATCGCCGCGATCGTCCTGTGGTGGGCGGTGGTCGTGGCCCTTCTACTCGGGCCTCTGGCCGCGCGCGCCGATCCCCCGTTCGGCGCTGCTGGCGGGCCTGGCGCTGACCGGTCTCGCGGGCCTCACCGCCCTGTCGATGGCCTGGGCCGGCGACGACGGTCGCGCGTTCGTGGAGATCGTCAGGGTCCTGACGTACCTCGGGCTGTTCGTCGCCATCGTGCTCGCCTCCTCGCCGGGTCAGGCGCGGCCCTGGCTCGTCGGGCTCGCGCTCGGCCTCATGGCCGTCTGCGTGCTCGCGCTCGGAAGCCGGTTGGAGCCGGCGATCTTCCCCGACGACACGATCGCCGAGGTGCTGCCCACCGCCCGTGCGCGGCTGAGCGCTCCGCTCGGCTACTGGAACGGCCTCGGCGCCTGCATGGCCACGGCGATCGTGCTGCTCGGCTGGCTCGGGGCGGCGGGCCGCGAACGTTGGTCGCGCGCGCTCGCCACGGGCGCGATTCCGGCGGCCGGCCTCGCCCTCTTCATGACGTCCTCGCGCGGGGCGGTCGTGGCGCTCGTCGCGGGGCTCGCGGCGCTGCTGCTCGCGGGCTCGAGGAGGGTCCAGCTGCTCGCCGGCATCGCCCTGGGCGGCGGAGGCGCGGTGCTCTTGGTCCTCGCCGCCGTCGCGAGCAACGAGCTGCTCGACGGCGCCCTCGGCACTCCGGCGGCCAACGCCCAGGGGCACCGCCTGCTCGCCCTCACGCTCGTCGTCGGGCTGGGGGTTGCGCTCGGTCGGCGCTCAGTCGACGCCCGCCTTCCGTCGCTGCGTCTGCCGGCCCCATCGAGACGCGCCGTCGTCGCCGGAGCCGCCGCGATCATCCTCGCGGCGGCCGTGCTCGTGGCGGTCGCCGGCCGCCCGGCGGAGCGCCTCAGCGAGTTCGCCGACCCGGCGGGCGGTCCCGGCGTGGCCGACGAGGCCAACCGGCTGACGAGCGTGTCCGGCTCCGGCCGCTACCAGTACTGGTCGGCCGCGGTCGAGGCGTTCGTGAGCCAGCCCGCCGTCGGGATCGGCGCCGGCGGCTACGAAGCCTGGTGGGACGACCACGGCACGCTCTACCAGTCGATCCGCGACGCCCATTCCCTGCCGCTCGAGACGCTCGCCGAGCTTGGCGTGCTCGGCCTCGCCCTCGTGGTCGCGTTCCCCCTTATCGCGGTCGTGACGGTCGTACGCTCGCGCGGGCGCCGATGGGGGACGACGCGCGTGCTGCGGCCGCCGGGGTACTCGCGGTGGGCGTCGTGGCGGCGTGCGTCGACTGGGCGTGGGAGCTCCCGGCCGTCTTCGCCCCGGCGGTCATCGCCGTCGCCCTCCTCGTCGGCCCTGCACTCGCGCCGCCGCCCCGAGCGGATCACGGCCGGTTTGGGGTCGGGGTAGCGACCCTCCTCGTCGCGTGGATCGCGATCCTCGCGGCCGCCGCGTCGCTCGCGACCGAGTACAAGCTCGGCCAGAGCCGCGACGCCGTGAACCGCGGCGACCTCGCCGCCGCCGCCGGCGACGCGCGGCAGGCGAGCTCGCTCCAGCCGTGGGCGGCGGAGCCCTGGTACCAGCGTGCCCAGGTCGAGCGGCTGGCGGGCGATCTCGCCGCCGCGGACGAGTCCATCGGCGAAGCGCTGCGCCGCGCACCGGACGACTACCGGATCTGGGTTGTTGCCTCGCGCATCAAGGCGGCGCGCGGCGACACCCTCGCGTTCCTCGTCGCCTACGGGCGGAGCGTCCAGCTCATACCGGGAAGCGGCGACACGGAGTCGGCCGCGAGGTGAAGTTCGCCGACCGCCAAGAGGCTGCGGAGGGCCGACCGGGAGCGGAGGACTCCGCGGTGGGCGCCCGCGCCACCGCTCGCGAGGCCGGCCCCGACCGACAACTCTCGATCCGCCGCCGCCAGGGTCCGTGGAAGGACGCTCTGCTCCGGCGCATGCTCGCCGCGGCCGACGTCGTGGCGGTCATCGCCGCGAGCGTCGCGGCCGGCGCGGCGACCGACGATCCCGCGGTGACGACGCTCTGGGCGGCGGCGCTCATGCCGCTCTGGGTCGTCGGGGCGAAGCTGCACGGGCTCTACGACCACGACAACTCGAGGATTCGGCACCTGACGCTGGACGAGTTCCCGAGCATATTCCGCTGGGTCACGGTGATGGTCGCGCTCACCGCCATCCTCCTCGCGCTCGGGCCGGCACCCCTGTCGGTCGTCGCCGCGGTGGCGATGTGGGTGGTCGCGCTGGTGGGCGCGCTCGTGCTACGGGCGCTGGCCCGCTTCGCGTGGCGGCGCCTCGTGCCGCCGGAGCGCGGCCTCGTGATCGGCGCCGGCGAGCTCGCCGACTCGCTCGCGCGCAAGCTCGCGCTCGAGCCGGGCCACCATCTCGCGCTCGTGGCCTCGCTCCCGCTCAAGCCCGCCGAGGGCGGCGTCGGGCCGACCGACGCATCGCTGCCGGAGCTGAGCGACACGATCCGCCGTGAGGACGCCGAGCGGGTCGTGCTCGCGATCCCGGACCTGGACGAGGAGGTGCTCTCCGGAGTCGTGTCCACGTGCCGTGCGCTCGGCGTCAAGCTGAGCGTGGCGCCGCCGCTGCGCGCGATGCTCGGGACCGCGGTCAACCTCAATCACCTCGCCGAGCTCCCGCTGATCGAGTTCCGCACCTGGGAGACCTCGCGATCGACGGTGTTCCTCAAACGGAGCGTCGACGCCGCGGTCGCCGCCGCGGGACTCGTGCTCCTCGCCCCGCTCCTGGTCCTGATCGCGCTGGTCATCCGCCTCGACTCTCGCGGGCCGTCGCTCTTCCGGCAGCAGCGAGCCGGCCTCCATCGCGAGCCCTTCAGGATCATGAAGTTCCGCACCATGGACCGCGACGCCGAGGCCCGGCTCGGGGAGGTCGTGGCGATCGACGAGTTGCCCGAGCCGATGTACAAGCTGCGGCGCGATCCGCGGGTCACGCGGGTCGGGCGCTTCCTGCGCCGGACGAGCCTCGACGAGCTGCCCCAGCTCGTGAACGTCGCTGCGCGGCGAGATGAGCCTCGTGGGACCGCGTCCCGAGCAGCTCCAGCTCGTGGAGCGCTTCGGCGACGACCTGGACTTCCGCTTCGACGTCCGGCCGGGAATGACCGGACCGATGCAAGTCCACGGGCGCGGCGATCTCACCTTTCAGGAGTGGGTGGCACTCGAGCGCGAGTACATCGAGAACTACTCGCTCCGAAAGGACGTCGACATCATGCTTCGGACGGCCGCGGCCGTCATCCGGGGCCGAGGCGCATTCTGAGCGTGGATCCCGCAACCGCGGCGCCGTCGTCGCGGAACGCCGCGCGACCGCTGCCGTTTCGGCGCATGGCCGTCGTCCACGATTGGTTCCAGGGCTTCGGCGGCGGTGAGCGGGTGGCCGAGGCGATGCGAGGCGAGTTTCGTGCTGAGGAAGGCTCCGCGGACGTCTTCACCTTCCACGCGGCGCGCGAGCTGCTCCCGGCCGAGCTGGCGGCCGCGATCGTGGGGGAATCGCGCGTCGCCCATCTGCCCGGCGTCCGGCAGCGCGGCCATCACCCGGGGCGGTGGCGCAACCTCCTCCCCTACATGCCGACGTACTTCCGGCATCTCGACCTGAGCGCGTACGACTTGGTGGTGGCGTCGTCTTGGGCGTGCGCGTTGCACGCGCGGCCTCCCGAAGGCGCGGCGTACGTCTGCTACTGCCACACGCCCATGCGCTACGTGTGGCTCCCCGAGCTCGAGGGACCTCGGGTGACCCGCGTTCGCGGAGCGGCCCTACGGATGAGCGCGCGCCGGCTGCGCCGTCTCGATCGCGAGGCGTCGCGGCGGCCCGACGGCTTCGTGGCCAACTCACACGCCGTCAGGGAGCGTATCGAGCGCTTCTACGACCGCGAGGCGGAAGTGATCCCGCCGCCGGTGGACGTGGACGAGCTCGAGCCGACCGCCGGAGGCGAGGGCCGGTTCCTGTGGGTGCAGCGCCTCATCCCTTACAAGCGCCCGGAGCTCGTGGCCGAGGCGTTCCGCGGGCTCCCGTTCAAGCTGACCATGGTCGGCATCGGGCCGCTCGAGGCGCGACTCCGGGGCGAGCCTCCCCCCTGAACGTGGAGCTGCGCGGCTGGCTCCAGCGCGACGAGCTCGTCGAGCTGTACGCGTCGGCCGCGGGCTTCGTCCACGTGGCGGAGGAGGACTTCGGGATCAGCATGGTGGAGGCGCTCGCCTCGGGGACGCCCGTGCTGGCGCTCGACCGCGGCGGCGCGCGCGACATCGTGAGGGACGGCGTGGACGGCGTCCTCGTGGACCGCCCGGAGGTCGAGGCGATCCGCGCCGGCGTACGGCGGCTGGTGGAGCGCGACTGGGACCCCGCCGCGCTCGCCGCCCGGGCGCGCGAGTTCTCGCGCGCGCGGTTCGTGGCGCGGCTCGGCTCGTACCTGGACGCCGTCGCGCCGCGCGGCTAGCGGATGACGGCCCGAGCGCGTGGCTCCGGCGCCGTCGCGGCCTGGCGCCCGGCCGCGCTCGTGCTCGTGGTCCATGTGCTCTGGATCGGCGCCTTCTTCGCCGCCGGTCACGAGATCCGCGACTTCATCAAGATCGGCCCGCTGTACGTCATCGGGAGCGACGCGAGCGACGTCATCCGCCTCGACCCCACGTACACCTACCCGCGAATCGCGACGCCGAGGCCGAGGCCGAGGGCTACGACGGCCAGTTCTCGTACTACATCGCGCTCGACCCGGCCGAGGCGGAGCACTACATCGACAAGCCGCCCTACCGCTACGCCCGGATCCTCTATCCGATGGCCGCCCGCGCGCTCGCCGGCGCCCAGCCCGAAGCGGTTCCCTACACGCTGCTCGGAATCAACTCGTCGCGATCGCGGTCGGCACCCTGGCGCTCGGCGCCTGGCTGAGGCGGCGGGGCTCCTCCGAGTGGATCGCGCTCGTCTACGGGCTGTTCCCGGGCCTCCTGCTCGCGCTCCAGCGCGACCTCACGGAGCCGCTCGCCTACGCGCTGGTCGCGGTCGCGGTGTACCTGTTCGACTTCGGCGGCCGGCGCGGAGTGCTGCTGGCCGGCATCGCCTTCGGGCTCGCCGCGCTCGCGCGCGAGACGACGCTCGTGTTCCCGCTCCTGTTCGCCGCGTCGATCGTGGCCGGGCGCCCGAACGCGAGCTCCGCCGCGGACGGCGCGAGCCCACGGCGGACGGCGGCGGCCTTCGCGCTCCTCGGGCTCGCGCCCGCCGCGCTCTACGGCGGCTTCCTGTGGAGCTGGCTCGGCGCCCCGACCGCCGGCGAGGGCTCCGTCACGCTCTTGCCCTTCGCCGGCCTGCTCGAGGGGCCGTGGGAGCTCCGCCGCCAGCCCGTCGTGCTCGCCTTCGTCGCGCTTCCGGCCCTCCTTTGGGCGATCGCCGCGATCCGCGGCCTCCACCTCCGCGACGGTCGGCTCGAGCGCCTCTGCCTGCTCGCCAACGCGCTGTTGGCGGTGGTCCTGGCCGGCCCGGCGGTCTGGGCCACCTACACCGAGCGCGGGACGGATCGCTTCCGGGGTCGTGCTCAGCGCGGTCCTGTGCGTCCCCCATCTGCGGAGCGCGTCGGCGCCTACCCGCCGCACGCTCGCGGTCGCCTGCGGGGTGTGGCTCGCGCTCTTCCCGGTCGTCCTGGTCTACGGCTTCCTGGACACCCAGGTCTAGCGAGGCCCGCCGCCCCTAGCCGGTGGGCGTGACGCGGTACGCGTCGAACACCGAGTCGATGTTCCGCAGGCGCTGGACGCAGGCCTTGAGCGAAGCGGTGTCCCCGACCTCGACCACGAAGCTGTCCCTCACCATCGGATGGTCGACGCTGCAGCGCGCCTCGAGGATGTTGACGCCGGACTCGGCGAGCGCGCGGGACAGGTCCTCGAGGAGCCGCGGCCTGTCCCAAGCGTCGATCTGAATCTCGGCGCGGAAGGAGGTGGCGCCGTCGCTCGCCCAGGAGACGGTGGTGAAGCGCTCCGGGTTACGCTTCAGGGCGCGCGCGTTCGGGCAGTCCTCGTGGTGGATCGTGATGCCCTTGCCGAGCGAGATGTAGCCCACGATCTCGTCCCCCGGAACCGGCCGGCAGCACTTCGCGATGCGCAGCATCACGTCGCTGATGCCCTCGACCTCGATCCCGTAGCTGGAGGAGGAGGCCGTCGGCTTGGCGGTCTCCGACTTCTTCGTGAGGAGCTGTTCCGCGGTCCCGCGCGGCTCCACCGCCGCCTCGCCCTGCTTGAGGCGCTGGAGCAGCTTGTTGGTCACGACCTTGGCCGAGATCTTCGACTGCCCGAGGGCGATGTAGAAGTCCTCACCCTTCCGGAAGCCCATCTCGCGGATGACGTCGGCGAGGAGCGGCGATCCGGTCATCTTCTGGGCCGGCAGCCCCTGGCGCTTGAGGCTCTCCTGGAGCATCTCGCGGCCGCGGCGCTCCGAGTCCTCGCGCCGCTCGCGCTTGAACCAGGCGCGGATCTTCGACTGCGCGCGCGTCGTCTTCGCCAGCGCGAGCCAGTCGCGCGACGGCCCGCGCTCCTTCTTGGACGTGAGGACCTCGCAGATGTCGCCGGACGTGAGCTCGTAGTGGAGCGGGACGATCTTGCCGTTGACCCGTCGCGCCGACGCAGCGGTGGCCGACATCGGTGTGGACCTCGTAGGCGAAGTCGAGCGGCGTGGCGCCGGCGGCGAGCGACTTGACCTCGCCCTTGGGCGTGAAGACGAAGACCTCGTCCTCGAAGAGGTCGACCTTGAGACCCTCCACGAACTCCTGCGGGTCGCGGAGCTCCTTCTGCCAGTCGAGCAGGTGCTTGAGCCACTCGACCTTCCCCTCGACCGCGGCGGCGTCGCCGTTCTCCTGGGCCGGCTCGTCCTTGTAGAGCCAGTGCGCGGCGACGCCGTACTCGGCGGTCTCGTGCATGTCGCGCGTCCGGATCTGGATCTCGAGCGGGCGGCCCTCGGGCCCGATCACCGTCGTGTGGAGCGCCTGGTACATGTTGAACTTGGGCATGGCGACCCAGTCCTTGAAGCGGCCCGGCAGCGGCTTCCAGAGCGAGTGGACGACGCCGATCGTGCCGTAGCAGTCCTTGACCGAGTCCACGAGCACGCGCATCGCCGTGAGGTCGTAGATCTCGTTGAACTCGCGCCCCTTCCGGGTCATCTTCACGTAGATCGAGTAGAAGTGCTTGGCGCGGCCGGAGATCTCCGCGTCGATCTCCACCGCCTCGAGCTCCTTCTGCAGGTAGTGGCCCGCGCGTGAGACGTACTCCTCGCGCTCCTGGCGCTGCTGGTTGACGAGGCCCTTGATCTCCTTGTACTTGCGCGGGTGGAGCGTCGAGAACGCGAGGTCCTCGAGCTCCCACTTGATCGCGTGGATGCCGAGGCGGTGCGCGAGCGGGGCGAAGATCTCGAGCGTCTCTTTCGCCTTCTCCTGCTGCTTCTGCTTGGGCAGGCCGGCGATCGTGCGCATGTTGTGGAGGCGATCGGCGAGCTTGATCAGGACGACCCGGATGTCCTGGGCCATCGCGACGATCATCTTGCGGTAGTTCTCCGCCTGCCGGTCGTCGCGGCTGTGGAAGGTGATCCCGGTGAGCTTCGTGACCCCGTCGACGAGCGCCGCAATTTCCTCGCCGAACCGCTCGCGGACCTCGTCGAGCGAGGCGCTCGTGTCCTCGACCGTGTCATGGAGGAGCGCCGCGCAGAGCGTCTCCGTGTCGAGCCGCATCCCGGCGCAGATCTTCGCGACGCCGACGGGGTGCGTGATGAAGTCCTCGCCGGACCCCCGCCGCTGGTCCGAGTGGCGGTCGCAGGCGAAGAGGAACGCGCCCTCGACCAGGCCGCGATCCACCTCGCGGCGGTCCGGGGCCGAATGCTCCTCGACGACGGCGAGCAGGTCGCCCAGGAGCTCGCGCTCCTCGTCGGTTATCGAGTCGATGCCCTCGACGGCGGCGCCCGCGGGGGCCTCGTCCACGGGGTCGCGGTCGAAGCCATCGGCGAGCGCGGTCGCACCGCCGCCCGAGCGGGCCGCGCTCTTCGCGGCGGCGGGCTTCCGCGCTCGCTTGCGCGGCCGCGAGCCGCCGCTCGACCCGTTCTTCGCCTTCGCCGTCTTCTTGGCGTCCTTCTGGCCGGACCCCGTCGCGCCGCGACGCCGGCCCTCGGCCTTCGCACGCGCCGTGCCGGGCTTGGGAAGCTTCGCCATCGTGGCCGAGTTTAGCCCCGGGGGACGCCGTCACGCGCGGAATTCGCGGCCTGCCGCCTCGTTAACCTTTCGGCCGCGATGTCCGTGGAAGCCCCCGCTCGCGTGCTGCCGAACCTGATCACGATCGGGGCGCAGAAGTGCGGCACAAGCGCCCTCCACTACTACCTGAGCTTCCATCCCGAGATCGAGATGTCGCGGCCGAAGGAGCTCAACTTCTTCATCAAGCAGCGCAACTGGCCGGAGGGCGAGGAGTGGTACGAGCGCCACTTCGAGCCGAGCGCGAAGGTGCGCGGCGAGTCGTCGCCCAACTACACGGCCTTCCCGCACTTCAAGGGCGTGGCCAAGCGGATGCACGGCTTCGTGCCCGACGCCAAGCTGATCTACCTCGTGCGCGACCCGATCGATCGCATCGTGTCGCAGTACGTCCACAACTACACGAAGCGGCGCAGCAACAAGGACCTGAGAACGACGGTGATGAACGAGGGGTCGACCTACATCCCGCGCTCGAGCTACCACTCCCAGGTCAAGCAGTTCCTCAAGTTCTATCCCGAGGAGCGGCTGCTCGTCCTGGCCCAGGACGACCTGCGCGACGACCGCATGGGAACGCTCAAGCGGGTATTCCGCTTCCTCGAGGTCGACGAGACGTTCGAGAGTCCCAAGTACTCGCGGATGCGTCACCAGACGGGGAAGAAGGAGCGGCGCACACGCATCGGGATGTACGGACCGCGCCTCCCGGCGCCGATCTGGCGCCGGCTCGAGCCGCGGGTCAAGCTGACGGAGGAAGTCGAGCGCCCGCTCGTGGACGAGCGGTTGCGCTCCGAGCTGACGGCGAGGCTGAAGGACGACATCGACGCCTTCCGCGAGTACACCGGCCGCGACTTCGCCGACTGGTCGATCTAGGCGTTCGGGCGCCCGGCTCGCCGTGCTCCCGAACCTCGTCGTGATCGGCGCGCAGAAGTGCGGCACCAGTGCGCTGCACTACTACCTCTCGCTCCACCCGGAGATCGAGATGTCGCGTCCGAAGGAGCTCAACTTCTTCATCGCCGAGCGCAACTGGCCGCGGGGCGTGGACTGGTACGCGAGCCAGTTCGCCGACGATGCGCCGGTCCGCGGCGAGTCCTCCCCCAACTACACGGCCGACCCCTACTTCGCCGGCGTGCCCGGAGAGGCTGCACTCGGTCGTTCCCGATGCGCGGCTCATATACCTCGTCCGCGATCCGATCGAGCGGATCGTCGCGCAGTACGTCCACAACCGAGCGGTGCGGCGCAAGCGCGAGGCGTCGCGCGGCCTGCTGGCCAGGAGCGACCTGCGCGCGACGGTCTTCGAGCCAGGTGCGAGCTACATCCCCCGCAGCCGCTACCACGCGCAGCTCCGGGCGTTCCTCGACCTCTATCCGGACGAGCGGGTGCTGGTCCTCGCGCAGGACGACCTGCGTGGCGATCGTGCGGCGACGCTGCGGCGCGTCTTCCGCTTCCTGGGCGTCGACGAGGCGTTCGAGGACGAGCGCTACTCGCGCCTGCGCCACGAGACCGACAGCAAGCAGCGAAAGACGCTGATCGGCGCCCACGGGCCGCGGCTACCCGCGCCGATCTGGAGCCGGCTCGAGCCGCGGATGAAGCTCACCGAGGAGGTCGAGCGGCCGGTCGTGGACGACCGCGTCCGCGCCGAGTTGGCGGAGGCGTTGGGAGACGACATCGACCGCTTCCGCGAGTACACCGGGCGCGAGTTTCCAGACTGGTCCGTCTAGAGGGGAGCGTCCTGCCTACGTGTCGCTATGCGACCTCAGGGCAGGATTCTTGTCGGGATCACCGCCGTCGTGGCGCAGTTATTGCTAGCCCGAAGGCTCGGCGGCCGGCGTCGGCGTCTCAGCCGTTCGCCGGCGGTGCGGTGAGCCGCCGATCAGGAGCACGGCGATCGCGAACGCCACGGCCGCGAGGATCGCGTTGAGCCGGAAGCCCGCCGAGAACCCGTCGACGAACGCCTCGCGCACGACGGTCTCTACCTCCCCGAAAGCCCGTGAGCTCAGGTCGGCGACTGCTTGATTCGCGGACTCGGTGCCCGCCAGGATCCCGTCCACGGCGTCGACCTCCCGCCCGGTGAGCCCCGCTCCGGTCGCCGCCACCTCGTCCTCGACCTTTGCCTGCGAGATCGAGGTGAAGATCGTCGTGGTCAGGCCGAGGCCGATCGCGCCGCCCGCGACCTGGCACATGTAGACGATCGCTCCGGCAAGGCTCGCGCGCGACGGGTCGATGGCCGTGACACCCGCGGTCGTGATCGACGAGTAGAACAGGCCGATGCCGAGGCCCAGGACCGCCATCCCGGGCACGAGCGCGGTGTACTCGGCATCGGCCTGGACGAGCGACAGCAGGAACATGCCGATCGCCACGCATCCCGCCCCGGCGGAGACGATCGCCTTCGCGCCCACTCGCTGGTAGAGCGGGCCGGCGACGAACGAGCTGATCGCGAACAAGGCCATCATCGGCAGGAGGCCCACGCCCGCCTCGAGCGCCGAGTAGTTGAGGAGCTTCTGCATGAACTGCGGCAGGTAGAGGAGCGCGACGAAGAACGCCGCGGACATGAACAGGACGGCGAGGCACGCGAGCGCGAACTGCCTGTTACCCATCACGTCGCGGGGCACGAGCGCGCGCCCACCCGCCGCACGCTCGGCGAGCCCGAACGCCGGGAGCAGGGCGGCGGTCAGGACCAGCAGCCCGATGATGCGCGGATCGCTCCAACCGAGCTCAGGCACCTCGTCGAGGGCGAGGAGCAGCGCCACGAGCGCGATCGTGAGCATCGCCACCCCGCGGTAGTCGAGCCGCTCCTTGCCCCTCGCCGGTTCAGTGAGGTGGACCTTGCGCCACGTGATGAGCGCGGCGAAGCCGGCCACCGGCAGGTTGACGAACAGGATCCAGCGCCAGCTCAGCGCGTCCGTGAGGAAGCCGCCGATCAGGGGCCCGAGCGCGTTACCGAGGCCCGCGACGCCGAGGATCAGTCCGCCCGCGAGCCCGGCCTTGCTGTCGGGCAGCAGCGCGAACGTCATGCCAAGGACGGCCGGCCACATCATCGAGCCGCCGATTCCCATCAGCGCGCGGCACGCGATGAGCCACGCGTCGCTCTGCGCCGCGCCGGCGAGCAGCGAGAAGACGGCGAAGACGCCCGCGCCCACGAAGAAGATCCGCCGCCGGCCGAAGAGGTCGGCGAGCCGCCCGCTCGAGACGATGAGGACGCCGAAGACCAGCGCGTAGGCGTTGATGACCCACTGCACGGTGCTGACGTCGGAGTCGAAGTCAGCCTCGATCTGCGGCAGCGCGACGCTCAGCGCGCTGAAGTCGTTGGCCACGACGAAGACGCCGAGCGCCATCGCCGCGAGCGCCATGAGGGTGCCCCGGTCGAGACGGTCGGTCGGCGCGCCGTCCGTCATGCGGGCGAGACCCTATAGATGGCCGACCAGCCCCCCGGGCGCGGCTAGGCGCCCGCGCTCGCTCCCGGAGAGCGCCGCCGCCTCGCGCGAGAGGTACTCCCGTGCCGACGCGAGCCGCGCCTGATACGCGCGGTAGGCAGCCGAGCGCTCGAGCGCCGTTCGCGGCGCGCCGGTGACCAGGCGGCAGGCGCCCTGGCCCTGCGGCGTCGCCTCGTACTCGATCAGCGCGAGCTCGCGGAGCACGCGCACGAGGCGCCCGCACCACGCGGGTGAGCGTGGATGCGCCCCTTCGCCGCGAAGCGCCGCGGCGAGCGCGTCACCCTCCAGGCTGCCGGCGGCCCGAACGGCTCGATACACGGCCGCGAGCGATTCCCTGAGCTCGAGCTCGGCGCGCCGCGACGGTGAGCGCGAACTCGACCTCGGGGTGGCCCCAGGCGAGGTGGACGAAGCCGCCGCCGTCCCGGCAACCGGCCGCCGCCACGGCGTCGACCTGCCGCTCGGCGACCGGAGGGTCGAGGGCGACGACGTGTTGGAACGATGCGACGAGAGCAGGATCGGAGAAGACCGCCTCCCAGGACGCGACCGCGACGTCGTCTCCACTGTTGTCGTCCGGCCCAACCGGGAGGCGCGCAAGCCCGGCGACGACTCGCTCGAGCGCGGGCCGGCGGTGCTCGGCGTCCGCGCACAGGACGAGCACCCGCCCGCCGCTCGAAAGCAGGTCGCCGGCCACGCCGGCGAACCCGGCCCCGCGCACGTCGCGCACCGCCGGGCGTTCCCCGGCGAGCTTCCGCGGGACGGACGCCCCGTCCGCGGGATCGGCGGCCCACTCGCGCTCGATCGCCTCCCAGAGGGATCCCGACTCGCCCAGGACCGTGCAGCGCCCCGGCTCGATCCGCGCGAGCGCGCGGAGCACGACGCGCGCCTCGATCGCACCCATCCACTCGCGGAGCTCCAGGCCGACGGCGGCATCGTGCGGCTCGTCGGCCGCCGGGGCGAGCGACCGCGGCGGAGTGCGGAACGCAACCCCCGCCGCGCGGCCCGCGCCGCCGACGAGCGAGAAGCGCGCGTGCTGCCCCTCCCCGCCCATCGCGCGGACTGCGTCGATTCGCACCGCCGGCGCGAGCAGGGTCGGCTCGCGGTTGCCCTGGCCGAACGGCGCGAGGAGCGCGAGCTCCTCCGCGAGCGGCATCCCGAGCGCCCCGGCCGGCACCACCGCGTCCACGGCGTGGACCGGGCGCAGGTCGTCGACGCTCAGGACCCCGGCGGCGTGCGCGACGAACGCGGCCCGGAACGCGTCGACGGAACCGGCGTCGATCTCGAGCCCGGCCGCCGCGCGGTGGCCCCCGAAGCGGCGAAGGTGCGCCGCGCAGGCCCCGAGCCCGGCGTGCAGGTCGAAGGCCGGGATGCTGCGTCCCGACCCGCGCCCGCCGTCGCCGTCGAGCGCCACGAGGACGCAGGGGCGGTGATGCCGCTCGGCCATCCGGGAGGCGACGATCCCGATCACGCCGGGGTGCCAGCCCTCCCCCGCGAGCACGTATGCGGGCTCGTGCGCCTGCTCCGCCCGCGCCGCCTCCGCGGCGAACAGGATCCGCGTCTCGGCGTCCCTCCGATCGCGGTTCAGCAGGTCGAGCTCGTCGGCGACCTCGGCCGCCCGCTCCTCGTCCTCGGTGAGGAGCAGCTCGAGTGCCGCGTCGGCCGTCCCGAGCCGCCCGGCGGCGTTCAGCCGCGGGCCGAGGCGGAAGCCGACCGCGCGCTCGTCGAGCTGCCCCGGGTCGAGCGCCGCGACGCGCATCAGGGCGCGGAGCCCGGGCTTGCCGGTGCGCGCGAGCGCGACAAGGCCGTCGCGCACGAGGCGGCGGTTCTCGCCGCGGAGCGGCACGACGTCGCAGACGGTCGCGAGCGCCACGAGGTCCAGGTCCTCGTCCGCCCGTGCCGGGTCCTCCCCCGCGGCGCGCGCGAGCGCGATCGCGAGCTTGTGGGCCACGCCCGCGGCGCACAGGTCCCGGAAGGGGTACGCGCCGAGCGCGGGATGGAGAATCGGACAGTCGGGGAGGCGCTCGCCCGGGCGATGGTGGTCGGTCACGACCACGTCGATCCCGCGCGCGCGGGCCCGCTCGACCTCGTCGACGGCCGTGATCGCGCAGTCGACCGTGACCAGGAGACCCGTCCCCTGCTCGGCCAGGCGGTCGACCGTGGTATCCGCGAGCCCGTAGCCGCCCTCGAACCGGCTCGGCAGGTGCCAGGCGGGATCGGCGCCGAGGGAGCGCAGGGCGCGCACCATGATCGCCGTCGAGGCCGCTCCGTCCACGTCATAGTCGCCGTGCACGACGATCCGGCTGCCTCGCCGGACGTGCCCGAGGATCAGCTCACACGCCGCGGCCATCCCGTCGAGCTCGCCCGGGTCGTGGCGGTCGGCGGCGGCTAGGAAGGCCTTCGCCGTCGCGGGCGAGTCGTAGCCGCGGCGCACGAGGATCGCCGCGAGCGTCGTCGAGACGGAAAGCTCGCGCGCGATCGCGTCGGCCGCCTCCACGGAATAGGGCGAGCAGCTCCATCTGACCGCGTCGGCCGGCACGCGCGGGATTGTGGTCGCGGGGGGCGACGGAACCGCCCCCATGGCCTCGGCGGGGATCGGTGAACGTACGGTTTGCCCCCCTGTAGGTGGGTGAAATGTACGTTCGCGTCGCGGGACGGCGGGCGAACCTCCGGGGCACCGCCGCGACCAGCCGCGCTAAGCCGTGCCCGCCTCGGCCTCCCGTCGCGAGCCGTACGCGTAGGAGATGCCGAGCCCGATCAGCGAGCCCGGGATCGCAAGGAACGCCTGGCCGACGTGGGTGTCATTCGCTCCCGGGACCGAGAGCCCGGACACGATGAAGCCGAAGACCGCGGCGCCCGCCACGGCGGCGAGGAACGCGCCCACGATGCCGCCCTCGAAGCGATCGGGGACGAACACGGCGAAGTGCCAGATCGCGATCCCCATCATGATCCAGACGAGCAGGCTCATCGGCGACCGTGCTTCTTCCGCTTGCGCTGCCGCTTCGAGGCCGAGCCGGATCGGGACCCGCCGGCCCGGGCGGGGGTGGAGGGCTCCTCGCCCTCGCCCGCGACTCCGCCGTCGCCCTCGGCGCCGCCGTCCTCCTCGGCGCCGCGGCCGCCGTCGCGCGCTTCCTCGCCGGCTCCGTCGCCCCCGATCGGGGCACCGGAGACGACGTCGCGCGGCCGCGTACCGGTCGAGGACGTCCGCGATGCCGGCGCGTGCTCCGGCTCGGCACGGGCGGGCTCGGCCGGAGCGGCCGCGGGCGTCTCCGGCGACGCCGCCGGCTCGGGCGGCGGACGCTCGGGGCGGTCCGGGCGCTCGGCCGGCGCGGCGGGGCGGTCCGCCTCGCGTGCGCCTCCGAGCGACTCGTCGGCGAACGCCGGCACGACTCCGCCGTGGTCCTGGAGCGCCAGGAGGCGCCGGCGCCGGTAGAGCGGCTCGCGCTCCTTCCAGGCGGTGAGCACGGGCGACGCGATGAAGATCGAGGAGTAGGTGCCCGAGAGCACGCCGACAAGCAGGGCGAAGCCGAAATCCCTCAGCGTCTCCCCGCCAAACAGCATGAGCGCCGTAATCGGCAGCAGCGTCGAGAGGCTCGTGACCAGTGACCGGGTCAGCACCTCCGACATCGAGCGGTTGACGATCTGGGAGAACGTGGCCCGCGGCATTCGCGGCACGTTCTCGCGTATTCGGTCGAACACGATGATCGTGTCGTAGAGCGAGTAGCCGAGGATCGTGAGAAGCGCCGCGACCGTCGAGGTAGTGACCTCGCGCTCGGTCAGCGCGTAGACGCCCGCCGTGATCAGAAGATCGTGCGCGAGGGCGATCAACACTGGAACGGCGAACTTGAACTCGAATCGCAGCCCGATGTAGAGCGAGATCAGGATGAGCGAGGCGATGATCGCGATCACCGCCGTCCGGGCGATCTGGGCCCCGAACGTCGGACCGATCGAGTTGCTCGAGAAGTTCGCCTCCTCGACCCCGAAGGATTGGTCGAGCGCGTCGCGGACCTGCGCGTCCTGGCCCGGCTGGAGCGTGCCGGTGTTGATCTGGAACACGGTCTCGCCGAGCTCGGGCTCCTCGACCTGCTGGATCTCCGCGTCCTGGAGGTCGGCGGGCAGCGCGTCGCGAACCTCGTCGACGGTCGCCGGCTGCTCGAGCGGGGTCTTGATCCGCGTGCCGGACTCGAAGTCGATGCCGAAGTTGATCCCGAGCGCGGCGATCGCGAGCGAGCCGGCGGCGAGGATGACGCCCGACGTGGCGAAGAACCACTTCGACTTGCCCATGAAGTCGAAGCGCCAGCGGACGCGCTCCTCCCCCGCTCCGAGCGCGTGGCGCGAGCGCATCAGCCGGGTCCGGCTGATCGAGCCCAGGATCGCCGAGGTGGCGAGCACGGCCGTGAAGAGGGAGACGAGCGTTCCGACGCCGAGCGTGAAGGCGAAGCCCTTGACGCCGGCGGTCGCGAGCATGAACAGGATGAACGCGACTCCGATCGTGACCACGTTCGCGTCCACGATCGTCCTGAGCGCCTTGCCGTACCCGGCGGCGATCGCGGCGGGGATCGACCGGCCCAGCCGCGCCTCCTCCTTGATCCGCTCGAAGATGACGATGTTCGCGTCGGCCGCGACCCCGAGCGTGAGGATCAGGCCGGCAATCCCGGGCAGCGTCAGCGTGATCGGGATCAGCTTGACCAGCGCGAACAGCAGGATCGCGTAGGTCACGAGCGCGAGACCCGCGACGACGCCCAGCACGCGGTAGAAGGCGACCAGGAAGATCATCGTGAGCGCCAGGCCGACGCCCGCCGCCAGGAGGCCCTGGTCGAGCGCCTGCTGTCCGAGCGACGCGGAGACCTGCGTGTTGGAGATCAGCTCGAGCTGGATCGGCAGCGCGCCGATCCGCAGGCTCTCGGCGAGGTCCTGCGTCTCCTGGAGCGTGCCGATGTCGGTGATCTGCGCGCCGGTCCTGCCGTCGATCCCCTCGGGGTTCTCTACGTAGTCGATCGTCGCGAGCGAGACGATCTCGTTGTCGAGCGTGATCGCGAAGCGCTGGAAGGTGGCCTCAGGCGGAGCGCCCGGTGGGCGGATCTGCTCGGCGCCGCGCTGGGCGATCCGCTGTGTGACCGCCGCGAACGCCTCGCGGCCCTGGTCGGTGAAGTCCATCGTGACGACCGGCGCCTGCGTCTGCGGGTCGAAGTTCTGCTCGGGATTCGCGGATGTCGTCGCCCGAGAGCTCCGAGTCGTCCTCGAGGATGTTGTAGCGGTCGAACGGCGCCGTCGCGGGGAGGCTCGGAGGACGGGACGCGGTCACGACCACGATCCCGCGCGGCACGAGCACCGCCTGGCTCTCGTCCGGCGGGCCGCCATCGACCGGAAGCGCGGCCAGCTCCTCCTCGCACGCGCTGCCGCCCGGGACCTTGCGGTCGGCTCCGCCCGCGGCGGCGGTCTCCTCGAAGCCGGACAGGAGGTCCTCGCAGGTGGCCTCCGGCCCGGCGATCCGCTGCTCGTCCGGCCCGAAGAGGTAGTACTTGTCCTCGGCCGTGTCGTTCTGCTGGTCGTAGTACTCCTGGATCTGGGCGTCGTCGTCGCCGAAGCGCTCGACGGTCGCCGGGTCGGCGCCGCCGGGCGGCAGGTCGTCCTCGTCGGCGGTCGGCTGGGCCTCGCTCGCGCGCTGTACCGCGTCGAACAGCGACAGCGGGCGCGTGAGCTGGTCGGGGTTGCCGCCCCCGCCCGACTGCTGCGCCTCCGCGAGCGTCATGAGGTCGCCCTCGCTCGTGAGCACGTTCGGCTCCCAGTCGTAGAACTGGAGCTGCGCCGTGGTGCCCACCTGCTCGATCGCGCGGTCCACGTTCTGCACGTCCGGCAGGCCGATCGAGATCTGCGTCGCCCCCGAGCGCTGGATCTCCGGCTCCGACACGCCCAGCGCGTCGGTCCGCTTGCGGATCGTCTCGATCGAGTCGTCGATCGCCTGCGGGGTGACCTCGGGCACCTGCGGCGTCGGCTGACCCTCGTAGACGAGCTCGACCCCGCCCCTCAGGTCGAGACCGAGCCGGGTCGGCTTGTTCAGGATCACGTACGCCGAGGCCGCGAGCAGCCCGAGGACGAGCGCGATGATCAGCAGGTTGCGCCGGCGACTCGCCACGCGAGGTCTATTTAGGGGTCAGGACCAATAGGAGGCCGCCGTCCTCGTCGTACGCGGGGAAGATGTCCGCCTTCGCCGGCTCCGGCCGATCTCCCTCGGCGTGGACCACGACCTGCTTGTCCATCACGCGGACGCCCCACTCGAGCGCCGTGCCGATGTGGTCGTCGCCGTTCTGCCACTCGAGCCCCAGGACGTCCTGAACCGACCTGCCCGATCAGGTCCTTGTCCCCCAGGCCCACGAACTCGCGCACGCCGCGCCCGCAGCCGATCACGCGCGCCTCGGCGTCACAGACGATGAAGGCGGCGTTCGGCGCGGGGTAGTAGTCGTCGAGCAGCTCGAAGAGGAAGCCGAACCCGCAGTTCGAGCAGCCGCGCGGCCGATCGCGAAAGCCGGCGGTCCGGTCCGTCGAGATGCTGCGGTTCCCGCAGTTGGGGCAGATGAAGTTCGGCATGGCTCCGGGGCGAAGGTTAGGTCCAGCTCTAAAGAGCAGGTTAGCTCCGGCGTCGAGGGCGACGGGAGCTCCCTCAGAACAGGCTCGCTGCGGCCCGGCGGGGCGGCGCCAGGTCGAGGTGGGCGTACGCGGCGTCGGTCGCGACGCGGCCGCGCGGCGTGCGCTTGACGAGGCCCTGCTGGAGCAGGTAGGGCTCGTAGACGTCCTCGATCGTGTCGGACTCCTCCCCGACCGCGATGGCGAGCGTGGAGAGCCCGACCGGACCGCCGTCGAACTTCTCGCAGATCGCGCCGGAGGATCTCGCGGTCCAGCCGGTCGAGGCCGGCGGCGTCGACCTCGAGCAGGTCGAGCGCCTCGCGCGCCACCTCGGCGTCGATCCGCCCCGCGCCGCGCACCTCCGCGTAGTCGCGGACCCGCTTAAGGAGGCGGTTCGCCACCCGCGGCGTGCCGCGCGGCGCGGCCCGCCAGGACCGCGGCGCCCTCGGGCTCGACCGCGATCCCGAGGATGCCCGCCGACCGGAGCACGATCTGCGGCGAGGTCCTCCGGCGCGTAGAGGTCGAGCCGGTGGGTGACCCCGAAGCGGTCCCGGAGCGGCGTGGTGAGGAGCCCGGCTCGCGTCGTGGCGCCGATCATCGTGAACTCCGGCAGGTCGAGCGTCACGACCCGCGCGCCCGCTCCCTGGCCGACGGTGATCGGCAGCCTGCGGTCCTCCATCGCCGGGTAGAAGGTCTCCTCGAGCGCCCGCGGGAGGCGGTGGATCTCGTCGACGAAGAAGACCGAGCGCGGCTCGAGCGCCGTGAGGTAGGACGGCGACGTCGCCCTTCCGCTCGAGCGCCGGGCCCGCGGTCTGGACGAACGGCGCGTCGAGCTCGGCGGCCACGATCTGCGCGAGCGACGTCTTGCCGAGCCCCGGCGGGCCCGCGAGCAGGACGTGGTCGAGCGCCTCGCCCGCGCGCCCTCGCGGCCTCGATGAACACCGCCAGCTGGTCCTTGACCGACGCCTGTCCGACGAAGTCCTCGAGCCGGCGCGGGCGAAGCGAGCGGTCGAGCTCGTCCTCGCCGGCGGCGGCGCGGGCGTCGTGGAGCCGCTCGGCCCCGGGGGTCCGGATCCGCTCGCCGCTCACCGCGCCGCCCTCAGCGCCTCGGCGATCAGGTCCTCGGGCGTGTCGCCGCTCGCGCGTCTCGAGCAGCGCGTCGGCCTCCTCGGCGCTGAAGCCGAGCCCGACGAGGCCCTCGCGCGCGAGCGTGTGCGGGTCGTCGCTCCGGGTGATGACGATCGCGTCCGGCCCGGGCTCGGCGACCTTCTCGCGCAGCTCCACGATGATCCGCTCGGCGGTGCGCTTGCCGATGCCCGGGAACGGCCTGGAAGCGCGCCGAGTCGCCGGCCGCGATCGCGTTCAGGAGCTCGCGCGGGGTGCCGCCCGACAGGACCGCGAGCGCGACCTTCGGCCCGACGCCCTGGACCCCGACGAGCATGAGGAAGAGGTCGCGCTCCTCCTCGGTGGCGAAGCCGAACAGGTGCATCCCGTCGTCGCGCATGACGAGGTGCGTCGTGCGAGCCGCGCCTCGCTGCCCCGCGGCCGGGACCGCGCGCAGGGTCTCGGCCGAGACGGCGAGGCGGTAGCCGACCCCGCCGCACTCGATCACCACGTGGTCGGGCCGCCGGACCGTGACCGTCGCCGCGAACCGAGGCGATCATCCGAGCGCGGCGCCGCGAGCGAGCCGCCGTTCGCGTGGCAGATCGCGACCGCGAGGGCGTCGGCGGCGTGATCGTCGGCCGGGCGGGCTCGGGCAGCGCGAGCAGCGCGCCGACCATCCGCTGGACCTGGTCCTTCTCGGCGCCGCCCGAGCCGCAGACCGCCTGCTTGACCGCCTGCGGGCGTGTACGAGTAGCAGGGCACGCCCGCGAGCCCGGCGGAGAGGAGCACCGCGCCGCGCGCCTGACCGACGGCGAACGCCGTGCGGGCGTTCTGGCCGAAGAAGAGGTCCTCGACCGCGACGGCCGCCGGGCGGTGCTCGGCGATCAGGTCGCAGACGCGCGCGTGGATCCGGGCCAGCCGCCGCTCGAGGCGCTCGTCGGGGCCGGTGCCGATGACGCCGCCGTCGAGCGCCGCGAGCCGCTGCCCGCGCGAGACGACGACGCCGTAGCCCGTGTGCGCGGTGCCGGGATCGATGCCGAGGACGACCACCATCCGAGGGATTCTGCGTCCGGCGCCGGACGCCTGCCGCGCCTATCGCGACCGTCTCGGCCGCGGCGCGAGCGCTCGGCGCACCCGCCAAAGCGCTCGTGCGAGCCGGTGCGCGCGGCTCCGCTTGAGCGCCTTGAGCTTGCGCTCGGCGTCGCCGCGCCGGTCGCGCTCCGATGTCGGCGCGCGCACGCTCCCGCTCGGCGGCGCCTTCGCGTCCTTCACGCGCGCAGCGCTCGGCGCGACCTCGAGGCGGTCGTGGAGGTGCTCGACTCGGTGCCGCCCCTTCTCGGCGGCGGCCTGCTCGCGCTCGGCGCTGCTCCGCTCGCGGCTCGTTCGCGACCGCTCGCGGACCAGCTCGGGGTTGGTCGAGAGCGGCCCCTGGTCGGCGAGCTCCGGAGCCGGGTCGTCCCGGTCCCTGACCCCGATCTCGACGCCGCTCACCCACCGCTCCCGGAACAGCTCGCCGATCAGCTCCTCCTCGTCGCCTCCTCGTTGGCCGCGATCCGCCGCACGCGGTTGAGCGCGCGCGTCGCGTGCGCGCGCACGGTCGGCTGCGCGGCGGCGGCTGGCCGGGGACCGTGCGAGTAAAGGGCGCCGAGCGACTCCTCGAGCATCAGCTCGCGGACGTCGCCCAGCGTCCGCGAGTCGCGCCGGGCCGCGGCGGGCAGGACGAGCGTCAACGGGACAGCCGGCCGGCGCCGTCCCCCGCCGAGCGAGATCCGAGGATCCGCGGCGATCGCCGCCTCCAGCCGCTCCGCTCCGGGTAGCCGGGTTCGAGCTCCAGCGCCACGGAGACGTCCGCCGCACCCGAGGCGAGGAGCAGCCCAACCCGTTCGGCGACCGCGGCGGCCGGCTGGTCGCCGACCGCCACGGTCACGTGGATCGCCGGCACCGCGCGAATCAGCCCGGAGTCCCGCCGCCGGAACCCCCCGACCGGCACCAGGCGCTCGAGCTCCAGACCGTCGGCGCCGTCCTGTGGTCGCGGCTCGGGCGCTCGCTGCCAGCCCGCGGCGTCGTCGTCCGGCACCAGGATCGCTCCGTAGGTGAACAGCCTGTAGGCGAGCTCGATCCCGTGCGGGTCGACGGACGGCGGGAGGCCGGGACCGCCGGCGCCGGCGAGCGTCTCGGCGCGGACCGACAGGCTTCCCCGCGAGCCCACGCGGAACAGGTCGAGCCGCTCATCGGTGAGGCGGTTCGTCGACTCGAGCGCCTCCTCGACCCAATCGTCGTTCGCGGCCTCCTCGCCGCCGAGCAGCGAGGCCAGCTCGTCCGACCGCGCGGCTGCGGCCACGGCTCCCGGGTCGACCGGCCCACCGGCGATCGCGCGCCGGACGCCGAGCACCGCGGCGTCGCCGATCGCGTGATGCCAGCGCGCGTGCGCGTCGAGCGCCCGCCGTGGCAGCACCAGCCCCTCATCGACGAACAGGAGGATGTCCCCGCGAGCCGCCGCCTCGACCGCGTCCAGCGGCCGCTGCCCCTCGGGATCGCCCGCCACGAAATCCGCGTCGAGCTCCGCCGCCCCATCGAGCGGCTCCCCCGGTGGCTCGCCAACGAGCAGGACCTGAGTCAGCGCGCGCGGGTAGGTCTGCTCGATCAGCGCCGCCACCGTCGTCGAAAGGCGAGCTTGGTCTCCGCCCGCCGGGACGATGACGGTCACGGATCGGTCGGGCGACCACTCGCCGAGCGCCGGCACCTCGATCGCCCGCCAGTCGTTCGCCCGCACCCGCGCGGGCGACGGCGAGCCGGTGCGCTCGGCGCTCGGTTCAGGGTCGCGCGTGGTGATGTCGCTCCTTTCCGCGTCGATCGGGCGGCTCCTCGCGGCCGGCGATCGGACCGGCGGGGCGTCGCCCAGGAAGGCCCGGCGCGGGCGCAGCGGCGTGGAGGCTACCTGTTACCTTCGCCGCGATGGCGTCGGTTCCCGCCTCAAGAGGTCGACGCGGGGCCGCCGCGCTCGACGTGACGGCGGCGTTCGTCGGGCAGGAGGGATTCACCACGCTCGGCCCAGAGGTCGACGCGATCGTCGTGAACCCCGAGGGCGGAGCGGCCGGGCTGGGTGGCAGGGACGTGCTCGTGCTCGACCCGACCCCGACCGGATTCGACGCCGGCGCGCTGGCTCGACTCGCGGCGGAGGCGCGCGACCAGGGCGCTGCGGTGCTCGGAATCGCTCGCCGAGGCAGGAGGCGAGCCGCTCTGGAACGGCCTGGCGGACCTCGCCTGGGGCCGGCGCCCGGCGCGCTTCCCTTCGTGCCGCCGTTCGACCCGCGAGTCGTCAATCCGGTCGGGTTCCGCCAGCGACCGATCGGGCGAATTCGCCGCCATCGGGACGCCCGGCGCCTCAGCGAGGACGGGCCCCGGCGCTCCGCGCGTACGGAAGGCGGCGCGTGGACCGGTGGACCTGCTCGGGGACATCGACGTTCGCGCGCCGACCTGCCCGATGGGGTCACGGCGATCCGCGAGCCGCTGGGAGAGTCCAAGCTGGCGCGCCGCCTGGCTGAGTACCGCGGCGTTTTGGACCATCCCGGGCTCCACGCCTCCCCGTCCGCTCGCGGGGCCGTGCTCGCGCGCGCCGCCGCGGCCGGCGCACCGATCGGCGCGCTCGACGGCGCCGACGCGTTGCGCCACTGCTGGGCGACTCCTCGCGGACGCGATCGCCGCCGTCGAGGTGCGCCGCACCTCGCCGACGTCCACGCCCGCGAGCGCATGAGCGTGGCGGTCCGCAGAGCCGCGCTTCGCGCCCATTCGCGCGAGGGGACGTGGCGTCGCATCGGGGCCGCGCTCGAGCGTCCGTTCGCGCCCTAGCCCGACCGTAAGCGTCCTCCTCGCGACGCGCCGCAAGGACTTCCTCGCGCTCGCGTCGAGCAGGTGAACCGGCAGAACTACGAGCCGCGCGAGCTGGTGTCTGCCTCCACGGCGACGAGTTCTCGGACGACGTCGAGGCGCAGCTCGGGCCGAGGTGGAGGGCCCGCTCACGGTCGTCCACGTCGACTCCGAGCTGACGCTCGGCGACGCCCTGAACCAGGGCGTCGAGGCGGCCTCGGGCGACGCTCGTGACGAAGATGGACGACGACGACTAGTACGCGGTCGACCACCTCTGGGACCTGGTGCTGGCGAGCGAGTACTCCGGCGCCGACCTGGTCGGCAAGGCGGCGGAGTTCGTTTATCTGGAGGACATCGACCTCACCCTGCGCAGGTTCATGGGCGACACGGAGGGCGACGCGCACCCGCGGCTCGCCGGCGGCGGGATGATGGCTCGGCGCGAGCCCCTGCGGGCGATCGGCGGCTGGCCGTCGCGCGGTCGCGGCGAGGACACCGTTCTGATCAAGACCTTCCGGCAAGCGGGCCGCAAGGTCCACCGCACGCACGGCTACGGCTACATCCTCAATCGCCACGGCCGCGACCACACCTGGGACACCGACGTCGACTACTTCCTGGTCCAGTCCGAGCGCGAGTGGCGCGGGCTCCGGCTTTCGAGGAGACCGGCATCGACTGAGCGGCGGGCGAGCCTGGCTACGCGGATGCCCGCTCGAGCGCCGACGCGTCGGCGTCGAAGTTCGCGTGCACGGCCGCCACGTCGTCGTGGTCCTCGAGCTCCTCGAGCAGGCGCACGAGCGGCCCACCTCGCCGCCCTCGACTGGCACGCGGCTGCTCGGCCGCATGGTGAGCTCGGCGGAGTCGAGCGCCACCCCGGCCTCCTCGAGCGCCGCGCGGACCGCGGGCGAGGTCGGCCGGCTCGGTGATCACCTCGAACACGTCGTCGTCGAGCGCACGTCCTCGGCACCGGCGTCGATCGCCGCCATCAGGTCGTCCTCCGAGTGGCGCGTCGCGTCGACCAGGATCACGCCCCTTCTTCTCGAAGTTCCACGCCACCGAGCCCGGCTCGCCCAGGCTGCCGCCGTTGCGGGTGAAGAGGTGGCGCACCTCGGCGCCCGTCCGGTTGCGGTTGTCGGTCAGCGCCTCGACCATGATCGCCACGCCGCCGGGCCCGTAGCCCTCGTAGACGACCGTCTCGATCGCGTCGGCGTCGGAGCCGTCGGCGCCGGTGCCCTTGGCGATCGCGCGCTCGATGTTGTCCTTCGGCATCCGCGCGTCCTTGGCCTTCTGGACGGCGGTCGCGAGCGCGGCGTTGCCCGGCCGGGTCTCCGCCGCCGTCGCGCGCGGCGATCTGGATCGCGCGGGCGAGCTTGGTGAAGAGCTGGCCGCGCTTGGCGTCGGCGGCGCCCTTCTTGTGCTTGATCGACGACCACTTGGAATGCCCGGACATCGACTACGAGTCTAGGACGGGCTGGTGGCGACGGGCGGCGCACGCTTGCGCGTCGCCGCGCGCACCGCAGGCGGCGTCGCGCGACGCGCACGCGCCGAGGCGCCCTCGTCCTCCTCGAGGATCGCCACGTCTCGGATGCGACGCGCGAGGCCGCTGCCGACCTCAGCGCCTCGCGCTAGCCGCGCTGAGCCGAGCGCCATTGCGCAGCGTCTCGAGACATCGCGAGGACGGAGCGCCGTCGGGGATGCCTCGCAGCGTTGCCGGCTCGGCGACCGCATCGCGTCTGAGCGCCGTGACCAGTCGCGGACCCGACCCGTGCCGTGGCCCCATACATCAGCGAATCGGGACGGCGACGCCTAGGCGCGCTTAGACGCAGTCCTGCGACCTGCGACCTGCCGCCCGCGACCCGCGACCTAGACGACGAACCGGCCGTCGCGCTGGAGCTCCATCGCCGTCGACGGTGATCGACCCGCCCTGGCGCAGGTCGCAGACCATGTCCCAGTGGACGGCGGAGTCGTTCTCGCCGCCGCGTCTCCGGGTAGCTCATCGCCGATCGCCATGTGCACGGTGCCGCCGATCTTCTCGTCGAGCAGGATCTCCTTGGTGCCGGTGGCGATGCCGTAGTTCGTGCCGATCCCGAGCTCGCCGAGCCGGCGCGCGCCCTCGTCGGTGTCGAGCATCTCGAGCAGGAAGTCCTCGCCGCGCTCGGCCGCTGGCGTCGACGACCCGCCCGCCCTCGAAGCGGAACCGGACGCCGGCGACCTCGCGCCCGCCGTAGGTCGCCGGGAACGAGAACGCGACCTCGCCCTCGACCGAGTCCTCGACCGGCCCGGTGAAGAACTCGCCGTCGGGCATGTTGTGCTCGCCGACGCAGGGGATGAAGCGTGCGCCCGGCGACGTTCAGCTTGATGTCGGTGCCCGGCGCCGTGATGTGGACCTCCTCCCTGCCCTGGATCCACTCGGTCAGGCGCTTGACCTCGTCCGACTGGCGCTGCCAGGCGGTGACCGGCTCCGGGTCGTCGACCAGGCAGGCCGCGTAGTAGAAGTCCTCGTAGCTGGGCGAGCGACATGCCGGCCTCGCTCGCGTAGGCGTGGGTCGGGAAGAGCGTGAGCGCCCAGCGGTACTCGCCGGCCGCCGCGCGCTTCATCGAGCGTCTCCATCAGCGGCTTGCGCGCCTTCTGCGCGCGCGCCTGCTTCGCCGGGTCGGCCTGCGACAGCTCGCGCGCGTTGGCGTCGGCCATGATCGCGATCCGCACGTCGGCGTTCTCGGCCGCCCAGGTGGCGGTCGGCGGGATCCAGTCGAGCTGCTCGTCGGAGGCGAGCTCGTAGAACGCCGCGCGCGGCGCCCTCGGTCGCGAGCTGCATGATCGGGAGCCCGCCGGCGCGCAGCACCTCCTCGTACACGGCCTGGACGAGCGGCTCGGCGGTCGTCGTCGACTGGATCACGCAGACGTCGCCCTTCTTCACCCGCGTCGAGTAGCGGACGAGGATCTGGGCGAGCGCCTCGGCGCGCTGGTCCCTCACGCGCCGCTCCCGCGCGCGCGCCGCTCGACGAGCCAGGCGTGGAGGCGCGCGTCGCCGGCCAGCTCGGGGTGGAACGCGACCGCCAGGACGTCGCCCTGCCGCACCGCGACCGGGTGCCCGTCGACCTCGGCGAGCACCTCGACCGCCGGGCCGTGCTCCTCGACCCACGGGCGCGCGGATGAAGACCGCCCGCAGCGGGCTCGCCGTCCATGCCGGCCAGGTCGAGGTCGGCCTCGAAGCTAGCGACCTGGCGGCCGAAGGCGTTGCGGCGCGCGCGCGACGTCGAGCAGGCCGAGGTGGTCGCGGTCGAGCATGATCAGCCCGGCGCAGGTGCCGAGCACGGGCGCGCCCGCCCTCGACGAGCTCGCGCAGCGGCTCGGCGAGCCCCTCGCGCTCGATCCCGAGCGATCATCGTCGTCGACTCGCCGCCGGGGATCACGAGGCCGTCGAGCCCGTCGAGGTCGCGCGGGCGTGCGCACGATCGCGCGGCTCGGCGCCGAGCCGCTCGAGCAGGCTCGCGTGCGCCTCGAAGTCGCCCTGCAGGGCGAGCACGCCGATCGGCCATCGCGCTACCAGCCGCGGTGCTGGATCAGCCCGCCGCCGCCGGCGCTCGAGCGCCGCGATCTCGAGCCCGGCCATCGCGGCGCCCAGGTCGCGCGACGCGCGCGCGACGCGCTCGCGCGTCGTCGAAGTGCGTGGTGGCCTCGACGATCGCGGCGCGCCGTGCGCTCCGGGTCCTCGGACTTGAAGATGCCCGAGCCGACGAACACGCCCTCGGCGCCGAGCTGCATCATCAGCGCGGCGTCGGCGGGGGTGGCGATGCCGCCGGCGGAGAAGTTGACGACCGGCAGGCGGCCCGCGCTCGGCCACGTCGCGCACGAGGTCGAGCGGCGCGCCGAGCTCCTTGGCGGCGCCGGCGAGCTCGGACTCCTCGAGCGACGCGAGCCGCCGGATCTCGCCCTGGATCGCGCGCATGTGGCGCACGGCCTCGACGACGTTGCCGGTGCCGGCCTCGCCCTTGGTGCGGATCATCGCCGCGCCCTCGCCGATCGCGGCGCAGCGCCTCGCCGAGGTTCGTGGCGCCGCAGACGAACGGGACCTTGAACGCGCCACTTGTCGATGTGGTTGCGCCTCGTCGGCGGGCGTGAGCACCTCGGACTCGTCGATGTAGTCGACCTCGAGCGCCTCGAGCACCTGCGCCTCGGCGAAGTGCCCGATGCGGGCCTTGGCCATCACCGGGATCGTCACCGCCTCCTGGATCTCCTCGATCATCGACGGGTCGGACATGCGCGCCACGCCGCCGGCGGCGCGGATGTCGGCCGGCACGCGCTCGAGCGCCATGACCGCGGCGGCGCCGGCGCTCTCGGCGATGCGGGCCTGCTCGGCCGTGACCACGTCCATGATCACGCCGCCCTTGAGCATCTCGGCGAGGCCCGGCCTTGACGCGGAATGTGGCGGTGTCCTTCATGGAGCCGATGTTAGCGGCGGGTCGCGGCCCAGCCGGGCGGCCGGCTACTTCAGCCGGAAGGCCTTGATGCGGTCCGCGTAGGCCGACTCGTCGAGCGCGTAGACGCCGTAGGCGAGCGCCTGGACCAGGCGCAGAGCAGCGCGGCGTGCGAGCGCACGTAGGCGGGGCTGTTCGACGAGTAGTAGAGCCGGTGGTCGGCGAGCTTCGCCACCTCGGACAGGGTCGCGTCGGCGATCGCGATCGTGCGGCGCCGGCGGTGGCGGGCGAGCTTCATCGCGCGCACCACGAGCGGGTGCGGCCGGCCGGCCGAGAAGCCGATCACGAGCGTCCGCTCGTCGATCCGGCCGAGCCGGGCGAGCCCCTCCTGGCTCGGGCTCGCGACGACCTCGCAGCGGAGGTCGAGCAGCATCAGCAGGTGGCGGAGGTAGCTCGCGAAGAACGCCATCTGGTCGGTGCCGCAGAGGAGGATCCGCTCCGCGCGCGAGATCGGCCTCGATCGCGGCGGCGACCTCGTCGCGGTCGATCTTGCGCGCGGTGTCCTCGATGTTCACGTGGTCGGCGGCCAGCGCGGCCTCGAACTCGGTCTGGTCGATCGGGAAGAGCGGGCGGCGTCATCGAGCGCGCTCGCCGCCGCCGCTGCCGTCTCGCGCGCGCGGCGGTACTCGTCGCGCGCGGAGGCCTGGAGCTCGGGGAAGCCCTCGAAGCCGAGCGCCTGCGCGAAGCGCACGACGGTCGAGCTCGAGGTGTTCGCGCGCCGGGCCAGCTCCTCGGCCGTGTGGAAGGCGGCCTCGTCGAGGTGGTCGACGATGTACTGGCCGACGTCCTTCTGCGAGCGCGAGAACTCGTCGAAGCGCTGACGGATCTCCTCGGAGAGGGTCAGCGCCGAGGTCCCGGTGCGAGTCACGGCCATAGGGTTCGCGCGCGGGCGGGGAGTTCCTTCACGCGTTACAGTCGCGCTCAGCCGATGAGACGTACCGGAGCGACCGGAGCCGGCCGCCAGTGGTCGCGGGTGGCCCTCGCCGTCATCGCGGCCGCCGCGGGGATCGCGCTCGCGACCGGGACCTCGACCGAGGACGAGCCGCGGGACTCGGGAGTCGGGCGCGCCGCCGCACGCCTACAGCCGCTGTCGTCGCTCGCCGGCTCCGGCGCCCCACCTCGTCTCGAGGGCCCGGCGGGAGTGCGCGCGCTCGCCGAGCGAACCTACGACGTGGAGGGCACCGGCCGCCTGCGTACCGTTCCCGGCTCGAGCGCCGTCGCCGGAGAGGGCACCGCCCGGCGCTTCACGATCGACGTCGAGAGCGGACTACCCCTCAACCGCACGGAGCTCGTCGAGGAGATCGAGCGGGCGCTCTTCGACCCGCGCGGCTGGACCGCCGACGGCGGGTTGGCGCTGCAGCGCGTGGACTCCGGCGAGGTGGATTTCCGCATTGCGGTCGCGAGCCCGGACGCTACCGATCGTCTCTGCGTGCCGCACGACACGCACGGGCGGCTCTCCTGCGCCGTCGGAAAGCGCGCGGTGCTCAACGCCTGGCGCTGGCTCGAGGGCGCGGAGCCGTACGAGGGCGACCTGGCCGGCTACCGGCGCTACCTCGTGAACCACGAGGTCGGGCACACGCTGGGGCACGCCGAACACCTACCCTGCCCCGAGATCGACGCCGAGGCGCCGGTGATGATGCAGCAGACGCTCGGAGTGGACGCATGCGAGCCGAGCCCGTGGCCGACGGCGGCCGAGCGCTCGCGCGTGTCCCCTTGAGGCAAACTCGCGCTAGGGCACGTCCGTAGTGCTCTCGCACTCCACGGCGACGTCGATCCGCGTCCCACCGTCGCACGCATCCACGTCTGGCCCCCCATCGAGCGCGTCCTCGCCGGAGGCGCCGAACAGCTCGTCGTCGCCGGCCTCGCCGAACAGACCGTCGTCGCCATTCCCCCCGAAGACGTCGTCGTTCCCCTCGCCCCCGAAGATGGTGTCGTCGACCCCGCCGCCGAATATGTCGTCGTCACCCTCGAGCCCACGCATGGTGTCGCTTCCACCGTCACCGACCAGGTCGTCGTTCCCGGGGCCGCTAGTCATGTCGTCGTTGTCGGTCCCGCCGAAGAGCTCGTCGTCCTCCTGACCTCCGAACAGGGTGTCGCTGGCGCTCCCGCCGTAGACGCGATCGAGTCCGCGTCCCCCGGATAGTCGGTCGCGCCCGGCGCTTGCAGACAGGAAGTCGTCCCCGTCCTTCCCATTGAGCTTGTCGCTTCCCTCCTCGCCTCCAACGGTGTCGTCCCCGTCCTCGCCATTGAGCTTGTCGCTTCCCCGTCCGCCGTACACACCGTCGTTGTCCTCGGCGCCTCCCAGCTCGTCGTCGCCATCCTCGCCAAGGAGATCGTCGGCCCCTTCTGCGCCGTCGACGACGTCGTCCTGTGAGCCGCCGTTCACGTAGTCGTCGCCATCGGCGGCGCGTATCTCGTCGTCGCCCTCGGCACCCGCGACCCTGTCGTCGCCTCCGCGCGCGCAGACGAGATCATCGCCCTCGCGGGCGTCGATCTGCTCGCTCGCGTCGCTGGCGACGATGACGTCCTCGCGCTTCGTGCCGCGAAGCTCGGCCTCGCCGTCCTCGGCCACGATCGTCGCCTTCTCGCCGTCACAGTGCGGCGCCGCGATGGCCGGGCCGGCCATGCCGAGCGTCGGCGCCGTGGCCAGCGCGGTCCCCACCAGCGACAGGCGGTAGGCAACGCGCGGGAGCGAGCGAGACGCGGCCAGCACTACGGAATCCCCTTCGTGCGCTCGCACTCGAACGCCGAATCGCCCTCGCCATCCTGTCCCTTGCACTCGTCGCGGCCCGAGCCTCCGAGCAGGTCGTCGTCGGCGTCGCCGCCCTTCAGCTCGTCGTCGCCGGTGCCCCCCTTGACGTGGTCGTCGTCATCTCCGCCTCGTAGCAGGTCAACGCCGCTCCCGCCGTATAGATCGTCGAGCCCGGCATCGCCCGACACCTCGTCGTCGCCGTCTGAGCCGATCGCCTCGTCGGCGCCGTCACCACCACTCACTACATCTGCGTCTTCGTCGCCGATCAGCTTGTCGTCATCGGCGTCGCCCGCCAGCGAGTCGCGTCCGTTGTCGCCCGTCAGCTTGTCCCGGCCGTCGCCGCCGCTGATGCTGTCGCTGCCATCCTCACCTAGGACGGCATCGGCGCCGTCGTCTCCGAAGAGGTCGTCGCGCTCGTCGCCACCGACCACGGTGTCATCCCCCTCGCCGCCCTCCACCGTGTCGCTGCCGCGCCCTCCGAGCAGGTCGTCAGCTCCGTCGCCGCCACAGATGCGGTCCTCGTCGCCAACGCCCTCGACCTCGTCGTCCCCGCCCAGCGCGACTATGACATCGGGCCTGAACGTGCCCTCAATCTTGTCGTCGCCATTCGTCCCCACGTGCGTGGCAGGTAGACCCTGACACGTCTCTTGGGCGATTGCCGGGCCCGCCATCAGGGCGCACGCCAGGGTCACGAGGCACGTGGCCGTGACAGCGCGGCCGGAAGTGGCTTTGATTGGTCGCACGCTGAATGGCCTCGCCGGGTGGAACGGACGCGGAGCTGTCGGAGCGCCACGTGTGGAGTGAGCTCCACCGCCAGCGATCAAAGAGCGTAGCGGCGCGCGCCGCGGACGCGCGTAGGTGAGCGCGTGGCTCAGCGGGCCAACTCGTCGCTGATGGCGAGCTCGGCACCACTGCGGTCGATCTTCAGGCGTCTGTCCGCGGCGCCGGGTGTCTCCAGCAACACACGGCTCTCCGTCTTGGTGGAGCGCAGAGCCCTTGCCCGGGTCTCCTTCGCCGCCTCGAGGTCGAACGTCAGCGCGTGCTCGGCGTCGTGCGCGCGTGATCGGTAGGTGAACGTCTTGCGGGGGACGGCCTCGCGGAAGCTTGGGAAGGTAAGCCCTCCGAGCGGGTCCTGCTCGCCTCTGACGACGCTCCGATCCGAGCTCAGCTCCGACTCGTCGTCGAAGAGGCCGGCGCGCAAACCGGTCGCCTCGAGCGCCAAGTCGGCGCCTTGCCGATCCGTCCGCACATCGGGCCCCAGCTGGACGTAGCGCCGATACTCGTGTCGCTCCGCGGAACGCAGCCTGTCGAGCGCCACGAGCAACTCTCCGGGCCTGTACAGCAGAAGCCTTCGGTGATCGACCCCCTGCACGTGCAACAGGGGATTGTCACCGAGGATGGCGTACCAGCCGTCGCCGACCCCAGTCGCGAGGATGCCGCTCCCGTACTCGTTGTCCCTCAGCTTGAAGGGTTGCCCGTCTGCGGTGAGGGTCGTATGTGCCTGCGGGGATCTCTGGAAGGCCCTGTAGCCGTCAGGATCCTTGTGGTAGATGCCTGTATCGCTGACGACGCGGTGTCCGCGCTCGTACAGGTCGAAGGTGAGCTCGTCTCGGTCCTTATGCGACATGTTGTGGAAGCTGGAGGCAACGGCGAGATAGCTCCCGGTTTGGGGCTCCTTGACGACGGCGTAGCCGGCACGGTCATACGTCGTGAGGCCTTGGTCGTCCCGGGCGCGCTCCTGGACGTCGACCGGGGCTTGCTCCAACCTCGTGTCGCCGAACTGCGGAACCGCTCCATCGGGCATCGTGAACCAACCGCCGGCCTCGCGCATACGGTCGAGCAGATCGGCGAGCTCCTGCCGGTTCGTATCCGTGTGACGGACGAACGTCTCGACCACCTTCAGGAGCAGGAACTGGTACCCGGGAGAGTGCTCCAGCCAGATTCCCTCCTCCCAGCTCATCCTCCCTCTCAGGGTGTCCTCGAACCGATGACGGGCGAACTCGTCCCATTGCTCCGACTGGTCGAAGAACGGCACGTGGCTGGCCAACAGCATGAGGCCGAGGTCCACGAAGAGGCCGTGATTGGTGGGCTTGTACTTCACCTCCTCACTGAGGAAGCGACCATGCGTCTCGAGCGAATCGAGCAGGATCGACGCCTCGGCGTCCGTCAGGAGGTTCTCGCACGCCGCCGCCCGGGTCAGGTAGCCGACATACGGCGCCCTGTCGCCGGAGACCTTGTCTCCCCACGCCTCGTTTCCGGTGTTGGGACCGCCGAGCGGCTCGCTCGCGATCCAGTCGAGAACGATGTCGCGGGCCTGCGCGAGCGCGTCGCGCCTCTGACTCGGGTCACGGTCGTTCTGGTTGTAGATCGAAAAGAGCGCGTTCAGGAAGGTCAGGTTGTTGAGCTTCGCCTCGAACGCCTTGCTGCCCTCGGGGTTCTGCGTCCAATCGACCGGGGGAGCAATATGGGTGACGCGTCCAGTGATTCTGAAATACCCATCGAGCGCCATCTCCTGCACGGCGGATTCAGGCACCTCGGGGTGGAGAACCGCGTAGGCCGGCGGGCAGGGAGCAGCTCGCAACGCGGCGATGCTGCTCTCACTGGCTCCGTAGGCCGGCGACGACGGGAACAGGACCGCGCACAGGAGTCCGCCCGCGGTCACCAGGAGCCGACGCGACCGGCGCGCGTGACTGCCGTCGGTAGTCCTAAGGGTCACGATTGCTGTCGAGCGCGCCATAGCTCGCATCCTCACCGGACCCTTGTCACCGCTGACCGGGCCCCCTGCGCCGCGACTACCTTAGCCGCGCGGTCACCTGATTGCCAAAGCACGTCACCCGCCGAGATACACAGCTGGATCGGGCGCGGCTCGTCGCTGCCGATGGGCCGGGCAGGACTCGAACCTGCGACCTACGGATTATGAGTCCGCTGCTCTGACCACCTGAGCTACCGGCCCCGACGGGCGGACGCTAGCACCGGCGCGGGGGGCCGCCGACGGGCGGTTCAGCCCCCGAACCTCGAGTCGGTCACGGTCATTCGATGGCCGTCGGTCCGCGCGGTCACCTCGACGGTCGGCTCGCCCGCGCGGTGGAGCGAGACGGTGGCCCCGTCGACGCCCACCTGACCGATGTCGGCCGAAAGCGGCTCCGTACCGTCGAGCGCGAGGGCGGTCGTGTGCTGCACGTTCTTCGCCTCCGAGTCGAAGACAGCGGTTGAGCGCTCGCGGAAGCCCTTCCACCCGCCCGTCGTGTACCAGCCCAGCATTGGGCCCCCCTGGCCCTTAACGATGCGTCGGCCCGCGTCCGACCCCGTGGGCGCATCGCGGAGCGCGCCACGAAAGGCGCCTGCGGAAAGCTCGTACGTGGTCGACGACGTCTTGTCGACGGCGATGTCGGTCCCGAACTGGAAGTAGCGCCGGTACTCGTGCCGGTCGTCCGACTTGACCTGATCGACTACGACCAGCGCCTCGGCCGGGCGGTAGAGGTAGAAGCGCCGGTGAGCCACGCCCTGCCGTCGAAGCAGCGGGTTCACGGCCTCGACCGCGTACCAGCCGTCGCCGACCCCGGTGGCCTCGATCCCGCTCCCGTAGATGTTCCTCTCCCCCTGGTGGAAGTTCCGTCGGTCCACCGCCAAGGTGCTGTGAGCTCGGTTCGCCAGCGTGTACTCGCGGGCCTTCACCTTGTCGGAGTCGCTCTTGTCGCGCTCGAAGCCGTAGCGACCCGTATCCAGCAGAACTCGCTCGCCCTGCTGATACAGCTCGAAGTGCAGCTCATCGGCCTGCTTGTGCGCCGCGCTGTGGTAACCCGCGGTCACGGCGAAGTAGTCGTCGGCGTTCGGCTTGACGACCGCATAGCCGGAGCGCCGGGTCGGGCTGATTCCTCGGAGCCCGCGGCCCCCCTCCTTCGCCCACTCCGGTGCGGGCTCGCGTGGGGTGTCGCCGAACTGCAGCATGAGGCCGTCCGCCATGGCGAACCACCCGCCGATCGCCCGCATCCGGTCCCTGAGGGCGAGGAGCTCGTCGTCGGGCTCGCGCGCCACGTCGAGCAGCGTGTCCAGGATCTTGTAGACGACGTAGTGGTAGTGGGGCGAATGCTCGAGGTGGACTCCCTCGCGCCACTGGACAGCCTTCCGGTAGGCGCGCGTGGTCCGCGCCCAAGCGTGGTCCTGCCATCGATCCGCCGGCCCGAGGAAGGAGAGGTAGTCCCCGAGCAGGATGAGGCCCGCGTCCATGAACAGCCCGTGGTTGCTCGGGCTGTAGTTCCGGTCGTTCGTCAGGTACGCGCCATGCTGCCGCGCCGCGTCGAGCAGGCGCGCGGCCTGCGAGTCGCTCAGCTTGCCCTCGCACGCGGCCGCGCGAGTCGCGTACGCGAGATAGCCGGCCCGGTCGCCCGTGACCTTGTCGGACCACGGGAGGCGAGGCCCGCGCGGATTCCGCTTGATCCAGTCGAGCGCCAGGCCGCGCGCCCGCGCCAGGGCCTGCCGGTTCCCGTCCTCGACGTACGCCTTGAGGAGGATGTCGATCCAGGTCCAGCTGTGCAGCCGGGCCGTCCAGGAACGGCTGTCGTACGGATCCTTGTCCCAGTTGACGGGCGGCTCGAGCCTCGTCTTGCGCTCGATGAGCTCGAACCTCCAGTCGAGCGCGTCCTCGACCTGGTCGGCCGTGTACGGGGGCAGCTCGAGGACCGTTCGGTACTCGCCGGGGCACTCGGCCGACTGGAGCCGCCGCACGTCGCTGGAGGTCGCGGCGCCCGCGGGCGCCGCGAGCACGGCGAGCATCGCGGCGGCGAGCAGGAGGGCTGACGAGCGCCCCACGGTTGGCCGCCTCAGCCGCTCGTCGCGGCGCTCAGCGCCTCCTCGAGCTCGCGGGCGCTGAAGGCGCCTTCGATGCGCGCCGCGACCTTGCCGTCGCCGTCGATGGCGAAGGCCCAGGGCTCGGTCGGCAGGCCGAAGTCGCGGACCTGCGGCCGGAAGCCTTGCTCGAGCTCGTTGTCGTTGTAGATCTCCATGTGGATGAACTCGGCGTCGTCGGCGTGGTCCGCCTTGACCTCCTCCGCAACGTCGACGACCGGCCCGCAGACCCGGCTCTGGCACAGCGCAGGCGTCGCGAACAGGAGCATGACGGGGCGCTTGCCCACCACGTCGGCGAAGTCCTGATCGTGCATCGTGCTCGGCGGCAGGCGCGTGTCGATCTCCTCGAGCGCGCCGCCGACCGAGGCCTCGGTCGGCGTCGAGATCTTCGGCGCCTGCTCGCCCACCTGCGGGACGTCGGACTTGTCCGTGACCTCGACCGGCCCGCCCGCGTTGTCGGACGCCACGAGCCTCCCGTCGAGCGAGACCATCCCGAGGATCTCGTAGTCCCCCGGCTTCTCGAACGGGAGCTCGGCGACGTACACCGAGCTGGCGGAGTCGGGGTCCGCCGCCGTGCCCTCGCTCTGGAACTGGGGCTTGACGGCCAGCGACTCGTAGGCCACCGGGAATGGCCCCTCCGCCTCGCCCCCACCCGCCGGGGCCACGTAGAGCGCGGCCGGCGCGTCCGCGATCTGGCGCCGCGAGCGGTCGAAGAGCCCGAAGCCAAAGCGGTTCTTGCCCGGTTCTAGGACCGAGACCGAGGGCGCGAGCACGGGCCCGCCGGCCGGGAGGTCGCCCCGAAGCTCGGCGAGCGTCTTTCCGTTCGCGGCCGGGAAGTCTGCGGGGTTCGACGGCTCCATCGGCGGCGCGGAGCTCGCGCCGCCGCCGTCGCCGCAGCCGGCGATCGCGATCGCCGCCGCGAGCACCGCGGCCAGCCGCGCCAGGTGGCCGAACGCCTCCATGCCGAGAGACTACGAGAGTGGTGCCCCCGACCGCGAAGGTGAGCCCCAGTCCGCGCGTGTAAGGTGCCGCTCCGTCCGGCCCCGCCGCTCGGTCCGGCCGGGCCCCCCGATCCCACCATCCAGGAGGCTGAAAATGGACAAGCGGGCCGCGCTGATCACCGGCGCCTCGAGCGGGATCGGGCTCGCCACCGCGCGCGCGCTGGGGCGCGATGGTTACGCCCTCACGGTCTCGGCCAGGCGCCCCGAGAAGCTCGAGCAGGCGGCCGCCTCGCTCGCGGAGGAGGGGCTCGACGTTCACACCGTGCCCGCGAACATGGCGAAGGAGGAGGACGTGACGGCCCTGGCGAGCGCCCATCGGGATCGCTACGGGCGGCTGGATCTCCTCATGAACAACGCAGGTGTCGGGATCGGCGGCGCGATCGCCGATCACGAGACGAAGAAGCTCGACATGCAGCTCAACGTCAACCTCCGAGCCGTCTACCTGATGACGCGCGAGTGCGTGCCGATGCTCAAGGAGGCCGGGGCGGAGCACCGCAAGGCGCTGATCGTCAACGTCGCCTCGATCGCCGGGAAGTTCGGCCAGCCGTGGCTCGCGGCCTACTCGGCGACCAAGGCCGCCGTCGTGGGCCTGAGCCAGGCGAGCCACGGAGAGCTCGCGGGTGACGGCATCCAGGTCACGGCCTTCTGCCCCGCGTTCGTGGCCACCGCGATGACCGACTGGGTCGAGGAGAGCGTGCCGAAGGAGGAGATGATCCAGCCCGAGGACATCGCCGAGGCGGTGCGCTTCCTGCTCGCCACCTCGCCGGCGTGCCTCGTGCCGGAGATCCAGTTCATTCGCCCGGGTGACAGCCCCGGCTCGGGCGCCTAGCCCTAGACGCGCTCGAGCTCGCGCGCGTCCTCGGACTCGCGCTCAGCGCGCTCGACCTGCTCGAGCGCGGCCTCGTACTCGTCGTAGCGGCGGAAGATCCGAAGCCACGACCAGCCCGGCCGGCCGCGAAGCTCCTTCGAGCGGTCGCGCTCGCCCGTGTCGCGGCGCTCCCGCGCGGGCGCGTCGACTTCGTCGGCGCGGCGCGCCTTGGCGACCTTGAGGTCGCGGGCGGCGGCGGCGAGATCGTCCCGGGGACGATCGTCGTTCACGAGCGTCGCCTGGAGCATGCTCCTGAGCGTGAGCAGCTCGCGGTCGGTCGCGTCGCGGGCGCGGCCGGACGCCCGCGTGTACCGATCCCATGCGCGGGCGAAGCTTGCGAGGTCGGTGCGGCCACCCTTCCGGTGGGCCGCGAGCATCGGGCAGACGCCGCCGTTCGGGTCCGTGTAGGCGCCGACGATGATGTCGTTCTCGTCGATCGCCTCGAGCATCGCGACCCGAGTGCGCTGTGGGAGGCAATCGATCGTGAACCTGAGGTCCTGGGCCGGACGGCGCGGCCGTCTCATCAGCGAGCTGCTCTCTCTGTCTTTAGGATGCCTGCGCCTTCGATCCCAATGTATCGGACCCGGACCGTCGAACTCAAGTTCGGGGGCCGGCTGAGAGGAGAACTGCATGCGACTCGGCCTACACGTCGGCTACTGGGGCCTCGGGCTGTCTCAGGACGAGCAGCTCGCGCTCGTCAAGGAGGCCGAGTCGCTCGGCTTCGACTCGGTCTGGGCCGCCGAGGCGTACGGCTCCGACGCCGCGACGGTGCTCGCGTGGCTCGCGTCGCAGACCGAGACCATCAAGGTCGGCTCCGCGATCTTCCAGATGCCCGGCCGCTCGCCGGCGATGACGGCCATGACAGCCGCCACGCTCGACAGCATCTCGAACGGCCGCCTCCTGCTCGGGATCGGGTCATCGGGGCCCCAGGTGGCCGAGGGCTGGCACGGTCAGCGGTTCGGGAAGCAGCTCCAGCGGACGCGCGAGTACGTGGCGATCGTCCGCAAGGCGCTGGCTCGCGAGCGGCTCGAGTTCGACGGCGAGACCTACACGCTGCCGCTGCCGGACGGCCCGGGCAAGGCGCTCAAGCTCACGATCTCGCCGGTCCAGGAGCGAATCCCGATCTACATCGCTGCGATCGGGCCGAAGAACACCCAGCTCGCGGGCGAGATCGCCGACGGGTGGATGCCGCTCTTCTTCTCGCCCGAGAACGTCGGCGAGTCGCGCGAGCTGCTCGAGGAGGGCGCCGCGCGGGCGAACGGGAAGCTCGCCGAGTCGTTCGACATCGCGCCGAACGTGAACGTGGCGATCGACGACGACGTGGACCGCGCGCGCGACGTGATGCGCCCGCTGATCGCGCTTTACGTCGGCGGCATGGGCTCGCGCGAGAAGAACTTCTACAACGCGCTGGTGCGGCGCTACGGGTTCGAGGAGGCCGCCGACGAGGTCCAGGAGCTCTATCTCGCCGGGAAGAAGGAGGAGGCCGCCGCGGCGCTTCCGGCGGAGCTGATCGACCAGACGTCCCTCTGCGGACCGAAGGAGCGCGTCGCCGAACGGCTCGCCGTCTACCGGGACGCCGGGGTCGGCACCCTGATCACCACGCCGATGGCGGCCACCGCGGAGGAGCGCTCGAAGATCATGCGCGTGCTCGCGGAAGCGCTCTGAGCGGAGGGGGGGCGGGGGCCGGAGCCGAGCCGAGCCGGCGTCTTCTTCTCGCCGCGTTCGGCGAGCCGGGGCATGCGTTCCCGGCGATCGCGCTCGCTCGGGCGCTCGTGGCGCGCGGGCATGACGTGTGCCTCGAGACCTGGTCGCGCTGGCGCGAGGACGTGGAGCGCGAGGGGATCCGCTTCGCGGCGGCACCGGAGTACGAGGTCTTCCCCACCCTCGGACGCCCGCTCAAGCCCTACCAGGCGGCCGTCAAGGCCGCCCGGGAGACGCGACCGCTCGTGGCGGACTTCCGGCCGGACGCCGTCGTCGTGGACATCCTCACCGTCGCGGCCACGCTCGCGGCGGAGCTCGAGGGCCGCCCGTGGGCCACGCTCATCCCCCACCCCCTCCCCATCTCGCGCGCCGGCTCGCCGCCCTTCTCGATCGGCGCCCGGCCGCCGCGAACGGGGGCCGGGCGAGCGCTCTGGCGCGGGTTCGGCCCGTTAGTGCGGAAGGGCGAGCGAACCGGCCGCGAGGAGCTGAACGGCGCGCGCTCGCGCGTGGGGCTGCCGCCGCTCGAGCACCTGCACGGCGGTATCTCGCGGCGGCTCGCGCTGGTAGCGACGTTCCCCCAGCTCGAGCGACTGGATGCTCCACAGCCGTCCTGGATACGGGTCACCGGGCCGCTTTTGTGGGAGCGGCCCTACGGCGAGACCGAGCTCCCGCCCGGCGACGATCCGCTGGTGCTCGTCGCGCCGAGCACCTCGCAGGACCCGGACCATCGAATGCTCGCCGCGGCGCTCGACGGGCTCGCGGGCGAGCCCGTGCGCGTGCTCGCCACGACCAATCGCCGCGAGCCCCCACGGCCGCTGCCGGTGCCGGCGAACGCCCGGCTCGTCGACTGGGTGTCGTACACGCGCGAGATGCCGCGGTGCGCGGCCGTCGTGTGCCACGCGGGACACGGGACGCTCGCCCGGGCGCTCGTATCGGGGATCCCCGTAGTCGCGTGCCCGGCGGCGGGCGACATGGCCGAGAACGCAGCCCGGGTCGCCTGGGCGGGGGCCGGCGTGTCCCTGCCGCGCCGGCTCGTCACGCCGCGCGGGGTGCGGCTGGCGGTACGGAAGGTGCTCGCCGACGAGCGCTACGCGCGGCGCGCAGCTGAGCTCGCGCGGTGGGCGGAGCTGCACCCGCCGGCGGAGGCCGCGGCGGACGCGGTGGAGGCGTTCGCGGCGTCGAGCGAACTAGCGTGATCGACCTCGCTCCGATCGTGCCACGCGGTCAGCTCCCCGGGGTGGATTCGAACCACCATGACTTGATTAACAGTCAAGCATGTTGCCCTTACATCACCGGGGATCTGCGGGCAGGATAGTCGCCCTATGGGAGAGGCATCGCGCACGGTCGTTTCTGGTCGTCAGGGGGTCGATTGAACACTTGACCCCCTTATGGAGGGGTCAACTGTTCAAGCGACAGACACCGCGGACGACCTAGCTACACCGCCTCCCCCATCACCGCCGACACCTGCGCGCGCACGTCCTCGCGCAGGCCGAAGAGCTCGCGCTGCTGGTCGTAGTCGCGCTCGTCGCGCGCGCTTCTGAGCGCGCGCTCGATCCGGCGCAGCTCAAGCTGCAGGAAGCCGAGCCGGAGCGCCGGCTCGGACGCCGTCTCGCCCTCGGCGAGCATCACGATGTCACCCACGATCGCGGCGAGCGTCGTGTCGTCTGCGGCGATCGCGCGCAGCGGCTCCTCGCGATGGGCGGCGAGGTGGTCGCGGGCGGCCTGCATCGCAGGCGACGAGAGGTGATCGTCCGACAGCCGCTCGAGATAGCGGCCTCCGAGCTCGCGGTGGCCGACGCACATCGCGAGGAAGTAGCGCTCCGCCCCCGCCGTCCGGTCGAGTTGTGAGCGCGCAGGCGGGCGCGGCTTCGCGCCCATCTGATCCGACTCGGCGCCCGGCCGCGCGGCGCGTGCAGCCGAGCCGAGGCCCACGCCCACGTACCCGGCCGGCACGTCGAGCCGGTCGGCCACGTAGCGAACGAGCTCGTCGCGCGTGGCGGTGCGCTCCGGGAGTCCCGCGATCAGCGGCCGCGCCTCCGCGAGGGCGGCGTCGCGGCCCGCGGCGGTGGTGAGGTCGGCACCCGCGAGCGCGCGGCGCACCTCGAACTCGGGCACCGAGAGGGCCAAGTCGAGCAGGCCGAGGAAGCCCGCGGCGCCTTCCGCGGCCACGAGGTCGGCGGGGTCTCTGCCGTCGGGCATGGCCACGACCCGCAGCTCGACGCCGCGGCTCCGGGCGGCGCGCGCGGCGCGCAGCATCGCCTCCTGGCCCGAGCGGTCGGCGTCGAGCGCCAGGTAGACGCTCGTCGCGGCGCGCGATAGCTCCGCGAGCTGGTCGGGCGTCAGCGCAGTGCCCATGATCGCGACGCTCTCCGTGACGCCTGCCTGGTGCAGCGCGAGGACGTCCGTATAGCCCTCGACAACCACGATCCGGCCCGCCTTGGCCGCCGGGGCCCTGGCCCGGTCGATGCCGAACAGCTGGCGCCCCTTGTGGTAGAGCTCGTTCTCGGAGGTGTTGAGGTACTTCGGTCGCTGGTCCTCCCCCATCGCCCGCGCGCCGAAGCCGAGCACGCGGCCGCGGGCGTCGGCGAGCGGGAACATGATCCGACCCCGGAAGCGGTCGATGTGGCCGCCGCGCGAGCCCGGCTGCGAGAGCCCGGCGGCCCCCACCTCCTCGACGCTGAACCCGTCGCCGCGCGCGTTCGCGAGCACGCGGTCCCACGCGCCCGGCGAGAAGCCGACGCGAAAGTCGGCGGAGCACGTCCTCGGACAGCCCGCGCCCGGCGAGGTACTCGCGCGCGGGACGGGCCTCCGCCGACTCCCAGAAGTAGCGCGCGTAGTAGGTCGCGGCGCGCTCGACCAAGCGGACGAGCCGCTCGCGCCGGCGCCGGCGCTCCTCGGCGCGCGGGTCCTCCTGCTCCCGCTTCAGCTCGACCCCGTAGCGGTCCGCCAGGAACTCCACCGCCTCGCGGAAGTCGGCGCCCTCGGTGCCCTGCACGAATCGGATCGCATCGCCCGACTCGCCACAGCCGAAGCAGTGGTAGAGGCCGAGCTCCGCGCTGACGGAGAACGACGGCGTCCGCTCGTCGTGGAACGGGCAGAGGCCGACGTGGCGCGAGCCGACGCGGCGCAGATCGGTGCGCACGGACACGAGCCCGACGATGTCCACGGCCTCCTTGACGCGCTCGATCGAGTCGGCCGTGTAGAGCGGCACCGTTAGAACCCCTGCGGCACGGACAGGTCGGCGAACGCCCGGACCGCGAAGCGGTCGGTCATTCCGGCGATGTAGTCGGTCACGGTCTCGGCCTCGGTGGCGTCCTCCACGACCGCCGGTGGCGGGCTGGCCGCGTAGTACGCGAAGAGCGCCCGCAGCATTCGGTCGATCCGCTCGCCCTCACGGCGGGCCGAGACGCCCAGGTAGACGCGCTCGAACATGAACTCCCGAAGCCGCGCCATCGCGCCGCCCACCTCCGCGCCCTGCTCGATCGACCCGGCGGCCGCGGAGCGCTCGACCAGGTCTGAGACGAGCGCGTCGATCCGCTCGGACCCGGTGGCACCGAGCACGTCGAGCTCCGGCCGCGGAAGGTCCGCGGCGTCCAGCACGCCGGCGCGGAGGGCGTCGTCGATGTCGTGGTTGATGTAGGCGATCCGGTCGACGAGCCGGACGATCGAGCCCTCCATGCTGGCCGGGTCCTCGTCGCCGGTGTGGCGCAGGATGCCGTCCCGGACCGGCTCGGTGAGGTTGAGGCCGCGGCCGCCGCGCTCCAGGCGGTCGACGACGCGCAGCGAGTGGTGGTTGTGCCGAAAGCGCACGCCGTAGCGCTCCAGGAGGCACGAGTCGAGCACCGCCTCGCCGATGTGCCCGAACGGCGGGTGGCCGAGGTCGTGCCCGACGCCGATCGCCTCGGTGAGGTCCTCGTTGAGGCCCAGCGCGCGGGCGACCGTGCGCGCGATGCCGCAGGTCTCGAGCGTGTGGGTTAGGCGGGTCCGGTAGTGGTCGCCCTCGGGCGCGATGAAGACCTGGGTCTTGTGCTTGAGTCGCCGGAACGCCTTGGAGTGGACGATCCGGTCGCGGTCGCGCTGGAAGGGCGTCCTGAGCGAGGCGTCGGGCTCCTCGCGGACGCGCCGGGCCGGGTAGGAGCGCGTGGCGAGCGGCGAGAGATGCCGCTCCTCCATGGCCTCGATTCGCTCGCGGAGCGATACGGCGGCGGTGTCGACGGCGGACGGCGGCATCGGCCGATTGTCCCACCGCCGGCGGCGGCCGGTCAGCCCTCGTTCGCCTGCGCCAGGAGCCACAGCGCGAGGACCGTGAAGCTCACCATCACCCCGAGCATCCAGTACTGCGACCGGATCGCGGTCTTCGCGTTCCGGTACAGCGCGATCGCCCGGTCGTGCGCGAGCACGAGCCCCGCCAAGTGCCCGGCGATCACGAACCCGACCTGCAGGTACCAGTAGGTGTTCTGCCCGAGCACGCCGTAGTCGATCGTCGCGGTTGCGGTGCCGAGCAGGTTCCAGCCCTCGCCGAGCGGGTCCGACGCGAGGAAGCCCACGGCCTGCCCCTGAATGACGAGCAGGCTCACGTAGTGCGCCGCGGCGTAAACGAGCGCGATCGGGACCAGCGAGTGGACGAACGCCGACGAGAGCCGGCGGGCCGTGAAGCCACCGCCCATCGCGCGCGCTCCGAGGATCCCGAGGCCCCAGTAGCACGAGATCACGAGGATCGTGCCGACAAGGCCCACGGCGAACGTCAGCTCGAGCGTCGCCGCCGGCCCGAGCCCCAGCGAGGCGAAGGCGTCCTGGAGCGTGGGCACGATCCCCTGCCAGGTCGACCCGCCGCTCAAGCCGTCGAACGTGACCGAGCCGATCATGACCATCAGGAGCCCGACGGTGCCGGGGAGCGGGGGCAGGCTCGAGAGCCCGGAGAGGGGGCGCCGGACGCCGACCTCGGCGTCGCGCCGCTCGAAGACCGACACCCGCGAGAAGAGGTTGAAGTAGACGGAGAAGGCCTCGCCGCGGGCGATCCAGGTCTCGACTCCGTACAGGGCCATGCCCAAGAAGGTGACCGCCGAGTAGACGAGCGTGGCGATCGCGACCGTCTGGGGGTCGTCCCCGCCCGCGGCGACGAGCTCGAGCCACGCGAAGGCCAGGATGCCCGCCGCCGCCGGCCAGCGGCCGAGGCGCTCCGGGTAGGGAAGCGGGGCCGGGAGCGGCTGCCGCGCAAGCGCCCCGGCGGCCCACGCCACGGCCCGGCCGATCGCGCGCCAGGGGTTGAAGGCGCGGAAAACGTCCCCGAAGAGGACGCTCACCGGGACGAGCCCGAGCCAGAAGAAGACGTAGACGAAGTTCGGCGCGAAGTTCGCGGCGGAGGTCTGGACGCCCGCGAGCCCGCTCCAGACCACGACGCCGAGTAGCAGGACCCCGGCGATCGCGGCCACCACCGACAGTGGGCGTGCCGCGCGGCCGAGGACCCGCCCGACGCCGCCCGGGAGTGGCCGCCAGCCCTCCTGCTCGAGCTTTGGACGCGGCCACAGGACGGCGAGCGCAATGAACGACACGATCAGGACGAGCGCGGCGGCCCCGATGAAGAGCGACTCCGGGATCGGCAGGTCCTGCCGCACCACGAGCCCGTGGGCCGCGGCCGAGCCCGGCAGGAGGGCTCCCGCCAGGAGCCCTCCTGCCAGCGTCAGCCCCGCGGTCCGGGTTTGGGTCACGGGTTCACCCTCAGCTCGGCGATCGGCGTGTGCGTGGCCTCGAGCTCGACCTCGAAGATCCCCTCGAGCTCGGCCGGGAAGTCGAACTTCGCCGGCTTGCCCGGCTCGGCCTCCTCGAACACGTCGTAGCCGTGCACGTGGACCTCGGCGGGAGCGTCGGACTCGACCTCCAGCCGGACGTCGTCGCCCTTGTCGAGCTCGATTTTCTCGACGCCGCCCGCCGGGCTGCCGCCCTCGACCTCGATCTTCGTGGTCGGGGGCTCGGCCGGCTTGTCCGGGCGCTTCGGCTCGTCCGGCTCCGTGGCCGCCTCCTCCTGCGTGGCGGTCTGCGCGGGCGCGGCGGCCTGCTCCGGCTCATCGTCGCCCGAGCGCAGGACTAGGAAGGCGACGACGGCGATCGCCACCGCGATCGCGATCAGTCCAAATCGTTGACCCTTCGACATTCGATTACCTCCGTTCGCGTCAGGTGCGCCCGCGCACGGCGGACGCCGAGCTGGCTACAAGGAGGCGAGCGGTGGGGCGCGGCCGGCGAGCTTGAGCGCGATCGGACCGCGTCGCGCTAGGTCGATCGCCGGCGGACGCAGGCGAGACGTGCCGGCCGTGGTCTTCGGCTCACGCCTGGGACGGCGGACCGCGAGCGCGATCGCCGCGTCCGCGCCGCGCAGCGCGAGCGCGATCAGGGCGCCGAGCGCGAGCGCGAGTATCGGGGCCCACAGGATCCTCGACCCGAGCAGGATTCCCAGATCTGCCGAATGTCCGCCGGCGAGCAGGCCCTCGGTCGTCTCCTGGACTCCGTAGACGACCAGCAGGGCGGCAGCCGCGGCGAGCCATAGCCGAACCGGGGACCGTCGGGGCTCCGGGTGTGGCTCACCGGTTCGCACGGCCCGCGCGAGGTGCCCCAGGAACTGGCCCGCGGCGACCACGACGGCGAGCGCGATCAGCGGCGCGACGACAGCCAGGTAGCCGTGTCCCGCGCCCGCCACACCCGCGGGGGGATCGAGCGAATAGCTCAGCTCGTGGAGCGCGAACGCGCCCGCGCCGAGGAGCGCCGTGGCCCGGAATGCGGGTCGCCGGGTGAGCATCGCGGCCAGTATCGCAGCCGCCCGCCGGGGTCCTCCGGCCCTGCCAAAGTAGGCGCGTGGGGTCGCATCACGATCACGTTGTGGGGGCGGATGCCGACCGCGGCCGGCTGCTCGCGGCGCTCGCCCTGATCCTCGCTTTCATGGCCGTCGAGGTTGTGGTCGGGATCCTCGCGTCCTCGCTGGCGCTCCTCTCCGACGCGGCGCACATGCTCACCGACGCCGCGGCGATCGCGCTCTCGCTCATTGCGATCCGGCTCGCCGCGCGGCCGGCCCGCGGGGCGATGACCTTCGGCCTGAAGCGGGCGGAGATCCTCAGCGCGCAGCTGAACGGGGCCACGCTCGCCGTCCTCGCGGCCTTCATCGTCTACGAGGCGGTCCGCCGACTCGTCTCGCCGCCCGAGGTCGAGGGCGGGCTCGTCCTCGTCGTGGCCATCGCGGGCATCGGCGTCAACCTTGCAGCGGCGTGGACGCTCGCGCGCGCGAACCGCCGCAGCCTCAACATCGAGGGCAGCTTCCAGCACATTGTCACGGACCTCTACGCGTTCATCGCGACCGCCGTGGCCGGCGCCCTGGTGCTCCTGACCGGCTTCGACCGCGCCGACCCGCTCGCCTCGCTGCTCGTGGCCGCGCTCATGCTGCGCGCCGCCTGGAGCCTGATCCGCGCCTCGGGACGCGTCCTGCTCGAGGGGGCGCCGGCCGGCCTCGACCCCGACGAGATCGGGCGCGCTCTGATCGCCGAGCCCGGCGTCGTAGAGGTCCACGACCTCCACGTCTGGGAGGTCACCTCCGGTTTCCCCGCGCTCTCCGCCCACGTCCTCGTGGGCGAGGGCGACGACTGCCATGAGTCGCGCCGCAGGATGGAGCGGATGCTCGACGACCGCTTCGGCATCCACCACACGACGCTCCAGGTGGACCACCGCGGATCGCCCGGCCTGCTCGACATCGAGACTCCCGGTCTACGGCAGCGGTAGCAGCCCGCCGCCGTAGTCGACCGAGTCGGCGGGCGCCGGCCCCTCGGTCCAGGAGACGGTGAGCGGGACCGACTCGCCCGGCGCGAGCTTCGCGATCTGTCCCACCCGCTCGCGCTCCGCCTCGGGCAGCGGCTCGCGCGAGGGCGAGAAGTAGCTGCGGCCGAAACCCTCGTTGAAGGTCGCCGCGGCGCGGAGGTCGTCGCCCGAGGAGTCGACCACCCGCAGGTCGCTGGCCGTGAGGTCGACCTCCTTCAGCGAGTCGTTTCGCACGACCCCGCTCGCGATCCGATCGTCGGGCAGCGTCTCCGGGGTGACCACCTGAGGCTCCTCCTCCCAGCGCAGGTCGCCGGAGCCGGTCCCCCCTCCACCGTCCCCGCAACCGCCGAGGGCGATCGCCGCCTGGATGACCGCGAGCGCCGCGAGCGCTCGCGCCCGCCTCACTCCGGCTTGGGCGGGGTCTCGAACCAGTCGCAGCCGGGCGGGTCCTGAAGGTCCTCGTCCTGCGGATCCCAGGTGGCGCATGGCGCCTGGCTCGCGGTCTTCGCGGGGTTGCCCGGCGCGGGCGGCGGCCCCGGCGGGAGGCCCGGACAGTCGTGGAGGGCGAGCGGGAAGTTGGCCGTCGGCTCGTCGCCGCCCGGCCCCTCGTTGCCGCTCCAGCAGTTGCCGTAGCCCTGCTCGTCCCACCAGAAGTCCTGCCCGTTCGGCTTGCTGCCGCCGCCCGGCTCGACGCCCATCTTGTTGTCCACGTGGCGGTTCTCGAACGAGGTGTCGATCCCGTCCTCGCCCTCGCCGCGGAAGTTCGCGGGAACGAAGAACAGCTTCGTCCCGTCGCGCCAGTTGTCGTAGATGTGGTTGTCGCGGACGATGTTGCCGTTGCCGCCGGCGATCAGCGCGCCGGTGCCGGTCGGCACCTGGAAGGTCGGGCAGACCTTCTTCGGGTTGCGGTCCTCGATCGGCCGGTTCTCGATCTCGCAGTACTCGTCGCGGCTCTCGGTGAAGTAGTTCTCGTTGTTCGAGTAGATCTCGTTGTCCTCCCACTTCGCGCAATCCTGCGGCATCCCCGGGTGGCCGCCGGCGAAGGAGTCGGTCGAGAGTCCCGTGTTGTTGTCGTGGAACTTGTTGTCGTGCGCATAGACGCCGTTGCCCGCCGTGCCCGAGTAGCCGAGCACGTTGTCGTGCGAGTTGACGTCGCGGATCTCGATGCCGTAGCGCTCGCAGTGGCCCTCGGGCCCGGACCCGGGATAGACGCCGGAGTCGCCCGAGCCGTAGGCGTTCAGATCCTCGTAGAGGCCGTTGTCCGATGCGAACGAGAGGAGCCCGTATTCACGGCTGTAGGCGGACTTGATGTTGCGGAAGCGGAAGCCGTTTGTCTCGATCGCGTAGATGTTGTTGAAGTCGGAAAGCGTGACGCTGAAGTTCGCGAGATAGATCCCGTCGGCGCGGTCGGCGCGGATCAGGTTGAGCTTGGCGCCGTCCTCGGTGCCGTAGCCCTGGCCCTTGATCTTCACGTCGCTGCGGCCCGCCTGGCCCTCGATCGCGATGTCGCACTTGTCGTCGCAGCGTCGGTTGTCGTCGGTGTCGTCACCCACGATCGCGATGAGGTTCTGCGCGTTGGGGCACTTGCGCTGGTAGCGGTAGTTCGCGGTCTCGCCGCGCTGCGGATCGTCGACGCCCCCGATGATGTCCCCGTCGGCCTGCACGTACTTGCCGTCGCACTCGGGGTCGGGCTCGGGGTTCTCCTGGCTCGGCTTCTCCTCGTAGACGCCGGGCAGGATGCCGATGTGCGTGCCGTTGTCGGCGTCGTCGACGGCCGACTGGATGTTCCGGTAGTCGCACTTGTCGAGCAGGGCGAGGTTCTTGTCGCGCTCGTTGCCGGACAGGTCGTCGCGGATTCGCTCCTCGGAGTCGCTCTTGCAGACCACGAGGTCGGGCTTTCCCTGAGGCTTGTCGGGAACGTCGCCCTTCTCGTGGTTCGGGAAGTGCGCGGGCCGCTCGGGGTGCGAGAGCGCCGCCGCCGGCACAAGGAGCGCGGCGAGCGCGATCACGGCGAGCCATCCCCCCAGACGACGCATCGACAGCAACCTTACCGCGAATCGGACAGCGCCGCCTGCGCTGCCGCGACGCGCGCGATCGGCACGCGGTAGGGCGAGCAGCTCACGTAGTCGAGGCCGGCCATGTGGAAGAACGCGATCGACTCGGGGTCGCCCCCGTGCTCGCCGCAGATCCCGAGCTTGAGGTCGGCCTTCGCCTCGCGGCCGGTCCAGGCGGCGAGCCGGACGAGCCAGCCGACACCGGGCTTGTCGATCGTGTCGAACGGACTTCGGTCCACCAGCTTCGCCTCGATGTAGCGGGTGAGGAACTTGCCCTCCACGTCGTCGCGCGAGAAGCCGAGCGCGGTCTGCGTGAGGTCGTTGGTCCCGAACGAGAAGAAGTCGGCGACGCTCGCGATCCGGTCGGCCACGAAGCAGGCGCGCGGGAGCTCGATCATCGTGCCCACGCTCAGCTCGAGGTCGCCACCCTCCTCCGCCACCACGCGATCCACGAGCTGGCGCATCAGCTGGAGCTCCTGCTCGTAGGCGACCAGCGGGATCATGATCTCGAGGTGGGGCGCCTCGCCGCTCGCGGACCTGACTGCGCTCGCCGCGCGCACGATCGCCCGGACCTGCATCTCGTAGATCTCCGGGTGGAGGACGCCGAGCCGGACCCCGCGAGTGCCGAGCATCGGATTCGTCTCGTGGAGCGTGTGGATCCGCTCCAGCGTCCGCTCGAGCTCCTCGAGCTCCGCCGATCCATCGGCCCGCGCGCGCTCGACCTCGCCGGCCACCTCCTCCGGGTCGGGCAGGAACTCGTGGAGCGGCGGGTCGAGTAGCCGGATCGTCACCGGCGTACCGGCCATCTCTCGGAACAGGCCCTCGAAGTCGCGCTGCTGGTGCGGCAGCAGCTCCGCCAGCGCCTCGCGCCGCTCCTCCTCGGAGTCCGCCATGATCATCGCGCGCATCTTGGGGTGGCGCTCGGCGGCCATGAACATGTGCTCGGTGCGGCAGAGGCCGATCCCCTCGGCGCCGAACTCCCGCGCCTTCGCCGCGTCCTCGGGGGTGTCCGCGTTGGCGCGCACGCCGAGCTTGCGGAGCTCGTCGCACCACGACAGCACGGTCTCGAAGCTCCGGTCCACCTTCGGCGCGACGAGCGGCATGTCGTCCGTGGTCACGACGCCGGTCGTGCCGTCGATCGCGATCAGGTCGCCGGCGCGCAGCACGGTGCCCTCGACGCGCACCTCTCCCGCGCCCAGGTCGATCTCGAGGCTCGCCGCGCCGCAGACGCACGGCCGGCCCATCCCGCGCGCCACGAGCGCCGCGTGGCTCGCCTTGCCGCCCTCCGACGTGAGGATGCCCTTGGCGGCGAAGAATCCCGCCACGTCGTCGGCTTCCGTGAAGGGCCGGACGAGCACGACGTCGCGGCCGTCCTCGGCGGCGGCCACCGCGTCCCTAGCCGTGAACACGATCGCCCCCTTGGCGGCGCCGGGCGACGCGCCCACGCCACGGGCGAGGACGCTCGGCTCGGCGGCGGCGTCGAAGGTCGGGTGGAGCAGAGCGTCGAGCGCCCCGGCGTCGATCGTCGCGATCGCCTCGCCGCGATCGAGAAGCCCCTCGTCGACGGCGTCCACCGCGAACCGCACGGCCGCCTGCGCGGGCCGCTTGGCGGCGCGCGTCTGGAGCATGTAGAGCTGGCCGTCCTCGACCGTGAACTCCGTGTCCTGCATGTCGCGGTAGTGGCCCTCGAGGGTGCGGAGGATCTCCAGCAGCTCGGCGTGCGCGTCGGGCATGACCTCGTGCATCTCGGCGAGGTCGTGCGGGGTGCGCACGCCCGACACCACGTCCTCGCCCTGTGCGTTCACCAGGAAATCGCCGGAGGGCTCGGGCTCGCCGGTGATCTCGTCGCGCGAGAACGCGACGCCCGAGCACGAGCGCTCGCCGCGGTTCCCGAAGACCATCTGCTGCACGTTGACCGCGGTCCCCCACTCGTCGGGAATCCGGTTGATCCGCCGGTACTCCACCGCCCGCTCGCCCATCCACGAGTCGAAGACCGCGTGGATCGCCTGCTCGAGCTGGACGCGCGGGTCGGACGGGAACGGGTCGCCGGTCCGCTCGCCGTACAGCTCCTTGAACGCCGCCGTGAGCGCTCGCAGGTCCTCGACCCCGAGCTCCGTGTCGAGCTCGACGCCAGCCTCGCGCTTGCGGGCCTTGATCGCGTCCTCGATCCGCTCGCCGGGGACGCCGTGGCAGACGTTCCCGAACATCTGGACGAAGCGCCGGTAGGAGTCCCAGGCCGAGCGCTCGTCCCCGGTGCGGCGCGCGAGTCCCTCCACCGCGGCGTCGCTCAGCCCGAGGTTGAGGACCGTGTCCATCATGCCGGGCATCGACTCGCGGGCGCCGGACCTGACCGAGACGAGGAGCGGGTCGTCGGGGTCGCCGAGCCGCCTCCCCGCCTGCTCCTCGAGGCGGCCGAGCGCCTCCGAGACCTGCTCCGCGAGCCCTTCGGGCTCGGCGCGCCCGGCGTTCATGTAGGCGACGCAGGCCTCGGTGGTGATCGTGAACCCGGCCGGCACTCGCTCGGCCCCGAGGATGCGGGTCATCTCGGCCATCCCGGCGCCCTTTCCGCCAAGGAGCTCCCGCATGTCGCGCGATCCCTCGGAGAAGTCGTATACGAACCGGGTGCCCGTCGCGACCGCCAAGACGGCGAGCGATTCTAGTCGGCGACCGCCTAGGCGACCCGCCTCAGCCGGACGTGAGCGTGGTACTCGAGCGTCTCCGAGATCGCGCGCTCCGCGTGGCGCAGCACCGCGTCCGGCGCGGACGGCGCCGCCGCGAGCGGGCTCGCGAGCGCGTCCGTCAGGAAGTCATGCGCGCGCGGCTCGAGCGGGAAGGAGCCCGCCTCGCACGAGTCGCAGACCACGCCGCCGGCGCTCGCGGAGAAGGCCGCGAGCCGCGTGTCATCCCCGCTCTCGCCGCAGGCGGCGCACGCCGCGAGCTCGGGCACGAAGCCCGCGGCGAGGAGGAGCTTGAGCCGGAAGGCGAGCGCCTGCGCGCGGCTCGCGGCGGCGGGGTCCGAGTCGAGGAGGAGCAGCTCCTGGCAGAGCAGGTTGTACGCGGGCGCGTTGCGCTCGGCGGAGTCGAAGAGGCGCAGCACGGCGTCGCAGGCCTGGGCGCCGCGCTCGAGCGAGGCGCGCCGCTCCCTGATCCCGGCGTGGGCGTTGACCGTCTCCGCGACGTGACCGTGAGGAGCTCCCCCCGCCCCTCGTGCAGGATCAGCCCGACGCGGGAGAACGGCTCGAGGCGGCCGCCGAAGCGTGAGCGCACCCGGCGCACCCCCTTCGCGACGGCGCCGAGCCGGCCGCGGTCCCCGCTGTAGAGGTGGAGGACGCGATCGGCCTCGCCGAAGCGGATCGAGCGCAGCACCACGGCCTCCGTCTTGAACGATCCAGCCACTTCCTACACTTTCGCGGCGGTGGCGGACAACGGACAGGTCAGGCTCTACACGACCGAGCCCTGCGGCTTCTGCCGCCAAGCGAAGGCCCTCCTGACCAGCCGCGAGATCGACTACGAGGAGGTCAACCTCGCCAAGGACCCGGAGGTCGCGCCGCGCTGGTCGAGATCACCGGGCAGATGACCTTCCCCCAGGTCCTCGTGGGCGAGCGCTCGATCGGCGGCTTCCGGGAGCTGGTCGAGGCCGACCGCGACGGAACGCTAGACACGCTGCTTGCGGCCTGATCGGGCGCGCGGCCGCGGCTGGCAGCGCTCACACACGTAGGTCCCGCGGCCGGCGACCCTCATCTTCACGATCGACCTCCCGCAGCGGGGGCAGGGCTCGCCCTCGCGCCGATGGACGAGGAAGCGGTCCTGGAACGAGCCGCGCGCGCCGTCCGCGTCGCGGAAGTCGTCGATCGTCGCCCCGCGGGCGTCGATCCCCGCGTTGAGCGAGGCGACAACGGCGTCGCGCAGCTCGGCGATCTGGCCGCGCCGCAGCGACCCGACTGGCCGCAGCGGGTGGATCCGCGCCCGGAAGAGGGCCTCGTCCGCGTAGATGTTGCCCACGCCTGCGATCCGCTCCTGGGCGAGCAGGAACGCCTTGGCCGGCGCCCGCCGCCCCGCCGCGATCGCCCGCAGGGCGTCGGTCGTGAACTCCGGCTCGAGCGGCTCCACGCCGAGCCGCTCGGCGAAGTACGCGTCGCGGGCCTCCGAGCCGAGCAGCACGACGCCGGTGCCGAACCGCCGCGGGTCGCAAAAGAGGAGCTCCGCCCCGGACCCGAGCCGAAGCCGCGCGCGGAGATACGGCCGCTGTGATCCAGCCTCGGCGGCGGCCGCGATAAGCAGGTTGCCCGTCATCCGCAGGTGCATCACGAGGTAGACCTCGTCCTCGAGCTCCAGGCTCAGGTACTTGCCGCGGCGTGCGAGCCGCTCGATCCGGCGCCCGCGCACGGCGTCGGCCACCTCGGCGGGCGCCGCCGGCTCGCACCAGCGGGCGTCCAGGACCTCGAGCTCCGCGAGCACGTCGCCCTCGATCGCGGGCGCGAGCTGGCGCCGGATCGTCTCGACCTCGGGCAGCTCGGGCATGCGATCCAGCCTAGATGGCCGATTCCTCAACCATCAGAGCGGGCGCAGGGCACGAACGGCTCGCCCGGCAGCTCCGACTCCGCGCCCGCGAGCCACGCGAGGACGCTCGCCCCCACGGCCGCCATCGGCGCCTCGACGCGGCGGCCGTCCTGGCCGGCGAACGCCGCGAGCAGGGGCGCGTGCTCGCGCGTGTGGTCGGTCCCCGAATGGGTCGGGTCGCAGCCGTGGTCGGCGGTCAGGATCAGCAGGTCGTCGGGCCGCAGCGCCGTGACCCACGTCGCGACGGCCGCGTCGGTCCGCCGGAGCGAATCGTGGAAGCCGGCGGCGTCGCGCCGGTGCCCGAACAGCTGGTCGGTGTCGATCAGGTTCGTGAACACGAGCCCCTGGTCGAGCTCCGCGAGCAGCCGGTCGGTCGCCGCGATCCCGGTCGGGTTGTCGTGCGCGGGGTGCTCGGCCGCGATCGCGCGCCCGGCGAAGACCTGGCCGACCTTGCCCACGGCGTGGACCGGGACCCCGAGTTCCGCCAGCTCGTCGAGGTAGGTGGGACCCGGCGGCTCCAGCGCGAGGTCCCGGCGCCCGGCGGTGCGCCTGAACGCGCCGGGTGGCCCCTCGAACGGGCGCGCGATCACCCGGCCGACCGCGTGCTCGCCGGCCAGCAAGCGGCGCGCGGCGGCGCAGACGTCGTAGAGCTCGGCCTCGGGGACGACCTCCGTGTGGGCGGCAATCTGGAACACCGAGTCCTGCGACGTGTAGACGATCAGGTCGCCGGTGGCGAGGTGCCGCTCGCCGAACTCGTCGATCGCCTCGAGCCCTTCGCGCCGCGCGTTGCAGATCACGCCGCGCCCCGCGACGGCCTCGAACTCGGCGATCACGTCGGCGGGGAAGCCATCCGGGTAGGTCGGCTGCCGCCCGGCCGAGACGCCCATCAGCTCCCAATGGCCCGTCGTCGAGTCCTTGCCCGGCCCGAGCGGCCGGAGCCGCCCGTGCACGACGGGGTCCGCGACCGGCGGCACGCCGGCGAGCGGGATCACGTTGCCGAGCCCGAGGCCGGCGAGCGCCGGGAGCTTCAGCCCGCCCACCGCGCGGTCCAGATTGCCGAGCGTGTTCGCCGCGGCGTCGCCGTAGGCGTCCGCGTCGGGCAGGGCGCCGCAGCCGCAGGCGTCGAGCACGATCACGAAGGCGCGGCGCCCTGGGCTCGCCATCCGGCGGTTCTAGCAGGCGCGCGCGTCTACGCGGTGGCGCGGGGATGCGACTTGAAGTAGACGTCCTTCAGGCGCTCGGAGGAAAGGTGCGTGTAGAGCTGCGTGGTCGCCACGTCGGCGTGGCCGAGCATCTCCTGCACCGACCTGAGGTCGCAGCCGCCCGCGAGCAGGTGCGTCGCGAATGAGTGACGGAGCGTGTGCGGGCTCATCCGGTCGGCCAGCCCGGCGGTGCGCGCGTGGCGCTGCACGATCTTGTAGAGGCCCTGGCGCGACAGCGCGGACCCGCGGAAGTTCACGAACACGTGCCGCTCGGCCTCGCCCCGGACGAGCCGCGGTCGGCCGCGGGTGAGGTACGCGCGCGCCGCGTCGGCCGCGGCCTTGCCCAGCGGGACGAGCCGCTCCTTCGATCCCTTCCCGCGCGCGCGCACGACCTGCCCCTCGAGATCGAGGTCGGCGAGCTCCACGCCGATCGCCTCCGAGGCCCGCAGCCCGCTCGCGTACATCAGCTCGAGGAGCGCGCGGTCGCGGAGCGCGGCGGGCTCGGTGCCCTTCGGCTGCCCGAGGAGCTTGGCGACCTCGCCGCGTGTCAGGACCTGCGGCAGCCGGCGGCCGCGGCGGGGGGCGGTCAGCGCGACCGTGGGATCGGAGGTGCGCGCGCCCTCGCGGCGGAGATGGCGATAGAAGGAGCGGAGGCAGGCCGCCTTGCGGTGGATCGTGGCCGGCGAGGCGGCGCCGCGGGCGGGGTCGGCCAGCTCGGCCAGGAAGTCGCTCACGTCGCGGCCGGATGCGTCGAGCGCCGACCGGTCGCGCGCGTCGAGGAACCGTCCGAACTGGAGCAGGTCGGACCGGTACGCCTCGAGCGTGTTGCGCGAGAGGCCGCGCTCGAACTCGAGGTACGCGAGGAAGTCGAGCATCAGGTGCTCGAACGGCTGCGCCTCTCTGGGTCCTGCGACCGTGGCCATGGCTCACGGCTACTTCGCGGTGCGGCAACCGCATCCCTTTGGGCTGCAACGCGCCTGGCGCGGCCGCGGGACCTTAGTCGTCGGCGAGCCGGCGCCTCAGGAGGAGCAGGCCGACGAGCGTCTTCGCGTCGTGCACGCGGCCGATCAGCGCGTCGAGCTCCGCGAGCGGCACGGGCACGACGCGGATCCGCTCCCCTTCGTCCGCGTCCGCGCGCGACTCCCGCAGGCCGGTGGCGAGGTGGACATGGATCCGCTCGTCGGTGAAGCCGGGCGACGAGTACACGGCCGTGAGCGGCTCCCACGAGTCCGCGGCCATCCCGATCTCCTCGCGGAGCTCACGCCGGCCGGTCGCCTCCGGGTCCTCTCCCGCCTCGAGCTTCCCCGCCGGAAGCTCGAGCAGGGCATCCTCGCCGACCGCCTCGCGCGGCTGCTCCACGAGGTAGACGGACTCGCCATCGTGCGCCACGATCGCCACCGCCCCCGGATGCCGAACGACCTCGCGGGTCACCTCCTCGCCGTCGTCGTGGCGAAACCGCTCGCGCCGGAGCCGCAGCGCCGCCCCCTCGAAGAGCTCCTCGCCGTCGATGCGCTCAAACGCCACGGAGCTCACTGCCGAGCGCTGTGCCGCCGGCGAGCGCCGCGGCGAAGAAGAGCTGGTCCTGGTCCAGCTCGCGTCCCATGGTGCGCGCCGGCAGCCCGGACGCGCGATAGCCCTCGAGGTCGGCCTCCGCCTCCACGATCTCGTGATCGCGCGGGAGGGCGCGCCGCGCCGCCTCCGCCTCGGAGACGTTGGCCGGCGGCACAGCAACGACCGCGGGGCGCAGCAGGAGGCGCAGCACGGTTTCCGAGTGATGGGAGAGCCCGTGGTGGCGGGCACGCGGGTCGCCGGAGGACATCCGCGGCACGACGAGCGTGCGGCACCCGAGCGCGAGCGCGGCGTGTGCGGTGTCGAGCGCGGCGAGCCCACCGTGCCCGAGCGCGGTGCTCGACCCGAGGATCCCCGGCCCCGGGCCGGCAATCGCGGCGTCCCAGCCGAGCGCCGCGAGGCCCGCGTGGAGGCCGCCGGTGACCGTTATCGCCTCCTCCTCCCCGTCGAAGGCGGGGCCCGCGGTGACGTGCCCCGCGAGCATGCCGCGCTCGCGCAGCTCCGAGACGACGCGCGAGTGCGCCCCGGGCAGCGCCCCACCGGGGGTCTGGACATAGCCGATCCGCGCGCCCGGCGCCGCGGCGGCAGCAGCGAACGCCACGCAGGGCAGCTGGCCGTGGAGCGCGATCACGGCGACCGGGCCGAGCTCCGCGCCGATCCGCGGCGATCGCTCCTCGACCGGGTGAACGGCGTGCTGGAGCGATGTGTAGTTGAGCTTCATCACGTGGGCGCCGGGCTCGCCCGCGCCGTCGAGGCCGCGCGTGAGGTTCGCGTGGACCACGTCGAAGCCGCCGCTGCCAAGCCCGAGGTCGCGCGCGGCCGTGTTGACGATCACGTCGTCGCCGACCTCCGCCGGCCCGGTCATCGCGGTGTAGGCCACGGCCGGTCGGCGCTCGTCGCCCACCGCGACGGTCAGCCGCGCGGCCCGTCCCGGCTCCTCGACCGAGACCACGGTTCCGCGGCGCAGCCGAAGCCGGGTCACGCCGCCGCGGCGACGATCGCAAGCGCCACGTCGAGGCCCGTCTCGAGCGCGGCCCGGCTCACCCGCTCGTCCGGCTGATGATTGTGCTCAGTCCCGTTCGCCACGTTGACGCAGGGCAGCCCGGCCGCCTGGAGGACGTTGGCGTCGCTCCCGCCGCCGGTCGCCACGAAGCGCGGCTCGATCCCGGTCGCCTCGAGCGCCCGCGTCGCGACGGCCACCGGCGCGGCCGATCGCGGGACCTTGTAGCCGCGGAACTGCTCCTCGACGATCGTCTCGACGTCGCACTCGTGGTCGCTCGCGGCGTCCGAGAAGGCGTCGACCATCCGCGCGACCACCTCTGCCGCCCGCTCGTGGTCCAGGCTGCGCGCCTCGAGCTCGACGCGGCAGCGGTCCGCGACCACGTTCGGGGCGGTGCCGCCCGCGATCGTGCCCACGTTCGCCGTCGTCTCGGCGTCAAGGCGCCCGAGCTCGAGCTTCGACACGGCGGCCGCGGCGGCCGCGATCGCGTTGCGACCCGCCTCGGGGCGGATTCCAGCGTGCGCGGCCTGGCCGCGGAAGCTCCCCTCGACGCGGTAGTACGTCGGGGCCGCGACGATCACCTCGCCGATCGGCGAGGCATGGTCGAAGACGAAGCCGTAGTCGGCCTCGAGCGCTCCGCGGTCGAACGCCTTGGCCCCGGCGAGCGCCCGCTCCTCGCACGTCGTGAAGACGACCTCGACGCCGACCGGGATCGCCTGTCCGCCGGCGAGCCGGCGCACCACGGCCAGGATGACCGCGATCGCCGCCTTGTTGTCGGCGCCCAGGATCGCCTCGTTGGCGTTCGCGAACACGCCGTCGCGCTCCACGACCTCGACCGGGGCCGTCGAGCGGCACGGTGTCCATGTGGGCGCAGAGGAGGACCGTGGCTGCGCCCGGCGGTCCCGGCAGTCGCGCGGACAGGTTGCCCGCGTCCGAGCCCGTCTCGGCGCCGCTCTCGTCCTCCGCGACCGTCGAGTCCGAGCTCGCGTAGCGCGTTCGTCACGTAGTCCGCCACGCCGCGCTCGCGACCGGACGGGCTCTCGAGCGCGCAGAGCTCGACGAAGTCGCGCACCATCCGCTCGCGCTCGCCGGGCGACGCCGCGCGCGCGCCGAGCGCCGGCTCGGCGGACCGGCCCGGCCAGGCCATCAGCTCGTGGTCGTGCGCTCGGCCTCGGTGACCGTGATCTCGGGCTCGGCGTCCCGCGACCGCTCCCGCGCGCGCTCGAGCGCGGCCCCGACGAACTCCCTGAAGAGCGGCTGCGGGCGCAGCGGGCGCGACTTGAACTCGGGGTGGTACTGCGAGGCGAGGAAGAACGGGTGGTCCGGCAGCTCGAGCAGCTCGACCAGGCGATCATCGGGCGACGTGCCCGAGCAGACGAGCCCGAGCCGCTCGAGGCGGCCGCGCAGGTGATTGTTCACCTCGAAGCGATGCCGGTGCCGCTCGTAGATCACCGCCTCGCCGTACACCTCGCGCGCGCGTGTGCCCTCATGCAGCTTGACCGGGTCGGCCCCGAGCCGCATGGTGCCGCCCATCGTGCGCACCTCCTTCTGCTCGGGAAGGAGGTCGATCACCGGGTACGGGGTCTCGGGGTCGAACTCGGTGGAGTTCGCGCCCGGCATGTCCGCCACGTGGCGCGCGAACTCGGCCACGGCGATCTGCATGCCGAGGCAGATCCCGAGGTACGGCACGCCGCCCTCGCGCGCGAAGCGCGCCGCGTGGATCTTCCCCTCGATGCCGCGGATGCCGAAGCCGCCGGGGATCAGGATGCCGTCGCACGGCCTCGAGCTCCCGGTCGGCCTCCTCGCGGTCGAGGCCCTCGGCGTCGATCCAGCGGATCTCGACGCGCGCCTCGTGGTGGAGCCCGGCGTGGTTGAGCGCCTCGATCACCGACAGGTAAGCGTCCTCGAGCTTCACGTACTTGCCGACGAGGCCGATCCGCACGATCGGGCCCGCGGCGTCGCCGCGCCGCGCGAGCGCCTCCCAGTCGGACAGGTCGGACGCGTCGGCCTCGAGCCCGAAGTGGTCGAGGATCGCGTCGTCGACCCCCTCGGCGCGGAGGTAGAGCGGCACCTTGTAGATCGAGTCGACGTCGCGCGCCGAGATCGTCGCGTCCACGGAGACGTTGGCGAAAAGCGCGATCTTCTCGCGGATCTCGCGCGACAGTGGCTCCTCGGACCGGCACATGATCATGTCCGGCTGGATGCCGATCCGGCGGAGCTCCTGGACCGAGTGCTGGGTGGGCTTCGTCTTGAGCTCGCCGGCGTGGCCGAGGAACGGGACCAGCGTGAGGTGGACGAACATGCAGCGGTTGCGTCCCGCGCTCGACCTGGAACTGGCGCAGCGCCTCGAGGAAGGGCAGCGACTCGATGTCCCCGACGGTGCCGCCGATCTCCGTGATGACGAAGTCGACGTCCTGGGCCTCCGCCACGAGCTCGATGCGCTGCTTGATCTCGTCGGTGATGTGCGGGATCACCTGCACCGTGCCGCCGAGGAAGTCGCCGCGCCGCTCCCGCCGGATGATCGTGTCGTAGATCGCGCCGGTCGTGACGTTCGAGCCGCGCGTCGTGTTGACGTCGGTGAACCGCTCGTAGTGGCCGAGGTCGAGGTCGGTCTCGGCGCCGTCCTCGGTGACGAACACCTCGCCGTGCTGGAACGGGCTCATCGTGCCCGGGTCGACGTTGATGTACGGGTCGAACTTCTGGATCGTCACCTTGAGCCCGCGCGAGACGAGCAGGCGACCGATCGAGGCCGCGGCGATGCCCTTGCCGAGCGCCGACACCACGCCGCCGGTGACGAAGATGTACCTGGTTGGCGGCTGCCGGTCACGCATCGGGCTCTGGCGGGCGAGTGTAGCTTCCGGCTCGGCGGCGGCGAGGCCGCCCGATCGCGTCGAGGTCGCGCAGCCCGGGGGTCCGATCGATCAGCGCGGAGATCGAGCGGAACTCGCCATAGGCGGTGGCCGCCGCGAGCAGCACGAGCGCGATCGCAAGCCCGGTCGTCGAGAGCGCGAAGACGAGCCAAAGCCCCGCGATCGCGCCGATCGCGTTCGAGCCTGTGTCCCCGAGCATCCCCCGCTCGCCCAGGTCCTGCGGGAGCGACACCAGGACGGGTCCGAGGAAGAGGCCGAGCGCCCACAGCGGCTCGACCTCCCGGGTTCCCACGAGGAGCGCCGCGCCGAGGAGCAGGAGCGCCTTCGCGGACCGTCCGGGGCGAAGGTCGAGCAGGTTGAAGAAGTTCGTCGCCAGGACGAGCACGCCGACGGCGAGGAGGTAGTCGACGAGGTCGAGGCCGGTGCCCGAGAGCACGTAGAGCGCGAGCCCGAGCGAGCCGGCCGCCTTGAGCGCCCCCGTGGAGAGCCGCCCGCGCGCCGTGGCGCGCGCGTGCCCGCGCCAGCCGCGCGGGGCGGCCTGCGAGCGGTCGGCCGGCGGGCTGCCGAGCGAGGTCGTCGAGCAGGCCGAGCAGCGCCACGCCCAGCACGTAGGCGACCGTGGCCCCGGTCCCGGGGGCGAACACGTCGGTGTCGCCGATCTCCTGCACGAGCGAGACCGGGATGAGCGCCAGCAGGCCGGCCGCCACCAGCGCGGCGCCGGTCGGGAACGCGACCCGCTCGCCGCGGTAGTTCTCCCGGACGAACCCCTCGCCGGCGAGGCCACGGACGGCCGCCGGCACCACGGCGCACGCGACCAGGAACGACGCTACGAGCGGGAGCGACTCCACGCGCCGGTGCTAGCGCCGCCCGCGCCCTCGGCCGGCTTCGGCCGGCTCGGGCGGCGCGTCGGGGAGCGGCTCATCGGCCGTGTCCTTGAAGCCGAACGCGCCGTCGGCGCCGTCGAGCGCCAGCACCAGCGCGACGCGCCCGCCCGGCGTCTCCACGTTGTCGACGCTCGGGAGGCCGCGCGTCGAGTAGAAGGAGACCTGCGAGGGCTCGGTGTCGGACTCCTCGACGCCCACCGTCCGCGCGTCGCTCGCCGCCAGCGCGTCGAGCATCGCGCTCTCGAAGGGCTCCGCGTCGGCCGAGGGCGCGTCGGTCGGGAGCGCGGTGGAAGACGACGGCCGTCGCGCCCTGGAACTCGCCCTCGAACTGGTCCGGGAAGCTCGTCGGCGAGCCGCGCCGCGAGCCGGTCGCCGCTCGAGGACGGCGCGCGCCACCTGCCTGCCGAGCGCGCTCGCCAGCGGCGGGTCCTCGTCCGCGTTCTCGAACCGGCCGCCCACCGCCTCGGCGAGCTCCTCCGTGACTGGTGGCACCGGGAACGAGGAGACCGAGCCGAGCTCGGCCCCGCCCGCCTCGACCGCCTCGCGGACCGACGCGACCATGCCGTCGGGCAGCCCTCCCACCCCGATCAGCGCCACCCGCTCGCCTGCGATCCGGCCACCGGCGAGCGTCGGCAGCGCCTCCTCGATCAGATCGTCGCGCTGCTCGACGTTGTCGCTCGCGAGCGCACGCTCCTCCCGCGCCTCGACCACGTCGCCGCGCAGCGAGTCGCGAAGCCCGCGGTCGGCCTGGGAGACGAGCGAGTCGCCGATCGTCACCCCGAGCAGGATCCCGATGCCGAGGGCGAGGAAGACGGCGACGAGCGAGATCGCGTGGTAGCGAAAGTCGAACAAGTGCCGGAGCGCCTACTTGAGGCCCAGCAGGACCTGGATCTTGAGCCAGAACAGGTCGAGCAGCGGCCCGAGGCTCGGCGACGTCGCGATCACGACGATCAGGGTCGCCAGCGCCGCGAGCGCGACGACGATGATCGGGCGCCTGCCCGGCCGACGGCCGGTACAGGCGGCTCACGCCCTTGGCGTCCACCAGGATCTCGCCGACGCGCAGCCGGGTGAGGAACGTCGAAGACATTCCGCGCCGGTTCTTGTCGAGGAACTCGACGAGGTTGAAGTGCGAGCCCACGCTCACGATCAGCTCGGCGCCCTTCTCGGCCGCGATCAGCATCGCCACGTCCTCGCTGGTGGCCGGCGCGGGCACGACCTTGTAGGCGAGCCCGAGCGCGTCGAGCCGCTCGCGCCCCGGCGCGCGCCCGTCCGGATACGCGTGCACCACGAGCTCGGCCCCGCGACCGCAGCGCGTCGTCGGTGGCCGAGTCCATGTCGCCCACGATCATGTCCGGCTTGAAGCCCTCGTCGAGGATCGCGTCCGCGCCGCCGTCCACGGCCACGAGCGCCGGGTCGACGTCGCGGACGTACGGCCGCAGGATGCGCAGGTCCTTCTGGTGGTCGACGCCGCGAACCACGACCAGGACCGGCCGGTCGCGGAGCTCGGTGTCGAAGTCGGGCAGATCGATGTCCCCGGCCAGCAGCTCGCGCTCCTCGAGGATGTGGGTCATCGTGTTCTCGGCGAACGCCTCGAGCGCCTCGCCGATCGTCCGCCGCCCCTCCTCGTGCGCGCGCCTGACCGACTCGAGGTCCTGGACGGCGCCCTCGGCGATCACCTCGCCGGCCCGCTCCACGCGGGCCGCCCCGGACGATCACCGAGTCGCCGTCCTCGAGGCGCTCGAAGAGCGGCGCGCCGGGCACGTCGACGAGGTGGACGCCGCCTCCGCCAGGATCAGGGGGCCCCGGTTCGGGTAGCGCCCCGACGAAGACGGGGCCACGTTCACGACGCACGCCACCCCGCTCGCCACCAGGTCCTCGGCGGAGACGCGATCGATGTCCTCGTGGTCGATGATCGCCACGTCGCCGGGCACGAGCGTCTTCACGAGCCGCTTGGTGCGCCGGCCGAGGCGCGCCGTCCCCTCGATCTGGCGCGGCGTCCGCGGTTCCGGGCGCGGCGCCGCACGTGCGGCCGGATCGCTGCTCTTGGTGCGGGAAGCGGCCATCGCGCGGGCGCCAATGAGTCTACGCGGGAATGTGCGCCCGAGCGAGCGATTTGCGGGCGCCCGGGGCCTACGCGGCCGCGAGCAGGTCCTCGGCGTGGCGGCGCGCGCCGTCGTCGGCCGCGTCGGCCCCGAGCATGCGGCAAAGCTCGGCCACGACTTCGCCCTCCTCCAGGCGATCGACGCGCGCGTCCGCGAGCTCCCGGCTCGAGCGCTTCTCGATCCGAAAGTGCCGCTCGGCGAGCGATGCGATCTGGGGCAGGTGGGTGATGCAGAGCACCTGTCTGCGCGCGGCGAGCCCGCGGAGGCGCTCGCCGACTGCGCGAGCGGTCTGGCCGCCGATGCCCGCGTCGACCTCGTCGAAGACCACGGTCTCGGCGCCCGCGTCGCTCGCGACCCCCATCAGGGCGAGCATCGTCCGCGACAGCTCGCCGCCCGACGCCGTGTCGCGCAGCGCGGACGGCGGCACGCCGGGGTTCGGCGCAAGCGTGAACTCGGCCGCCTCGTCACCGCTGGACGCCCGCTGAGCGCGCGGCTCGAGCAGGACGCCGAACTCCGCACCGTCCATCGCGAGGCCGCGCAACTCCGCCGTGACCTTCTTGGCGAGTCGCGGCGCCGCCTTCCGCCGCTCCGCGGTCACCGCGGCGGCCAGGTGATCCTCCTCACCGTTCGCCCGGGCGAGCTCGGCCTCCGCGGCGGCGACCTGCGTCTCGAAGCCCTCGAGCCCCTGGAGATCGTCGGCGCAGCGGCGCGCGTGCGCGAGCACCGCGTCGAGGCTGCCGCCGTGCTTTCGCTCGAGCCGCTCGTAGAGGGCGAGTCGTTCCTCGACCTCCTCCAGTCGGCCGGGCTCCGCCGCGAGGCCGGCGAGATAGGCGCGGGCCTCGGCGCCGACGTCCTCGGCCTCGATCCTGAGCGAGCGCAGCCGCTCGACCAGCGCCGCGAGCTCCGGATCGGCGCCCGCGCCCGGCTCGGCATGACGCTCCGCCTCGGAGAGCAGCGCCACGGCACCCGGGGCGTCGGCCTCCGGGGCCAGCGCCTCCGCCGCGGCACCCGCCGAGGCGCGTAGGTCGTCGATGGCCCGGAGGCGATCGCGCTCCGCGGTGAGCTGCGCGCGCTCCTCGGGGCTCGGTGCGAGAGCCTCGATCTCCTCGAGCTCGAACGCGAGCAGGTCGCGGTCGCGGTCACGCGTCCCCGCTCGTGCCCGGAGGGCGTCGAGCTCTCGCCCGAGGTCGAGCACGCGCCGGTGGCCGGCCGCCAGGTTGCGCGCCCGGGCTCGGTGCTCCTCGCCGCAGAACGCGTCGAGCGCCTCGAGCTGGGCCGATCCGACGGTGAGCCGGCGATGCTCGTGCTGGCCGTAGAAGGCGATCAGGCGCTGGCCGAGCTCGCGGAGGTCGGCGGCCGAGGCCGAGCGCCCCTGCACGAACGCGCGCGTCCGCCCCTCGGCCGCCACGCGGCGGCCGAGCACGATCTCGCCCGCCTGCGCCGGAAGCCGCTCACGGAGGTCTTCGAGCGCCTCGCCGTCAAACAGCCCCTCGGGGAGCTCGAACGCGCCCTCGACGTACGCCTCGCCCGCGCCCGGCCGCACGATGCCGGGCCGCGGCTTCCCTCCGAGCAGAAGGTCGAGCGCGTGAGCGAGCACCGTCTTGCCTGCGCCCGTCTCGCCGGTGATCGCGTTCAGGCCCGGGGCGAAGCGAAGCTCCGCCCGCTCGATGAGAAGGAGGTTCTCGACGCGCAGCTCGAGCAGCATCCGTCGATCTCTAGCACGGGGGCGCGACGGATCGAGCGCCCGCACCGAACCGCTGCTAGTACGCGATCCGGCCGAACTTTTCCCTGAGGCGCCGGTAGAACGTCGAGCCGGGGGCCTGGGCCAACCGGATCATGTCGTGCTCGAATCGCACCTCTAGCGCGTCGCCGGGGGCAAGCGGGCAGACGATGCGCCCGTCGGTCGTCACGTCCACGGCGTCGCGATCGGAGCAGTTGAGCACCTTGAGCGGGCTGTCGGGCGCCACGACCACCCCGCGCGCGGTGAGGCTGTGGGGGGCGATGAAAGAGACGACGAAGCCCTCGACCCCCCAGGCAAGCAGCGGCCCGCCGTTCGCCAGGTTGTAGCCCGTGGACCCGACCGGCGTGGAGGCTACAAGGCCGTCGCAGCGCACCTTCCCCAGCTGCTCGTCCTCGACCGAGTACGCGAGCTCCGCCACGCGAGCCTCGTGCCGCCGGTGGAACGAGACGTCGCCCGCGGCCCGTCGCGGGCCGTCCTCGGTCGCGATCACCAGCGCCGGCATCGAGACGACCTCGAAGTCGCCGCTCACGACGCGACGCAGGCCATCGTCGAGGTCCTCGCGGTCGACGGTCGCGAGGAAGCCGATCGCCCCGTAGTTGAAGGCGAACACCGGCACCTCCCGCCCGGCGAAGGTCCGCAGCGCGGTGAGGATCGTGCCGTCCCCGCCGAGCACCACCGCCAGGTCCGGGTCACCCGCCGAGCCCGGGTCCTCCGGGGGATCGTCGAGGCCGTGCTTCTCGGCCTCCCCCGGCCCGAGCCGGGCCTCGACGCCGGCCTCGCCTGCGGTCTCGAGCAGGCGCCGGAGGGCGTCCGACGTGTCGGTCGGGTTCTGGTGCGTGAAGACGGCGATGGATCGCGGCGCGCTCACGGCTCGGCGTGCCTCGCCGCCGAGTCCAGGCGCTCGACCGCCCGCGGGTCGCCGGCCCGGCGTGATCCAGGCGAAGCTCTCGCGGTTCCCGGCGGGCCCCGACAGCCCGGACGACACGAAATCGACGACCGAGCATCCGAGGCCGCGGGCCAGCTCGCCGACCCGCACCAGCGCCGCACGGCGATCGTCGGCCGAGCGGACGACGCCCCCCTTTCCCACGCGCGCGCGCCCGACCTCGAACTGCGGCTTGACGAGCGCCAGGCAGTCGAACCGCTCCGCGGCGCAGGCGAGCACCGCCGGGAGGACCTTCGCCAGCGAGATGAACGAGACGTCGATCACGATCATCTCGGGGCGGTAGGGCAGCGCCTCCGGCGTCGAGCGACCGCGCGTTGGTCCGCTCGACCACGGTCACGCGCGGATCTCCCCGCAGCTCCCAGTCGAGCGCCCCATAGGCCACGTCCAGCGCCGTTACCCGCGCGGCGCCGCAGCTCAGGAGGCAGTCGGTGAAGCCTCCCGTCGAGGCGCCCACGTCGAGACATTCCCGGCCGTCGACATCGAGCGAGACGGCGTCGAGGGCGTTCGCGAGCTTGATTCCCCCGCGCGAGACGTAGGAGGGCCGCGGGTCCAGCGTCAGCTCGACGTCGCCGGGGACGAGCTGTCCCGGCTTCACGGATCGCCGCTCCGGCCCGAGCCGCACCTCACCCGCCATCACGGCGGCCGCGGCGCGCGTCCGCGACTCGAACAGCCCGCGCTCCACCAGCAGGGAATCGAGCCTCGTCTTGACCATGGCCGGAGCGTATCCGGCGGCCGGGAGGCCCCGCTGAAACGTGATCGAGGTCACACACGCGCAGGCGCTCGCGCCCTACCGTGCTTAAAGCTATGTTGCTTCGATCTATCCCGTTCTCGCTCCACGGCGCCTTCGAGCTCGTTCTCGGCGCCGCGGTGGCGGTCAGCCCGCTGGCCTTCGATTTCGGGCCGGCGCGCGATCCTGGCCGCCGTCTTCCTGGGCACGACCATGATCGGCCTCGCGGTCGGCGCCGGGGCGGGCGAGGACGGCCTGTCGATCGCGACCCACGCGGCCTACGACCGCGCGCTGGCGATCGGACTGGTCGTGGCGGCGGGGCTCATGCTCGTCGCATCGGAGCCGTCGGCGGTGGCGACCTTCGCGGCCGCGGGGCTCGCGCAGATCGCGCTCACGGTCACTACGCGCTACAGCGCGGACGCATAGCAACAGACTTCCTCTCATAGATCACATACGCATCACTCCTCCCTCAAGGCGGCCCGCCCTCACCGGCGGGTCGCCTTATTTCTGAGTCCGGGCGGGCGTCAGACGCCCTGGAGGACCGGCCCCGGCTCGAGCACCGCCTGGGCGACCCGCTCCGCCACGAGCTCCGGGGTCAGGCCGACCTCCTCGCGCAGCAGCGCCGGCTTACCGTGCTCGACGTAGCGGTCGGGCAGCCCGAGGCGCAGGACACGCGTCTCGCCGAGCAGGGCGCGGTCGGCCAGGAGCTCGACGACCGCCGAGCCGAAGCCACCGGCCAGCACGTTCTCCTCCACCGTCACGAGCAGCTCGTGATCGGCGGCGAGCGCGGCGATGAGCTCCTCGTCGAGCGGCTTCGCGAAGCGGGCGTCCGCCACGGTCGGGTCGAGGCCGTGGCGCTCGAGCCGGTCGGCGGCGCCCAGCGCCAGCGGGACGCCGTAACCGTACCCGAGGAAGGCGACCCGCTCTCCGTCGCGGAGGAGCTCGCCGCGGCCGATCTCGATCGTGCTCGGCTCGTCCGGAAGCTCGGCGCCCTCGGCCTCGCCGCGCGGGTATCTGAGCGCGACCGGTCCGTCGTGGGACACCGCGGTCCGGAGCATGTGCACGAGCATCGCCTCGTCGCGGGGCGCCATCAGGACGATGTTCGGGAGGCAGCGCTGGTACGAGATGTCGAACGCTCCGTGGTGCGTCGCGCCGTCGTCGCCGACGAGCCCGGCGCGGTCCATCGCGAACACGACGTCCAGCTTCTGGAGGCAGACGTCGTGCACGATCTGGTCGTAGGCGCGCTGTAGGAAGGTCGAGTAGATCGCGGCGACCGGCTTCATGCCCTGCAGCGCCAGTCCCGCCGCGAACAGGACCGCGTGCTGCTCGGCGATCCCGACGTCGTAGTAGCGCTCGGGCATCGCCTTCTGGAGGATGTCCAGGCCGGTCCCGGAGTTCATCGCCGCGGTGATCCCGCACACGCGCTCGTCACGCCGGCACTCCTCGACGAGCGCCGTGCCGAAGACCCCGGTGTACTGGGGCACGGCCTTCTTCGGCGCGCCGGCGGACTTCGGCTTGGCGGCGACCTCGCGCCCGACGATCGAGGAGGGCTTGGCCGCGTGCCACTTCTCCATCCCCTCGAGCCCGCCATCCTCGGCCGGGGCGAAGCCCTTGCCCTTCACCGTCTTGGCGTGGACCACGACCGGGCGATCGGCCTGCAGCGCCTCTCCGATCGCCTCGCGAAGCGCGCTCACGTCGTGCCCGTCGATCACGCCGACGTATGCGATGTCGAGCTCCTCGAAGAAAAGTCCCGGCGCCCAGAACGCCTTGAGCGACTCCTTCAGCTGTGGCCCGAGGCGCTCGAAGCGCTCCCCGATCCCGGCCGGGATGCGGGTGAGCCCGGTCTCGACCTCCTCGCGCGCCTTGTAGAGCTTGGGGTGGAGGCGCAGGCGGTTGAAGTAGCGCGACATCGCCCCGACGTTGGGCGCGATCGACATCCCGTTGTCGTTGACGACGATCACGATCGGCACGTCCAGCCCGCCCGCGTTGTGGAGCGCCTCGAAGGCCACGCCCCCGGTCAGGGCGCCGTCGCCGATCACCGCCACGACGTGGCCGTCCTCGCCGACGCCGCGCCGCATCGCCTCCTTCAGCCCAACCGCGTAGGAGACCGAGGTGGACGCGTGCCCCGCGCCCATGACGTCGTGCTCCGACTCGAAGATCGAGCAGAACGGCGCGAGCCCCTGGTACTTGCGGATCGTCGGGAGCCGCTCGCGGCGACCAGTAAGCACCTTGTGCGGGTAGGCCTGGTGGCCGACGTCCCAGAGCACCTTGTCGCGCGGCGAGTCGAGCAGACTGTGGATCGCCACGGCGATCTCGCAGGCGCCCAGGTTCGCGCCGAAGTGGCCGCCGATCTCGCCGATCGTGTCGATGATCAGGCCGCGCACCTCGCCGGCCACCTGCTGCAGCTCCTCGTCGGAGAGCCCGTGCAGATCCTGGGGCGCCGCTATTCGGTCGAGGATGGTCATCGCTGTCTCGTGAGGATGTAGTCGGCGATCTGCTCGAGCCTCTCGGTGCGCCCACCCGCCTCGGCGAGCGCCTCGCGCGCCTTCCGGTGCGAGTCATGCGCCAGCTCGCGCGCCTGGTCGAGCCCGAAGACGCTGACGTATGTCTGCTTCCCGTGACGCTCGTCCGACCCCTGGGGCTTTCCGAGCGCCGCTTCGTCGCCGGTCACGTCGAGTATGTCGTCCACGATCTGGAACAGGACGCCCAGCTCCACCGCGAACCGGCGATAGGCGATTGTGTCAGGTTCGGAAATGCCGGCGAGAAGGAGTACGCACTCGACCGACGCCCCGATCAGCCGGCCGGTCTTGCGCTCGTGGAGGCGCCGGAGGGCCGGGCCGTCCAGCTCGCCGTCGGCCGTCACGTCGAGGTACTGGCCGCCGACCATGCCCTCGACGCCCGCGGCGGCCACGAGCCGCGCGACCGCGCGCAGCACGTTGCCTGGGTCGCCGCCCTGACGCTCCGCCACCAGTCGCAGCGCCTCGGCGAACAGGCCGTCACCGGCGAGGATCGCCACATCCTCCCCGAAGGCCACGTGGCAGGTCGGGCGCCCGCGCCGCAGCTCGTCGTCGTCCATCGCCGGGAGGTCGTCGTGGATCAGCGAGTAGGTGTGGACGAGCTCCAGCGCCGCGGCGAGCGGGAGGAAGTCCGAGCGGGGCCGCCCGAGCGCCTCCGCGGTCGCGAGCGCGAGCACGGGGCGGATCCGCTTGCCGCCCGCGAGCAGCGAGTAGCGCATCGCCTCCTCGAGACCTGCGGTGGCGGAATCCTCCGCGAAGGAGAGGCCGGCGAGGTAGTCGTTGACCTCGACCTGGAGCGCCTCGGGATAGGCGTCGACGCGCGCTACGGAGCTCGTCACAGGAGGCGCTCCTGCTCCGGGCTCGCCGGGTCGCTTCCGTCCGCCCCCGCCTCGCGGGACAGCACGTCGAGCTCGGCGGCGATCTCCGACGCGAGCGTGGCCGACCGCTCGACCAGCGCGGCGGCCTCGTCGTCCGCGGCCTGGCCCGATCCCAGGCGGACGGCCGCCGCCTCGAGCTCGGCGATCCTCGCGTCGAGCGATTCGGTCATGGGGCCGCGACCCGTGCTCGCTCGGCGGCGCCCAGGATGCCATTGACGAATCCTGGGGCGTCGGTCGCACAGAGCTCCTTGGCGGCCTCGACCGCCTCGTCGATCGCCACCTCGTCCGGCACGTCGGCACGATGGTGGAGCTCGAACAGCGCCACCCGCAGGATGCTCCGCTCGAGCGGGGCGATGCGGTCGAGCGGCCAATCGACGGCGTGCCGCTCGATCAGTTCGTCGAGCCGCTCCCGCTCGGTCGCGACGCCCGCGATCAGCTCGCGGGTAAACGTCCTGGCGTCGGCCGGCACGAGCTCCTCGAGCGGCCTCGCGGTCACGTCCTGCTGGTAGAGCGCGACCACGGCTGCGCGGCGCTGGTCGGAGCGGCGCACGGCGCGGTCAGGCGCGCGCCACGTACGCGCCCGAGCGGGTGTCCACGCGCACCCGGTCGCCGACGTTCACGAACAACGGCACGCGCACCGTGACGCCCGACTCGAGCCTCGCGGGCTTGTCCCCCCCGCCCGAGGCCGTGTCGCCCTTGACCCCGGGCTCCGTCTCCTGCACGGCGAGCTCCACGGCGCTCGGCACCTGGACGTCGGCCGGCTGCTCATCGACGTACAGGAGCTCGACCTCCTCACTCGGAAGGACCCACCGCAGCGCCTCGGCCACCTGGGCCTCGGGGATCGTCATCTGGTCGTAGGTCTCGAGGTCCATGAAGTGCGCGTCCGTGCCGTCCGAGTAGAGGAACTGCATCTTGCGCGTCTCGGTGCGGATTGGGCGGAACTTCTCGCCCGCCCTGAAAGTCTTGTCGATCGCCGCGCCGTCCGACACTCGCTTGAGCTTGCTGCGGACGAAGGCGCCGCCCTTCCCGGGCTTGACGTGCTGGAACTCGACGATCTTGAAGATGGTGCCGTCCACCTCGATGTGGGTGCCGTTCTTGAACTGGTTGGTGGAGATCATCCCGCTGGGGAGTGTACGAAGCAGCGAGGGAGGTTCAGTCAAGGTCGGAGGGGAGACGGCCCTCGGCGCGCAGCTTCTCGAGGTGCGCCTCGAGCGTCAGGGCGGCCGCGCCGCGCAGGTGCCGGGGCACGTCGTGCCAGGCCGCGTCGAGCATCTCGTCGGACGTCCGCGCGCCGGACGCCAGCGCGTCGAGGAGCCTGCGCTCGCGGTCGAGCCGATGTGCGATGTACTCGTCAAGCTTCGCGCGCGGGTCCCAGACGTAGGGCCCGTGCCCGGGACACAGCACGTCGAGGTCGAGCGCCTTGAGTCGCTCAAGGGACTCGAGGTAGGCGCCGAGCGATCCCTCTCCGGGAGCGATGAAGACGCTGCCCTCGCCAAGGACGGTGTCGCCCGTGAAGCAGGTCCCGTCCTTGACCAGGCAGACGTGGTCTGGGGCATGGCCGGGGGTGGCGAGCGCGGTGAGCGTGCCGGCCCGCTCACCCTCCCCCGGACGCTCGACGCTCGCGCCGCCGGCCAGCCGGGCGAGCTTCTCGGCCCCGTCCGAATGGTCCCCGTGGCCATGCGTCAGCACGATTCCGTCGATGCCCTCGTGGGCGGCATCGAGGATCGCCTCGAGGTGCGCCTCGTCGTCCGGCCCCGGGTCCACGACCCAGCGCTCGACGACGTAGCTGTTCGTCCCGTCGAGCGTCAGCGGCGAGGGGTTGTTCGCGCGCACGCGCACCACCCCGGCGGGCTCGCGGGTCACGCGAACAGGGCCAGCGTCGCGGTGAAGCCGTGCACGAAGTTGCGATCGCCGACCGGGCCGATCTCGCCGGCGCAGAAGAAGCCCGCCGCGGGCGCCCCGCCGAACGCGTCGTCGAGCGCGGCCGCGTCGTGGTCGGGCGAGCCGAACATGTGCGACCCGCGCCCGTTGCAGGTGAAGAGGAGGGCGCCGGCGGGCGCCGCGCGCAGCTCGCCCAGCTCGCGGTCCAGCGCCTCGCGGAGATCCTCGTCCGCCGACGCGCCGTCTCGCACCTGCATCCGAACGGTCTGTCCGACACGCACCCGCTCACCCACCGTGACTGTCTCGGCCCGCTCGTCGAGCCCAAGCAGTCCGCGGATCAGGAAATCGCCGCGACCGTAGTCGGGCTGGTTCTCGTCGACGACGATGCCCAGCAGGAGACCCTGCGCGGCGAGCGCCCGCTCGGGCGGCTCGAGCTCGGCGATCGCCTCCTTGAGACGACGGAGCGCCGGCTGGCTCGCGAGCTCCTGGATCACGTTGCCCTCGGCCGCTGTCACGACCATCTCCGGCCCGATCGGCCGAGCGCCCTGGGAGACGCACGCCCGGACCTCCGCGCCCGCGATCGTCACGCCGACGGCGCCGTGCGGGACGACCTCCCCGTCGTGGAGCAGGGCGGCGAGGCCGGGCCCGCCCCCCGCGCTCGCGAGCCCGCCGATAACCGGCAGACCAGGATGCGCCTCCGCGACCTCCGCCAGGAGCGGCTCGATCGGAAAGGTGTATGGGTCGACGAGCAGCAGGACGGCCTCGGTCTCGTCGAGGTCCGGCATGCCGGTGACCGCCACGGTCGACTCACCGGCCGGCACGGCCTCCAGGTGGAAGCCCTCCACGCGCGCGCCCGGCAGCGACGCCGCCCAGACGGCCACGCCGCCGCGCTCGACCTCGCGCGCCCCGCCCACGACCCCCTGGGCGCCGCAGCCGATCAGCGCGGCGCCGGGAAGCCGGGCGCGCACGGCGTCGAGCCCGTCGGCGATCGCCGGCAGGCTCGGCGCACCGGCGAACACGGCTACGAGGTCGGCGGGGGCGCCGTCGAGCCCGGTCGCCGTGAGGTCCGCCGCCTCGGAGAAGGCGTCGACACCGCCGTCGGCGACGGACAGTCCGGTCGAGACGCGAGTCGCCATGGACGTATTCTGGCGCGCCCGGCGCCCTAGAGCAGCTTTTTCTGCGCGCCCTCGGGTGGCGGGCCCGGGTCCTGTCCGACCAGCTCGCGGAAGCGGCGCGCCGCCGTCGGCGCGTCGGCCGACGGTTGTTGTTGAACATGATGCGCACCTCGGCGGCCTCCTCGGCGAGCCCGCGCGCGCGGTCGGCGATCTCCTCGAGCTCGTCGTCCGCGTACTCCCAGCCGAATCGCTCGGCCACGGTCTTCCCGTTCATGTAGCCCTCGGCGTTGCGGCCGTGGGCGCGCAGGTAGGCGAGGTCGTCGCGGGTCACCGCGTCGATCGGCGGCATGATCGGCACGTGGCGCTCGGGCGGGGCGTCCACCGCCACGAACGCCGCGCCGTGCTCGGCGAGGAAGTCGAGAGTGCGCTCGCACCGCTCGCCCTCCACCCAGCCCCGGTGGCGGAACTCGACCGCCAGCGCGGCGGGGCGCCGCGCGCTCGATCAGGCCGGACGAGCTCGTCGAGCTCGTGCTTTCCGGGCGAGAAGGCGGGCGTGAGCTGGAGCAGGAAGCGCGCCGAGCTTGCCCGCTCTGCTCGAGCGGCTCGAGCGCCTCGAGCGTCCGGTCGACCACCTCCGCCTCGAGCTCGGGCGTCAGCAGCACGCGCCCGCGCTCGTTCGTCTGCAGCCCGTCGCGCAGGTCGGGCGGCAGCGAGTCGGGCTGGCCGGCGTGGCGCGAGAGCAGGCGGTGGAGCTTCACGTCGAAGCTGAAGCCGTCGGGCGTCGCGGTGACCCAGCGCTCGACCGTGCCGGCGTCCGGCACCGCGTAGAAGCTCGAGTTGACCTCGACCGCGTCGAACCGCTCGCGCGTACCAGGCCGAGCCGGTCGCGCGCCGGGCATGCCATGCGGGTACCAGTCCTCGACGAAGCCCGGATCGGCCCAGCTCGAGGTGCCGACGACGATCTCGCCCGGCACACCCTCAACGTAGCGTCGTCCGTCCCGGGCCGGCTATCGCCCGCGCCTGCCGAAGCTGTGCGCGGCGGGCACGACCGCGCGCAGGTCGCCCGGTCGTCCTGCTCGTCGGTGCTCCACGCCCGGCGCGGCTCGATGTGGCGGATCTCGCCGAGCGGCAGGTCGGGCCGCTCGAGCCGGCCGACCGCTCGACACCACGATGTTCGTCACGCCCTCGCGGCGCTCGAGCTTGCCCTCGGCGTGCACCAGCGGCTCCGCCCGCACGGCCAGCCGGCAGCGCTCGTAGACCGGCGGCGGGACGATCAGGTTGATCGTGCCGTGCTCGTCCTCGAGCAGCATGAACGTGACGCCCTTGGCGGTGGCCGGGCGCTGGCGCGCCACCACCATGCCCCGCCACGCGCACGCGCGCGCCGTGCGCGGTCCGCTCCAGCTCGGCGCTCGAGAGCACGTCGGCGCCGAGGCCCGGGCGCATCAGCTCGAGCGGGTGCTCGCGCAGCGTGACCTTGCGTCGAGCCGTAGTCGGCGAGCAGCCGCTCCCACGGCGTCAGGTCGGCGAGCTCCGGCGGAGCGGCCGGCTCGAGCGGCAGCGCGAGCTGCGTGCCGCCCCGGCACGCGTCGCGCCGGGCGCCGCGACGCCGAGCAGCCACAGCGCCTGCCGCCGCGCGCCGTCCTCGCCCCCCGCTCTACGACCAGCGAGTCGCACGCCCCGGCCCAGGCGAGCCGCTCGAGCGCGTCCCGCTGCGCGGCGCAGCGCGCCGCGAGCTCCGCCACCGACCCGAACTCGCCGCCCCGCTCGCGCTCCGCGACGAGCCCGCGTACGTCGTCCACCCGCACGCCCGCCACGTAGCCGAGCCCGATCCGAACCCCGAGCGAGGGCTCGACCGTGCACTCGAGCGCTCGAGCGGACCGCACGTCCGGCGCCAGGACCTCGATGCCGCGCCGCTGCGCCTCGTGCACGAGCGTGTCCGGCGGGTAGAAGCCCATCGGCTGCTCGTTGAGGAGCGCGCACAGGAACTCGGGGCCGTAGTGGACGCGCAGCCAGGTGGACTGGTAGGCGAGCAGCCCGAACGCCGCCGAGTGCGCCTTCGGGAAGCCGAAGCCCGAGAAGCCGACGATCTGCGCGTACACCCGCGCGGCGGTCTCGGCGGCGACGCCGCGCGCCGACCGCGCCCGTCGACGAACTTCTCCTCGTACGCGCGCATCGCCGCCTCGGAGCGCTTGCGGCTCATCGCCCGCCGCAGCCCCTCGGCCTCGCCCGGCGAGAAGCCGGCGAACGCCATCGCCACCTCGATCACCTGGTCCTGGAAGACGATCGCCCCGAGCGTGTCGCGCAGCACCGGCTCGAGCGACGGGTGCTCGTAGGGCACCTCGTAGGACGGGTCGGCGCGCAGCGCCTTGCGCCGCTCGATGTAGGGGTGCACCGCGCCGCCCTGGATCGGCCCGGGCCGCACGAGCGCCACCTGCACGGTCAGGTCGTCGAGGTCTCCGGCCGGGTGCGCTTCAGCATCTGCATCTGCGCGCGGCTCTCGATCTGGAAGACGCCCATCGTCTCCGCCGCCTGGATCTCCTCGTAGACCTCGCGGTCGTCGAAGGGGATCCGCGAGAGGTCGATCGTCTCGCCGCGCGTGCGCGCGATCGCGTCGACGCAGCGCTCGACCGCCGACAGCATCCCGAGCCCGAGCAGGTCGATCTTCAGGAAGCCGGCGTCGGCGCACGAGTCCTTGTCCCACTGGACGATCTGGCGGCCCTCCATCGCCGCCGGCTGGATCGGGCAGATCTCGATCAGGGTCTCGGTGGAGATGACCATCCCGCCGGGGTGCTGGGTCACGTGGCGCGGGAGGTCCGCGGCCTCGTCCACGAGCCGCACGAGCGCGCGCCAGCGCGGCGAACGCGGCGCGGCGCTCGCCGATCGCGTCGGCGATGTCCCGCCGGCCACGTCGAAGCTCCAGGGGTCCGCCGAGCGCGCCGCGCGCTCGACCTCTCCGGACGGGAGCCCGAGCGCCTTGCCGAAGTCGCGGATCGCCGAGCGCGTGCGGTAGGTCGGGAAGGCGGCCACGAGCGCCGAGCGGTCGTGGCCGTAGCGCTCGTGCACGCGCGGGATCAGGACCTCGCGGATGTCGCGCGGGAAGTCGAGGTCGATGTCGGGGAGCGCGGACAGCTCCTCGTTGAGGAAGCGGCCGAGGAACAGGTCGTTCTCGATCGGGTCGACGTGCGAGAGCCCGGTGAGGTAGCAGACGATCGACGACACGCTCGAGCCCCTCCCCCGCCCCGGCGGCAGCACCGCGCGGGCTGCGTCCGCGCCGCGAACCTCGCGCGCGACCTCGCGCGCGAGCTCGAGCAGGTCGCGGTGGAGCAGGAAGAAGCCCGACAGCCCGAGCGAGCGGATGACCCGGAGCTCCTGCTCGAGCCGCGCGGCCGGCTCCTTGCTGCGCGTCCCGGCCGTAGCGATCGTCGAGCAGCGCGCGGCAGAGCTCGGCGAGGCGGCGGTCGGCCGTCTCGTCCTCCGCGCCGGGATAGCGGTAGCCGAGGTCGCGGGTCAGGTCGAAGCGGAGCCGCTCGGCGAGCCGACCCGACTCGTGGACCGCCTCGGGATGATCGGGGAAGCGCTCGGCCATCGGCTCGGGCGGCGCGAGCACGTGCGAGGTGTTGCCGCGCCGGCTCGGCTCGGACTCGTCGAGCGTCGTCCCGAGCCGCACCGCGAGGAAGGCGTCCTGGAGCGCCGCCCGCGAGCGGTCGTGCACGTGGACGTTGCCGGTGGCGACGCACGGCACCCCGAGCCGCTCGGCGAGCTCGGCGAGCAGGCGGTTGCGACGACGGTCGCGGCGTGCGAACGGCCGCTGAAGCTCGACCCGGAAGCGATCCGGCCCGAACGCGCGCAGGAGACGGCGCGCGACCGCCGCGGCGGCCGCGTGCTCCGCGCGCTCGACGCGCGCGGCCACGGCGCCGCTTCGCGCGCAGCCCGAGAGGCAGACGAGGCCATCGGCGTGGCGCTCGACCTCCTCGAGGCTCACCCGCGGCGCCTCGGGAGTGGCCGACTCGCGCGTGCCCTCGTGGGCCTTCGCGATCAGGCGGCAGAGGTTGCGGTACCCCGACCGGTCCTCGCAGAGGAGCGTGAGGTGGTGGCCGTCGTCGAGCGTCAGCTCGGCGCCCGTGATCGTGCGGACGCCGAGCGGCCCCGCCGCGCGGGCGAACTCCATGGCGCCGTGCAGGCCGTCGTGGTCGGTCAGGGCGAGCGCCGAGTGGCCCTGCTCAGCGGCGGCCGCGGCCAGCTCGACCGGATGCGACGCTCCGTCGAGGAACGAGAAGGCCGAATGGCAGTGGAGCTCGACGTAGGCCAAGGCGAACGTATGTTCGCATACGCCGAAGCGCGCTGGGAGCGGGTCGGCTAGACCTCCCGCGCGAAGTGGTGCGCGACGATCCGCAGGCCGTGGTTCAGGTAGAGCCGGTGGGCGTCCGCGCGCTCGAGGCCGACGCCGGAGTCGAGGTGGAGCGAATCGCAGCCGAGCCTGACGGCCTCCTCCTCGAGCCAACGCATCAGCCGTCCGGCGTGTCCGCGACGGCGGGCGTCGGGACCGGTCGACAGGTCGTCGACGTAGAGGAAGCGGCCCCACGCGAGGTTGTCGCCGGTGCGGAAGCCCGCGACCGCGGCAGCGGGCGAGTCATCGTCCCGATCGAACGAGCCGACCAGTCGATAGCCCTGGGGGCGCTGGACCTCGTCGACCAGGCGCACGAACTCCGCCTCGTCGGCGAGCGCCGTGCGAAGGGCGCGCATGGCCTCGAAGCCGAGGCCGGTGTCAGGCGGTCGAAGCTCCTGGACGAGTGGCTCTGGCTCGCCGATCGGCCGATTCAACCTCATGCGCGCTGCGAGTACCAGCGTCCGTCGAGGAGGTCGCGAAATACGACGACGTTGCGCCCGCCCGCCAGCACGAGCTCGAAGTAGCGGCGGCGGAGCGGCCGATCCGTCCACCACCGATCCTCGACCACCCACTCCTCGACGACCGCCTCCACGCGCGCGCGCGCGAGCGAGACGGGCACGCCGTCCCCCCGGGCGGCCACGGCAGCGGGGAGCGGGGTCGCCAGCCGGCGCAGGCGCGTCAACCTCCGCCCCCCTCCGGATAGGGGGCGAGCACGGTCCGGCGCTCGGGGACGCGCGACTCCCCGTCCACGTCCAGCACACGGAGCGCGGCGTCGCCCGACACCTGCCGCACCTGGCGGACCGCCTCCCCGATCCGGGCGCGGCGATCGGCGGCCTCGTCCGCGACGAGGCGGCCCTGGTCGTGAGCAGGGGGGCCGAAGGACTCGACCTCGATCCCGAGCTCGTCGGCGGGCGCGGGCAGCTCCGCGAGCCGGGACGAGAGCACGAGGCGGAGGCGGAGCGGGTCGGCGCTCGGCCGGCGCAGCGTCACACGTGTGCGCCAAGTGCCGCCCTCGGCGAAGCAGGCGAAGGCGGCGAGCGAGCGCAGCGATCGACCCCGGCGCTCGGCGCGGGCGAGCACGCGCGCGATCAGCAGCTCGAGCGCGCGCTCGAGCTGCGGTCCGGAGGCGGCCTCGGGAAGCCCCAGGGACTCGCTCACGGGCTCGGTCGGCCGGCGCGGGTCGAGCGGGGTGTCATCGCCCCTGGCGAGGTCCAGCGCGAGCAGTCCGGGGTGGCCGAAGCGCTCCGCCACCGCGGCGGCCGGCAGCGCCGCGAGCTGCCCGAGCGTCCTGATCCCGAGACGGTCCAGCAGGTCCGGGAGGTCCGCGAGCTCCACGCGCGAGCGCAGGAGGGCGGCGGGGAGCGGCGCGAGGAACCGCTGCGCGCGGGCCGCGTCGACCACGCTCTCCGCGCGGATGCCCGGCGACCGCCGGGCCCGTCCTGGCCGCGTGCCGCTCGCGGCGGCGTAGGCGACGAAGCGGCTCGGCCCGGCGCCGATCCGCGCTCCGCCGGCGACCGGCCCCGGCGCACGCCCGAGCGCCCTGCGCGTGGCGGCGAGCACGTCCTCGAGGCGGCCGCCGTGAAGCCGGCGAAGGCCGTCCGCGGCGAAGAAGGCCTGGCCCGGCCGGTCGGACTCGACGCTCGCCCCGATGCGCTCCAGCCGGTCGAGCGCCTCGTTCCAGAGCGCTCGAACGCCGTGCGGGTCGGGAGGCACCAGACGGAGCTCGGGGCAGCGAGTGAGCGCCTCCCCGAGCAGCATCCCGCTCACGACCCCGAACGCCTCGGCCGCGGCCGAGACCTCGCCGATCCGCTGCTCGCGGCCGGCCTCCGGCGCCAGCGCGACCGGCTCCGTGAGGAGCGCGCGCCGATCTCCCACCGCTCCCAGGAGCGAGAACCGCGGGAGCAGGACGCAGACGATCATGGCGAACGTATGTTCGCATAGGCAAGCCGGCGACTCAAGGCGAATCGGCGAGAAACCGATACGCCCGCAGGGCCTCTCCGCGCGTAGGCCCGCCACCGCATGAAGACACGACTTCTCAAGACCATCCTTCTCGCGACGCTGCTCGCGTCGTTGCTCGTGGCCACCAGCCTGCCGGCCTCCGCCCAGCTGGAGGAGGTCGATGGCGAGCTGCACTGCCTGACGCGGGACGGCGAGGACCTCGGGACGATCGGCGTCGACCTGACCGAGGAGGAGTGCCTCGAGCGGACCGCCCCCGACTCGCCGGGCGAGGAGGACGGCACCTACGAGGAGGAGGGCGAGAAGCCGGACTCCACCACCAAGCCCAAGCCCGACCCGAAGCCGAAGCCGAAGCCCGACGTCAAGCCGAAGCCCGAGCCGGACCCGAAGCCCGAGCGACCCAAGCCGGCGCCGAAGCCCGAGCAGCCCCCCGGGCCGGGCGCCGGCGGCAACAACGCCGGCGGCACCGGCGGGGGCGGCGGCGGCTCCTCCTCGGGCCCCAAGCTGCGCAACTCGGACGGCTCGCCGTCGCGCTCCAACCCGTCGCTCGTCGACACCGAGCTGCCCGACCCCTCGGACTCGCGCGCGGTGCCGAACTTCATCATCAACAAGTTCCGCGTGCCGGTCTTCCTGCTGCCGATCTACCAGGCCGCGGGGACGCAGTACGGCGTCCGCTGGGAGGTGCTGGCGGCGATCAACGAGATCGAGACCGACTACGGCCGCAACCTCAACGTCTCGACCGCCGGCGCCGTCGGCTGGATGCAGTTTTTGCCGTCGACCTGGCGCGCCTACGGCGTCGACGCCAACAAAGACGGCAAGCGCGACCCCTACAACCCGGTCGACGCGATCTTCGGCGCCGCGCGCTACCTGAAGGCGGCCGGCTACGGCCAGGACGAGCGCAAGGCCGTCTTCGCCTACAACCACGCCGACTGGTACGTCGACTCGGTGATGATGCGGGCGCGCGCGATCGCCGGCATCCCGGGCGACCTGACGGGCTCCTTGACCGGCCTGACCGAGGGCCGCTTCCCGGTGCTCGCGAAGGCGCGCTACGCCGACGACATCTCGGAGCGCCAGGCCGAGCAGCGGATCTCGCCGGGCCAGAACGCGGCCAACGTCCAGGAGTCCGACCCGACGCGCAGGGGGATCGAGATCTACACCCGCGAGCGCGCGCCGGTGATCGCCTCGAACGACGGCGAGGTGACCGAGATCGGCAACTCGAAGGAGCTCGGCCGCTACGTCACGCTCCAGGACGTCTATGGCAACCAGTACACCTACTCGGGGCTCGACTCGGTCGCGCCGACGTATCCGCAGCCGAAGAACGGCGGGCTGCCGGTGACGGGATCGCGATCGGGCTCGGGCGATCAGGTCGGGCGTCGCGAAGGAGCGCCTGTTCGCCCACCCGGACCGTCCCGGCGCCCAAGAGGCCGGCGGACTCGAGCAGATCATGGCGGCGGGGACCGACCTCGGTGGTCCCGCCGACTTCAAGCCGCTGATGCCGTTCGGCTCGCTCAAGTCGAACCAGTCGCGAACACTCGCCCCTCAAGGAAGGCTCACGCGTCGTCGGCGGCACCGTGCTCGGCCGCGTCGGGCGCCCCGACCCCCAGAAGGCGGCCCACCTCTACTTCCAGATCCGGCCCGCCGGCCGCGGCGCCCCGCTGATCGACCCGAAGCCGATCCTCGACGGCTGGAAGCTGCTCGAGGAGACGGCGATCTACCGCGCCAACGGCAAGAACGTGCTCCAGGGTGGCTCCTCGATCGGCCAGCTGCTCCTGATGTCGAAGCCCTTGCTCCAGCGGCGGATCCTCGGCGATAACCGGATCGACGTCTACCCGTGCGGCAGGACCGACATCCGCACCGGCCAGGTCGACCGCCGCGTGCTCGTAACACTCGGCTACCTGTCGGAGTCGGGCCTCCGGCCCTAGGTCACGAGCCTGAAATGCGGCCACGGGCGCTTCACCTCGAGTGGCAACGTCTCGAACCACGCCTCCGGCAACGCCGCCGACATCGCCCAGATCAACGGCACGCCGATCCTCGGGCACCAGGACAAGGGCGGGATCGCCGAGCAGACGGTCAAGCGGATCCTCCAGCTGCAGGGGACGATGGAGCCCGACGAGGTGATCTCGCTGTTCAACTTCGGCGGCCCGTCGTTTGCGATGGGCGACCACGCCGACCACATCCACGTCGGCTTCACGCCGCTGTTTGGCTCGAACAAGAAGCTCGGCAAGCAGGCGCTCAGGGTGCTCAAGCCGGGCCAGTGGAACCGCCTGATCGACCGCCTCGGCGAGATCGACCAGCCGAACGTCAAGCGCGGCACCTCGCGCTTCGCGATCCCCTCCGGCGGGCGCGCGAGCCGGGCGCACCGGGGGGAGTAGCGCCTAAGAGCGCGGCGGTGCGACCCGGGCTCAGCCGGCCGGCTCGCGCCACATGCGCCAGACGGGCGGCGAGTCCTTGCCGAGCCTGAACTCCTCGGTGACGACGAAGCCGTGCCGCTCGTAGAGGGCGCGGTTGCGGGGCGTCGAGGCTTCCAGGTAGGCCGGCATCCGTTCGGAGTCGCAGCGAGCGAGGACCGGTCGCATCAGCGCGGAGCCGATGCCCCTCCCCTGCCATTCGGGGTCCACGCCGATCATCGGCAGGTAATAGTGAAGTCGCTCGGGATGGTTGGACTCGAAAGCGGCCATCCCACGCATGACGCGGGGGAGCGCCCGTAGGTAGACGCGCGCCATCGCCGGGAACAACCGGAGCTGGTCGACGACGCCCATCTTCCACTCGCCCGGACGCTCCCAGACGCAGGCGCCCGCGATGCCGTCGGTCGTGTAGCTCTCGTCCTTCTCGAACCAGACCTTCCGCAACAGGAGCTCGAACCCGGGTTCCAGGAGGCGCCGGCGACGTGCCTCATCCGGCACCATCCATTTCGAGACCGCGTCGTCGTGCATCGCGCGGGCGAGCGCGGCGGCGAGCCGCGGCAGCTCATCCGAAGTCGCCTTCCGCACCGACTCCGCCTCTCGCGCCGCCGTCGCGATGTCGACCATGGATCTACCCTAATTCAGCTCGAGGAGTGCCTTCGGAAAGCTCGTCAGGACCTCGCAGCCGCCGTCCTCGACCACGACCAGGTCCTCGATCCTCACGCCGAAGCGACCGGGCACGTAGACGCCGGGCTCGACGGTCACGACGTTTCCCGCCCGGAGCTCGCCGTCGGCGGCGGGCGATAGCCGGGGCGCCTCATGCACCTCGAGCCCGACGCCGTGGCCGAGGCCGTGCCCGAACTCGTCGCCGTGCCCTGCCGCCTCGATCGCCTCGCGGGCAACGGCATCCACCGCGCGGCACTCGGCGCCGGCCATCACGGCGGCGCGCGACTTGGCCTGCGCGTCGTGGACCAGCTCGTACACCTCCGTCGCGTCGTCCTCCAGCGACCCGGTGGCGAACGTCCGCGTGCAGTCCGAGCAGTAGCCGTCCACCAGGCAGCCGAAGTCGACGACGACCAGCGTTCCGCTCGGGATCGGGTCCTCGCCCGGGCTCGCGTGCGGTAGCGAGCCGTTGGCGCCGGCCGCCACGATCGGCGGGAAGGACGGCTCGGTGCCCCGTGCGCGCATCTCGCGCTCGAGGTCGCGCGCCACGTCGCGCTCCGTTCGCCCTCCAAGGCCCGTATCGCGCAGATACTCGAGCACGCCGTCCGCCGTGGCGACCGCCGCGCGCATGGCGTCGAGCTCCGCCCTGCCCTTAACCGCGCGGAGCTCCTCGACCAGGTCGCCGGCCGGGACCAGCTCGATCGACTCGGGGAGCGCGTCGCGGAGCCGTCCGCTCGCGCGGACCGTGAGCTTGTGGTCCTCGAAGCCGACGCGCCCGGCACCCGCCTCCGCGAGGCGATCCGCCGCATCGCTCAGCAGGTCCTGCTTCCCGCGCACCCGATCGAAGCCCTGGACCTCGCGGTCGGCCCGCTCCACGTATCGGAAGTCCGTGAGGAAGACCCGCAGCTCCCGGCCGACGACGCACAGCCCGTTCGTCCCGGTGAACCCCGAGAGGTAGCGGACGTTCGTCAGGTCGCCCACGACCAGGGCGTCGAGCTCCTTCGCCGCCACCAGCTCGGCCAGCCGATCCGCGCGCGACCCGCTCACCGGCGGAGGCTCTCCCCCAGGAGCTCGAGCGCCTCGCGGTAGCCGTCCACGCCGCGCCCCTGCACGCGACCGACGCAGAGGTCACGGATCACCGACACGCGGCGCCAGTCCTCGCGATCGTCCACCGCCGAGATGTGCACCTCGACGGCGGGCAGCGCCGCGACCTCGAGGGCGTCCCTGATCGCATACGAGTAGTGGGTCCACGCGCCGGGGTTGAGCACCAGGCCGTCCGCCTCGTCGCGCGCCGCGTGAAGGAGCTCGCAGAACTCACCCTCGTGGTTCGTCTGTGCGAAGGAGGCGGTGAGCCCGAGCTCCTCGGCGAAGCCGCCTACCTTCTCCTCGAGCTCAGGGAGCGTCAGCGACCCGTACACCTCGGGGTCGCGGCGCCCGAGCGTGTCGAGGTTCACGCCGTGCAGGACGCGCACGCGCCCGCTCACGCCTCGCGCAGCTCCTCGATCGCGGCGCGGAGGTCTTGCTCGCCGACCTCGTGGCCGTGCGTCACCTCGCCCGGCCGCTCGACGAGTACGAACGGGACGCCCGCGCCGCGGCGCTTCTTGTCTCGCGCGACCAGCGCGACGACCTCGTCGGTGCTGCAGCCCGAGAAGGTGAGCGGGAGCCCTCGGCCCGAGAGCAGCTCGGCGACCTCCGAGCGAAGCGATTCGCGGCCCGAGAGCCGCAGCGCGCACATCAGCCCGATCGCCACCGCCTCGCCGTGGCGGTAGCGCGAGTACCCGGTCGCGGCCTCGAGCGCGTGCGCGACCGTGTGGCCCAGGTTCAGGACCTGGCGCCGGCCACCGTCGCGCTCGTCCGCGGCGACCACCCCGAGCTTCGTCCGGAGGCAGCCGAGGATCACCGCGTCGTCGGGAGCGTCTCCGCGGCGGACCGTCGCCCACAGGTCGCCGCCCGCGATGAGCGCGGTCTTGACCACCTCGCTGTACCCGGCGGCGAGCTCGGCGTCGGGAAGCGTCGCGAGCGTCGCAGGGTCGACCAGCGCAGCCGTCGGCTGGTGGTAGGCGCCCACGTAGTTCTTCGCCTCGGGCAGGTCGACGCCCGTCTTGCCACCGAACGCGGAGTCCACCTGCGCGACCAGGCTGGTGGGTACCTGGACCACCCGCACGCCGCGCTGGTACACGGCGCCGCAGAACCCGGCGAGGTCGCCCACCACGCCGCCTCCGAGCGCGACCACCAGGTCCTCCCGGGTCAGACCCTCGCGGGCCATCTGGCGGAGCAGGGCGTCCGCGCTCGTCAGCGTCTTCTGCCCCTCGCCCGGGGCGATCGTCGCGCGCGCGTCGGCCCGCACCGAGTGGTGGCGGGCCACGTTCTCGTCGGTCACGAGGAAGCGGCGCGCCACGTCCGGGTAGAAGAAGCCGCGCTCCACGAGCCCGCGGCCGAAGAAGACCGGGTAGTCGCCAGACGCGGCCTCAGCCCACACGAGCTTGAGCGCTCCGGAGTCGGCCTCGCTCAGCGCGAGAAGGGAGGCGAGCGCCCTGAGCGGCAGGTCGCGCCCGCCAGCGGGGAGCGTCGCGTCGGCGGCGGCGGCGTAGGTCGCGGCGCGCTCGGCGTGGAGGCCGTCGAACCGATCGCGATCGCGGGCGAGCGGCCGGCCCCGCCCGGACGCGCGATGCCAGGCGTCGTCGAGGGCGACCTCGAGGTGGACGACCGTATGCGGGCGCAGTGCCGAGCGGACCGCCTCGGAGGCCAGGGCCCCGCCGCCGAGCGCCACGACCTGCGCGTCGCTCCGCGCCAGCAGCGCCGTGACGACCTTCTCCTCGCGCTCCCTGAAGGCACGCTCCCCGGCGCGGTCGAAGAAGCGCTCGAGCGGCTCGCCGAGCTCGGCCTCGAGCTCGCGGTCGGAGTCCAGCGCGTCCACCCCGAGGTGAGACGCCACGGCTCGCGCGGCGCTCGACTTGCCGGCGCCCATGAACCCGACGAACACGAGCGCGCCCGTCCGCGCGCCCGCCTGCCGGCCGGTGGCCGCTAGCGTCTCCATCCGATGCGCTCCTCGTACGCGCGGAGCGCCGCGCGGCCGTCCTCCAGGTGGTCGCCCCCGAACTTGTCGCGATAGGCCGACCCGAGCACGAGCGCGACCATCGCTTCCGCCACGACGGCGGCGGCGGGAACCGTGCAGGAGTCGGTTCGCTCGCGGAGCGCCTCGGCGGGCTCCTTCGTCTCCGTGTCGACCGATCGCAGCGGCTTGGTCAGCGTGGGGAGTGGCTTCATCGCTCCGCGGACCACCAGGGGGTCGCCGGTGGTCATGCCGCCCTCGAGGCCCCCGGCGCGATTCGTCTCCCTGTAGTAGCCGCGCGCCTCGGACCAGAAGATCTCGTCGTGCGCCTCGGACCCCACCATGCCTCCGAGCGCGAACCCCTCGCCGATTCCCACGCCCTTCATCGCCTGGATCGACATGACCGCCTGTGCGAGGCACCCGTCGAGCCGCTCCTCCCAGGAGACGTAGGAGCCGAGCCCCGGCGTGAGGCCGAAGGCGCGGACCTCGTAGATGCCGCCGAGCGACTCGTTGGCCTTCCGTGCGGCGTCGATCTCGGCCACCATCGCCGCGCTCGCCGCCTCGTCGAGGCAGCGCACCGGCGAGTCGTCGACGGCCGCGAAGTCCTGCGGCGCCAGGTCGTCGCGGGCAGCCGTCTCGACCGATCCGATCCGCAGCACATGGCTCAGGACCTCCACGCCGAACGCGCGGAGGAAGGCCTTGGCGAGCGCGCCACAGGCGACCCGCGCCGCCGTCTCGCGCGCGCTCGCGCGCTCTAGGACGTCACGGACGTCGCTGAAGCCGTACTTCTGCGTGCCGGCGAGGTCCGCGTGGCCGGGCCGCGGTAGGTGGACCTCCTCGACCTCTGCGTCGACAGGCCACGGGTTCATGCGCTCCTCCCAGTTCGCGAAGTCGCGGTTCTGGATCCTGAGCGCGAGCGGGCTGCCCAGCGTCCGGCCGTGCCGGAGCCCGGAGGTGACCTCGGCGCGGTCGCTCTCGATCTTCATCCGCCCGCCGCGACCGTGGCCGAGCTGGCGCCGGGCGAGGTCGTGATCGATGTCCTCGGGCGTCAGCTCGAGGCCGGCCGGCAGCCCCTCGAGGACCGCGATCAGGCCCGGCCCGTGGGATTCACCTGCGGTCGTGAAGCGGAGCGACATCGCGGGAAGGAACCCTACTCACGGCCCTCCCCGTCACAGCACGGCTACTTGTCGAACTCGACTTCGTTGATCGCAACGAGCCGGATCTTGTACTCATCGTCCGTGTCGCGGTCGATGAAGCGGTGCTCCTGGCCGGTCTTGAGGAAGAGGACCGAGCAGCGGCCGCGAGCGGTGACGCACTCGCCCTCGCCGCGGTCCCGAAGGTCCTCGTCGAGCACCGAGAACGACGCGACGTCGCCCCTCGCTGACGCGCCGATGTAGAGGAGGCGGGGATTCCGCTCGGTCAGCGGGTCGAAGACATGAAGCCCGTCGAAGGCGCGCGCGCTCCCCGTCTCGCCGTAAACCACGTCGACCTCGTAGTTGAAGTGGCGGGTCTCGACTTCCCCTCCGCCCCCGGAACCGCCGCTGGTGGAGCCCCCGGATGCGGGCGCGCCTGAAGCTCCGCCGATCGAACTCGGCGAGCCGCCTCCGGAGAGCCCCTCGCCCGAGTTCGCCGTCGATACTCCGCCGAGCGCATCCGTCCCACCCCCAGGCTCGTCGCCACGATCGATCGAAGTGCCCTCGGACCCCCCGCCGTCGACCTCGTCCTCGGCGATTCCGGCTCCCGCCTGCTTGAAGGGATTCTTCGACTTGAAGGCCTTGAGGTCCGAGCTACCAGCCTCGGGCTGATCGGTCGGCGGCACGAGGCCGTTCGCGACCACACCCTCGACGGGCGTCTGCGACGTGGGAGTCGCGGGCTGCTCATCGGACATGGGCTTGATCAGGACGAGCGGCACGGCGACCGCCGCGAGGACGAGTCCCGCGGCGACGGGCCAGAGCCGCTTGCTCCGCAGGTCGTTCCAGACGTCGTACAGGAAACCGGTCATGGCGTCGCCGCCGCTGCGGGCGGCCCTCCCGGCTCGCTTTGAGCGGTCGAGGATTGCGCCGGTGTCACGGCGGCCGGCCCGTTCGGGGTAGCGCCCGCGGTCGGTCCCTCCGCCTTCGGGGTAAGGAACGCCGTCGCAAGCAGCTCTGCCTTGAGCTGCGGATAGATCTCCGACTCTCCGTAGAGGCGAAAGCCGTCGATCGTCATCAGCCGGCCCTGCACCTTGAGCTCCTCGTTCGCGACATGCACGTAGCGCTTGACGTCATGGAAGAAGTCGGCGAGATGGAAGAAGTTGCCCGTGAACGTGAACTCGAGCGGGACGCTCTCGAGTCCCGGGGCCGTCTCCGGCTGCCGTGCCCCCGCATCGGCGGGATCCGGCGCCGTGCCGCCGCCGACCGGCAGGCCGCCCTCGCGGGTCGACTTCGAAGTCTGTGCGTCGCCAGGCGCAACGCCGCTCTGGCCGGCCGCGGCCTCGTTCTGCGCGTTGGTCTGGTTCACGGCGCCGCCGGCGTTCTCCGTCGCCGATTCCGCACCGGTTTGCGCCGGGGCGCCACCGGGAGCGGCCGCGCCGTTCGGGGCGGCCGCGGGCGGCGCGCCGGAGGCGGGCTCGGAGCCCGTCTCGGACCGCTGACCGGCGGCGATGCGGTCGAACTCGATGTCGGTGCCGTGGGCGGCGCGCTGGAGCTGGACCATGAGGCTCGCGGTGTCGAGCGAGGCGGGGATCGCCTTGCCGAGCCGGACGACCGTCGCGTAGTCGGTCGCGTAGTCGGTCCGGGCCGCCTCAAGGTCCGCCAGGCGCGAGACCGCTCCGTCCCGGCGCTCCTCGGCCTCGGCGAGCTCGTCGGCCGCCTTGGACGCCTCCTCGCGCTTCGGCCCGAGCGCCAGGAACCAGTAGCCCGCCATGGCCGCGAGCACCAGCAGCACGAGAAGGATTCCCCTGTCGCGGCCGGTCATGCTCATGAGCCGCCTCCCAGCGATGCGGGCACCTCGACCTGGCGGCCGGTGCCGTTCTCGAGCGTCCCGACCGGGTCGACCGGCGCGAGCTCGACCTTCGCCTCGAACACGTAGTGCTTGCCGCAGTCGGATCCGGCCGAGCTCGAACCACTTGAGCTCTGCCCGGCGCCGCCCTCACCCTCGCCCCTCGATGACTCCACGAGCTCGGCTCCCTCGGCACGATCGAGCCGCCTGAGGCGCACCAGCATCCGAGCCACGATCGGCTGACTCTTGGCGCACCCGGCCACGGTTACGGTCGGACCAAGATGCTGGCTGCCGGACGGCGATGTCGATGTCGCACTGGAGGTCGTCGTGCCCTCCGCGCTCGGGGTAGTGAGCGCGTTCACCTCGGTGAGCCAGGCGCCATCGGGAAAGACGTGTGCCAGCTCCCGGCTCAGGCGCTCCCAATCGACCCTGCTCTGGGCGAGACCGGAAACCGACGCGAAACGCGTCTCCTTCACCTGCTGGAACTGCGCGAACGGAGCGAGAACCGCCGCCCGCGCTTCGGCCTCAGCGGCCTCGGCCTCGGCGGCCCGAGTGTCCTCCTTGAGCGAGTTCACGCGGTTCGCCGTGAGCGCGTAGGCGACGGTCGCCATCAGGATCGCCGCCAGCACCCCGATGACCACGTACGCGCTGCCCGAGCGCCCACCGGTGGCGACTCGCGGCCGATGCTGCTCGGGCAGGAGATTTACAGGCCTCACGCGGCGGCCCCCATAGCAAGGCCGGTGGCGACCGTGTAGCGGCTCCGGTCCTCGTCGGGCGAGAGCCGCTCGGTGTCCACGGCGTGGAGAGCAGGGACGGACGACCGGAGACCCAGGAGCGACTTGAGCTCCTCCGCGAGGCCCTCACGGGCCGAGCCCGGGCCGGAGAGCAGCACCTCGCCGACCGGCCGGGCGTCGGCCTGGGCCATGTAGAAGTCGATCGAGAGCCGAACCTCCTCGGCGAGCGAGGACGGGAGCGGCGACCCCTCCTCATCGCGGCCGACGGAGAGCGTGCGGGTAAAGGAGCAGGTATCGCCGACCGCGACGGCGAGGTTGGTCACGGCGCCGAGGTGGCAGTAGACGCGCGCATCGTCGAGGCCGGCAGCCGGTGACGCCAGCGCACGGGTCAACGCGAACGCGTCCAGATCGATCGCCTCGGGCTTGAGCCCCGCGTTCCGGACGCTCTCGACCAGGCTCGCGATCATCGCCTGGCGCGCCGCGACCACGACGACACGCATCCGGGCCGGGCCCTCGGGCGCGGTCGACTCGCCGACGACCTGGTAGTCGAAAACGGCGTCCTCGAGCGGCATGGCGATCGTCTCGGCGGCTTGGAAGCGCACCGCCATGCCTCGCTCCTTGTCGTCCTCGATCCTCGGGAGCTCCAGCGACCTGACGGAGACCTGCTGGTTCGACACGCCGAGCCGCACGCGTCGCGGCAGCTCGTGCCGAGCGAAGAACGCGCGGAGCGCGCTCGCGAGTCCGGGGCCGTCAGCTACCTCGCCGTCGACGATCAACCCCGGCTCGAGGTCTGTGCTCGCCGCGCGGGTCACGGTCCCGCCCGACACCTGGACGGCGGCCGCATACGCGCCGTCGAGATCCAAGCCGACGAGACCGCCGGCCGCCTTCCTGCCGATAGAGAGGGCCATGGTGCTGGGCTCGTATCGGCCGGTCGCGCGGTCGCCTTGAGTCCGGACGGGGCTCTCTGGCCTCGTCAGTTCGGCTCCGTCGGGAGCTCGCGGAACGTGTTCCTGATCACCCCTGCCGTCCCATAGGAGCTCATAGCGATCGGGTCGTTGAAGATGCGCGGGTCCCAGACAAGGTTCTCCTTGCTCTGACCCGTCATGACGCCCCCGTTGCCGTCGACCGCAGCCGCGCCCATGATCTGCGCGTTGCCGTGCACGTGCACGATGTCCGCGGCCGTCGAGTTCTGCAGGTTGGCCCCGTAGACGATCCCATAGAAGTTCAGCGTCCCGTTGAACTGGATCGTCCCGTTCGCGATCAGCAGGATCCCCGGAGCGGTCGGCGAGAAGACCTGTGTGTTGCTCTGATAGCTGCAGTTGCCGGACTCGATGAAGATGATCCGGTTCGCCGGGCTCGGTAGCGACGCAGGGCATGTCGCGTAGTAGCTGCCGGACGCCTTCGCCTTCGCTCGCATGCGGTTGATCGCCCCGGGCGACCCGTAGGTCCGACCCGGGAGACCGCCTTCAGCGCAGCATGGCGAGATCTGGACCGGCTTGCCGATCTTGACGCAGGCGGGGTCGGCGACGTTCGCGCACCGGACCTTGACGGGGCCCGGGCCGGGCGGGTTGTTCTGCCATTCGTCGTTCAGGCCGTTTCGGTCGATGATCGTCTTGTTGCCGCTGTTGCCGGTGCCGACCTTCCCGGCGCTCACGAGCTGCTTCGGGAACTGCTCCGCCACCTCCTCGATCTGGACCCGTGCCACGACCGCACGGCTACGGCCATGGACGGTGGCCTCCGACCGGACCCACATCTCCCCGTTGCAGTTCGCATCCCAGGTCGCGTTGCTCTCCACGGCTGCGCTGTAGAAGGGATCGCTCTGAGGGTTGGCGGGAACGCATGGCGTGCCGCTCGGCGCGTCGTCGCGTACTTGGGTCGTCCACTGCTCCGCGGCGGCGAAGTCGCGCTCGTCGAACGCTTCGCCCAACTCGCCGCTGTTAGGGCAGCGCGGGCTGGTGGATGCCTGGGTGCACTCGGCGGCGAACTGTCCCTGTGACGTGCCCGGCCAGTCGGAGGTGAGGATGAACGCCTGGGCGCTCAGTACTCCCTCCGTCAAGTTGAAGGATGATTCGGCGACGCGCTCGCGGCCCGACTCGCGCTGCTCCCCGTCCGCGAAGGAGAGCACTCCTAGGCCGAGCCCGAAGAGGACGACCATCACCATGATCGTCGTGAAGACTCCAACGCCCTGCTCGCTCCTCAGCCTGTCGGCTAGCCATTGCATCTGAAGCACACCTCCGATGTGTGTTCGTCGTAGAGGCCGCCGGAATCGGTGACCTTGAGCTTCACCGACTGCTGACCGGTGACCCCCGGCGTCCAGTCGAACGTGGCGCCCTCACCGAGCTTCGCGGCGCCGCTGAACCACTCGAACTGCAGCATCCCGCCGTCGGCGTCGGCGGACCCCGAGCCGTTCAGGCTGATCGGCCCGTTCGCAACCTCGGTGGCCGTGAACGACGCGGTCGGCGGCCGGTTCTGGTTGCGCAGCAACACGCCCGTCGTCAGCGTCGTCTGTATCGGCGCCTGTTCCCTGACGGCGTCGATCAGCAACTGTGTGCGGATGCTCGTGATCTCCGCCTCGAGCTCCGAGTTGTAGAGCCAGACCGGCTGCGACTCGCCGTCGATCCGATTGTCCACGTCGTCGACCACGACCTGGTAGGGACCCCAGCTCGCGGTGTCCGGACAGTCGGAGCCGGCCGGAGCCGGCGGCGCCTGAGCGGTGCTCCACGTCTGGGACTGGCTGATCACGCGCCTACCGGCGGGATCGAAGCAGTAGCGGACGCGACGCACGTTCTCCCGGTTCTGGCTTCCCGCCGGGCGCGTCTGGTCGACCGTTCGGAAGATGAGCTCGTGGCCCTCGGCCACCTCGATCGCGCTGAGCTGGCCGGCGGTCGGGCTCGCCAGGTTCCTGAGCTCGCGCGCGAGCCGGTCGGTCGCGATGCGCGCGCGGTTCTGCGCCTCGTTCACGAGCTCGTTGTGCTTCGCGGGCCGCCAGATGCCGTCCATGAGCGCCAGCGTCGCTCCGAGTACGAGTGTCAGGAGCGTCATCGCCACGAGGAGCTCCGGCAGCGTCTGCCCGTCCGAGGCGCGAAGGCCGCTCATAGCTCCACCGGCCCAAGGAGCACGGACTCGGCGAGCTGCTCGTCCACCGCCGTTATCCAGTACGTGTGCTGCCCGCCGTCGGCGCGAGTGTCCGTGTAGGTCGTCTCGGCGCCCGAGCCCGTGATGTCGTAGCGGTCCTCGTAGTCGGTCCCGTCCCGATAGACGCGGTAGTAGAGGAGCTCATCGCCCGAGTCCGGGTCGACGGGGTCGGCACCGGACCAGTCGAGCGTGGTGACGTTGCCCACCCGCTCGGCGGTGAGGTCGGTGGGCGCGTTGGGCGCGTTGTTTCCGGTCCGCACGACCGCCGTGGCGAGATCCCCTTCCTGCACGTTGCCCTGGGCGTCCACGTCCAGCGCTACGACACCGAAGTCGAGCTCGGGGTCGGGCGGGGGGGCGGCCATCGGGCAGGCCGTCTTGTTCGTCGTCTCGCAGATCGGCTGCCCGCTCTTGCTCCCGTTCACGAGCCGGTAGACGCGATAGCCCGTCACGTCCCCTTCCGGGTTGGGCAGCCACTCGAACTCGATCACGTCGCCGTTGCGGCCACCGGCGAACTTGTGCGGAGCGATGGGCTTACGGCGGTTGAGCGTCACCGTGAGCGAGCGCGCCGGGCCGAAGACGCCGGAGCTCAGGAACGCTTGCGCCCCCACCTGGTAGGTCCCGTCGTAGGTGTAGTCGCTGTTGCCGAACGAGCCGAGCTGCCAGGTGAAGTTCCACGATGTGCCGCTGCCGGACGCGTCCCCCTCCACCCCGCCGTCGATGGACCAGGCGACCGTCGAGGACACGTTGGAGGTCGTCAGGTCGAATCGCTGCTGAGTGCGCGAGTCGGTGACTTTGAGCGGCGAGCCCGTAAGCGTCGGGATCGTGGGCGCCAGCGTGTCTATCGTCGGGCCCACCGAGTTACCGGGGTTGTTGACGATCGTCGTCTGCGTGACCTCGTTGTCCGGGTCGGGCGGGCGCGTCCATGTGGCCTTTACCTCGACGCGCTTGTAGTCGGACGGATCGGTGTCGCCCGACGAGCCGGACGTTTGCCCCGGACACGCCGACGCGCCGTCGAGCGGGCCGGTACCGTCGCTCGGATCGTCGACCGCGCACACCGTCGCCGTGATCCGGTACGTGAGGTCGCGGCGGCGGATCGTCCAGCCGCCACCCGGGCTCGAGTCGTTCAGCCCAGGCTGCGACTCGAGCTCCTGGCGAATCGTGTTCTTCGTGAGGCGGTTGTACGGAATACCGCGCGCGGCCTCAACGAGCTCGCGGGAGAGGTTGTTTCCGCCCTCGCGCGCGCGTGTGCGAAGCGAGGCGCTGTTGGCGACGTCGATCAGCACGATCGTGCTGAACACTCCGACGAGCAAAATGGTCAGCGCAACGAGGACCTCGACGAGCGTGAAGCCGTCGTTGCGCGCGAGCATGCGGGTGCACCTCTTCACAGGGCGTGCATCGGCGTCTGGATCGCGTCGCTGAAGGAAGCCGGGGCCTGCTGGACGCGCTGCTGAGCGGCGTCAGCCCGGTTCGGGACGGGCTAGAGGAGGCTCCGCGAGTACAGATCGATGAGCTCGGGGCCCACGATCACGCCGACGAGCCCCCCGAGGGCGAGGAACGGAGCGAAGGGCAAGGCGTGCTTTCGCGCGGCGATCCCGTGTCGAGCCAGCTGGACGCACCCGACCGCGGCCCCGGTGAGAAAGGCGACGAAGAGCGCCGGCACGACCGCGTAGCCGAGGAACAAGCCCATGACGCCGGCCAGCTTCACGTCTCCCATCCCCATGCCGGCCGGGTATGCGAGCGCGGCGAGAAGCAACGCGAGAAATGCCGCCGATCCCGCGATCAAGGCCTCCGGCATCGCGTCCGGAGTGACAAGGGCCCCGCTCAGGAGCGCCCAGCCCGCCCCAGCGATCATCAGCTTGTTCGGGATCACCCGATGGTCGTAGTCGATGCCGGCCACCGCGATCAGAAGGGCTACGAAGGGCAGTAGGACGGCGAGCTCCTCGCTCGGGCCGCGCGCGATCGCGACGAGGACGAACACGACCGCGGTGAGCGCCTCCACCAGCGGGTAGCGGACCGAGATCGGCTCGGCGCAACCGCGGCACCGGCCGTGCAGCGCCAGCCACGAGACGACCGGAACGTTGTCGATCGGGCCGATTGCCACCGCGCAGCTCGGGCACCGCGAGCCCGGTGAGACCAGGGACTCTCCGCGCGGCACGCGGTAGATCACGACGTTCAGGAAGCTCCCGATCGCGGCCCCTACGAGTCCGGTGAAGATGATCAGCTCGGTCATGCGTCAGCCTCAATTGGTTCTTCGGCTCCGAGAGGGGTGAGCTTTACGGTCGCGGGGTTCGCCCCCGAACGCGAGCGAGGCGGGCCCGAAGGCCCGCCTCGCCGTACTGCTGATGCTGCCGTCGGCTGCTTACCAGACGCCGCCGGTGGGGCAGCCACCGTCGCCGCCGGTGGTGCAGCTGCGCGACGGGGCGGTGCCGTTCAACTTCGTGATCGTGAAGTCGTTGCCCGACTTCGAGTGACCGACGATCACGTAGTCGTCCGTGCCGCTCGACGCGTCGACGACCTCGGCCTGACCATCGGCCGAGCCCATCGGAACGCCAGAGTCGTTGAGCGGCGCCGCGGCCTCGTTGTCACAGCCGGTGTAGTCCTGCGTGTCGGCGTAACACGACTCGACCTGAGAGACCAGGTTACGGGCGTTGGACTTCGCGTCCGCGTCCTGGCCCTTCTCCCGCTGGTTGAGGAACGCGGGCAGTGCGATCGCGGCAAGGATGCCGATGATCAGAATGACAACGAGGAGCTCGATAAGGGTGAAACCCTTCTCCTCGGACTGAATACGCTCGCGGAGCTTCCGCAGCATGTGACTCCTCCTTTTGAGGGTGTCGGTTTACCTACCGCCAGCTCCGCGGCTCCCCGCCCCGGTGCGGCTTTCGGGGCGGTTATCGACGTGTGCAACCCGTACTTGAGGAATTCACGTGACCTTGTACGAATGTCCACTCATCACTTCGTGCAACAGGTGACCCGCGACACCTCGGGGCTAGCATCGAGCCATGCAGGTGCGTCGCGTCCTCCTCTTCGCGCTTCTCGGGATCGTGGCCGTGTCGCTCGGCGCCTCGCTCGCGGCGCCGCCGGCGGAGCGCGAGGAGAGTCCTGCGCCACCGGCCGCTCCGCAGATGGGAGATACCGGCGCGGATCCAACCGAGATCGCTTTCGAGGCGGTCGGGCGCTCCGCTCGGGGCAACGGCCACCCTCAGAAGCGCTCGATCGAGCAGGGCAGCCGTGTCCTGCTGGAGGTCGACGCCCCGGAGCCCGGCGAGGTGACGATCGACGGACTCGGTCGCGTGAGCGCCGTCGAGCCTGAGACGCCCGCGAGATTCGACCTGCTGCTCGACGACCCGGGCGGCTACGAGGTCACTTTTACCCCCGTCGACGGCGCGGCGGAGTCGGTCGGAACGCTCTCGGTCGAGGCGGCCGAGGAGCCCTAGACGCCTACCTGATGTTGTCGTAGACCTGGAACATCGGCAGGTACATCGAGATCACGATGAAACCGACCATCGCCCCCACCACGATGATCATCACCGGCTCGAGGATGGACGTGAGCGCCTTCACGGCGGCGGCCACCTCGTCCTCGTAGAAGTCGGCGATCTTCGTGAACATCGCGTCGAGGGCGCCCGTCTCCTCGCCGACCGAGATCATCTGCGTGACCATGATCGGGAAGGCCTCCGGCGCCTCGCGCATCGGGGCAGCGATCGAGCCGCCGCGCTTGACCGACTCGAGCACCTTCTCCATCGCGTTCTCGATCACCTTGTTGCCGGAGGTGCGACCGGTGATGTCGATCGCCTCGAGCATCGGGACGCCCGCCGAGATGAGCGCAGAGTAGGTGCGCGAGAAGCGAGCCAGCGCGACCTTCTGCACGACGTCTCCGATCTTGAGCGGGAACTTGAGCTTGAGCCGATCCCACTGCTCGCGGCCGCGCTCGCTGTTCTTCCACTTGCGGAATAGGACGACGGTGAGGACGACGCCACCGATCAGCAGGTACCAGCGACCCGTCACGAGGTGCGACATCGTCACGGAGATCTTCGTGATGAACGGGAGCTCGCCGCCGAAGTCCTTGAACACGTCCTCGAAGACCGGCACGAGGAAGGCGACCAGCGCGATCATCACGCAGACGGCGAACCCGCCAATGAGGCACGGGTAGACCATCGCGGCCTTGATCTGGCGGCGCAGCGCGTCGTCCTTCTCGAGCTGGTCGGCAACGCGCTGGAGCGTCTCCTCGAGCATGCCGCCCGTCTCGCCGGCCCGGACCATTGCCACGTAGAGCTCGTTGAAGATCTTCGGGTGCCGCTCGAGCGCCCCCGACAGCGCGATGCCGGCCTCCACGTCCTTGCGAATCTGGACGAGCGCCTCGCGGAACTTCTCGTTCTCCGTCTGCTCCTCGAGCACGTACAGTGCCCGGAGCATCGACATGCCCGACGTGATCATCGTCGAGAGCTGGCGCGTCGCGATCGTGAGCTCGCTCGACTTGACGCGCTTGAAGCGCTCGAGGAGGTCGCCAACGTCGGTCGGCTTCCGCTCCTCAATGTCGAGGACGATCAGGCCCTTCGACCGGAGCTGCGCCGCGACCGTCTGCTTGTCCTGGGCGTCTACCTCGCCCTGCGCGGCGGCGCCGGCGAGGTCCAGGGCCTTGAAGCCGAAGGTGGCCATCGGCTAGGCGACCCGCACGTGCCCCATGAGGCGGCGCAGCTCATCGGGGCTCGACGCGCGCGCCTCGGCGAGCTCGCGCCCGATCTTGCCGGCCCTCACGAGCTCCGCCAGGGAGGCGTCCATCGTCTGCATGCCGTGGCTCCCGCCGGTCTGGAGCGCCGAGTAGATCTGGTGCGTCTTGCCGTCGCGGATCAGGTTGCGCACGCCCGGCGTAGGCACGAGGATCTCCGCGGCGCAGACGCGGCCGCGGCCGTCAGCCGTGGGCAGGAGCTGCTGGGTGACGATGCCCTGGAGCGCGACCGAGAGCTGCACGCGGACCTGTTGCTGCTGGGTCGGCGGGAACACGTCGACGATGCGGTCCACGGTCTGGGCGGTGTCCTGGGTGTGGAGCGTCGCGAACACGAGGTGGCCGGTCTCCGCCGCGGTCAGCGCGGTGGCGATCGTCTCCAGGTCGCGCATCTCGCCGACGAGGATCACGTCCGGGTCCTGGCGCAGCGCCGCTTTGAGCGCGAGCGCGAAGCTGTGCGCGTCGGAGCCGAGCTCGCGCTGGTTCACGATGCAGTTCCGGTGCCGATGCAGGAACTCGATCGGGTCCTCGATAGTCATGATGTGCTCGTGGCGGTCGCGGTTGATGCGATCGACCATCGCGGCGAGCGTCGTCGACTTGCCCGAGCCGGTCGGGCCCGTGACGAGCACGAACCCACGCGGCTTGCGGGTGAAGTCGAGCAGCACGGGCGGGAGCCCGAGCTCCTCGAGCTCCGGCATCTCGTTCGGGATCAGGCGAAATGCGGCGCCGACCGACGCGCGCTGGAAGTACGCGTTGACGCGGAAGCGCGCTCGATTCGGGATCGAGTAGGAGAGGTCGACCTGCCAGTCGGTCTCGAGCCGCTGGCGCTGATCGTTCGACAGAACCGAGTAGACGACCTCGCGCGTCTCCTGCGACGAGAGCTCCGGGTAGTCGAGCGGGCGCAGGGCGCCGCGCTCACGCACCATCGGCGGCGAGCCGGGGGTGAGGTGGAGGTCCGAGGCGCGCAGCTCGAGCACCTCCATGAGCACGTCGGCGAAGTCGAAGTTCATGATTCCTCGCGGCTCTATCGGCAGGATTCGCCGCTTACGTGACCCGCGCGACCTCGGCGATGGACGTGACGCCCAGGCGCACCTTCTCGAGCCCGTCGTCCTCGAGTACGCGCATGCCCTGCTCCACGGCCTTAGTCCGGATCACGTCGGCCGAGACGCGCTCGATCGACATCGAGCGGATCTCCTCGGAGAGCTCCATGACCTCGTAGAGGCCGGTGCGACCGCGATAGCCCGTGTGCCCGCAGCGGGCGCAGCCGGCCGGCTCGTGGGCCTCGATGTCGAAGTGCGCCTTGAAGCCGGCGGCGGCCAGCGCCGCCACGTCGAGCACGGTCCGGCGCTTGCAGTACGTGCAGAGCTTTCGGACGAGCCGCTGCGCCACGACGCAGTCGAGCGCCGACGCCGTCAGGAACGGCTCGATCCCCATCTCGGTCAGGCGCGTGATCGCGGACGGTGCGTCGTTCGTGTGGAGCGTCGAGAGGACGAGGTGCCCCGTGAGGGCCGACTCGACCGCGATCCGCGCGGTCTCCGCGTCGCGGATCTCGCCGACGAGGATCACGTCGGGGTCCGCCCGCATCATCGACCGCAGGCCGTTTGCGAAGGTGAGCCCGGCCTTGGTGTTGACCTGGAGCTGGGTGACGCCGGGGATCTGGTACTCGACCGGGTCCTCGATCGTGATGATCTTCTTGTCCACGTCGTTGATGACGTTGAGCGCGCCGTAGAGCGTCGTGGACTTGCCCGAACCGGTGGGCCCGGTCACGAGCACCGCGCCATAGGCCTGCCGGAAGGCGCTCTCGAAGCGCTCGAGCGTCTCGTCCCGCATGCCCAGCGAGTCGAGCGTGAGCAGGACCTGCTCCTTGTCGAGGATGCGCATCGAGAGGCCCTCGCCCAGCACCGAGGGAAGCGTGACGACGCGGATGTCGACCATGTGGCCGTCGATCCGCAGACCGAAGCGCCCGTCCTGGGGCCTGCGGCGCTCCGAAATGTCGAGGTCGCCCATGATCTTGACCCGCGAGATCACGCCGGCGACCATCCGGCGGGGGATCGTCGTACGCTCGACCATCACCCCGTCGACGCGGAACCGCACGCGCATGTCGCGGCCCTCGGGCTCGAAGTGGATGTCGGACGCGCCCTGCTCGATCGCCTCCCCCACGATCGAGTTCACGAGCTTGATGACCGGCGCGTCCTCCGCCGACTCGCGGATGTCGGTGACGACCGGCGCCTCCTGCTCCTCCTCGTCCTCGACCGCCTCGGCGACGGCGTCCTCGAGCCTGGTCATCCGCCCGATCACCGCCGCGATGTCCTCGGACGAGGACACGACGGCGCGGATGTCGTGTCCCGTCATGAGCTTCAGGTCGTCGAGCGCCAGGACGTTCGACGGGTCCGCCATCGCCACGAGCAGCGCCCCGGCCCGCTCGAAGCCGATCGGCACGGCGTCGTAGCGCCGCGCCGCCTGCGGCGTCACGAGCCCCAGCGCGCCCGGGTCGGGCTGATAGATCGTCAGGTCGACGTGGTCGAGCCCGAAGCGCTCCGCGATCGCGCGGGCGAGCTGGTCGCGCGTCAGGGCGCCGGACGCCACGAGCACTTGCTCGGGCCGCTGACCGGAGGACTTCGCCTCGTCGATCGCGGCCTGCACGCGCTCCTGGGGAAGCATCCCGAGGTCGACGATGACGTCCGAGAGAAACCTCGACGACCCGTCTCGGCGGCTGGGCGACGTGATCCCGTCGCGCGCCGTCAGCTGCTCGGGAAGGGGGGAAGCCTCCGGGGAACCCCCGGACACCGCGCGGAGGGTCGGCTGCTCGCTCACCCGCGTGCGTCTTCGACGTACTGGCGGAGGGACCGGTAATCGGTGAAGCCCTCGAGCAGGCGGGCGTCGAAGTCACGGCCCACGATCACGATGGAAGGCGCCTGTCCGACGCCGAGCGAGCCGATGACCCCGCGGTAGTCGCCGACGTTCCCGATCCGGTCCGTCACGAACGCGACGCGCTTGCGGAGCCGAGGCGAGTCGGAGACGTGGCGCCGAAGCTGGGCGACCTCGTGGCGGGTGGCCTTGTCGTCTGCGGCGCCGCCCTGTGTGAAGAGCAGGACGAGGATCCGCTCGCGGCCGAGCGCACGCGCCACGGGCAGGGTCACGACCGGCGCGGCCTTGGGGGCCTCCGCGTCGGTGGAGACCTCAGTCGGGGGCGCCCCGCCTCCGGAGGTCGCTGGGTCGCTGGCCGCGGGCGCTGCGGCGTCGGCCGGCGCCCCGGGGGCCACCGACGCCGGCGTGGCGGCAGGCGGCTCGGCGGGCTCCTCGCCGGAGCTGCGAGTCATCAGGAAAGCGGCCGCGACCAGGATCGCGCCCACGATTCCAAGCAGGGCTGGACGCGGAATCGCCATCGCTGCCCATATCGGCAGCCGGAGCCCGGGTATTTAGGGCGCGCCGGTCGAGCCGGACGCGGGAGCCTGCGCGGCCTCGCGCATCGCCTGGATCGGCGCCGCCCGCCCGGTCCAGAGCTCGAAGCTGAGCGCTCCCTGGCGAACGAGCACCTCGACGCCGTCCACGACGCGCGCCCCACCGCGTGCCGCCCAGGCGCAGACCGGCGTCGTGCCGCCCGCGTAGACCAGGTCCACGACAGTCGCCGGCGGCTGGGACGCGGCGAGCCCGAGCGCCTCGAGCGCCGCGCGCTCGTCGAGCGAAGCGTCGAGCCCGATCGTGGTGGCGTTTACGAGCACGTCCGCCGGCTTGGGAGCGGCGACCGCGCGGAGGTCGAGCTCGCGCGCGAGCGCCTCGGCCCGCTCGGTGGTTCGGTTCCAGATCGCGACCTCGCTCGCGCCCGCCTCCCGCAACGCCCAGGCCGCCGCCCGCGCCGCGCCGCCCGCCCCGAGGACGAGCGCCCGCGACCCTCGCACCGGGTCGTCCAGCGCCGCGATCAGCCCCGGGGCGTCGGTGTTCTCCGCCGCGATCCGCCCGTCGTCGAACGTGAGCGTGTTCGCGGCGCCGATGGCGCTCGCCGCCTCGCTCGGGTCATCGGCCAGCGAGAGCGCGGCGATCTTGTGCGGAAGCGTCACGTTGACGCCGCGGTAGCCGGAGCCCGCCAGCGCGCGCACGGTCTCGGCGAGGAGCCCCGGGGGGACGGGCAGTGCGAGGTAGCGCCAGTCGAGCCCCGCGGCCTCGAAGGCCGCCCGCTGCATGGCGGGGGAACGGCTGTGGCGAACCGGAAAGCCGACGACGCCGGTCAACGCCCGGGCGCCGTAGGGCATCAGCAGTCGGTCGGGCTCTGGCCGCCGCGCGCCGCGCGCTCCGAGTTGTAGCGCTCCACGTCCGCCTGGAACTCGGCGTCGGTCTCGGAGAACGAGTGCTCGCCGCACGTCCCCGGCTTGACGACGTAGTAGAGGAAGCTCGTGTCCTCGGGGTTGGCCGCCGCCTCGATCGACGCGCGGCCCGGGCTCCCGATCGGGCCCGGCGGAAGGCCGGTGTTGGTGCGCGTGTTGTAGGGCGACTCAATCGCCAGGTCGGACTCCGTCAGCGGCTGGGTCCAGTTCTCGGTGGCGAAGCGGATCGTCGCGTCGATTCCGAGCGGCATGCCGTCTGCTAGGCGGTTGTAGATCACCGACGCGATCACGGGGCGCTCCTCGTCGAGCTGGGCCTCCCGCTCGATCATCGAGGCGATCGTCAGGACGTCGTACTCGGTGAGGTTCGCGCGCTTCGCCTGCTTCAGGTCGATCGACTCGAACTCGCGCTCGAAGGCGTCCAGTTGCTGGGCCACGAGGTCCTCCACGGACGCCCCCGATTCCAGCTCGTAGGTCGCGGGGAACAGGAAGCCCTCCAGGTCCGATGCGCCCTCGGCACCGTAGTCCGCCGGATCGAGCAGCTTCGAGCGCTTGGTCGCGTCGAGGTAGTCGCCCTCGAGGCCCGCGTCCTCCACGACCGATTCGGTCTCCGTGCGCGAAAGGCCCTCGGGCACCGTCGCCGTGACGAGCTTCGGCTCCTCCGGGGCGGCGGAGAGCGCGTCCAGGGCGGCCGAGTAGCTCATGTCGTTTCGCAGCGTGTACGAGCCCGACTTGAGTTCGCCGGCGCTTCCGCCTAGCCGGGCGCGCGCCGAGAAGAAGAAGCTGCTCGAGACGACGCCGCGCTCCTCCAGCACGTCGCCGATCTCACCCACGCCCGCGCCGGCCGGTATCTCGACCTGGACCTCGCCCTCGCCCGCCCCCTTGAACGGCTGGAAGAGCGACAGGAGGAACCACAGGATCAGGACGACGACCCCGGCGGCGATCAGCGCCGGGACGAGGCCCCGGCCGCCGAGTGGCGGCCCCGCACGGGCGCCTCCGTCACGCGCCGGCGGGGGCTCGCCGGACTGGTCGAAGAACGTCGGCGCCGGGCGGCTCGGCGCGCGCGGCCGCGTCAGCGGCGGGCGGACGGGCGGGCCCGCTGGAGGTGGGCCGGCGCCGTCACTCGCAGCGCCGGCTGCCCCAGGCGGCGCTGCGTCGGAGCCGTCACCGTCCGAGGACCGGGCCTGAGGCGCGGCGGGCGGTGCCCCGCCGCGCTCCCTCGCGGCGCGTCGGGCCTCGCGCTCCTGGCGCGCGCGCTGGCGCTCCTCCGGCGTCCGCTCGATGTTGTCCTCGGGAACTGTCAACTGGGAAGCTCCGACCGGCTCGCCCGCTCCTGCGCGGCGAGGTAGCCCTCGAGCAGGTGGGCCGCGGCGCGCGAGTCCTCCGCCGCGGCACGTCCCCCGTCGCGAGCTGCCTGCACGGTCGTGAGCCGCTCATCGTAGAAGTCCATCTGGACATCGCCCAGCCGACGCGCGAGCTGCTCCGAGAACGCGCGCGTCTCGGCGGCCTGTGCGCCCTCCTCGCCGTCGAGCGTGAGCGGGAGCCCGACGACCACGCGCCCCACGTCGTTCTCGGTCGCGAGGGTGGCGAGCGCCGCCAGCCCGCGACGCGTCGCGGGGCGCTCGACCACGGGCAGCGGGGTTACGATCGAGCCGCTCGGGTCGGCCAGCGCGCAGCCGCAGCGCGCGCGCCCGTAGTCGAGCGCCAGCGTGCGACTCACGACAGCACCCGCTCGATCTCGACGCGCGCAGCGGCCACTGCCTCGGGCAGCCTCGCCACGTCGCGCCCGCCCGCCTGGGCCATTGTCTCTCGGCCGCCGCCTCCGCCGCCGACGAGCTCCGCCCCGAGACGGACCACCTGGCCCGCGTCCAGGCCGCGCTCGACGGCCGCCGTCGCAAAGTTCGCAACCAGATGCGCGCGGCCCTCGACATCGCAGCCGAGCACCACCGCCGCGTCGCCGAGCGACTGCTTGACCCGGTCGGAGAGATCGAGCAGGGCGCTCGCATCCGGCACCTCCACCACCTCGGTCACGACTCGGACGCCGCCGATCTCGGCGGCGCCTGAGACGAGCCCCTCTGCCGTCTGGCGCCCGTCCTCGACGCGCGGACGCTTGGCGAGCTCACGCGCCCGCTCCGAGAGCTTTCGCACTGCTCCCACGACGTCGTGCTCGGGCACCCGCAGGAGCTCCGCGATCTCGCGCAGCTCGCGCGTGCGGGCGCGGAACACTTTGACCCCGGCCGGCCCCGTCACGGCCTCGATCCGGCGCACGTTCGACGCGCTCGAGGTCTCGGTCGTGAGATGGAACAGGCCGACCTCGGCGGTCGAGCCCACGTGCGTCCCGCCGCAGAGCTCGCGCGACACGTCGGCGACCTCCACCATCCGCACCCAGTCGCCGTACTTCTCCCCGAAGAGCGCCATCGCGCCGAGCGCCTCGGCCTCGGACCGGGTCGTTTGGACCGCGCGCACCGGACGGCTCTCGCGGATCCACGCGTTCACGGTCTCCTCCACGTCGCGCGCCTCCTCGGCGCTGAGGCGCTCGCCATGGGTGAAGTCGAAGCGGAGCTTGTCGGGCCCCACGTAGGAGCCGGCCTGGCGCACATGGCTGCCGAGCCGGCCCGCAACGCCGCGTGCAACAGGTGGGTGGCGGTGTGGTTCGCCATCGTCGCGAGCCGCTCCGCGCGGTCCACGAGCGCGCGCGCGGGGTCGCCCTCGCGGAGCTCGCCGGTCACGGGCTCGAGCGCCACGGCCTGGTCGTCGCCGACGCGGAACACGTCGATCACCCGTCCGGCCCCGGACGCGGTCTCGAGCGTGCCGCCGTCCGCTACCTGACCGCCCCCCTCCGGGTAGAAGGGGCTCTCCGGCAGCTTGGCGAGGTGTCGACCGTCGATCCGCTCGAGGGCCCCCACCACGGTGTCGGCCTCGGTGCGTTCGTAGCCCACGAAACGGGTCGGCGAACCCCGCCGAACGCGTGAACTCGAGGACGTGCTCGTGGCCGAGCCCGCCGTCGGCGCCGGGCGCGCGGGCCTCCGCCCGTCGCCCCCGCGAGCGCTCGCGGGCCGCCTCCATCAGCTCCCTGAACCCCGCGTCGTCCACGGCCAGCCCGTGCTCCGCGAGGGACTCGGTGGTCATCTCGTATGGGAACCCGTAGGTGTCGTGGAGCCGGAACGCGTCCTCCGCCGAGACCCAGGACGTGGACTCGGCGCGCGTGTTCGCCACGATCTCCGCGAGCAGGCGCTCTCCCTGTTCGAGCGTGCGGCCGAAGCCCTCCTCCTCCGCGGCCGCCCAGCGGGCGATCGTCGCCCGCTCGCGCCCGAGCTCCGGATAGGCCTCGCCCATGACCGTCGAGACGCGCTCGCAGAGCGGCACCAGGAACGGCCCGTCGACTCCGAGCACGCGGCCCTGGCGGATCGCCCGGCGCATGACGCGCCGGAGTATGTAGCCGCGGTCCTCGTTCGACGGGACGACGCCGTCCGCCATCAGGAACGTCATCGCGCGGCCGTGGTCGGCGAGGATCCGCAGCGCCGCGCGTTGTCTCGTCGTCCTGGCCGTACTCGCGACCGGACAGCTCCTCGCCGAGCTCGACGAGCGGCCGGTAGCTGTCGGTCTCGTAGACCGACGGGACGTCCTGGACGAGCGCCGCCAGCCGGTCGAGCCCGAGGCCGGTGTCGATGTTGCGCGTCGGGAGCTCGGCGAGGCTCTCCGCCCGCTCCGAGCTCGTACTGCATGAAGACGAGGTTCCAGAACTCGAGGAACCGCTCGGTGTCGTCGCCCGGGCGGTCCTCGTCGGCCCCGTAGTCGAGCCCGCGGTCGAAGTAGAGCTCGGAGCAGGGACCGCTCGGCCCGGTTGGCCCGGCCTGCCAGAAGTTGTCCTCACGGCCGAGACGGACGATCCGCTCGTCCGGCACCCCACGCCGCGCCAGCAGTCGATCGCCTCCTCGTCGGGCCCGAGGCCGAGCTCCTCGTCGCCGCCGAACACGGTGATCCAGATCCGCTCGGGGTCGAGCCCGAAGCCGCTCCGTGGACAGGCTCCACGCGTACTCGACGGCGCCCTCCTTGAAGTAGTCGCCGAAGGAGAAGTTGCCGAGCATCTCGAAGAAGGTGAGGTGGCGCGCGGTGAGTCCGACGTTCTCGATGTCCGTGGTCCGGAAGCACTTCTGGCACGACGTGAGCCGCGGAGCGGGCGGGGCTCCTCGCCGCGGAAGTAGGGCTTGAACGGCTGCATCCCGGCCGTCGTGAGCAGCACCGACGGGTCGAAGGTCGACGGGCACGAGCGAGGCCGACGGCACGCGGCGGTGCTCGCGCGCCTCGAAGAACTCGAGGAACGCTGCTCGAATCTCGGCCGTCCGCACGGAGAGTCAGTCTAGAACGGCGCAATCGGCCGCCCGAACCGTCCAAAGCTGCAGGTAGCGAACAACTTGGGGCTCGAAAAGTCTGCAAATACCGGTCAGGTTCGCCCGCTTGGCCGCAAAGTCCGCACGCTTCGGTCGCAGATGTCCGTCGCGGCACACGCTCACGCGCTCGTGGAGGTCGCCGGTGAGGAGACGGCCGCCCATGGCCGCTCCGTCGCGGAGCTCGCCGGCGCCGTCGCACACGAGCTCGGCCTCGACATGGCGGCGCGCCAGGAGCTCGACCTCGCCGCGCTTCTGCACGACATCGGCAAGAGCGCCATACCCGACGAGATCCTCGCCAAGCCGAGCGCGCTGACGAAGGACGAGCGGGCGCTGATCGAGACGCACACGGCCGAGGGCGAGTCGATCGTCGCGGCGGCCGAGAAGTCGCTCGCCGGCATCGCGCGCATCGTGCGCGCCTCGCACGAGCGCTGGGACGGGCATGGGTACCCCGACGGCCTGGCCGGTCATTCGATCCCGCTAGCGGCGCGCGTCGTCTTCTGCTGTGACAGCTACGACGCGATGACGACCGACCGCCCGTACCGCAAGGCGATGAGCCACGCGGGCGCCGTCTCGGAGCTCTGGGCGGGGGCCGGGTCCCAGTTCGACCCGGTCGTCGTGGCGGCCGTCGCGCGCGTCCTCTACACCCGCCACCGGTCGGGAGGCAGCCGGTCGGCGGTCGCCCTCAGGGACCGGCAAGCTCGGCTCGCATCCGTTCCAGCGACTTCCTGATCAGTCGCGAGACGTGCATCTGGGAGATGCCGACGCGCTCGGCGATCTGAGTCTGCGTCATCCCCTCCTCGAAACGCATCCGTAGGATCGCGCGATCGCGCTCAGACAGCGCGCCGAGCGCGGGCGCGAGCGTCACCCGGTCCTCGCTTCGCTTGAAGGCCTCGTCCTCGGCGCCGACCGCCTCCATCGGGTCGAGCTCGTCGTCGCTCGAAGGCGTCCCTGAGAGGGACATCGGCGAGTAGGCGGAGCCGGCCTCGAGCGCCTCCAGCACCTGCTCGGGCTCCACCGAGAGCTCGGTCGCGATCTCGGCGATCGAGGGCGAGCGCCCGAATCGCGACGTGAGCCGCTCGATCGTCCTGGACATCCGCGAGTTGAGCTCCTGGAGACCGCGCGGTATGCGGATCGCCCAACCCTTGTCGCGGAAGTGGCGCTTGATTTCGCCAACGACGTTCGGCGTCGCGTAGGTCGTCAGCGCGACCTCGCGCGACAGCTCGTAGCGATCGATCGCCTTGAGCAGTCCGATGGCGCCGACCTGCTCGATGTCGTCGAGCGGCTCTCCGCGCCCCGCGTAGCGGCGGGCGAGCGAGCGGACGAGCGCCATGTGGCGCTCGACGAGCCGCTCGCGAGCCGCCTCGTCACCGCCCTCGTGGTAGCGGCGGAGGAGCTCCCGGTCGCTCTCGAGCGAGGGGGGAACCCCTCCCCGATCGCCGTTTCCCCTGCCCGAGCCCGGCTCGACGCCGCTCATTGCACCCGGTGGACGAGCTTCTCGAGCCGGACGTGGAGGCCCTCGTCCGCGGACCGCTCGACTCCGAACGAGTCGACCACGGTCTCGAGCACGCGGCGCAGGGTGAGCTCCCCGGGGCGCGTGTCCGGCCGCTGGAGGGCGTCGGCGATCGGCCCTTCGGAGAGTGGCCCGATTCGGGCTCTGAGGCCTCCCTCGCTCAGCTCGACCTCGAGCCGGACCCTGGTGTCGGCACCCGCCTCGGCGAGCAGGCGCTCCACCGCGAGCTGCAGGTCGTCGAGCTCGTCGAAGCCGAGATCCAGGCGATCGCCAATCCCTCCCAATACGAGCCGCATCACCGGCTCCCAGTCACGCCCGATCGGCACCTCGAGGACGATCGACTCAGGCGGCACGTGCAGCCTCCTGTTCCGCGATCGTCGCCGCGCCGAGCACCACGTCGCCGCGCAGGAGGGCGGCCGTCTGTCCCGGCGCCACGCCATCCACTCGATCGGCGAGCGCGAGCGTCAGGCTGTCGTGCGGGCCCGCACCGGCGGGCTCCTCCACGCGGCACGCCACCGGCGTCGCGCGGTACCGGAGCTTGACGCGATCCACGTCCGACGCCGGGCGGTGGAGCCGCGCGTCGAGCAGAGCCACGCGGCGGGTCGCGAGCGCAGAGCGGGGACCCACCGTGACGCGATTCGTTGCGGCGTCCTTATGGACCACGTAGAGCGGCTGTCCGGCGGCGAGCCCGAGCCCGCGCCGCTGGCCCACCGTGAAGCTCTCGTGTCCCCCGTGGCGCCCGACGACGGCGCCGTCGAGGTCCACGAGCTCGCCCTCCGCGGCATGCGCCGGGCGGGCGCCGTGCCGGGTCAGGAAGCGCTCCCGCGCGGTGCCGGCGAGGAAGCAGAGGTCCTGGCTCTCGCTCCGGGCGGCCGCGGGAGAGCCGGCGGCGCGCGCGAGCTCCCGCACGCGCGGCTTGGTGAGGTCGCCCAGCGGGAACCACAGCCGCTCCAGCTCGCTCGGGGCGAGCCGGGCGAGCATGTAGGTCTGGTCCTTCGAGGGATCCTCGGCGGCGGCGAGTAGCGGCGATCCGTCGACCCGCGCGACTCGCGCGTAGTGACCGGTGGCGAGCCGGCTCGCGCCGAGATCGTCCGCGAGCCGGAGCATCGCGTCGAACCTGACCAGCCCGTTGCAGCGGACGCACGGGTTCGGCGTTCGGCCGCGCTCGTGCTCGGCAACGTAGTCGTCCACGACGGTGGACTTGAACGCGGGGCGGAGGTCGAGCGTGAAGTGCGGTATCCCCATCGAGTGCGCGAGCGCGCGAGCGCCGGTCACCGCCTGCGGCGAGCAGCAGCTCGCCGTGCCGTCCGTCCCGGGGTCGGACCACAGCTCGAGCGTGACCGCCAGGACCTCGTGGCCGGCCTCCAGGGCGAGCTGCGCCGCAACCGTGCTGTCCACGCCGCCGCTCATCGCCACGAGCGTCCTGCGACCGGCCGGCTCGAGATGCCCCGCGCCGCCGGCCACCGCCGCGCCCAGCGCTCGGTGGAGCGCGTCCGCGACGAGCGCCGCCGCGTGCCGGCGGCCGGGGTCGAGCCCGCCGAGGTCGTCGGCGAGCTCGCCCGGGGTGGTCCGTGCCGCGGTCGGGAGCGACGCGCCCTCCACGCGCTCCACCGCGGCGCTCGCCGCGGCGGTCAGGGCGGCGCAGCCGCTGGCGTCGAAGCCCGCATCGACGATGGCGCCCTCCTCGACGCGGACGGCCAGCCGGACCAGGTCTCCGCAGCGCGAGCCGCCGGCCGCCCCTGCGTGCGGGGCGCCGGCCAGCGCCCCACGGCCCCGAGGCGTCGCCAGATGGTCCGCGAAGGACGTTCGATCGGCCCCGGCGGCCGCTATCTCCTCAGGTCGCAAGCGATCGCCTCCGGTGGGCTGCGGTGCGTCTCGAAGGTCGGGCCCCAACTTGCCGCTGCCGCCGGGAGTTGAACCTGCCTTTGCAAGTTCGGGCGTCCTCCGGGACGGGCCTCGACCCGCCCCGAGCCGGACTCCCATCCCAGTCGTGTTGGCTCAACGAAAGGACGGCTGACGAACAGGCTCGGGCCCAAGGCGAAAGCTAGCACCGCGTCACGGGCGCGGGCGCACGCCGAGCTCCGCGAGCTGCTCGTCGTCGACCGGCGCTGGCGCACCGGTCAACGGATCCGCACCGCTGGCCGTCTTCGGGAACGCGATCACGTCGCGGATCGAGTCGCGGGCCGCGAGGAGGGCGACCATCCGGTCGAGCCCGAACGCGATGCCGCCGTGCGGCGGCGCGCCGTAGCGAAGCGCCTCGAGCAGGAAGCCGAATCGCTCGTCGGCCTCCCTGGCTCCGAGGCCGAGCGCGTCGAAGACGCGCCGCTGCACGTCGCGGCGCTCGATCCTGATCGAGCCGCCGCCGAGCTCCACGCCGTCCATCACGATGTCGTAGCCGCGGCTGCGCCATGTGCCTGGATCGCCGTCGAGGTCGCCCTTCGGAGCGGTGAAGGGATGGTGCAGAGGGTCCCAGTGCGACTCGTCCTCGTTCCACTCGAACATCGGGAAGTCGGTGACCCAGAGCAGGTCGTGACTCCGGGCCGGGTCCGGCAGCGCGCCGGGCTCACCGGCCTTCGCGACCGTGAGCCGCAGCTCCCCGAGTACCCGCGCGGCGACGCGCGCGTCGTCGGCCACGATGAAGAGTGTGTCCCCCTCCCCTGCGTCGAGCGCCCGGGAAGCCGCCCCGGTCTCGTCGGGCGTCAGGAACTTCGCCACCGGTGAGCGCCACCCGTCGGGCTCCACCGCCGCCCAGACGAGGCCCTTCGCCCCGAGCTCGCGCGCGCGCTCGGTGAGCTCGTCGAGCCGCGCGCGCGAGAAGCCGCCGGCGGCGGCGAAGCCGCGCACGACCCCGCCGCCCGCGAGCGCGTCCGCGAAGACCTTGAACTCGGACCCCTCGAAGGCCGCGCCGAGCTCGCGGATCTCCATCCCGATCCGCCGGTCCGGCCGGTCGGTGCCGTAGCGAAGCATCGCCTCGTCGTAGGTGAGGCGCTCGATCGGCGTCGAGATCTCGACCCCCGCTACCGCGAGCACGTCCGCGAGGAGCTCGTCGCACACGGCGATCACGTCCTCCTCCTCGACGAACGACATCTCGAGGTCGAGCTGCGTGAACTCGAGCTGTCGATCGGCTCGGAGCGCCTCGTCGCGGAAACAGCGGGCGATCTGGTAGTAGCGCTCGTAGCCGCCCATCATCAGAAGCTGCTTGAAGAGCTGCGGCGACTGCGGCAGCGCGTACCACGAGCCTCGCTGGAGCCGGCTCGGCACGAGGAAGTCGCGCGCGCCCTCGGGCGTCGAGCGGGTGAGGATCGGCGTCTCGATCTCGAGGAAGTCGCGCTCGTGCAGGTGGCGCCGGATCGCCTGCGTGATCCGATCGCGCAGCTCGAGCGCGGCGCGCATCGGCTCGCGGCGCAGATCGAGGTAGCGATACCTGAGGCGGAGCGCCTCCTCGACGGGGCCGTCGTCGTCGATCTGGAACGGAGGCGTCTCGGAGTCGGCGAGCACGTCGAGGGCGGATGCGTTGAGCTCCACCTCGCCGGTCGCCATGTCCGGATTCACGGTGCCCTCCTCGCGCCGCACGATCGTCCCCCCCACGGATACCGCGTCCTCGCCCCGCAGCGCCCCGGCCGCCCCGTGGACCCCCGGCGCCTCCTCCGGGCGGAACACGAGCTGCAGCAGGCCGGACCGGTCGCGGAGGTCGATGAAGATCAGGCCACCGTGGTCGCGGCGGCGGTGGACCCAGCCCGCCACGCGAACGTCGCGGCCGACGTCGCCCGCGCCGACGAGCCCCGCCCACGCGGTCCGGTAGCGGTTCGCGCGCGGCGGCCTCATGCCCCGCCCCGCACGGCCTCGATCACCTCGCGGTGCTCGAGGCCGTGCCGCTGCTCGCCGCTCCGCATGTCGCGGACCGCGAGGGAGTCGCTACCCACGATCACGACCCACCGGGCGCCGCGGCGGTCCGCGTGCTTCAGCTGTCCCTTGAGCGACCTGCCGGCCTGCTCCATCTCGGCGGCGACGCCCGCGGAGCGAAGCTCGCGCACGAGACCGAAGCCGCGCCGCGCCGCGGCCGGCGCGTCGAGCGCGACGTAGACCTCCGCGGGCGGCTCCGCCGCAGCCTGGGAGGAGGCGAGCAGGATGCGCTCCACGCCGGCCCCCCAGCCGACGCCCGGCGTGGCCGGGCCGCCGAGCTGCTCGACCAGGACGTCGTAGCGACCGCCGCCGCCCACGCCACTCTGCGCCCCGAGCGCGTCGCTCGTGAACTCGAACACGGTCCGCGTGTAGTAGTCGAGCCCGCGGACGAGCGTCCCGTCGAGCTCGTACGCGAGCCCCGCGTCGTCCAGCAGCTCCCGGACGGCGCCGAGGTGCTCCGCGTCCTCCGGCGCGAGCCGGTCGAGGAGCCGCGGGGCGCCCTCCATCACGCTCGCGGTGCCGGGGTCGTCCGCGTCGAAGGCGCGCATCGGGTTCGCCTCCATCCGGGCTCGGACCTCGTCCGAGACTCGCGACTCTTGCGTCCGGAGGTATTCGCGGAGCTCCTCGACGTAGGCGCGCCGCGTGTCGGGGCTGCCGAGGCTCGACAGCCGGAGGCGCAGGCCCTCCGCCCCCGCATGCTCGAGCACCTCGGCGAGCAGGACGATCAGCTCGGCGTCGAGCGACGGGTCGTCGGACCCGAGCGCCTCGGCGCCGAGCTGGGCGAACTGGCGGAAGCGCCCCGCCTGGGGCGCCTCGTAGCGGAAGAAGGGACCGCTGTAGTAGAGCTTGACCGGCTGGGGCAGCTTGTGCATGCCGTGCTCGACGTACGCGCGGCAGATCCCGGCCGTGCCCTCCGGGCGCAGGCTGAGCGAGCGGCCGCCCTGGTCCTCGAACGTGAACATCTCCTTCTGGACGATGTCGGTCGTCGCGCCCACGCCGCGGGCGAAGAGCTCCGTGTCCTCGAAGATCGGCGTCTCGACCGGCTGGTACCCGGCTCGGTCGAGGATCCCGGCCGCGGAGTCGACGAGCGCCTGGCGCCGGCGCGCGGCGTCCGGCAGCACGTCGAAGGTGCCCCTCGGCGCCCGTAGCGTCTCGCCGCGCGGCACCGAGTCAGTGCGTCAGCTCGGCGAGGAACGGGTTCGAGGCCCGCTCGGCCGCGAGCGTCGTCACGCCCATGTGACCGGGATAGACGGTCGTCTCCTCCGGGAGCGACTCGACGAGCGTGGCGATCGACCTGAGCAGCGTCGGTCCGTCGCCGCCCGGCAGGTCGGTGCGGCCGACCGAGCCCTGGAAGAGCACGTCGCCGGAGAAGACCGCGGACTCGTCGGCGACGTGGAAGGTGACGTGTCCGGGACTGTGACCGGGGGTCGCGATCACGTCGATCTCGAAGCCCGCGAGCTCGAGCCGCTCGCCTCCCTTCAGCGTGTGCTCGGCCTCGTAGCTCTCGTACGGTCCGAAGCCCGCCCAGGGGACGTAGCTCATGATGTCGGCCAGGACGCCTCGCTCGATCTCGGGGACCCAGACCTCCGCCCCGGTCGCGCGTGCCACCGGAGCCACCGCTCCCACGTGGTCGAAATGTGTGTGGGTGAGGAGGATCCCGGCCAGGGTCAGGTCGAGGCCCTCGATCGCGGCGAGCAGCTTCGGCGCCTCCTCGCCCGGATCGACGATCAGCGCGTCGCCGGCGCCGTCGCGGCGGAACAGGTAGCAGTTCTCCTGCACCGGGCCGACGGTGAACATCCGGACGTCCATCGGTTTCAGCCTACTTGCCGCGCGCCCGTCTTCCGGCGCCGGCGCCGGTTGTAGATGAACTTGTCGGTGAAGTAGCTCATCGGGATGTAGATCGCGAACATGACCAGGGCCAGCGCGATGCCGGCCGCCACCGGCCGCGCGAAGACCACGATGACGACGACCGCGAAGATCGCTGCGGCGATCGCCGCCCGCTTCGCCGCGCCCGTCCAGGTGGGGGGCTGATCGAGGCGCTCCTCTCGCCGTCGCCGGGACACCTCGCGCTTCTCGGCCTTCGTCTCGGGCCGTCTCGAGCCGCTCGAGCGGCGCCGCGACTCGACCGTGCCCGCCTGCGTGCCGGAGTGCTTGCGGCGCCGCTTCTTCTTCGTCTGGCCCATCAGCTCGTACCCACGCCGGTCACCGGATTGAGCGTAACGCGTTCTCGAGCAGGTGCCGCTCGGGGTCGAACCCCCGCAGCGGCACGTCCTCGGGAAACCCCTCCATGGCGGCCGCGGGCGCGAGCCCCACGAGCTCCGCCCCCGCGACCGGGGCGCGTGTCCTAACCCGCTCGACGATTTCCCCGAGCGGTGTTCGCGACGGGTCGTGCACGTTCACCGACACCTGCGCCCGGCCGCGGCTCTCGAGGAAGAGGCCGATCGCCCGAACGCCGGCGGGCCCGCCGCCCGCCTCGCGAAGCTCGCTCGCGACCACACGCGCCAGCTCCACGTCGGCGGTGTCGAGCTCGACGTTGAAGGCGGCGAGCGGGGCGCGTGCCGTCGCGAGAACCGCGCCCAACCGTGGGTCGACGCGTGCAGGCCCGTAGTCCGGCACCAGCTCCCCGCTCTCGACGCGCTCAGCGAGCCTCCCGGGTCCGCCGCGGCGCAGGTCGGCGCGCTCGATGCGACCTGTGTCGGTGGCCAGGTCGCCGTAGAGGAAGACGGGCAGCGACAGCTCGTCGCCCACGAGCGCGGCCGCGGTGAGCGCCTCGGCGCACGCCGCGCCCCGGTCCGCCGCGGCGACGTGGACGACCGGCATCACGTCGATGACCCCAACGTTGGGATGGACGCCGGCCTGCGCCCTCAGGTCGATCCGCTCACGGGCGGCGCTGGCTCCCGCGAGGAGCGCGCCGGCGAGCTCACCCTGCCGAGCGGCCAGCGTGTACACGCTGCGCCCGTGGTCGGCGTCGGAGTGGACGTCGAGCACGGTCGCCGGGGCGAACGCCGCCCCGACGGCGCGGATCGTCGCGCGGTCCGAGCCCTCGCTGACGTTCGGGACCGCGAGGAGCAGCGGGCGCTCGGTCACGGAATAGAATCCATCCGAAGCGAGGCTCCGTAGCTCAGCCGGTTAGAGCGCAGCACTCATAATGCTGAGGTCGGTGGTTCGAGTCCACCCGGAGCTATGTCCACGGCTCACTGTCGCTCGCGATCGGACGGCCTGCTGTCCACGGCCTCGGGCGCATCGCCGGTCGATCCGCTCGACGCGACGACCCCCGACGTCGCGGGCGACGGCCCCGCGCCGAGGTCCCCGCGCGCCAGCGCCGGCGCCAGGTCGGCGGCCGGCTCCACGTGATCCTCGTCGAGCCAGGCGTCCCGTAGCGCGTAGGCCGACGCGGCCCACACGACGAGGGCCCCGGCCCCGCCGATCAGAAACAGGACGCGCGTGTCGATCACGCTGAGGATCGCGCCCGCGCTGATGAACGCGATCCCGAAGCCCCAGGCCCCGAGCCCGTCGCGGACCCCGAACACGCGTCCCATGAGCGCGTCAGGGACCGTGTACTGGAGAAGCAGCCGTTCGTGGACGAGCACCAGCCCGTTGCCGAAGCCGGAGATCGCGAACGTCACGAGCGCCACCTCGTAGGCCGGCGCCAGCCCGGTGGCCGCGAAGCCGATCGCGAGCGTGAGCAGTCCGATCAGGTAGTTCCGCTTCTGTCTGGCCACGGCCGTCACCTTCGACCCGCTGAGCGACCCGACGATGAAGCCGAGGCCGAAGACCGCGACCAGCGCCGAGAAGCCCGAGTCGCCGGTGCCGAGCGGCCCCTCCGCCAGGAGCAGCTCCCCGACGTTGAAGAGGCCGGCGAAGAAGAGGATCGAGCTCGTCCCGATGATCACGGCGCGGACGCCGCGCATATGGGCCGCGGCGCGCATCCCGGCGCGCGTCTCGGCGATCAGCGAGAGCCGAGCCTCGTCGGGCTGGTCCGCCGGACGCGCGCCGAAGGGCAGGAGCGCGAGCACGAGCGCGGATACGGCGAACGTGGCGCCGTTTACGACCATCAGGGTCTCGGCGCCCGTGGCGAGCAGCATGACGGCCGCGAACGCCGGGCCGAGCGTGTGCCCGACGTCCGTGATCGCGCCGTACAGTGCCGTGGCCGCCGGGAGTCGCCGCTTCTCCACGAGGCTCGGAAGGCCCGCCATCACCGCCGGCGTGAACAAGCCGCTGCCAGCCCCCGCCACGAGCGCGAAGGCGACAGTGAGCTCGAAGCTGCCCACCAGGCCGATCGCGATGAACGCGCCGGCGCGGGCGACGTCCGAGACGACCGCGCACCAGCGCCGCGACCAGCGGTCGGCGGCGGCCCCGAACAGCGGGCCGAGCAGCATCGCGGGGAGGAAGTCGGCCAGCAGGACGAGGCTGATCGCCCAGGGCGAGCTCATCCGGTCGTAGGCGAGGATCAGGAGCGCGACGTAGGCGGCCCCGTTTCCGAGCGAGGACTGGGCGTGCGCGGCGAAGAACAGGCGCGCGCGCCGCTCCCGGCGCAGAAGCTCGATCGTGGCGCCCATGCCCGCCGCAAGTAAACCGAACCGCACGGCGAACCCCGCTGGACACCGGGGCGTCCGGCTCGCCGTGAGCTTCGCGTCAGTCCATCGTCACGAGCAGGAGCAGCGCCGCGCTGGACGGCCCGCAGCTCGCGACACGCGCCCAATAGCGGACGCCGAAGACGCCCGCTGGCCGCACGGCGACCGTCGTGGGGGTGCTGTTCCCGCTCGCCGCGAGCAGGACCTGCGTGAAGAAGCTCTGCGCCGCCGGGATGTCGGTGTCCGCCGGCGTGAGGTGGTCCTTGAGGTGGGTGCCCACGACGTCCGGCTCCAGGACCCCGAGGAACTGCTCCGCTCGCCGGGATACCGCGCTGATCGACATCGCGTGGTCCACGACAAGGAACGGATCGGCGGGCCCTGGCGCGGCGTCGGTGGACGCCTCGAGGAGCAGGCCGAGCCCGCAGCTCTCGCACACCCGCGACGCCAGCGTGACGTCGGGCGGGATGTGCGGCGAATGCGCGCAGTGCCCACAGAAGAGCTTGAGTGGCGCCGCCTCGTCCGGGCGGATCAGCCTGAGTGCGCGACCCTGGGCTGCCATTTACTGGATCCCTCCGATGGCCGCGATCATACCGCCGCCCTCCTAACCGGAGCGAGGCGCGCTCGCGGGTTTCCGCGCGCGCGTGCGGGGACGGTCGCCGCGGCCGGAGGCCGCTCGGTGGCGAGCTCCTCCACGAGCTCGACCTGCGCGGCGAGCGGCGAGTCGGACAGGATGCGGGGGCTCGCCGGGTGCGCCCGAGCGGATTCCGCGCGGCGCCGATAGAGGAGCACGGGAAGCGCGCCCGCTGCGGACCGGACCGCGTAGGCCCAGCGGGCCACCTGGTCGTCGCTTGCCTCGCGCCCGGCGATGACGATCGCGCTCGGCTGGGTGGCGGACACCGCCTGCGTCATCGACGCGATCCCGCGCACCGGAAGGCACAGCGCACCGGGGCCCGACCGTGCGCACACGAGCTCGAGGGCGCGGATGTACACGGCGTCCGGATCGAACTCGTCGCGCGACGCGTCGCCGATCACGACCGACGCCGAGCGGTCCGGCGTGTACGCGAGTCGCAGGGCCCGCCTGAGCCAGTCGCCCGACCACCGCGCCGCGAACGCGCCCGGCGCGCTGTCGGCGCCGTGGCGTTCGGTCACGTGGTCGAGGGCCGGGAGCATGACCTCCTCCACCGACCGCTCGATCGAGCGCAGCGCGAGCGTGGACTCCATGACGTCGTCGGCGCTCGCCGCGTCGAAGGCCGCCAGGGCGCCGAGCAGCGCGTTCGTGCCGGAGCGGAGGCCGTCCTGCGCGACGCCGATCGCCGAGGAGATCGAGAGGCCCGAGAGCAGCGCGTCGCGGAGCGCCGTGATGTCCCCGTACGTGTAGAGGCGGTGCTGCCCGGGCGAGCGCATCGGGCTCGGAAAGCCGAAGCGCCGCTCCCACGAGCGGAGGGTGTTTGCGGACACGTTCAGGAACGCAGCCGCCTCGCTGGTCTTCAGAGTTCGCACTTGCCCGATGGAAAAGTCACAGATCTGACCCCCTTTTCGGCACCGGAGAGGGATCTGCACAGCTAGGTCGAACATTCCCGTGCAATTCGGCCAGATCCGTGGTACCTTCCAAACCTCACAAATCCTCACTAATCCTTGCGGGGGGAGGGCTCAGGTATGGGCAGCCGCGGTCGTTAGCAACTAACAGGACGTGAATAAGGGCGGGAGTACGGTTCGTTCGTGACTCCCGGCCAGCCCTTTATGCGGATTACGGCTTTCGTCTTGGCCATTTTGGGCTGCTTGGGCACGGGTTTGTGGTTCGCGACGCTGAACCACGAGGGACTCTTCAACCCGCTCACCGGGCTCCTGGCGGGCTTTGCCATCGCCACGAACCTGCTGTCGGCGAACTGGGACCAGTCGCTCGAGGTCTCCGGCTCGCTGGTGGCGGCGTTGCTCGCCGGCGCGTTCCTCGGCCCCGCGGACGCCTTCGCGGTGATCCTCGTCGCCGAGTCGGCGTCGTGGGCCATCGAGCGGCTGCGCCCGATCGCCCTGCCGCAGAACATCTTCGGCCTCGGGGCGCCGGCGCTCGCTGCGACCTACGCGTTGCAACAAATCTTGCCGGGCGGCGCCGACGAGGGCATCGTCTTCTTCGCGACCTTCGGCGCCCTCGCGCTCGCCGCCCACGTCCTGAACGCCGTGCTCGTGGGGATCATCCACTGGCTCCACGACGGGGGCGGCGGTGCCTGGAGCCCGCACTACCTCCGCGAGATGCTTCCCGTGTGGGCTGTGAACATCACGGTCACGGTCGCCGTCGCGTCGATCTATGCGGCGGCTGGTCCGAGCGCCGCGGTGCTGATGCTCGCGGGGATCATGGCCTTCACCTACCAGCTCCGCCTGGTCGCAAAGGCCGAGCACCGGACGCGCCAGTACGCGTCGCTCTCGTGGGGCGTCCTGTCGGGAATGCTCCGAAGCCTCGACATGCGCGACTCGCGCACCGCCCGGCACTCGGCGGCGGTCGCGATGTTCGCCCGCGACATCGCCGCGGCCGTCGGGCTCTCCAAGGAGGACTGCGAGCTCGCACACACCGCCGGCCTCCTCCACGACGCGGGTAAGTTCGCGCTGTCGGACCGCGTCTTCGAGCGCGGCATTCAGCTCTCGGAGACCGACTGGAAGGGGATCCGGCGCCACCCCGAGCTCGGCGCGGACATGCTGAAGGACCTCGGGATGTACGGGCCGATCGCCCAGATCGTGGGCGCCCATCACGAGCGCCTCGACGGCCGCGGCTATCCGGCCGGTCTGAAGGGCGACGCCATCCCGGAGATCGCGAAGATCGTGGCGGTCGCGGAGGTCTACGACACGCTGACGGCGGATGACACCTACCGCGCGAAGATGAGCTCGTTCGAGGCCCTGACCGAGCTTCGACGGGTGGCAGGGTCGCAGCTCGAGGGTCGCTACGTCGAGGCGCTCGCCGACGTGCTCGGCGGGACCGGCGTCGACTACCGGCATGCCGGCGACGCCGACTTCGACCGCGAGCTGGACGTGGAGCGCCGGATCAACGAGGCCGTGGCCCCGTGACCCAGGCCCGCGGCTAGCGGATCCGCGGCTGGCCGCTCGAGCGCTCGAGCGAAGCGATGAACGCGTCGACCTGCTCGGCGCTGAAGCGCCGCTGCCCGCCCGGGGTTCGGTAGGCGCGCAGATGGCCGTCGTCGGACCAGCGCCGGACCGTGCCCACGGAGACCCCGAGCCGGCGCGCGACCTGCGACGTCGAGAGCGCCAGGCGGCTGTCGGGGAGCTCTTGCGTGTGAGAGGCCATGGTCACCAGATCGGCAGCCGGGCGGTCCGACGCGAGAGCGCGCCCCGCTTTGCACAACCCTGGCGCGGTGTTCCTGACAGGCCGTCCGGGAAGCTCATCGGAGGCAAAAGCTCGTGTAGTCGTTCTGGTAGAGCGGATGGACCGTCGAGCAGTCCTCGACGTTCATGCGCTCGGACATGAAGGTCGTGAGCTTGCGGTTGCCGTAGGGCGCGAGCCACGCCTCCTCGACGAGCTGTCGGTCCACGGCCCCCCAGTCGTCCTCCACCGCGCGCGTGTCCGGCTCGCCCGAGAGTCGGTCGAGCGCGGCGTTGATCTGCGGATCGTCCACGTTGCCGTAGTTCACGTTGCTCGTCGACGTGATGGCGTCGCCGTCAACCGTGCCGAGGAAGTTCGACGGATGCGGGTAGTCGGCGAAGAAGTTCGCGTACCCGGCCTGGGCCTCGGTCTTGGCGTCGCCGATCGTCTGGTAGTAGACGCCCGAGTCGACGATCTTCGGCTTGGCGTCGAGGCCGATCTGATTCAGCGCGTCCGCGTAGTACTCGGCGACGCGCCGCGGCTCGGGCTCGTTGTTGCCCCATACGGTCACCTCGGTGCCCTCGGCGCCGGCCTCCTCGATCAGCGCCCGCGCCTCGTCCATGTCCGGCGGGGCGAGCGGATCGCCCGACGGGCACGGCTCGATCGGTTGGTAGCCGGGGATGTCGGGCGGCAGGAAGTTGCACGTGGGCTGCAGGAGCCCCGCGTAGAGGCGGGCGATCGCACGCTCGTCGATCGCCTGCACCGCGGCCTCGCGAACGAGCGGGTCGTCGAACGGCTCGACGCGCGAGTTGAGGAAGAAGTAGTAGATGGACGCGGTCGGGAACTCCTTGTACCGGTCCGCGTAGCGCTCGCGGATCTCCGGCAGCTGATCGGGCGCCGGCGGGTCCACGATGTAGTCGAGCCGACCCGAGATCACGTCCTCGGTGGCCCTGCTGGCGTCCTTCACGATCTCGGCCGTGATCGTGTCGATTTGCCCCTCCGGGACACCGGGCAGGTCGAAGGCGGGGGTGCGCTCGAGCACGAACTCCCGCCCGGGGTCGGAGCTCGCGAGCCGGTAGGGGCCGACGCCCGGGGGCGGGTCCTTGGTCATGTCCTCGAACGGGGTGTCCCCGGGCACGACACCCGCGAAGTTCATGGCGAGGATGTTCGAGAAGGCGGCGTCCGGCTCGGTCAGCTCGACGGTGATCTCGCCGGTGCGATCGTCGGCCTCGATGCCCTCGATGTCCGCCTCGGCCTTGCCGGCGTCGACGTACTCCTCGGCTCCGACGATGCCCTCGTAGAACGGCGCGCCGGGGGACTCGAGGTTCAGAATCCGCTTGATCGAGTGCTCGAAGTCGCTCGCCCGCACCGGCTTGCCGTCCGAGTACTCGAGCCCGTCGCGAAGGGTGAGCTCGTAGGTCTTGCCGTCGGCCGAGATCTCGGGCAGGGCCTCAGCCAGACCGGGGATCAGCTCGTTGCCGGCCGCGCCCTCGGCGTGCTTGTAGGTCAGGAGCGGCGTGTAGACCAGCCAGAGTGACTCCCACGCCTCGGGCGCGTAGCTCAGCGCCGGGTCCAGGGCGTCGGGCTGCGCGGACATGCCGATCGTGATCGCGCTCTCGCCCGCCGCGGTGCTCTCCTCCTCGTTCCCGCACGCGGGCATGGCGAGGAGGGCGCCGACGGCGAGGGACGCGGCCAGGGGCTTTGCCGTGCGCGGCTTCATGACCTGGCTCCAGGATCGGCCGTCGGCGCGCCCATCTCTCACCATCGCTCGCGTTTGCAGAGCTTTGGGCGCGCAAAGGTGGCGAGAGCCGGGCAGCTACGGCGGATCGCTCGCGCCTTCGGGCCGTTGTCGCCAGGTTCGCGACCCGACTTCATTAAGTAAAGTAATGGCGTGAACGTTTTCTGGCGCCTCCTGGGCTTCCTTCGCCCCTACCGCAAGGGCGTGGTCATCTCCTTCGTGCTCGCCGCCTGCGCCACCGGGATGGGCGTGCTGCTCCCCTTCCTTGTCGGTAGGACCGTCGACGCGATCGAGCGCGGCTCGGCCCTGCTCCCGCTCGCAGGCGCGATCCTGGCGGCCGGCGTCCTGCGCCTCGGATTCAGCGTGGCGCGCAGGCTGGTGGCCGGCCGGGTGTCGCTCGGGGTGGAGTTCGACTTGCGGAACCGGATGTACGGGCACCTGCAGTCGCTCGAGCTCGGCTTCTTCGACGGGCAACAGACCGGCCAGCTCATGTCGCGCTCGACGGTCGACCTCCAGTCGGTCCGCTTCTTCCTCGGCTACGGGCTGATCTTCATCCTGCAGTCGCTCCTCACGCTCGTGATCGCGGCGACCGTGATGATCGCGGTGAATCCGGAGCTCGCCGCCGTGGCCCTGGCCCCGGTCCCGTTCGTGATCTGGGCGGCCTCCCGGTACGGCAAGCGCAACCGGCCGGCGAGCCAGGAGGTCCAGCAGCGGATCGCCGAGCTGACCGCGGAGGCCGAGGAGAACGTGTCCGGCGTGCGCGTCGTGAAGGCCTTTGCCCAGGAGCCGCGCCAGCTCGGGCGCTTCCGGGCGCGCGTGGCGCGAGTGTTCGACCAGTCGATGGTCTCGACGCGGCTCAGGGCCTTCTACAACCCGTTCATCGGCTTCCTGCCGAACCTGGGCCTCGCCGCTCTGCTACTCGTCGGCGGGCGACAGGCCGTGAACGGGACGATCTCGCTCGGCGAGTTCGTGGCCTTCTACGGCTACGTGCTCATGCTGGTGTCGCCGCTCCGGACGCTCGGCGTGGCCCTCGGGATGGCGCAGCGCGCCGTGGCCTCCGGAGCGCGCGTGTTCGAGGTGCTCGATCGCGAGCCGCGGCTGGCGGCGCCCCCCGGCGCGCCGCCGCCCCCGGCGGGCTCGGGACGAGTCGAGCTGCGTTCGGTCACGGCCGCGTACGACGGGGGCGAGCCGGTCCTGCACGACGTCGACCTGACGGTCGAGGCCGGCCGCACGATCGCGGTCGTCGGTCCGACGGGCTCCGGCAAGACGACGCTGGTAGCGCTGGTGCCGCGCCTCTACGACCCGGTCGCGGGCCAGGTCCTGATCGACGGCGCCGACGCTCGCTCGCTCGATCCGGCTGAGCTTCGATCCGAGATCGCGCTCGTCTCCGATGACGCGTTCCTGTTCTCGGCGAGCGTCTACGACAACATCGGCTACGCGAAGCCGGACGCGACCGAGGAGGAGGTCCGGGACGCCGCCGTGCGCGCCGGAGCCCACCTTTTCATCTCGGCACTCCCCGAGGGCTACGACACGCTGGTGGGGGAGCGCGGGCTCACCCTTTCGGGCGGGCAGCGCCAGCGGATCGCCATCGCGCGTGCACTGGTGCGCGACGCGCGAATCCTGATCCTCGACGACGCCACCTCGAGCGTCGACGCGACCACGGAGGCGGAGATCAAGCGCGCGCTGCGCGAGCTCATGGAGGGTCGGACCACGTTCGTCATCGGGCACCGCCTGTCGACGATCGCGCTCGCCGACGAGATCGTGGTGCTCGAGGAGGGTCGCGTAGCGGCGCACGGCACGCACGACGAGCTGATCGAGACGTCGAGCGCGTACCGCGACCTCGTCGAGAGCGGGCTGCCCGAGCGAGCGATCCTGCAGGCCGAGGAGGAGCCCGAGCGGGAGGCCGCTCGACTATGAGCGCGAGAGACATCAGGAGGCGCGCGGCGGGCGCCTGGCGGCTCGTTCGCGGCGAGGACCAGCGGGCGCGCAAGCTCAGGGGCCTCCTGGAGCTGCTCCGTCCCTATCGCTCGCGCGTCGTGCTCATGTTCGGTGCGCTCCTCGTGGCGACCGCCGCGGCGCTCGCGCCCCCCTACCTCGCCGGCCGTGCGATCGACGACGGTGTGACGGGCGGCGACCTGAATGCGCTGACGATCATCGTCATCGCGTTCGTGGCCGCGGCGCTCCTCAACTGGGGCGCGACCTACGTTCAGACCTACCTCGTGAACTGGGTCGGCCAGCGGGCGCTCCAGGACCTCCGCAGCAGGATCTTCGCCCACCTGCAACGGCTCTCGATCGGCTTCTACTCGCGCAACAAGGCCGGCGTCCTGATCTCGCGACTGACGAACGACGTCCAGGCGCTCGACCAGCTGGTGACCGACGGCGTGGTGACGCTGTTCTCCGCGAGCCTGACCCTGATCGGGACGGCCGCGATCCTAGTCGTCCTCGACGCGCAGCTCGCGCTCGTCGCGTTCCTGACCCTCCCCGTGCTGGCGGTTGGGAGCGTGGCGTTCAGGATCGCCTCCGCGGGCGCGTACCGGCTCACGCGCGAAAAGATCGCGCTCGTGACCGCGTACCTCCAGGAGACCCTGTCCGGGATCCGCGTCGTACGGGCGTTCGGCCAGGAGTCGCGCCATCGGCGCGCCTTCGCCGACCTGAACGAGGAGAACCGCGCGGCGAACCTCCGCACCGTGAACCTCAACGCGGCGTACTTCCCGGCGGTCGAGCTCCTGACCGCGGTCGCCACGGCGGCGATCCTCCTGTACGGCGGGAGCCGCGTGGGAAGCGAGGGGATCACGATCGGGATCCTCGCGTCGTTCGTCTTCTACCTGCAGAGCTTCTTCGACCCGATCCAGCAGCTGTCCCAGCTCTACACGACCTACCAGGCCGGCATGGCCGCGCTGGACAAGGTGTTCGAGCTGCTCGACGAGGAACCGGACCTCGTCGAGCGACCGGACGCACGCGAGCTGCCTCCGGTGCGCGGCAAGATCAGCTTCGACGACGCCTCCTTCTGCTACGGGGCGGAGGGCGAGGCCGCCTGGGCGCTCCGCGACGTGGCGCTGACCGTGCCGCCGGGGCAGACGGTCGCGCTCGTGGGGGCGACGGGGGCCGGGAAGTCGACGCTGGCGAAGCTCGTGGCCCGCTTCTACGACCCGACGCGCGGGCGCGTGCTCGTGGACGGGCACGACCTGCGCGACGTGACCGAGCGATCGCTCCGCTCGCAGCTCGGCATCGTGCCGCAGGAGGGCTTCCTGTTCTCCGGCACGATCCGCGACAACATCGGCTTCGGGCGCCAGGGCGCCAGCGACGACGAGGTTCGCGCCGCCGCCGGCGCGGTCGGCGCTGACGAGTTCATCGAGCGGCTTCCAGACGGCTACGACACCGCGGTCGGAGAGCGCGGCGGGCACCTTTCGGCCGGACAGCGGCAGCTGGTGGCGTTCGCGCGCGCGGCTGCGGCCGATCCGCGGATCCTCGTGCTCGACGAGGCGACGTCGAACGTCGACGTCCAGACCGAGGCACGGATCGAGCGCGGCCTGCGACGGCTGCTGGCGGGCCGGACGGCGATCGTGATCGCGCACCGGCTCTCGACCATCCGCGGCGCCGGCCGGATCGTCGTGCTCGACTCCGGCCGGATCGCCGAGCAGGGGACGCACGACGAGCTGATCGCGTCGGGCGGGCACTACGCCCGGCTCTATAGGGACTGGGCCGGCGAGGCCGCGTGACGGCGATATCCTGACGATTCCCTGCGGGGTCGTCTAATGGCAAGACGCCAGCCTCTGGAGCTGGTTATCGGGGTTCGAGTCCCTGCCCCGCAGCTGGGTGGATGCCGGCCCGGCGGCCGGCCGCGGAGGCTCAGCCGACGGAGCCGAGGTCCGTGCCGAGGTCCGAGAGCGCCGAGCGCTCCGGCGACAGGCTCTCCCGGATGAACCGGCGACCGTGCTCCAGGTCCTCGGAGCGTCCGACCGACAGCGCCGCGGTCACGCCGCCGTCGTCCACGTAGAACACGCTGAACTCCCCGTCGTCCATCGATCCGCGGATCACCGGCTCGCCCGCGCCGGGCCCGACGTACTCGAGCGATACCCAATCGGCGAGGTCGGAGAAGAAGTACGGGATCTCCTCGTGCGGGGCGTCACGGCCGAGTATGTTCAGCGCCGCCGTCTCGCCCTGCCGCGCGGCCACGTCCCAGTGCTCCACGCGAAGCGGATGCCCGTGCACGACCGACTGGTACTCCGCGATGTCGCCCGCGGCGTAGACGCCGGGCGCGGAGGTCTCGAGCCCCGCCGAGCAGACGACTCCCCCACTCTCGCCGATCGCCAGTCCCGCGCCCTTGGCGAGCATCACGTCGGGCATGACGCCGGCCCCGACCACGACGCAGTCGCAGTCGATCTCGCGCCCGGCGCGGGTCACGACCCGCGTCACCCGCCCGTCCGCCCCCTCGAAGCGCTCCAGCTCGTCCGACCCGGTGATCTCGACGCCGTGCCCCTCGAGCACGGCCTGGAAGAAGGTGCCGACCTCGGGGCCGAACGAGCGCTCGAGCAGGACCCCCTCCTGCATCAGGAGCGCGCACTCGCGGCCCTGCGCGGTTAGCGACGCCGCAACCTCGGAGGCGATGTAGCTCCCGCCGACCAGCAGGATCCGCTCCGCCTCCGCCGCGTCGGCGCGGATCGCGTCGGAGTTCCCGAACGCGCGGAGGTAGTGGATGCCCTCGAGATCGGCGCCGTCGACGCGCAGCCGCCTCACGTTCGCGCCCGTCGCGAGCAGCGCGGTGCCGAACTCGATCTCCTCCTTGGTCGACAGCCTCGCCACGCGCGCCTCGAGGTCGAGGCGCATCACGCTCGTTCGGGTCAGCAGCTCGACGTCGTTGTCATCCCACCACTTGTCCGGCTGAACGAGGGCGTCCGCCCGATCGCTCTCGCCGCGGAGGTAGTCCTTCGAGAGCGGCGGCCGGTCGTACGGTGGGTCGGGCTCGCGGCCGACGAGCATCACGGACCCGTTTGCCCCCTCCTCGCGCAGACGGCGCGCGCAACTCGCGGAGGCGAGACCGCCCCCGATCAGGAGATGCTCGACGCGCCGGTCGGCCATTCAGGCGCCGGAGGCAGCGGCTCGGCTCACGCCGCCTCGGGGGCCGCGCTGGTGAACTTCCCCGTGACCTCCGCCTCGAGCCCGATGTCCAGCACCACCAGCACCTCGTCGCCGGCCGCGACGACCGAGTCGCCGGCGGGCACGAAGCCGCTCCCGTCGCGGAGGATCGAGATCACGAGCGACCCGTCCGGCAGGCCGAGGTCCCGCACCATCTGACCCTCGGCAGCCGAGCCGCCGGCGACCTCCAGCTCGATGATCTCGAGCCGCTCCTGAGGCAGGTCGAGGAGGTGGACGAGCCCGTACTGCGGCACCTCGTGCTCGATCAGCCGGAGGATGAGGTCCGTGGCCGACACCGCGGGCTTGACGCCGAGCAGCTCGAAGTGGTCGAGGTTGCGCGGGTTGTTGCAACGGGCGATCACCCGCTCGACCCCGTACTTCTCCCGGGCGACCTGACAGATCAGGATGTTGTCCTCGTCGTCGCCCGTGACGGCGATCACCATGTCGGCGCGACCGATCCCGGCGCGCTCGAGTACCCAGAGCTCCGAGCCGTCGCCGTACTGGACGGCGTGCTCGAGCTCCTCCTCGACGGTCGCGTAGCGCCGCTGGCTGGACTCGACCACGGTCAGCTCGTGGCCCTTGTCGATCAGCTCGCGTGCGAGGTTCCAGCCGACCTTGCCGGCTCCCACCACGACGACGTACATCGGCTAGCCGACCTCCTCGCGCACGGCGGTCTCGAGCATCTCGATCGCCACCTGCGTCGGGCAGACGGTGAGCAGCCCCTGCTCGCGGTACCAGGCCGCGCGCAAGGGGTCGAGGACGCGCACCACCACCCGGTCCACCTCGAATCGGCGCTGCGCGATCTGGGCTATCACCAGGTTCGTGTTGTCGCCGTTCGTCGAGGCCACGAACGCGTCGGCGCGCTCGATGCCGGCCTCCATCAGCGCGTCGATCTCGAGCGCCGTGCCGACGGTGAACGAGCCGCCGAGGTCCTCCCAGCTGCGCTCCTCGCCGCGCTCGAGGAGTGCGACCGACTCGGGCTCCTCGTCGAGCACCGACACCTCGTGTCCGTCGCGCAGCATCGCCTTCGCAATGGCCGAGCCAACGCGGCCCGCGCCCACGATCAGTACGAACATGCGCCCACTCTAACGACGGTCACGCGACCTACGTCCGGTCGGCGACGAACGCTCGGCGTCACGGCGCGACGCCCTCGCGGATGACGTCCTCGCCGGCCGGCGGGGCGGTCAAGAGCACGCGGCACGGGGCCTTCTCGAGCACGTACTTCGTCGATCTCGCCCGCGGCTCGCCCGCGTGGCTCCTCGCGACCGCCGAACAGGAGGCCGCCGCGCGTCCGCGTCTGCTCCTCGGCGGCGAGCACGATGGCCTCCACCCGCGCCGGCGGGCCTCGGCCACGATCGTGCCGCCGATCGTGCGGCCGCGCAGCTTCGCGGTGGCCACCTCCACGCCCTCGTACTCCTCGCCGACCTCGCGCGCGCGCCGCAGTGCGCGATCGGCGCGTTCGATCCACTCCGGCGGGATCCGAGCGTCGATCGGGAGCGACATCGGGATCTTCAGGACGTAGAGCGCCTCGATGATCGCGCCGGCCTCGCCGTCCGACTCCTCGGCGGCGAGCCGCCCCGCGGTGCCGACGATGTCGTCGTCCAGCGGTCCGCCGAAGATCGGCACGAGGATGCTGCCGTACTGGACCTGCTGCGGCTCGCGCAGCGCCTCGGCCGGGATCGTGAAGCGCTTGGTGAGCGCCTTGCCCTGCGACTTGCGGTAGACGACGTAGAGCAGCAGCCCAGCGGCCATCCAGAGCGAGCCGACGACGCGCGCGCCCTCGTGGAGGATGAGGACGCTCGCCCACGCGGCGGCGCCGGCGAGGGCACCGAGCGCCGCGGGGAGGGGAATCGAGCCACGCCCGATCGGAATCGAGAACGGGACCCTGAAGAAGCGGCGGGTCGCCGGCTCGCGGAAGCGCAGGATGACGACGGAGACATGGGCGATCGTGAAGGCGAGCATCGCCCCGAACGCGAAGATGCCGGCCAGGAACTCGATGTCGGACGACGCCGCCAGCGCCAGCGTCGCGACCGACGCGATCGCGACGAGGATGAACGGCGTGGAGCGCTCGGTGTCGAGGCGACCCAGGACGCTCGGGATCTGGCGGTTCGTGGCCAGCGAGTAGCCGAGCCGCGAGAGGCCGAGCATCTGGCCGTTCATGGCCACCACCAGGACCAGCGCGGCCATGCCTCCGACCGCGTAGCGAAGGACCTCCCCCAGCCACGTCGGCTCGAACGACGAGACGACACCGAGGACCGGCGCGTCGACGAACACGCCGCCGAGCGCCGTGGAGCCGCCCACGACCGGCACGGCCATGAGCGCCACCGTGGAGAGCCCGACGAGCACGATCAACACCGTCGCGACCGACACCGCGACGATACGGCTCAGTCCCTGCCGGCCCACCCTGATCTCGCCGGCGAGGCCGGACGCCGCCTCGACCCCGGTCAGCGCCGCCCCCGCGATGACGGTGGCGAATACGAGGCCCTCGAGCGTCGGTGTTGCGCCGAGGTCGATCGAGTCGACTATCGCGGCCGGATCGAATCGCACCGCCAGGCCGGTCGCGATCACGGCCAGCGACAGCCCGAGGTTGAGGAGGCCGACGCGCAGGACGCGCCCGAGCCGGTCGGCCGAGATTCCGCGGATGTTCTGCCATGCCACGAAGCCGACGGCGGCCGCGGCGATGGCGAGCTCGACCCCCGGGCTCCCCGCATCGCCCCAGAACGCGGTGAGGTAGTGGGGCACCGCGAACGCCGCGATGGCCATGACGATCAGGTAGTCGAGGAGGATCGCCCAGCCGGCGATGAAGCTCCAGAGCTCGTTGAGCGCGTAGCGGGCGAAGGTGGATGCGCCGCCGCGCTCGGGGTGGAGCGAGCTCCCCTCGAGGTAGGTCATCACGGTGAGAACGAAGAAGGCGCCGGCCAGGAGGTACGCGAGCGGCGTCAGGCCGAGCGCGTCCCCGGCCACGACGCCGAGCCCGAAGTAGAGCGACGAGCCGAGCGCTCCCAGGCCGATCGCGATCAGCGCGGGGGCGCCGAGCGAACGCATGCCCGCGTCGGCCGGCGCGGCGCGGCGCGGGATCCTCACGCTCGCCCGTGGTCGCCGCTGGTGCGAGCGGCGATCACGAGCCGGCCCACCCCGATCGCGACGAGCATGGCTCCGAGTACGACGCCCACCGCGACCGCGCCCCCTCCGCGGGCGAGGGTGGTCGCGACGAGCGCGAGGCCGACCACCACGAGCAGGCCGCTCAGCAGGCGAGTCGAGAAGCGGTAGACACGCGCCACGGCGCCGATTCTAGAGCGGCTGCCGGCCCCCGAACGCGCTGGTGAGCCGCGTCACGCAGCCGCTCGCCGACGGGCGGCGTCACCCGGGGCGGACTCGATGATGACCCGGCACGGCCGCGCCTCGAGCACCGTCTCGAGCGTCCTGCCGAGGGGCGAGGCGCCCGTCCGCCGGCGCGGCGGCGTCATCACGATCGCGCGCGCACGGATGTCGCGCGCCTCCGTGACGATCCGGCGACCGGCCTCCCCCGCCCGGACCTTCTCGTAGTGGCCCGTTACACGCCTGCCGCCGAGGACACGGGCCGAGTCGACCGTCGACTGCGCCCGCGACTCCTGCTCGGGGAGCGACGCGTCGATCGGCGCGTTCGCGGGGACCGTGATCGTCACGAGCACGTGGATCCCGCGGCGGCGGCGCGCCGCGAGCTTGACTGCCGTGGCCACGACCTCGGCGGAGTACTGCGTGTCCTCGAACGCTACGAGGACGGACTCGTACTCGACCTCGTGCTCCACGATCGGCTTTGGGAGCTGCACCTTGACGGTCTCGGTCAGCGGGAGCCCCAAGCGCCCGCGGTAGCCGGCGTACGTTGCGATCCCGACGGCGAGCCACACCGTTCCTCCGATCAGGACCGAGCGGTCCAGCGCCGTGACCACGAGCAGCGCCGCCCCGGTGCCGAGCGCGCCCGCGATCGCGAACAGCGGCAGGAGCCGCCCGCCGATCCGCACGTCGCCACGTCCGCGCCATGGCCGCTCGCGATCGGGCTGCTTGACGCGGAGCGCGATCACCGCCAGGTGGGCGATCGTGAACGAGAGCATCGCGCCGAAGGTGTAGATCGTGCCGAGGAAGGTCGCCTGGCCGGGGATGATCGTCAGACAGGCGATCAGCCCGAAGACGGTGATCGCGACGTACGGCGTTCGAAACCGCGGGTGAAGCTGGCGCAGCTTCTCGGGAAGCTGGCGGTGCTGCCCCATCGAGTACGTGAGCCGCGACACGCCGATCAAGCCGGCGTTCGTCGCGATCACCAGGATCGTCGCGGCGAGCACGCCGACGTAGATCTCCGCGGGCGTCTGGAGCCCCCCGAGGTCGATGTTCTCGACGACCCCGAGAATCGGGTCGCCGGCGAAGCCGCCCTCCTCCTCGGTTAGCCCGAGCAGGGTGACCCCGTCCTTGACCGGCATGGCCGACAGCGCGACGGCGGGCAGGAACGTGTAGATCGCGCCGACCGCGATCACGACCGCCCCGATCCCGCGCGGGATCGCCGTCCCGTAGTCGCGCGTCTCCTCGGCGAGGTTCGAGATCGTCTCGATCCCGGTATACGCCACCATCGCCACCGGGATCGCGATCAGGAAGTTGCTGAGTGTCGGATAGACCCCGAAGTCGACGTTCTCGATGAGCGTGTCGGGCGAGAAGACGAGCACCAGCCCCACGACGACGAGCAGCACCTGGGTGAGGAAGTCGGCGATCGCCAGGAAGATGTTGATTCCGGCGGCCTCCTTCACCCCGACGACGTTCAGCGCGCCGAGGAGCACCACCAGGCCGATCCCGAAGATGATGTCGCCGGGGGACGTCTGCAACGGCTCCCAGAACACGCCCAGGTAGTGCGGCACGAAGAACGCCGAGATCGAGACCGTGATGATGTAGCTCAGCATCTGGCCCCAGCCCGCGAAGAACGACCAGAACTCGTTGAACGCGTGGCGTGCGAACGAGGCCGACCCCCCCGCCTCCGGGTACATGGTCGTGGCCTCGGCGTAGGTCGCGGCGGTGCAGATGAAGATGAAGCCCGCGATGAGGAAGACGACCGGCGTCAACCCGAGCGCGAAGACGGCGACGAGTCCGAGCGCGTAGTAGATCGAGCTGCCGACGTTGCCGTAGGCCGTCGAGAAGAGCGCACTGGTCCCGAGCACGCGCTCGAGGCCCTGGTTCTTCGGCCGGCGCTCAGCCATCGCCTCGGAAACCTACAGTCGCCGTCCCCCGCTCAAGGAACGGCGCCGCCGGCCGATGGAGGCTAATCGCAGGCGACCGTCGGGAGCGGTCGACGCCTCGCACCGGGCGCGCGTCGAGACTTGCGGCGGGCGGGCGGCTCGTACATTCGTCCAGCGACCTGAGCCGACCCCTAAAGGTCGCGCGCGAGCAGCCGATCGTGCCCACAGATGACGCGACGAAAGCAGCCGAGGAGATGGGGCGCCACCCTCGCCTGCCTCGCGGCATTCGCGGTCACCGTCGCGTACGCACCGGCGCTCGCGACAGGCGGGGCGTCGAACGCCGAGCGCGACGTCGCGGCATCGGTCGAGAAGCGCGACGCGGAATCGCTCGAGCGCCCGATCGGGCCGGACCAGTCCAAGTCGCCGAAGCCCGAGGAAGACGCGGCCGGCGAGGACGCCGGCGAGCAGAGCCAGCCCCCCGCGGAGCCCGACCAGTCCAAGGCGCCCGGCCCGGACCAGTCGAAGGCGCCGGGGTCGTCCGGACGCCCGATCGGCCCGCAGGGTAAGCCCGCCGGCTACGCGAAGCCCGACCCGCCGGGCCACGGCGGGACGCCGCCCGGCCAGGGCGAGCCGCCCAAGTCCGATGGCGACCCGGACCAGGGCAAGAACCCCACCGTCAACGAGCCGAAGCCGCAGCCCGAGCCGGGCGGCGAGGACAAGCCGGGACAGGGGAAGGCTCCGCTCGACTACCAGCCTCAGCCCGAGCCGGGCGACGATCAGGGCAAGGGTCCGACCGGGAACCAGGGCAAGGCACCCACCGCGGAGCGCCCGCAGAGCGAGGAGCCTCCGACGCGCGCCGAGCGGCGCGAGGAGATTTCATCCGGCAGCCGCGTGTCCGAGAGCGCGGCCGACCCGAGCGCATCCACCGAGGCCCGGGGCGCGGCCGAGACCACGAGCGCGCAGGGCGCTGGCCCGAGCGACGGGGCCTCGGGCCCGTCGGATTCGCGGGTCGCGCAGACGGGCTCATCCGATGCCGCGGCCTCCGGCTCGGAGGGCGCCGCCGCGCTGGCCGCGCCGACCGTCGAGTCCGGTGCGCCGGTCACGGAGGCCGACGGGTCGCGCGGGGATCAGCCGTCCTCGCGAGGCCGTGAGCCGGGGACCGACTCAGCGCCGGCGCCCGAGCGCGGCTCGGGCGGCGTGATGTTCGTGAGCGGCGTCCCGAGCGAGGTGCTGCTCGGGCTCGTGGCCTTCGCCCTGACCGCCGCGGGCCTCGCGATCGGCCTTCTGCGCGAGCACCGTCGCTACCGCGAGGTCGAGCAGGATGCCCTCACCGATCCCGTCACGGGCCTCGCGAACAGGATTGCCTTCGAGCACCAGCTGGCGCTCGACTGGCAGCGCTCCCTCCGCTACGGACGCCCACTGGGCCTCATCATGATCGACCTCGACGACTTCAAGCGCACGAACGACACGCGCGGGCACGTGGCGGGAGACCGGGTGCTGCGGGAGACCGCGGAGACGGTCGCCCGCGAGATCCGCGGCGGCGACGTGGCGGCCCGGATCGGCGGCGACGAGTTCGTGGTGCTCGCCGCGGAGGCGGACGGCGACGGCCTCGAAATGCTCTCGCGGCGGCTGCGCCGAGCACTGGACGAGCGCGGCATCGCCGCAAGCGTCGGCTGCGGCGAGCGGACGCCGGACGACGGCGCCGCCTCGCAGGTGCTTGACCGCGCCGACCAGTCGATGTACGACGACAAGGAACGGCGCAAGTCCGGCGATTACGGCGCCGTCGGCGCCCGCGGCTGACCAACCTCTCCCGCCCCCTCGACGCGAACACGCGACGGCAGCCGCCGCGGCGCCACGTCCCGACCTCGGCGGCTACCTAGACCAGGAACGGGATGATCAGGAGGGCGACGATGTTCGCAACCTTGATCATCGGGTTGATCGCCGGTCCGGCCGTGTCCTTGTAGGGATCGCCGACGGTGTCGCCGGTCACCGAGGCGGCGTGTGCCTCCGAGCCCTTGCCGCCGAACTCCCCGTCCTCGATCAGCTTCTTGGCGTTGTCCCACGCCCCGCCGCCCGACGTCATCGAGACCGCCACGAAGAAGCCCACGACGATCACCCCGATGAGGAGGCCACCGAGCGCCTGGTACGACAGGAGCCCGACCACGAGCGGGATCACGATCGGGATCAGCGCCGGAAGGATCATCTCCTTCTGGGCCGCGGCGGTGACGATGCTCACGGCGCGCGCGTAGTCCGGCTTCTCGGTGCGCTCCATGATCCCCGGGCTCTCCCGGAACTGCCGGCGCACCTCCTCGACCACGAGGCCGCCGGCGCGGCCGACCGACTCGATCGAGAGCGAGACGAAGAGGTAGACCATCATGCCGCCGACGAGCAGGCCGATCAGGACCTCCGGCGAGGAGATCGCGAAGGGCGCGAGCGCTTCGCCGGATGCCTCGGCCTCGTCGCGCAGCTCCTCGATGAACGCCGCGAAGAGGACCAGGGCAGCCAGCACCGCAGAGCCGATCGCGTAGCCCTTGGTGACGGCCTTCGTCGTGTTGCCGACCGCGTCGAGCGGATCCGTGACGTCGCGTACCTCCTGCGGCAGCTCGGCCATCTCCGCGATGCCGCCCGCGTTGTCGGTGATCGGCCCGAAGGCGTCGAGCGCGACGATCAGGCCCGTCAGCGAGAGCTGGGCCATAACCGCGACGCCGATGCCGTAGATCCCGCCGAGCTCGTTCGCGGCGAGGATGCCCAGGGCGATCACGAGCGCCGGCAGCGCCGTCGACTGGAAGCCCTGCGCGAGGCCCTGAATGATGTTCGTGGCGTGGCCCGTCTGAGACGCGCGGGCGGTCGTCTTGACCGGGCGAAAGCGGGTCGACGTGAAGTAGTCGGTGATCACGAACAGGAGCGCCGTGATGCCGACCCCGATCAGCGTGCAGAGCCAGAGCTCGATGCCGCTCGCGGGCGCGCTGCCGCCTGTCAGGAGCTCGCTCGCCCCGCCCTGGAACGTGATGTCATCCATCAGCCAGAGCGTGACCGGGAGGAAGGCCGCCGCCGCGAGCAGGCCCGAGACGATCAGCCCCTGATAGAGGGCGCGCTCGACGTTGCCGGCTCGGCTGCGGACCGCGTAAGTCCCGATGATAGAGGCGAGGATCGAGATGCCGCCGATCACGAGCGGGTAGACGGCCACCTCGCCCAGCTCGTTGAACGTCAGGACGCCGAGCAGCATCACCGCCACCGCGGTGACGGCGTAGGTCTCGAACAGGTCGGCGGCCATCCCGGCGCAGTCGCCCACGTTGTCGCCCACGTTGTCGGCGATCACCGCCGGGTTGCGCGGGTCGTCCTCCGGGATTCCGGCCTCGACCTTGCCCACGAGGTCCGCGCCGACGTCGGCGGCCTTGGTGAAGATGCCGCCGCCGAGCCGCGCGAAGACCGAGATCAGGGACCCGCCGAAGCCCAGCCCGATGAGGGCGTCGACGGCGTCCTTCTCACCCTCCCCGACGAGGAGCAGGACGCCGTAGTAGCCCGCCACTCCGAGCAGCGCGAGGCCGGCGACCAGGAGCCCGGTCACCGCGCCGCCCTTGAATGCCACCTGGAGTGCGCCCGGCACGCCGCCGCGCGCCTCCTCGGCCACGCGCGCGTTCGCGCGGACCGAGACGTTCATGCCGATGAAGCCCGCTGCGGCCGAGAATGACCCGCCGATCGCGAAGCCGATCGCCGTGTAGCCGTCGAGCGCGAGCGCGAGCAGGACGACCAGCACCAGCGCGACCGCCCCGATGATCGTGTACTGGCGGGTGAGGTACGCCTGAGCACCCTCCTGGACGGCCATCGAGATCGACCGCATCTCGTCGTTGCCGGCCGGCTTCGCGAGGAGCCAGCGCGAGGTCACGGCTCCGTAGACCACCGCCGCTCCTGCGCAAGCGAGCGCGATGATGATCCCGTAGTCGGTGAAAAACTCTGTCAAGGGGAACCCTCCGTTGTGTCAGCGGCGCGCGACTCGGGGCACTTGTGGCAAGCGCGCGCAGCACCGCCGCGCTCGCCCGGACCCAGGCGCAGATGTCATGCCGGCTGCGCGCATGAGACCGCCGCCGGACGAAAGCGCCGGGCAGTCTATCGAGGTTGTCGGCTCACGAGCCGGGAGGGGTCCAGATCCGGGACCTGGCCTTGGCCCGCTCCCCGGCGTCTGGCCCATCGGCAGGGCCCGGCGGCGGTGGTTCCGGCTGTTTGGCGCCCTGCGGGGGCGCGGCGGCGGGCTCGGACTCGCCCGACTCCCCCTGGGCCTCGCGGGCATACGCCATCTGGAGCTGGCTCAGGGCCTGCTTGACGGCCGCGGCCTCCTGCTCCGTCACGAGCGGCAGGAGGGCCCGGGTGGCCTCGATCGCGACTCGGGCCTGCTCCAGATCGCGCTCCCCCTCGGCGCCGGGCGCGAGCCCGAGGCGCCGGCCCGCCAGGTTGACGAGCGTCGCCACCGTCTGGAGCACGACGTCCTCGACCCTGATCTGGCGCAGCTGCTCCTCCATCGCCGCGCGGAGCTCCTCCTCCGTCGGTTCCTGTGCGCTCAAGTCGTCACCTCCTCCGCCGCATAGCTGCGCTGCGTCTCCGCGACCTCCGCCGCGAAGACCTCCTCCATGGTCGCCCCGTCCGCGAGCGCGTGACGCTGCCTCGTGGACCCGTTCTCAACGGGCAGGGCGGGGTCCACCCCGAGGATCGCGCGGGCTGGAGCGGTCCAGGCGAGGAGCCGATCGCCGATCGCCGCCGCGGGGAACTCCTCGCCGCGCTCCAGGTCGATCAGCCTGCCCTCGAGCCCGTAGCGAATCGCCCGCCACATGTTCTCCTCCACGAGCCGGCCGGGCAGAGGGGCCGGCGCGCTCCCCTCGTCGTGGTCGAGCGCGGCCTGCGCCACGCACGAGGCCATAAGCCCGGCGAGGGCGCTGGACTCGGCCGCGGTCGACTGCGCGTCGCAGATCCGGACCTCGACCGTCCCGAACCGATGGTGCGGCCGCACGCTCCACCAGAGCTGCGTCTGCTCCGCGATCGAGCCCGTGCGCACGAGCAGCTCGATGTACTCCGCGTAGGTGGCGAAGTCCCCGAATACGTCGGGCACCCCGCAGCGGGGAAAGCTCTTCGTGAAGATCTGCGACCGGGCGGAGTGGAGGCCCGAGTCGCGGCCGTCGAGGAACGGCGAGTTGACCGAGAGCGCCAGGAGCTCGGGCAGGATCTCCCGCATCCTGTCGCAGACGGCGATCGCGCGGTCGGCGCCGGCCACGCCCACGTGGACGTGCAGGCTGAACGTGTTGTTCCGCCAGGCCACGTAGCGGAGCTGCTCATCGAGCCGCCGGTAGTGGTCGGTCGCGATGATCCGCTGCTCCTGCCACGGGCTCCACGGGTGGGTGCCCGTAGCAGCGAGCATCGCGTCGTGGTCCGCCGCGAGCCTGAAGAGGCGGACCCGGGCCTCCCGCTGGCGCTCCAGCGCGTCGCCGATCCCCATGCCCCTGCCCGACCGGATCTCGATCTCCGACGAGATCAGCTCCCCGGCCACCGACTCGCGTAGCACGTCGTCGTCCTGGGCGGCGCGCTCCAGCTCCTCGAACCGCTGGACCAGTGAGCGGGTGTCGGGATCGAGAATCGCGAACTCCTCCTCGATGCCGACCGTGAAGTCGTCGGAGGCGTCGAAGACGTCCCGCGCCTTGGTCATGTCCAGCATGCCGGTGGCTCTCAGTCAGGTGAGATAGAAATAGAGCGCGTAGAGGAGGTCGACGGCGGGGCTCGATGTGTGGACAGTGACCTCGGGCGGCACCTGGAGCAGGGCCTCCGAGTAGTTGAAGATGATCCGCACGCCCGCCGCCACGAGGTCGTCCGCGACCGCCTGCGCGGCGTGGGTCGGCACCGCGAGCACGCCGACGACGATCTCCTCCTCGTCGACGACAGCGCCCAGCTCGTCGTAGGAGCGGACCGCCAGGGCGTTGCCGATCGGCTCGCCCTGCTTCGCCGGGTCGGTGTCGAAGATCGCCACGACGCGGAAGCCGTGGTCGGCGAAGATGTCCGAGCTCGCGATCGCCTTGCCCAGGTGCCCGGCGCCGAAGAGGGCGATGTTGTGCTGGCCGCTGGTCCGCAGGATCTTGCGGATCTGCGACAGGAGCGAATCGACGTTGTAGCCGACGCCGCGCTTGCCGAACTTGCCGAAGCCGGACAGGTCGCGCCGGATTTGGGTCGAGTTGATGTGCGTGTAGTCCGAGAGCTCCTGCGAGGAGATCGTGTCCTTGCCCATCTTCTTGGCCTGCGTGAGCACCTGGAGGTAGCGCGACAGCCGCGCGGCGACGCCCAGGGACAGGCGCTCGCCGCCGTCCCGCTGGAGCTCGACGGTGCTCCCGTACGGCTCGTTGAGCTCGCGAGGCCACTCTATCGAGCAGATCCTTCAGCTCTTCGGGGTCCACGCGGTGCTCGAAGGCCTCCTCGCCCTCGACGATCACGACCGGAATCCGCTCTCCATAGCGCGCGTGGAGCGCCGGGTCGGAGGCCACGTCCACCTCGACCAGCTCGAGGTCGGGGTGGCCGAGACATCCCGGATCGCCGCCCGGGCCTCGTCGCACAGGCAGCAGCCCGCCTTGCCGAGGAGCGTCACCCGGCCATGCCAGGCTGCCCGCGCCGACGCCTCGAGATCCAGGTAGCGGGGGTACGCGATCGGCACGCCGAAGCGCGCCGCCCCCGCGATCATGGCGGCGTTGTCGGTGCATAGCGTGTGTCCGGCACCCGCAGCTCGCAGCCGAGCGTCGTCGCCAGACCGCGCCCGCCGGCGCAGCTCGGAGTTCGCGGCGACGCCGCCGCCGAGCGCGAGGCGCCCCGCGCCGTGGCGCTCGACCGCGCTCCCGGGCGCGCGCCATGAGCGCGTCGACGATCGCGCGCTGGTAGCGAGGCGGCGAGGTCCGCGCGGCGCGCCGCCGGTCTCGCGCTCGCCGAGATCGCGCACCCGGTAGAGGAGCGCGGTCTTGAGGCCGCTGAAGCTGAAGTCGAGCCCGCCGCCGGGTGCCGAGACCGGGAAGTCGAAGGCGTCGGGGTCGCCCTCGCGCGCCAGCCGGTCGATCGCGGGCCCGCCCGGGTAGCCGAGCCCGAGCAGGCGGGCGCCCTTGTCGAACGCCTCGCCGGCGGCGTCGTCGAGCGTCCGCGCCGAGCACGACGTGCTCCGCGGATCGTCGACGCGGGCGATGAAGGTGTGACCACCGCTCGCGACGAGGCGCGAGGAACGGCGGCTGGATCGGGTCTGGCCGAGCGCGCTCGCCACGACGTGCGCCGTGGAGGTGGTCCACGGCGACGAGCGGCAGCCGGCGGGCCGCCGCGAGCGCCTTGGCCGTCGAGACGCCCGACGAGGAGCGCTCCGATCAGGCCCGGGCCGGTTCGTCACCGCGACCGTGCCGACGTCGCCCAGCCGGGCACCGGCGCGCTCGAGCGCGTCGTGGATGGTGGGGTCGATCGCCTCGAGGTGGCGGCGCGAGGCGATCTCCGGCACGACCCCGCCATAGCGCTCGTGGAGGAGCCCCTGCGAGGCGACGACGTTCGAGCGCACCTCGCCGTCGTCGGTCACGACGGCCGCGCAGGTGTCGTCACAGCTCGTCTCGATCCCGAGGATCACGCTCGCGCGCTCGGGGCGCCCTCGGAGGGCGAGAGCGCTTCGGCGTCGGCCCTGCGCCACATGATCAGCGCGTCCTCCCGATTGTCGTGGTAGTAGCCCCGCCGCCGCCCGGCGCCGCGGAAGCCGAAGCGCTCGTACATCCCGATCGCGACGTCGTTCGACATCCGCACCTCGAGCGTGTACTGCTCGCCCGGGCCGTCCGCCGCCCGGAAGAGGTGCTCGAGCATCGTGCTCGCGATGCCCTCGCGCCGGGCTCGGTCGTCCACCGCGATGTTCATCAGGTGCCAAACGCGGTCGTAGCGGGAGCAGATCGTGTAGCCGCGGACGCGGTCGCCGCGCATCGCGGCCAGGCAGATGCCCGACGGCTTCGACAGCTCGAGCACGAACATCGCGAGCGACCATGGCGTCGGGAAGGCGCGGCGCTCGATCGCGATCACCTGAGGCAGGTCCGAGTAGGCCAGGCGCCGGATCTGGAGCGAGTCGGTCATCTCGAGGGCTTGGCGTCCGGTTCGCGCATGTAGTCGGGGGTAATGGCCGCTGGCGGCAGCGCCGGCGCCCCCGCCGCGAGTCCGCAGACGTGCACGGCGCGGACCACGTGGAGGAGCGAATCGTCCGGGGGGACCTCGATCCCGACCGCCTCAAGGGCGCCTCGAGATCGTAGCGCCCCGTCGCCGATCGCAAGCGGCGTCGCGGCGGTGGGAGGGAGCGCCGACTCGACGCGCCGAGCGAGCTCGTCGGGGGCGCACGGGTGCGCCGGCCAGCGCTCCTCGCCGACCTCCCAGAGCGACGCGAAGAGCTCTCCGCGGCGGGCGTCGATCAAGGCCAGCGCCGGCCGCGCGTCGACGCCGGCCGCGAGCGCCGCCAGGGACGAGACCGGGCGCAGCTCGACGCCGGCGGCGTGGCCGAGCGCGCGCGCGGTCGCGACGCCGATGCGCAGGCCCGTGTACGCGCCGGGACCGATCCCGATCGCGATCGCGTCCAGGTCGCCGAACTGGAGCCCCGCGCGGGCCATCGAGTCATGGACGGCGGGCATCAGCTCCCGGCCGTGAGCGGGGCGCCCCAGAAGGTCGGCCGGCCGCGGCGCGTGCTCGAACGTCCGCCCGTCGCGCAGCTGGACGCACACGGCCGTGGCCGCCGTAGCCGTGTCGAGCCCCAGCACGTTCACTCGATCTCGATCACGCGCCGGTCGCCGCCGGCGTGCTCGATTCGCACCCTCGCAGCGAGCTCCCCCAGCCCCGGCAGGGCGACCTCGGGCCACTCCACGAACGAGATCCGGTCGGGCGTCAGGTAGTCGCCCAGCAGCGCCGGGTCCTCGGAGGCGAGCGACGAGACTCGGTGGAGATCGAGATGGGCCACCTCGACCGGCCCGCTCCGAAGCCGCCCCTCATAGACCTGGCCGATCGCGAACGTCGGGCTAGTGACCGCCTCGACGACGCCGAGCGCCCGGCATGCCCCGCGCACGAACGTCGTCTTGCCGCTTCCGAGCTCCCCGGCGACGGCCACGACGTCGCCGGGCGCGAGCCGCACGGCCAGGTCGCTCCCGGTCGACTCGGTGCCCGCGGCGGCGTTGGTCTTGATCCGCACCATCGCGAGGTCTCGGGCGACGACGCGGCCGGCCTACTCGAAGAAGCCGAGCTGCGGGGGCGCCTCGGCGGGCGGGACGGCGCCGCGTGGGGCCGCACCCGGGGGCGGGTCGCCCGCCCGCTCGTCCGGCGCGAGCGGAGGCGCCTCCCCGCGTGCGGGCCGCGGCTCGCGGAGCAGCTCGGGCAGGCGGTGGAGATCGACCCTGAGCGCCGAGCGCACGGCCTCGGTGCGGAGCGCTGCCGCCGGGTGGAAGAGCGGATAGAGGCGGACCGTCCGGCCGGCGACCTCGCGGTCCTGGGGGCGCCCATGGACCCTCGTGATCCCCTCGGGTCGACCCGAGAGCAGCTTGGTGGCGAAGTTCCCGAGCGTGCAGATGACCCGCGGCTCGATCAACTCGATCTGCCGGATGAGGTGCGGCTCGCACTCCTCGATCTCGGCCGGAAGCGGGTCGCGGTTGCCGGGAGGGCGGCATTTCAGGACGTTCGCCACGAAGACGTCCTCGCGCTCCAGTCCGATCTCCGCGAGCAGCTCGTCGAGGAGCTGTCCGGCCCGCCCGACGAACGGCTTCGCCTGCTGGTCCTCGTGGAGACCGGGCGCCTCCCCGACGAACATCAGGTCGGCGTCCGCGTTGCCGTTGCCGAAGACGAGGTTGGTGCGCGTCGCCTTGAGCGGGCACTCGTGCTCGTCGCGCAGGTGCTTGAAGAGCTCCACGAGCTGCTCGCGACGCTCGGCGGCCGGCACCATGGCGGCGAAGGTTAACCCGGGCCGGGCGCTATCCTTTCGTTCAGGCCGCTACCCGCCTCGGGAGCGGACCGACCACCGAAAGACCGACCGGTATCTCGCATGCGGGAACTGGAACGGGACGCCGCCGACACCCATCTTTCCGTGCCCGCTCGCCCGGGCCTCTCCCCGATCGGCATCGTCGGCGCGGGGCGGCTCGGCACGGCCCTCGCGGAAGCGCTCAGCGCCGCCGGCCTCGAGGTCCGGGGGCCACTCGTCCGCGGGGAGTCGGCCTCCGCCGACGTCGTCGTCCTCTGCGTCCCGGACGAGGAGATCGCAGGGGCCGCCGCGGCGCTCGCCGGCTCGGCCGCGATCGTTGGGCACACGAGCGGGGCCACGCCGCTCGCGGCGCTCGCGCCGGCCGCCGCGTCAGGCGGCGCCTTCGGGCTGCACCCGCTTCAGACCTTCGCGCTCGACGACGGCGCGAGCGGGCCCAGCCGGTTCCGGGACGCCGGGTGCGCGATCGCGGGCTCGACGCCGGAGGCGCTCGGCGTGGCGCACGCGCTGGCCCGTGCCGTCGGCATGGAGCCGTTCGAGCTCGCCGACGAGGACCGTGCCGCCTATCACGCGGCCGCGTCCATCGCCTCGAACTACCTGGTCACCGTCCAGGCGACAGCCGAGGCCGTGGCGGGCGCGGCCGGGCTGGACGCGGCGAGCGCCCGCCGGGTGCTCGCCCCGCTCGTGCGAGCGACGGTCGACAACTGGGAGCGGTTCGGCCCGCGCGACGCGCTCACCGGGCCGGTCGCCCGCGGCGACGAGGCCACGGTCGCACTCCAACGCGCGGCCGTCGAGCGTGAGCTCCCCGAGCTCCTGGAGCTGTTCGACGCGCTGCTCGAGCGCACCCGGGCGCTCGCGGCGCCGGCCGGAGTCCCGGCATGAAGACGGTCCGCTCGATCGAGGAGATGCGGGGGTCGCTCGCGGCCGCTCGCGGGGAGCGGTCGGTGGGCCTCGTCCCGACGATGGGGGCGCTCCACGAGGGCCACCTCGCCCTGGTGCGGAGGGCGCGCTCGGAATGCGACGTCGTGGTCGTGTCCGCCTTCGTCAACCCCGCGCAGTTCGGGCCGGAAGAGGACCTCGCCGCGTACCCGCGCGACGAGGCGCGCGACACGGAGCTCGCGCACGGTGCAGGCGCCGACATGCTCTTCGCGCCCGCGGTCGAGGAGATCTATCCGCACGGATTCGACACGTCCGTGCGGGTCGGGGGCATCACCGAGGTCCTGTGCGGGGACCCGGCCGCCCGCGGCCCCGAGCACTTCACCGGCGTCACGACCGTGGTGACCAAGCTTCTCAACATCGTGCAACCCGACCGCGCGTACTTCGGTCAGAAGGACGCGCAGCAGGCGATCGTGATCCGCAAGCTGGTGCGCGACCTGAGCATCCCGGTCACGATCGTGGTGCACCCCACGGTGCGCGAGCCGGACGGTCTCGCGCTGAGCTCGCGCAACGCGTACCTCGACGCGGAGGAGCGCGAGCGCGCGATCGCACTCAGCCGGGCGCTCGTCGCCGCCGAGTCGGCGGTCGCCGAAGGCGAGCGCGAGGCCGCCGCAGTCCTCGCAGCCGCGCGCGGACAACTCGAGGCGGCCGCGGTCGAGCCCGAGTACCTCGAGCTGCGCTCGGCCGAAGACCTGACCCTCGTGGACCGGGTGAACGGTTCCACGCTCCTCGCCGTGGCCGCCCGCGTGGGACGGGCGCGGCTCATCGACAACACGATCCTGGGGGACCAATGAACCGGACGATGCTGAAGTCCAAGATCCATCGCGCCCGGATCACGGGCAGCGACCTTCACTACGTCGGCTCGATCACGATCGACTCCGACCTGCTGGAGGCGGCCGACGTCCTGGAGCACGAGCTCGTCCACGTCCTGGACGTGGACAACGGCGCCCGCTTCGAGACCTACACGATCGCCGGCGCTCCGGGCTCCGGCGAGGTCAAGGTGAACGGCGCCGCCGCGCGCCTGGTCCACCCCGGCGACACGGTGATCGTGGTGTCCTACGCGTCCTACTCGGAGGGTGAGCTCGAGACGTACGAGCCGAAGGTCGTGCACGTGAGCACCGACAACGCGATCGTCCGAGTGGACGACGCCGTCGCGGAGCTCCTCTCGTGAGCTCGGCGCCGCGAAAGTCTCCCGATCCGGCCGACAAGCGAACGGGCGGCGTGAAGGCCGGCGCCACGATGACGCTCTCGGGGCTGGCCGAGAAGAAGGCGCTCGGCGAGCCGATCGTCATGGTCACCGCCTACGACTACCCGAGCGCCCAGGTGGCCGACGCCGCCGGCGTCGACGTCGTGCTCGTGGGCGACTCGGCCGCGATGACGGTGCTGGGCTACCCGAGCACGGTCCCCGTCTCGCTGGACGAAATGGTGATGCTCGGCGCGGCCGTCCGGCGCGGGCTCACGACGCCCTTCCTCGTGGGCGACCTGCCCTTCGGCTCCTACGAGGTCTCGGACGAGCAGGCGGTCACGACGGCCCAGCGCTTCGTGAAGGAGGCGGGCTGCGACGCGGTCAAGCTCGAGCGCGGAGGGGCCTCAGCCGATCGGGCCCGCGCGATCGTCGCGGCCGGGATCCCGGTGATGGGGCACGTGGGCCTGACGCCCCAGACGGCCACCGCGCTCGGCGGATACCGGTCTCAGGGGCGCACGGCCGAGCGGGCGATGGAGGTAGCGACTGACGCGCTCGCGCTCCAGGACGCGGGCTGCTTCGCGATCGTGTTCGAGGCGGTCCCGAGCCCGCTCACCGACGCGATCATGCCGCGCCTCGAGGTGCCGGTGATCGGAATCGGGGCCGGTCCGGCCGCCGACGGCCAGGTGCTCGTGTTCCACGACCTGCTCGGGATCTACGACGGCCACGCGGCGCGCTTCGTCAAGCGCTACGGCAACGTGCGCGAGGCGATGATCGAGGGCGTGCAGGCGTACGCCGCCGACGTGCGCTCGCGCCGCTACCCGGAGCCCGAGCACGAGTACACGATGGCGCCCGACGAGGTGGACCGGATGCGAGAGCTGCTTGGCTATCCGACCGAGGAGCGCGCCGGCTTCGACCTAATGGGCTGACCCGGCTCGAGCCTCAGGTCGTGGCCGGCTCCGGATCCGGCCGCACGATCACCGTATCGGCCACCGGGATGATCTCGTCGACGGGCAGCTCCGCCGCGGACGCGTGCTCGCGAATCGCCTCAGGGCTTGTGGCCTGGTAGATGCAGACGGTCCCCACCGAGCCGCCGCCCTCCTCGAGGACGTAGCTCCTGATCCAGCGGATGTCGTCGGACATCTGCTCGTCGCCGACCTTCGAAGACCGCTCGGCAGCGGCCTCGAGGTCAGCCGGCGACCTCCATCCGCTGCGACGCAGGATGACGTAGGTGTCCACGCGCTTCTCCTCCCTGTCGTTCTTGAGAGATTCGACCATACCGCGGGGTGGTGCAACCGGCTCAGCCGGGCGACGAGAACTCGATCTCCCTGATCACCTTCGCGGGCGCTCCCGCCGCGATCACGCCCGGCGGGAGGTCGCGCGTGACCACAGAGTTCGAGCCGACGACGCAGCGGTCGCCGACCGTCACGCCGCTCGTCACGACGCAGCCCACGCCGAACCAGCAGTTCGAACCCACCCGGGTCGGCCCCTTGGACTCGAAGCCCTGCCAGGTGATCGGCCGCTCGGGGTCGTCGTAGCGGTGCGACGCGTCGCTCACGAAGCAGTGGTTCGCGAACATCGTGTGGTCGCCGATCGTCACGCTCCGATCGACCGCGACCATGCATGCCCATGTTGAGGAACGTGCCGCTCGCCGATCGTGAGGCGCCCCGCCTCGCCGATCGTGAGCCAGCAGTTCGGCTCGAGCAGGGTGTCCTTGCCGATCTCGAGCCGCCCGTCGTCGAGGCACTCCAGCACGTTGCCCTGGATCGGGAACCGGATGAACGCCTCGCGCCTGAGCATGTGGCGGTGCAGCCGCAGCGCGGTTCCAGGGGAGCCCGTTGCGCTCGTACCAGCGCCACTTCTGCAGGTAGAGCTTGAGCCGCGGGTCCACGCGGTCCGCGTCCGGCGCCGCCGACCCCTAGGCCGCGGCGGCCACCTTCGTCTTCGACTTGCGCGTCTTGCGCGGCGCACGCCGGGCCGCTCGCTCCTCGAGCAGTCCGGCCAGGAAGCGCCCCGTGTGCGAGTCGGCGGCCCTCGCAACGCGCTCGGGCGTGCCTGCGGCCACCAGGTGGCCGCCCTCCTCCCCGCCCTCGGGCCCGAGGTCGATGATCCGGTCCGCGGTCTTGATCACGTCGAGGTTGTGCTCGATCACCACGACGGTGTTGCCGGCGTCCACGAGCCGCTCGAGCATCTCGAGGAGGCGCTGCACGTCCGCGAAGTGCAGGCCGGTCGTGGGCTCGTCGAGGATGTAGAGCGTCCGTCCCGTCGCGACCTTGGCGCAGCTCGGTCGCGAGCTTGACGCGCTGCGCCTCGCCGCCCGACAGCGTGGTGGCCGGCTGGCCGAGCCGGATGTAGTCGAGACCAACGTCGTGGAGCGCCTGGAGGCGCCGCTTGATCTTCGGGATGTTGCGTGAAGAACTCGACCGCGTCCTCGACAGACATCTCCAGCACGTCGGCGATGCTCTTGCCCTTGAACCGGACCTCGAGCGTCTCCCGGTTGTAGCGCTTGCCGTCGCACTGCTCGCACGGCACGTACACGTCCGGCAGGAAGTGCATCTCGATCTTGATCTGACCGTCGCCGCGGCAGACCTCGCAGCGCCCGCCCTTGACGTTGAACGAGAAGCGACCCGGCTTGTACCCGCGGGCGCGCGACTCCTGGGTGCGCGAGAAGAGGTCGCGGATCGAGTCGAACACGCCGGTGTAGGTGGCCGGGTTCGACCGCGGCGTGCGCCCGATCGGCGACTGGTCGATGTTGATGATCTTGTCGATCTGCTCGAGGCCCTCGATCCGCCGGTGCGCCCCCGGCCGGAGCTTCGCGCGGTGAAGCCGGTTCGCCACCGCCTTGTAGAGCACCTCGTTCACGAGGGTGGACTTGCCCGAGCCGGACACGCCCGTGACGCAGCAGAAGACGCCGAGCGGCACGCTCACGTCGATCTTCTTGAGGTTGTGCTGGCTCGCCGCCTCGATCTCGATCGTTCCGGTCGGTCGGCGTCGCTTCGCGGGCACCGGGATCTCGCGCTGGCGCCGGTGAGGAACTGCCCGGTGAGCGACGACTCGACGGCCATGATGTCCTCCGGCGTGCCCTCGGCCACGATGTGCCCGCCGTGCTCGCCGGCGCCGGGCCCGAGGTCGACGATGTGGTCCGCGGCGCGCATCGTCCCCTCGTCGTGCTCGACCACGATCACCGTGTTGCCGAGGTCGCGGAGCCGCGCGAGCGTGGCGATGAGGCGCTCGTTGTCGCGCTGGTGGAGGCCGATCGAGGGCTCGTCGAGGATGTAGAGGACGCCCGACCAGGCTCGAGCCGATCTGGGTCGCGAGCCGGATGCGCTGCGCCTCGCCGCCCGAGAGCGTCGCGGCGGCGCGGTCGAGCGAGAGGTAGCCGACGCCGACGTTGTCGAGGAAGCGGAGCCGCTCGTCGATCTCGCGCAGGATCAGCCGTGCGATCTGGCGCTCGGTGTCGCTCAGCTCGAGCCGCTCGAACCACTCGATCGCCCGGCGCGCCGACATGCGCGTGAGCTCGTGGATCCCGAGCCCGCCCACCTGCACCGCGAGGCTCTCGGGCCGAGCCGCGCGCCACCGCACTCGGGGCACGGGCGGACCGACATGTACTCCTCGATCTTCTCGCGCGAGTACTCGGAGTCGGTCTCGCGGTAGCGCCGCTCGAGGTTGGGCACGATGCCCTCGAAGGTCGTCGTGTAGGAGCGCCGGCGGCCGTAGCGGTTGCGGTAGGAGATGTAGAGGCGGTCGCCGTCCGTCCCGTACAGGAAGACGTCGCGCGCCTCCTCGGGCAGGTCCTGCCAGGCGCGTCTCCATGTCGATCTCGTAGCGCTCGGCGATCGCCTGGGTCATCTGGTCGTAGTAGTTGGACGCGCCCGTCGACCACGGCAGGATCGCGCCCTCGCCGAGCGAGAGCGACGGGTCGGGCACGACGAGGTCCGGGTCGATCTCCATCTGGGATCCGAGGCCCGGTGCACCGCGGGCAGGCGCCGTGCGGCGAGTTGAAGGAGAAGATCCGCGGCTCGAGCTCGGGCATGCTCGTGCCCGCACGTCAGGCAGGCGAAGCGCTCCGAGTAGGTCCGGACCTCGCCCGCGCCCTCGCTCGGCACCTCCTCGATCTCGACCAGGCCGTCGGCCCGCCGCGACGGCCGTCTCGACCGAGTCCGCGAGCCGCTGCGCAGGTCGGGCCGCATCACGAGGCGGTCGACCACGACCGCGATGTCGTGCTTGAACTTCTTGTCGAGCGCGATGTCCTCCTCGAGCCGGCGCAGCTCGCCGTCGACCTTCGACGCGCGTGAAGCCCTCGGCCCGCAGCTCCTCGAGGAGCTTGCCGTACTCGCCCTTGCGGCCGCGCACCACCGGCGCGAGCACCATGAAGCGCGTGCCCTCGGTCGAGCGTCAGCACCTGGTCGACGATCTGCTCGGCCGACTGCGCGGCGATGGCGGCGCCGCAGTTGGGGCAGTGCGGGTGGCCGATACGCGCCCACAGGAGCCGCAGGTAGTCGTAGATCTCGGTGACCGTGCCGACGGTCGAGCGCGGGTTGCGCGAGGTCGTCTTCTGGTCGATCGAGATCGCCGGCGAGAGGCCCTCGATCGAGTCGACGTCCGGCTTGTCCATCTGCCCCAGGAACTGGCGCGCGTAGGCCGACAGCGACTCGACGTAGCGCCGCTGGCCCTCGGCGTAGATCGTGTCGAAGGCGAGGCTCGACTTGCCCGAGCCCGACAGCCCCGTGATCACGACCAGGGCGTCGCGCGGGATGCTCGAGGTGCGAGGTCGCGGAGGTTGTGCTCGCGCGCGCCCGGAGACGGTGATGCGGCCATCGGAGGTCACATAACCAAGTCTATTTGGGGGTGGGACCGGACCGGGTCGCAAGGTCGCAGGTCGCAGGTCGCAGGTCGCAGGTCGCAGGTCGCAGGTGCAGGGTGCGCTGGGGTTCGTCCTACTCCGTCACGACGCGCTCCAGGTTGTCGAACGCCGTGCTCCAGCCCCCTTCGTGGGAGGCGACGGCCTCCGCGTCCCAGAGGCCGCTGTGGGTGAAGCGGACGGTCGTCGCGCCGGCGTACTCCTCGAAGTCGATCTCGATCAGCTGACCGGTGCGGCCGGGGTCGTCGTCCCAGATCCACGTGAACGCCAGCCGCCGGGGCGGGTCGATCTCCGTGTACTCGCCCCCACCTCCGTACTCGGCGTCCGAGTGAGGGTCGCGCATCACCACGCGGAGCGCGCCTCCGACGCTCAGGTCCACGGTCGCCTCCGTGGTCTCCCAGTCGCGGCCGGCGTGCCACCAGCGCCTCATCACCTCCTCGCTGGTCCACGCGTCGAACACCGCCTGGGCCGGCGCGGCGTAGGTCCGCTCCATGCGCAGCGTCGTCTCCTCAGTCATTCGGAGCGCCCCCCTCGGCGACGAAGGTGCACCGTCGCCCAGGCGCGCGCGAGCAGCAGCGCCGCGCCGCCGCCGGTCAGCGAGGGCAGAAGCTCCTCGAGCGGCATGCCCGACACGTGACCGATCATGCCGCGTCGTCGTACCGGTCATGGAGGTTCCACCACTGGTACGGCGGCGTCTGCGGGTAACCCTCCGGCGAGTCCTCCCACTCCTCCTGGCGTCCGAGCGCCGTGATGTCGAGGTAGCTCCAGGTGCTCCCCATCGCCTCGTCGCCGCGGCTGTCCACGAAGTAGGTCCGGAAGACGCGGTTCCCGTCACGGAAGAACGCGTTGGTGCCGTGCCACTCGTCGACGCCGAAGTCCGCATCGAAGTCGTCCCTGAGCGTGTACCACGGGATGACCTCCCAGCCCATCCGCGCCTTCCAGCGCTCGATGTCCTCCTGCGGAGCGCGGGATACGAACGCGAGTGTGGTGTCGCGCGCGTTCAGGTGAGCGAGGTGAGCCACCTGGTCGGCGAGGAACGAGCAGCCGCCACAGCCCCGCTCGGGATAGCCGTCCATGCCAGGGTCGTAGAAGAAGCGGTAGACGATCAGCTGCCGCCGACCGTCAAACAGGTCGAGCAGGCTCGCCCTGCCGCCCGGCCCGTCGAACTCGTAATCCTTCTCCACGGCGACCCACGGCATGCGGCGGCGCTCGGCGGCGAGTGCATCGCGTGCGCGGGTGAGCTCCTTCTCCTTCACGAGCAGGTCGTCGCGCGCGACCGTCCAGTCCTGCGGCGACACGATCGGTGGGGTGTTCATCTGTCGTCCTCCTTGAGGTACTCGTCGACAACGTCGAACAGGCGCTCCCAGTGAGCACGCTGGCGATCCATCCATTCGGCGGCCTCTCCCAGGGCCTGCGGGTCGAGCGACAGCCGGTGGGTCCGGCCGTCGATCACGCGCGCCACCACGCCCGTCTCCTCGAGCACCCTCAGGTGCTTGGAGATCGCGGGCTTGGACACGCCGAATCCGCCGGTGGCGACGCCGACGGTCGCCGGTCCCGCGGCCAGCCGCTCGACTATCCCGCGGCGGATCGGGTGCGACAGGGCCTTGAACGGATCGTTAACCACACGGTTAACATAGCAGGCTAGAGGTGAAGGGGCTCGGGCCGGGGGATCGTCACGTCACCGCCGGGCCCGCACGGAGGGGCGGCTAACTCGCCCCGAAAACCAAGCCAGGAAGGACGCAGGGGCGAAGCCATATGTCAATATGGCGAGGCCCGAGGACGCCGCATGGCGCCGGTTTGCAGGTCGCGAGTTAGCCGACCCGGGAGTAGACCTCGTCCAGGACCGAGTCCTGGTCGTCGAGATCGAAGTTGTCCGCGAGATAGCGGGCCGTCTCGTCCCTCGGGGTGCCGTTGAGGGCCATGTTCAGGGCGATGAGACGCGCCCCCTCGGAGCCGGCGATCGCCCGGCGCGGCGCTGGCTCCTCGGCGGCGGGCTCAGGCTCCTCCTCCGGCTCGGGCTCCTCCTCGACCGGCTCTTCCTCGACCGGCTGTTCCTGCACGAGCGCCTCCTCCTCATCCTCGAGCGCTCGATCCTCCTCCTCGGCCTCGGGCGCCGGAATCGGCTCCTGGACGACGGCCTCCTCCTCGCCCTCGAACTCGTCCGGCGTCTCCTCAACCGGCAGCTCCTCGTCCTCCGGCTCGCCGACCTCGGAGGCCGGCGGCTCCCGGACCTCGGTCGCCTCGCCGGCCGGCGCCGATGAGGCGGCCGCGGTCCCGGCCGGTTCACCACCGGACGACGGACGGAGGCTCGGGAGCTCCGCGCGAATCTGCTCGAGCTCGCCCTGCACGGAGTCCGCGGCGCCCCGGAGGTCGCTCACGAGCGACTCGGAACCGCTGCGGAGCCGCTCCAGGAGCTGATCGATCTGGGACTGCGCCGCTCCCGCTCGCTCGAGCATGCCCTGCGTGGCCTCCTCGACGCGGCTCACGTGGGCGGCCGCTTCGGCGTCGGCCTGCTCGCGGGTCTCACGCGTCTCGCGCTCTGTGCGCTCGCGGGTCTCGCGCGCCTCGCGCTCGCTCTCCTCGCGGAGCGTACCGGCCTTCGTCTCCGCGTCGCTCGTCATTCGCTGAGCCTCCTGCTCAGCGCGATCCTGGATCTCGGCCGCGCTTCGCTCGGCCACATCGACGATCGCTCGCACCTGGTCCGCGGCGGCGCCGGCGACCGCGCCGCCGGCGGGGCCGGAGCGCTCGAGCCCCGCCACCAAATCCGCGACCTCGCGTAGGTGCTCATCGACCTCGGTCGGGTCGTAGCCGCGACGTACGGGCGAGAAGTCCCTGCGCTCGATGAAATTCCGGTCCACTCGAAAGATCCTCCCTGCTCGTGGGGCGTCGGAGCCTAGCGAATCAGGCCGGGCGATCGCCTCGGCCTAAGAACCTGCCTCTACGCGGCCTCGATCTGGTCGAGATCGCGGCGCAGCGCCTTGATCTCGTCGCGGAGCTTCGCCGCGTACTCGAAGCGAAGCTCCTCCGCCGCCGCCAGCATCTCCTCCTCGACCTCGACGATGGTCCGCGTGAGCTCGTCCGCCGACATGCCCTCCTCAGCCTTGGAGCGCGTCCGGCGGCCGCCCGACGGCACCTTCGACTCGAGGGCGAGGAAGTCCGAGATGTCGGAGATGCCCTTGCGGACCGTCTCGGGCGTGATGCCGTTCCGCTCGTTGTAGGCCACCTGGATGGCCCGGCGGCGGTCCGTCTCCCCGATCGCCGTTCGCATCGCGGCCGACTCCCGGTCGGCGTACATGATCACCCGCCCGCGAATGTTGCGCGCCGCGCGCCCGATCGTCTGGATGAGCGATGTCTCGCCGCGGAGGAAGCCCTCCTTGTCCGCGTCGATGATCGCGACCAGCGAGACCTCCGGCAGGTCGAGCCCCTCACGCAGGAGGTTCACCCCCACGAGCACGTCGAACTCGCCGAGCCGCAGCTCGCGGATGATCTGTATGCGTTCGAGCGTGTCCACCTCCGAGTGGAGGTAGCGCACCCTGAACCCGTACTCGAGCAGGTAGTCGGTCAGGTCCTCGGCCATCTTCTTCGTGAGCGTGGTCACGAGCGCCCGCTCACCGGCCTCGGCGCGCGCCCTGACCTCGTTCATGAGGTCGTCGATCTGGTTCCGCGTCTCGCGCACCTCGACCTCGGGGTCGACCACGCCGGTCGGCCGGACGATCTGCTCGACGATCCGCGCCGAGTGCCCGCGCTCGAAATCCCCGGGCGTCGCCGAGACCATCACGATCTGGCCCGTGTTCTCGAGGAACTCGTCGAACGTCTGCGGCCGGTTGTCGAGCGCGCTGGGCAGGCGGAAGCCGTAGTCGACGAGCGTCATCTTCCGCGACCGGTCACCCTCGAACATGCCGCCGATCTGGGGGATCGTCTGGTGCGACTCGTCCACGAAGCAGACCATGTCGTCAGGGAAGAAGTCGAGCAGGCAGAACGGGCGATCACCCGGCTCGCGGCCATCGAGGATCCGCGAGTAGTTCTCGATTCCGTTGCAGAAGCCGAGCTCGCGCAGCATCTCCATGTCGAACTGGGTTCGCTGCCGCAGCCGGTGCGACTCGAGCAGCTTGCCCGCGGACTCGAGCTCCTTCGTGCGCGCCTCCAGCTCGTCGCGAATCTCGCCGACGGCGCGCTCGATCGTCTCGCGATCCGTGGCGTAGTGCGTGGCCGGCCAGATGCCGGCGTGCTCGAGCTCGGCGTAGACCTCCCCGCTCAGTGGGTCGAAGTGCTGCACGGCCTCGACCTCGTCGCCGAAGAAGACGACCCGGTAGGCGCTCTCGGCGTACGCAGGGAACACCTCCAGGGTCTCGCCCCGGACGCGGAACGCGCCGCGCCCCAGCGCCTGGTCGTTGCGCGTGTACTGGATGTCCACGAGCTTTCGCAGGACGGCGTCGCGGTCCACCATGTCGCCGCGGGTGAGCGTCAGCGACTGGTCGTCGTACTTCTGTGGCGAGCCCATGCCGTAGATGCAGGAGACGCTGGCCACGACGATGACGTCGCGGCGGGCGAAGAGCGCCGAGGTGGCGGCGTGCCGCAGCCGGTCGATCTCGTCGTTGATCGACGAGTCCTTCTCGATGTAGAGGTCCTGGCTCGGGACGTACGCCTCGGGCTGGTAGTAGTCGTAGTAGGAGACGAAGTACTCGACCGCGTTGTCCGGGAAGAGCTCCCGGAACTCGTTGCAGAGCTGCGCCGCGAGCGTCTTGTTGTGGGCGATCACGAGCGCCGGCCGCTGGACGCGCTCGATCGTGAACGCCATCGTCGCCGTCTTCCCTGACCCGGTGACGCCGAGGAGCGACTGGAAGCGCTCGCCCTCGCCGAGCCCCGCCACCAGGTCGTCGGTCGCCTTGGGCTGGTCGGCGACTGGGTTATAGGCAGGGTTGAGGCGGAACTCGGGCACGGATCGAAGCTAGCAGTGGCGGAGCGAGGTCGCAGGTGGCGGGTGGCAGGAAGGCGTGGGAGATGACCCTGCGACCTGCGACCTGCGACCTGCGACCCGCGACCTGCGACCTAGTCGATACCCAGATCCGCGGCGTAGTGCTCCCTGTACTGCGCCGCGCGCTTCTCCACGCCGGTGACGTACGCGCGCGTCTCGTCGAACGGGATGTGCTCGCGGGGATCGAATTCCTCAGGGCCGCCCGCCTCGGCCACCCATTCGTCCACGTTCGTGCCGCCCGCGTTGTAGGCCGCCGTGGCGAGCGTCGTGTTGCCTCCATAGCGGTCCAGGAGGTGGCGCAGGTACCAGGCCCCGTAGGAGATGTTGATCTGCGCCGTGTCGAGGTCGCGGAGCTCGAAGCGGGTCCCGCCGGAGCGGTCGGCGATGAACTGCGCCGTCTCCGGGGTGATCTGCATGAGCCCCTCAGCGCCCGCGGGCGAGGTCTGGGGCCGAAAGCGCGACTCCTGATAGATCACGGCCGCGATCAGCTCGGGCGGCAGGTCCTTCTCCTCGGCCTGCTGCCGGATGATGTCGTCGTGGCGGAGCGGCAGAGTGACCTCGCGCACGGCCTCGTCGATCGGGACCAGCGCCACGATGCCGGCGACCACGCCGCCGATCGCGAGGATCGCAGCCAGCGCGCCCAGCCTGCGGCGTCGCGCGACCGCGCGCGTCGGCGCCCGGGCCGGCTCCCGGCGCGGGCGCACCCGGCGTCCGCTGGGCGGCGCTGAAGGCGGCCTCGTGGTGGTCGGGCTCATGCGCTCATTCTCGCAAGTAGTCGAGAGAGGTTTCGCTCGAGATCGTCCAAGTCCCCCTCGTTCTCGACGACGAAGTCCGCTCGCTCCGCCTTCGCGGCCTGGTCGAGCTGGCGCGAGGTCCGCGACTCGAGGCCCGCGTGCCCGCGGCCTCCGGCCCGCTGCTCGCGCACCGACTCGTCGGCCACCACCGCGATCGTCGCGTCGAACGCGCTCTCCATGCCGGCCTCGAACAGCAGCGGCACCTCCACGACGGCGATCGCGGGAGGCGGGTCCCGCCGCTCGAGCTGCGCTCGCCAGCTGGCCACGCGGGCCCCTACGAGCGGCCAGAGCCGTTCCTCCAGCCAGCGCCGCTCGTCGGGCTGGTCGAAGACGGCCCTCGCGATGGCGTCACGATCGACCTCCGCTCCGGACACGACCTCGCGGCCGAGCCGCGCGACCAGCTCGTCGCGCATCTCGGGCTCGTTCAGGAGCTCGTGCGCGACCGCGTCCGTTGACAGCGTCTCGGCCCCGAGCCGGCCGAGGGCTGCGAGCGCCTCGGACTTGCCGGCGGCAATCCCGCCGGTCAGGCCGACGAAGGGCACTCGTCCGCCCTCCGCACGCATCGGCTAGGCGATGCCGACCGCTCTCACCGCTCGGCGGGAGGCTCGGCCGGCTCGACGGGCGGGGCGTCCGCCTCGTCGGGCTCGAGCGGCGCGCCCACCGCGTCCGCGGCGGCCTCCGCCGGGGCGTCGGCCTCAGGTTCGACCGGGCCTCCGGCGTCCTCGTCCTGGGCGTCCGAGAAGACCTCCTCGGAGAGGTCGAGCTCGGGCACGTCCTCGAGGTCGCCCTCGGAGACCTCCTGCTCGGACGGCGCCTCGCCCGCCGAGCGGAGCGGGGTGACCTGGCCCTCGACGCGCTTGACACTGAGCGAGAGCCGGCGCCGCTCGGAGTCGATCTCGAGGATCCGAACGTGGATGCGCTCGCCCTGGTTCACGACCTCGCGCGGGTTCTCGACGTGGTGCTGGGCGAGCTCGGAGATGTGCACGAGTCCCTCGACGCCGTCGAGGATCTCGACGAACGCGCCGAAGCTCACGACCTTGGTGACCGCCCCCTCCAGCTCGTCGCCCACGCTGTAGGCGTTGACTACTCGCTGCCATGGGTCCTCTTGGGTCTGCTTGAGCCCGAGCGAGATCCGCTGACGATCACGATCGATGTCCAGCACCTTGACCGGCACCACATCGCCGATCGAGAGAATCTCCGACGGGTGGTTGACGTGACTCCAGGAGAGCTCGGAGATGTGGATCAAGCCGTCGATTCCGTCGAGGTCGACGAACGCGCCGAAGTCGACGATGTTCGAGATCGCCCCCTCGACCACCTGGCCTGGCTGGAGCCGGTCGAGGATCTGCTGGCGGACCTCCTTGCGCTCCTCCTCGAGGACGGCGCGCCGCGAGAGCACGACGTTATTGCGCGAGCGGTTGAGCTCGATCACCTTGCACTCGATCTGCTGCCCGAGGAAGTCGTCGAGGTTTTGCACGCGCCGGATGTCGACGAGCGAGGCGGGCAGGAAGCCGCGGACCCCGAGGTCGATGATCAGCCCGCCCTTGACGACCTCTATGACCGTGCCCTCGACGGGCTCGCCGGACTCGGCGGCGCCCTCGATGCGGCGCCAGGCCTTCTCGAACCGGGCGCGCTTCTTCGACAGGATCAGGCGACCGTTCAGGTCCTCCTTGGTGAGGACCAGCGCGTCGACCTCCTCCCCGAGCGTGACCTCCTCCGAGGCGTCGACGGACTTTCGGATCGACAGCTCGTTGGACGGGATCACGCCCTCGGACTTGAAGCCGATGTCCACCAGGACCTCGTCCTTGTCGATGCGGACGACGTTTCCGGTCACGACGTCGCCCTCGTCGAACGCGACGAGGGTCGCGTCGTAGTTCGGGACTATCTGGCCGTCGATCTCGAGCAGAAGCCCGTCCGAGCCCTCGACGGTCCGAGGTGGGGTCAGCGTTTGTGTGTCTGGCACGCGGGGCTAGGTTAGCGGCAGCGCCGCTGTGGGGGCGGGATCACAGATGGCAGATGGCAGATGGCAGATGGCCTTGCTGGGGCGCGATCGCTGCCGTTAGCCTGAGCGCGATGCCTCGACGAAGGACCAAACGGGGCCCTGAGCGGACCCCGCTCAGGGGCGATGTTGACGTCCTGATCTGCGGGGCGAGCTTCGCCGGGCTCGCCGTGGCGCGTGAGCTGGCCGGGTCCGGCGCGCGGGTCCTGATCGTGGATCGCTACGAGATCGGCGAGCGGCAGACGTCGGCCTGCGGCATACCCACGGACTGGCTGCGGGTGCTCGGGCTCGAAGGCTCGGCGCGGCAGGAGTTCGGCGAGCTGCTCGTCAACACGCCGCACGGGACGTCGCGCTACCCGCTTCCCTGGACCTTCTCGACGTTCGACTATCCGTCGCTGTGCGCGCTCCTCGCCGCGCAGGGCGACGCGCGGTTCGAGACGGCCAAGGTCGACGGCCGCACCAGCCACGTCGTGCACACCGACCGCGGGGACCTGCGTGCGCCGCTGATCGTGGACGCGCTCGGCTGGCGCCGCGTGCTCGCCCCGCGGACGGGCGACTACCAGCCGCCCGACGCGCCGCTCTCGCGCGGGCTCGAGGTGCACCCGGGCGGCGCCGGGGACGAGATGGCGATCTGGATCGATCGCAGGTACGTGCCCGCCGGGTACGCGTGGAGCTTCCCCGCGCGCGACGAGCTGCGGATCGGCGTGGGGTCGTTCGACCCGCGCTTTCACGTCAAGGAGAACACCGTCGCGCTCGCCGAGGACCTCGGCTCGTCGGCCGTGCGCTACCAGGGCAACTGGATCCCGCACAAGCTCCGCGACGCGACCGAGGACGGCATCTTCTTCTGCGGCGACTCCGCCGGCCACTGCCTGCCCCTGACCGCCGAGGGGATCCGCACCGCGCTCTACTTCGGGATCGCGTGCGGCCGGGAGCTGCGGCGGGTCGTAGAGGGCCGAAAGCCGCGCGAGGCGGCACTCCGGAGCTACCACGCGTTCAGCGCCGCGCACGCCCGGAAGTTCGACTGGCTGCTCAGGGTTCAGCGATTCGTGCCGCGCGTCCCGCCGGCGCTGCTCGGGCCCGCCGTCCGCGCGATGTCCGCGCCTTCGTTCGTCGAGTGGGCCTTCACCCACTACCTGGACATCGCCCACCCCGCGTTCGTCGGCGGCGAGCGCAGGCGAGCGCCCGCGGCGCGCCCCGCGCTGAAGGCGGCCTGAGCAGGGCGCCGGGCGCCCGTTCAGTCAGGCGGCGCGGCCGTGGCGATCGGCGTGACCGCTATGCCGCCCGCGTCGCGCACGGCCTTGTCCGTGGCGCCCTCCAGCTCGGCCACCGTCCGGTAGGAGACGCGGTCCGGATCGAGGCCGAGCGCCGCGGCGTGCTCGCCGTCCAGGCGCTCCACGACCTGCTTCGAGGCGAGCACCGCGCCGTCGCGCGCCGACTGCTGGATCCGGGCGGCCTCGTTGACCTCGTCGCCGAGCGCCGTGACCTCGAGGCGGCCACCCGTGACGACCTGGCCCATGAACATCGCGCCGCCCCAGTGCACGCCCACGTTCAGGGCCGCGCTGCCCAGGTCCACGGCCGCGGCGTCGTCGACCATCGCCTGCGCCGCGCGGTAGGCGGCGGCCGGCATTGTGCGGCCGGCGTCGATCGCCGCGTGCGCCGCGGCCGAGTCCGAGCCGAGGTCCTGGGCGAGGAAGAACGCCGTGACCCCGTCGCCGGCGTGCTTTCCGACGATCCCGCTGTGCTGGAGCACTACGTCGTCGATCGCGGTCGTGGCGGCGCGGATGAGCCGGAAGTACGCGGCGCTCGAGAGGCGCCGCGAGAGGACGCCGGACGCCTGGATGTCGGCGAACAGCACGGCGGCGCGCCGGCGCGCCGGCTCGACCAGGCGCGCCATCCGCTCGAACATCGCCTGGCTGCCGCGCGTGACGAGCGAGAGCACCGAGGCCGGGAGGCTCGACCCGTAGAGCAGCAGCACGCCCTGCATCTCGCCCGTCTCGCTCCGCGCCCGAGCCCCCACGCAGTTGACCCGCGAGGGCGGCAGGTCGCCCTGCACGAAGTCGACGTGGGAAGCCCACAGGTCGCTCGGGTCCTGCGCCAGCGAGGACTCCACCCGGTCCCAGAGATCCACCGGGACGAGCTCGCGCAGCCGGTCCGCGCCGCCAGGCGTGTCGGGCGCCATCTGCGGCAGGAGCTCGCTCAGCCAGCGGAGCGTCGTCTCCATCGTCACGGTCTCGATCCAGCCGCCCTTCTGGAAGCCCTCGAGCATGTGGAGGCCGTAGCCGAGCTTGTCGTCGTCGGACTCGCCGACGAGGCGCTTGAGCTCCGGCGACACCCAGACGAGGCGCCACTCGGGGTCGAAGAGCTGGGCCGCCCAGCCGGTCAGCTCGAGCTCGCGGGCGACCTCCTCGAGGCAGGTCCGGCTGAGCAGCGAGCTCTCCATGTAGCTACTCCCTCACCACGAGAAACGTACCGACAGCGAGCAGCGCGACTCCGGCCAGCCGCTGGGCCGTGAGCGGCCGCTCGTCGAGCCCCAGCACACCCAGCCGGTCGATGATCACCGCGGCCGTGAGCTGGCCCGAGATCGTGGCGGCCGTGACCCCGCCGGCCCCGAGCGCCCCGACCGCGACCAGCGCGCTCGTGACGTAGACGGCGCCTAGGACCCCGCCGAGCAGGTAGTGCCACGGCAGCAAGCGCGCCTCGCCCACGTCGCCGAGGCCGCCGCCGATTAGGACCGTCACCGCGACCAGGGCGACCGTCCCGATGAAGAACGAGATCGTGGCGGCCGCGAGCGCGCCAACGGAGCGGCCGAGCGTCGCGTTGATCGGCGCCTGGAGCGCGATGAAACCGCCGGCCATGACGGTCAGGAGGATCGCTGGGCCCCGGTCGATCATCCGTCCCTCACTTAGCGTCGAGCCAGTTGTCGCCGATGCCGACGTCCACCGCGAGCGGCGGGTCGAGCGGGAACGCGTCCGCCATCTCGCGGCTGACGAGCTCCGACGCGGTCTCCGTCTCGGCGTGAGGCGCCTCGAAGAGCAGCTCGTCGTGGATCTGGAGGACGATCTCGGTGGCGAGGCCGCGATCGCGCAGGGCGTGGTGGCAGCGCACCATCGCGACCTTGATGATGTCGGCTGCCGTCCCCTGGATCACCGTGTTCACCGCGAGGCGCTCGCCGAGCTGCTGGGTCTGTCGCTGGCGCTCGCGCAGCTCCGGGATCCGGCGGATCCGCCCGAACAGCGTGGTCACGTAGCCGTCCGCGGTGGCACTCGCGATCGTGCTCCGGATGAAGTCGCGCACGCGCGGGAAGCGGTCGAGGTAGCGCTCGATGAAGTCCGCGGCCTCGTCCTGGGGAATCTGGAGCCGGTCGGCGAGGCCGAATGCCGAGAGCCCGTAGACGATCCCGAAGTTGACCATCTTGGCCTTCGAGCGCGTCCCGGGGTCGATCTCGTCCAGCGGGAGCCCGAAGATCTCTGCCGCGGTGGCCGCGTGCACGTCCTCGCCGCGGCGGAAGATCTCCTTCAGCGCCTCCTCACCCGCGATGTGCGCGAGCACCCGCAACTCGACCTGCGAGTAGTCCGCCGAGATCAGGCTCCGCCCCTCCTGCGCGACGAAGCACGCGCGGATCTCGCGGCCGAGCTCCGTCCGAATCGGCACGTTCTGGAGGTTGGGGTTCGTGCTGGACAGCCGCCCCGTCGTGGTCGCGGCCTGGTTGAACGTCGTGTGCAGCCGACCCGTGTCCGGGTCGACCAGCTCGGGAAGGGCGTCGAGGTAGGTGCTCTTCAGCTTCGTGAGCTCGCGCCAGCTCTCGACCTTGGCGATGATCGGGTGCTCGCCGCGGATCGCGGCGAGCACGCGGGCGTCGGTCGAGAAGCCCGTCTTGCCGCGCCGTTTGCGCGAGAGACCGAGCTTCTCAAAGAGGACCTGAGCGAGCTGCTGCGGGGAGCCGATCGTGAACTCCTCGCCGGCGAGCTCCCAGACCTCCCGCTCGAGGTCAGCGATCCGCTCCTCGAACCGGCGCCCGACCGTCGCCAGCCGATCGGTGTCGAGCTTGACCCCGGTGCGCTCCATCGCGACCAGCACCTCGACGAGCGGCAGCTCGACCTCGCGGAAGAGGCGCGTCAGCCCCTCCTTCTCGAGCTCGGCCCGCTGGCGCTCGGCCAGCGCGCGCGTAGTCACGGCGCGCTCCGCGAGCTCGCCCGCGAAGGGCGACGAGCCGTTCGAGCCCGCGTCGATTCGCGCTCCGATCCCCTGCTCCGCGGCGAGCTCGCGGAGCGGGTAGCGCCGCCGCGCCGGATCGATCAGGTATGCGGCGACCATCGTGTCGTGCTCGAGCGCGGGCGAGTCGAGCTGCTCGGCCGGACGGTGGCGGTCCGGCACGCTCGAGGCGATCGACTTCCAGTCGTGGGCCACCACCGGACGCTCGCCCCACGCGAGCCCGAGCGCCGCGCGCGTCTCGGCCTCGCCGACCAGAACCTCGGCGCCGCCGGCGAAGGCGGCGAAGGAGAGCGTGGGCGCGGCGGTCGCGGCCTCGCCCTCCTCTCCCGGCGTGTCCTCCGCCGCGAGCGTCGCGTGCGAGCCCTCGAGCCGGCCGAGGTCGGACACCGGAGCCTCGACCGCGCGCGCCTCGAGTTCGACCTTCGCCGGAGCCTCGGGCGCCGCGGCTTGCTCGTCGCCGAGCGCCTCCTCCAGCCGGCGCAGCGGGTCGCGCAGCTCGAACTCCCGGAACACCTCCCGGAGCCGCGAGCGGTCGGGCTCGCTGGCGATGCAGCCCTCGAGGTCGATCCCGAGCTCGAGGTCGCGCTGGGCGGTGGCGAGCCGCTTCGACACGCGCGCGGCGTCGGCGTGTAGCCGCAGGTTCTCCTTCCGCTTCGCGCCGGAGACGCTGTCGACGTTGGCGAGGACGGACTCGAGGTCGCCGTGCTCCTGCAGGAGCTGCGCCGCGGTCTTGTCGCCGATCCCGGGGACGCCCGGGATGTTGTCCGAGGTGTCGCCCTTCAGCCCGATGAAGTCCGGCACGAGCTCGGGCGGGATGCCATAGCGCTCGATCACGCCCTCGCGGTCGTACACCTTCGTGTCGGTGATACCCCGGCTCGTGGTCATGACGCGAACGCCCGGCTCGACGAGCTGCAGTGCGTCGCGGTCGCCGGTGACCGCCATCACCTCGATCCCCTCCTCGCGCGCCTGGCGCGCGAGCGTCGCGATAACGTCGTCGGCCTCGTAGCCGGGGACCTTCACGTTCGTGTAGCCGAACGCCTCCACCAGCGGTGCGAGGTGCGGCCACTGCTGCTGAAGAAGGTCGGGGCGCGGCTGGCGCTGGGCCTTATAGTCGTCGAACTCGCGCTCACGGCCGGACATGCCCGCGTCCCACGCCACGATCGTCGCGCGCGGCCCGTGCTCGGTGAGGATCTTTACGAGCATCGAGGCGAAGCCGAAGATCGCGTTCGTCGGCATGCCGCGCGACGTCGCGATCGTGTCCGGAAGCGCGAAGAACGCGCGGTAGGCGAGGCTGTTCCCGTCGATCAGGAAGACCTCGCGGCGAGGGTCCTGGGCCATCTCGATCATCTTATGGGCGCCCGATCGGGCGCCATCGTCCCCGCTATATGATTCGCCACCCTCCCCGAGCGGCGCGAAGTGCCGCCGGGCCGCGGTCCGATGGGCCGCTCACGCCGTGTCCACGACCCCCAGCGCACAGTTCTCGCTGACGCTCCGCGTCGAGCTGCCCCGCACGTCGGGGGCGCTCAGCCGCGTCACCTCCGCGATCAACGCGGCCGGCGGCGTCATCAACGCCGTGGACGCCGTGGAGGGCGGCGGGGACGGGTCGCTCCGGGAGATCACGGTCGACTGCATGAGCCACGAGCACCGCGGGCAGGTGATCTCGGCGGTGCGCGCGGTCCGCCAGGCGCGGCTGGTCGAGACGACCGATCGGACCTTCGACCTTCACCGGGGCGGCAAGCTCCACACTGGCCTGAACAGCCCGCTGAAGACGCGCGACGACCTCTCGATGGCCTACACGCCCGGCGTCGCGCGCGTATGCGTGGCGATCTCGGAGCAGCCCGAAAAGGCCTTCAAGTACACGATCAAGAGCAACACCGTCGCCGTCGTCTCCGACGGCACGGCCGTCCTGGGTCTCGGCGACATCGGCCCCGCAGCGGCCATGCCCGTGATGGAGGGCAAGGCGATGCTCTTCAAGGAGTTCGCGGACGTCGACGCCTTCCCCGTCTGCCTCGACACGAAGGACCCGGACGAGATCGTGCAGGCCGTTCGCCTGATGGCGACCGGCTTCGGCGGCATCAACCTGGAGGACATCTCCTCCCCGCGCTGCTTCGAGATCGAGGACCGGCTGGTCGAGGAGCTCGACATCCCGGTCTTCCACGACGATCAGCACGGCACCGCGATCGTCGTGCTGGCCGCGCTGCTGAACGCCTGCAAGCTCACCGGCCGCAAGATCGAGGAGCTGCGCGTCGTGATGGCCGGGGCCGGGGCCGCCGGCGTCGCCGTGGCGAAGATCCTCATCAGCTCGGGCGTCAGCTCGATCGTCGCCTGCGATCGCAGCGGCGCCATCCACGCCGGCCGCTCGGACTACGAGGAGGGCTCGATGAACGTGCCCAAGACGTGGCTCGCCGAGCACACGAACCTCGAGCGCCGCGACGGGTCGCCGGGGGCGGTGCTCGAGGGCGCCGACCTCTTCATCGGGCTGTCGGGGCCCGGGATCATCACCCCGGAGGACCTGGCCCGAATGAACCCGGAGCCGTTCGTCTTCGCGATGGCCAACCCCACACCCGAGGTGAGCCCCGAGGAGGCCGCGCCCTACGTCAGCGTGATGGCCACGGGTCGCTCCGACTATCCGAACCAGATCAACAACGTGCTGGCCTTCCCGGGCATCTTCCGCGGGGCGCTCGACGTCCGCGCGCGCAAGATCACGGAGGAGATGAAGCTGGCCGCAGCCCACGGCATCGCGAGCGTCGTCGCGGACGACGAGCTGTCTGCCGACTACATCGTGCCGAGCGTCTTCAACCGCGGAGTGGGCCAGGCGGTGGCGGCGGCCGTAGCAGAGGAGGCGGAGCGTGAGGGCGTCGCCCGGGGAGGTGACGGAGGGCCGCCGACCGCGGAGCTGTCGACAACCGGTTAGGAGACGAGATGCGAGTCGCAGTCACCGGCGCCACCGGAACGATCGGAGCGGCGCTGATCGCCGCCCTAGGGGAACGAGGCGACTCGGTGGTCGTGCTCTCACGCGACCCCGACAGCGCCCGCGCGAGGCTCGGCGGGGTCGAGGCGGTCGCGTGGCCGGACCCGACCGCGGGCCCCCCGCCGGCCGACGCGCTGAGCGGGTGCGACGGCGTGGTCCACCTCGCCGGCGAGGAGGTCGCCCAGCGCTGGAGCGACGACGTCAAGCAGCGGATCCGCGACTCGCGCGTGATCGGGACGCGAAACCTGGTCGAGGCCCTGGGCGCGGCCGATCCGCGGCCGGCCGTGCTCGTGTCCGGCTCCGCGAGCGGCTGGTACGGGGACCGCGGCGACGAGCCGGTCGACGAGTCGGCTCCTCCGGCCACCGACTTCCTGGCCGCGGTCACGGCCGACTGGGAGCGGGAGGCCGAGCGCGCCGAGGACCTCGGCGTGCGCGTGGTCCGAAGCCGGACGGGCGTCGTCCTCTCGGAGTCGGGCGGCGCGCTCGAGAAGATGCTCCCGCCGTTCAAGCTCGGCGTGGGCGGGCCGGTGGCCGGAGGGCGCCAGTACGTGCCGTGGATCCACCTCGACGACGTCGTCGGAGCCATCCTCACCTGCCTCGACGACGACCGCGCGGAGGGGCCGGTGAACGTGACCGCGCCGGCCTCCGCGACGAACAAGGAGCTGTCGCAAGCGCTCGGTCGCGTCCTCGGACGGCCGGCGGTCCTGCCGGTGCCCGGCCTCGCGTTGAAGCTGCTCTACGGAGAGATGGCCTCGATCATCACGACCGGGGCGCGGGTTGTCCCGCGGCGGCTCGAGGAGCTCGGATACGACTTCCGGCAACCGGAGCTCGAGCCGGCCCTCCGCGCCGCAACCGGGCGCTGACGCCCGGTCGACCGCCTCAGCGATCGGCCCCGACTATCTCCTCCGGCGGCCGCCCGTCGAGCCACGTCCGGTAGATCCGCTCGTAGGTGCCGTCCGCCTTGATCTCCGCCAGCGCCTCGTCGACGGCCGCGAGCAGGGCATCAGAATCCGACCCGACGGCCAGGCGGTAGTCGCCGCCGGTCGCCGCCGTCTCCACGACCTCTATCGCGCGGTCGGAGCGCTGGGCGAACCTCGAGGCCGCCGAGTCGTGCACCACCCCCGCTACCTGGCCACCGCGCAGCGCGTCGAGCGCGTCGGGGAGGTCGGCATAGCGCCGGACCCGGGCGGCGTCGGTCCTGCGCCCGGCGTACTCCGCCCCGCTCGCGCCTCGCACCGCGCCGACGGTCTGTCCGGTCAGGGCGTCGAACGACTGGATGTCGCTGCCCCGCGCCACGGTCAGCGACTGACCGGCGGGAAGGTAGGGGGCGGAGAGGGCAGCCTCGGCGTCGCGCGCGGCGTCGCGAGTCGCCGGTACCACGAGGTCGACGTCGCCCGCCGCGAGCTCGTCGAGCGCGCGACCGGACTCCACCGCGTCGACCCCCGGCTCGAGGCCGAGCCGCCGCGCGAGCTCCTCCACGAGGTCGACCTCGAAGCCCTGGAGGTCGTCGCCGCCGCGCGGCGGCGGCACGTCCAGTTCGGCGGTCAAGGTACCGGGGCGGGCCGTCTCGATCTCCTGGCCGTCCGGGGCCGCGGGCCCGTTCGAGCCCCCCTGATCTCCACACCCCGGCACGACGACGGTCACGAGCACGGCCGCGATCAGCCCCCTCAGCCGCGGCCCGGTCACCCGCCGCCCTCCTGGTCGATCGGCACTTGGTCGAAGACCTCGATCTGCCCGACCTCGAACCTGAAGAGGTCGTACACGCCCGCGGTCACGTCTCCGGACGAATCCATGTCGATCGGACCCGAGGCGCCCTGGTAGTCGATGTCCTCTTGATCCTGAAGCGCCTCGATGGCCTGGGGCAGCTCCTGCCAGGTGTACTTCTTCCCTCCTGGGGCGGTGATCTCCGGGAGCTCCACGGCCATCTCGGCGCCCTCCGTGCTGCCGGCCGCGACGGCGGCGAGATAGCAGAGGACCACCGCGTCGAAGTTCTGGGCGTCGAAGGTCTGCCGAGGCGGGCCGCTCGCTTCCGTGTACATCTCATCGAAGGCCTCGGAGGGACCACTCCGGTGGGGCGCAGCGGGAGCCGTCCCGGTCAAACCCTCCGTCGGCTCCGTACCGATCCGCTCGGGGAGGTCTACGATCGCGAGGCCGTCAGTCGCGAACGCCCTCCCCGGGTCGAAGTCGCCCGTGCCGATGAGGGCCCTCCCGACCGCGCCAAACGTCTGAGGAAAGTCGAAGATCGCATAGGCATCCGGGTCTCCCTTGGTCAGGGCCGCCGCCTCGGCCTCGTAGCTCGCGAGATTCGGGTCGTACGTAAGGGCGTGCCCGACCGTCCCTCCGGCGCCCTCCCAGGCGTTGATGAACGTCTCGCGCAGCCCCCGGCCATACGAATCGTCGCGAGCCCCTACGTTGACCGTTCTCCCTTCGATGCCCCCGAGGTCTCTGTCAATGGCCTCGGCGAGCGCGGGACCCTGCAGCGAGTCGGACGCCACGGTTCGGTTCACGAGGCCGTCGTCATCGAGCGGAGTGATCTCGTCGCTCGTCGACGCTGGCGAGATCAGTAGAACCCCCTCCCCGATCGTCACCGATTCCGCGACCGAGATCGTCGCCGAGGCTGTCCACGCACCGGCGAGGCAGGTCGCTCCCCCATCCGTCAGCCTTTGCGCTGCGTCGACCGCGGCATCGGGCTCGGATTGCGCGTCCTCGTGTCGCAGTGTGACGTGGTGATCCGCGCTGACCTTGTCCACGGCGGCGACAATCGTCTCCAGAGCGAGATCGGCCGCCTTCTCCCCGGGTCGTCCGAAGTCCGACAGCCGGCCGGTGCGCGGAATGAGATCGCCGATCCTCAGATCGAGCGTCGCCTCGCCACCTGAGGCGGACGAAGAGGTGGAGGCCGGTTCCCCACCGCCACACCCGACCGCCGCTGCGGCGAGCGCCAACCCGACGAATCCCCCCCACCTTGACCCCGGCGTTCGCAAGGCCCGGCGCATCCTAGCTGTGGCGAGCCGGCCCGGAGAACTGCTCACCGGGGCACGAGCTCCGCACAAGCGGAGGGAGATCCCTGCCCCTTCGAGGAGGGCGGGGCGAGGTCCACGCGAGATCTTCTCGCGGTCGTGAACCGGTTACTCGAGGCCGTAGTGCGGTAGCCACCGAATCGAGATTGGTGCGTGTCGCCGAACGCGTCGATCCGAAAGTCGCCGAGAGCGGATTCGCGTCGCCGACTGCCGGCCACCGCCCTCCCGATCACCTCCGTCCGGCCGCCCTCCGGTCCGGCGTCGCGCACCGCGTCGAGCACCAGCCGCATCGCCTCATAGCCATAGAGCGCCTCACTCCCCGCCCCGGATCCCCGACCCTCGGTCGGGAGCCGCCCGAGCACTCGCCGTCCCCGACGGGGGTAGCGGTCGGGTGGGAGGGCGACCTTGACGGTGAACGTAGCGCCGCGGAAGGCACCGAGCTTGGGCGCGGCGCTGAACCCGCGTCCTCCCGAGGCGAGGTTGGCCACGCCCCCGGCCGCCAAGACCTGAGCGTCCGGAAGCTTGCGATCGATCGCCGCGAACAGCGACGCCGCTCCGCTCTCCGCCTCACCGGCGAAGACGACCGCGTCCGGCGACGAGGCCGCGAGCCGTTGTGTTACGTCCCGCGCTCCGAGTCCACTCTCGAGCTCGGCCGGCTCCGTGACGTCGAGGCCCATGCACCGGGCGACGAGCGTGGCCTCCGCGGCCAGCTCGCGGCCGAACAGGCTCTGGTCGCTGACCGCGGCGAGGCTCCGCGCGTTGGAGTCGCGCGCCCATTCGACGAGCGCGCCCGCCTGGATCAGGTCGATAGGCGCCAGGCGGACGAACGACCGCCGGCCGCTCGGGTAGTAGCGCTCGGGCCCGGTCCGGCCGCCGTCGGGCTCGCGCCGCGTGAGGCTCGTGAGCCCGTCTAGCGGCGAGACCTGGAGGAGATCCGCGCGGTTCGTGATGGGCAGCGAGATCGCCGAGCCGCCGAGGTCGAGCTCGCCCACATAGGCGATCGCGCTCGGATCGTCAGCTGCGCGCTCGGCGTTCGCAGCGACCGTTGCCGGGTCCCATCCGCTGCCTTCGGGCGCCGAGCTGTCTAGCTCCCGCAGCCGCACCTCTTGACCGCCGGCCAGCCCTCGCGCATCCGCTAGGGCGAGTCGTGCGCCGGCCGCGACGGCGTCCGCTTGGAGCGCGGAGTCGCCGCGACTCGGCGCGCTCAGGTAGACGGTGAGGGGCTCGCCGCCCGCCCGGGCGTCGGCCGGCTCCTCGCCGCCGCCCCCGCACCCGAGCGCTAGGGCCAGGATCGGGATGAGGAGCGGCGCCGCGAGCCTCGGCATCGGCGGGATTCTAGGCTCGGCCTCCGCCCCGGCCGGTATGTTCGAGCGGTGCGGATCGGGGTCCTCACCGGCGGCGGTGACTGCCCGGGGCTCAACGCAGTCATCCGCGCGATCGTCCGCAAGGGCATCGACCGCCACGGCCATGCGATCGTCGGCTTCCGCGACGGCTGGCGCGGCCCGCTGGAGAACTCCTACGAGGAGCTTACGATCGAGTCGACCCGGGGCATCCTCCCGCGTGGCGGGACGATCCTCGGCTCCTCGCGCACCAACCCGCTCACCGGCTCGGGTCCGGCGCGCATCAAGGAGAACCTGCGCGGACTCCACCTGGACGGCCTGATCGCGATCGGAGGAGAGGACACGCTCGGCGCCGCGGCCCGGCTTCACGCCGACGGGCTGCCGGTTATGGGGGTTCCGAAGACGATCGACAACGACATCGGCGCCACCGACGTGACGTTCGGGTTCGATACGGCGGTGCAGGTCGCCACGGAGGCGATCGACCGGCTCCACACGACGGCCGAGAGCCACCACCGGATCCTGGTGGTCGAGGTGATGGGGCGCCACGCCGGCTGGATCGCCCTCCACGCCGGGCTCGCGGGTGGCGCCGACGTGATCCTCATCCCGGAGCGGCCGTTCGACATCGAGGAGGCGTGCAGCCTGCTGCGCCGGCGCCACTCGCGCGGGCGCTACTTCTCGATCGTCGTGGTGGCGGAGGGAGCAGCGCCGCGCGAGGGGACGATGGAGGTCAGGAGCGGGCCAACCGACGAGTTCGGCCACGAGCGCCTCGGCGGCATCGGGCAGCGTCTCGAGCGCGAGATCGAGGAGCGCACCGGGTTCGAGACGCGCGCCACCGTGCTCGGCCACATACAGCGCGGGGGCACGCCGACCGCGTTCGACCGGGTGCTCGCGACGCGCCTCGGCATCGCCGCGATCGACGCGGCCGAGGAACGGCGATGGGGAATGATGCCCGCGGTCCACGGCACGCGGATCGAGCTCGTGCGGCTCGCCGACGCGGTCAGCGAGCTGCGCACGGTGCCGGTCGAGGACTACGAGGTGGCCGAGGCCTTCTTCGGGTAGCGCCCCGACCGCGGCTACTCGCCGCCGAGCTGGCGGCGGACGAACGGGGTGACGATGCGCGCGCTGACCGCTACGACGACGAGCAGGATCACGACCATGAATGCGTCGAGCGACTTGATCCCGAACGTCCAGGCGACGATCCAGATGATCAGCCCGACCGTAAGCGCCACGAGGACGCCCATCAGCGGTCGAAGCGCTCGCGCAGCCGGGCGCGGACCTTGGTGGCGGCGTTGAACGCCCCCAGCATCGCGCGCTCCGCTCCCGAATCCTGTGGCGGTAGGAGGCCGACTTGGCGCGCGAAGGTCGCGCCGTCGTAGTAGGCCGTGTTCCTCGTGATCCGGCCGTCCTCTACCTCGACGCAGTCGACGCCGCGCAGGTCGACGTGCCGCCCGGTGGGATCGATGCCCTCGAACGGAATGCCGGTGAACGTTCCGCTCAGCCGCCATTCGACGCTGGCCACTCGATCGCCGCCGGTCACGCGCTCCACGCGCAGCTCGAAGTCCGGCATGGACGCCGGCCCGGCCGTGAGAAACGCTCGGATCTCGTCCTGGCCGCGATACACGCGCAGCGGAGCGACGTCGTCGATGCCGTCGGGTGCCCAGTGCGCCACGGCGGCGTCGACGTCCTGGCGAGCGATCGCCTCGAAGTAGCTCGTCGCCACCGCCTCGGCGGAGGCTGTGGTGGGGGGAGCGCTCGCCACGCCGGAACCGTATCAACGGCGCCGCGGGCCGCTGACGCGCTCGCCTCCGCGCCGACCGGTCAGGCGAGGGCCTCGGCGAGCTCGCCGACGAGCTCCCCTACCGCCTCCGGGCCGCCATCGCCGGCCGCGCGCACGACCCGGCTCCCGACGATCACCCCGTCCGCGAGGCTCGCGACCATCCGCGCCTGCGGACCGGTGGATATCCCGAACCCGACCGCGACCGGATGGGCGGTGGCGGCACGCACGCGCCGGACCGTGTCGGAGAGCTCGTCGGGGAGCGCGTCGCGCTCACCGGTGGTCCCGGCGAGCGAGACCGTGTAGACGAAGCCGCGCGCGTCGGCGCCGATGGCAGAGAGACGGTCGTCGGGGGTCGTCGGCGCGACGAGTGGCACGAGCGCCAGGCCCGCCTCGTCGCACGCCGCGCGGAGCGCCGCGGCCTCGTCGTGCGGGAGGTCCGGCACGATGAGCCCGGCCGCGCCGGCCTCCGCCGCCGCCTCGACGAACGGCCCGCTCCGATGCGAGAGCACGCTGTTCGCGTAGGTCATCAGGACGACCGGCAGACGGGCCGAGAGCTCGGCGCACACGCCCAGGACCCCGGCCACCGTGGCGCCCGCCCGGAGCGCCTCTGTGCCGGCCGCCTGGATCACCGGGCCGTCGGCGAGCGGGTCGGAGAACGGGATGCCGAGTTCCAGCATGTCGGCGCCCGCGTCGGCGCACGGCAATGCCGGCACGCAGCGACGCCTCGACGTCGGGGAATCCGCCCATCAGGTACGGCATGAGGGCCGCCTGCTTCTCGTGCGAGGCGAATGCCGTGGCGATGCGGTCGGGGCCGGTCACGAAACGGGTCGCAGGTCGCAGGTCGCAGGTCGCAGGGCCGCAGCTCCGGCGGGGCTCGTCGTCCGCCGGCGCTCCCGTGGCCGGTCAGCTCTCAAAGGCCAGGGCTTCGGCCAGGTCCTTATCGCCGCGCCCGGAGAGCGTGACGAGGTCGACGGTGCCCGCCGGCGCGGGGTTCGCGAGCAGCCAGGCGATGGCGTGCGCGGGCTCGAGCGCGGGGATGATCCCCTCGAGCTCCGACAGGCGGCGAAAGGCGGCCACGGCGTCGTCGTCCGGCACGGCGACGTACCTCACCCGGCCGTCGTCGCGGAGCCGCGCGTGCTCGGGCCCGGATCCCGGATAGTCGAGCCCCGCCGAGACGGAGTGCGCCTCGACGACCTGGCCGTCGTCGTCCTGGAGGACCGCCGACATCGCGCCGTGGAGGATGCCGCGCGCCCCGGTGGCGAGTGGCGCGCCGTGGCGGCCCGAGTCGAGCCCCTCGCCGCCCGCCTCCACACCGATCAGCTCGACGTCCGCGTCGTCGATGAACGCGGCGAAGGTCCCGATCGAGTTGGAGCCGCCACCCACGCACGCGATCACGCGCGTCGGGCAGCCGGCCGGCACGCTCCAGAACCTGCGCCCGTGCCTCGTCTCCGATCACCCGCTGGAGCTCGCGCACGAGCGCGGGGTAGGGCGCGGGGCCGACACATGATCCGATCACGTAGTGAGTCGAGCCGGCGGTCGCGACCCAGTCCCTGATCGCCGCGCTCACGGCCTCCTTGAGCGTGCGCGCCCCGGCCTCGACCGGCGCGACCCGGGCGCCGAGCAGCCCCATCCGCTCCACGTTCGGCTGCTGGCGGCGCATGTCCTCGGTCCCCATGTAGACGACGCACTCGATGCCGAGCAGGGCGCACGCCGTGGCCGTGGCGACCCCGTGCTGGCCCGCTCCCGTCTCCGCGATGACGCGCCGCTTGCCCATGCGCCGGGCCAGCAGCGTCTGGCCGAGCGCGTTGTTGATCTTGTGCGCACCGGTGTGGAGCAGGTCCTCGCGCTTCAGATAGACGTCCGACCGGGTCGCCTCGGAGAGGCGCTCCGCGCGGTACAGCGGCGTCGGCCGCCCGCAGTAGTCGCGCAGGAGGGCGCTCAGCTCGGCCTGGAACCCCGGGTCCTCGCGGGCCTCGACCCACGCCAGCTCGAGCTCCTCGAGCGCCGGGATCAGGGTCTCGGGCACGTAGCGGCCGCCGTACTCCCCGAAGCGTCGCTCGACGCCGGTGGCGCTCACGCGACCGTGGGACGCGGGGACGCCTGCTCGACGGCGCGGAAGAAGGCGGTCAGCTTGGCCGGGTCCTTGCGACCGGGGGCGGCCTCGGTGCCGCTCGCCGTGTCGACCGCGAACGGGTGCACCACCGCGACCGCCTCGCCGACGTTCTCGGGCGTGAGCCCGCCGGCAAGCACGACCGGGACCGAGCGGTCGTGCGTCGCGGCGAGGTCCCACTGGAACGTCTCCCCGGTCCCGCCGGGGCGCCCCTCGACGTGCGCGTCGAGCAGGTGGTAGTCGACGCCGTAAGGCTCGAGCGCGCGGATCGACGCGGCGTCGCGCACGCGTACGGCCTTCATGACCCTGGCGCCGGTGCGGCGGGCGGCCTCCCGGCAGAAGGCCGGGCCCTCGTCGCCATGGAGCTGAAGCATGCCGAGCGAGCACCGGTCCGCGGCGCTCGCCACCTCGTCGAGCGTCGCGTTCACGAAGACGCCGGCGATCCATGCCCGCCGGCGGAACTCGGCGGCGATCTCCTCGGCGGCTTCGGGCGGACATGCGCGCGGGCTTCGCGCGTCGAAGATCAGGCCGATCGCCCAGGCGCCCAGGCCCACCGCCTGGCGCGCGTCCTCGAGGTTCGTGATGCCGCAGACCTTGACGCTGGTCATGCGTCAATGGTGGCACGCGGGAGCGTCGCCGCGCGAGCCGTGGCCCCGCGCGCCGACTACGGGAGCGGGAAGGGCTGCGAGTCGTCCGGCGGCTGGGGGCCGCCGCCCGGCGCGCTCTGCTGGGCGTCCGCCCGGGCCGGCCGCTCGTCGAGCTCCACCTCCGCGCTCTGGCGCTCGTCGCCGCGGAAGAACTCGACCTCGACCGTGTCGCCTGGCTGGTTGTCGGCGATCGCCGCGGCAACGTCGTTGGGATCGACCACCTCGGTGCCGTCGACGCCCACGATCAGGTCGCCGCCCGCTCGGAGACCCTCGGCCGTCTCGGTCCGGCCCGCGCGCAGCCCGGCCTCCTCGGCCGGCCCGTTCGGGGTGAGCTCCTGGACGAGGGCGCCTTGGTCGGCGGGCAGGTTGAGGTCCTCGGCGAGCTGGGAGTCGACCGGCGCGGTCGTGACGCCCGAGGAAGGAGCGCTCGACCTCGCCGTCCTCCTTGAGCTGAGGGATCACTTCCTTGGCCGTGTCGATCGGGACGGCGAACCCGATCCCCACCGAGCCGCTCGCGCCGCCGGTCGCGATCTGGGAGTTGATCCCGATCACCCGGCCGCCGCCGTCGAGCAGCGGGCCGCCGGAGTTGCCGGGGTTGATCGACGCGTCGGTCTGGACGACGTTGTCGATCGAGAAGCCGTTCGGGGCCTGGATCTGCCGCTGGAGTGCGGAGACGATGCCTGTCGTGACGGTCTGGTCGAAGCCGAACGGATTGCCGATCGCGATCGTCGGATCGCCGACCTGCAGGTCCTTCGAGTTCCCGAGCGGGATTGGGTTGAGGTCCGCCTCGTCAGGGTCGACCTTGAGAACCGCGAGGTCACTCGAGAGGTCGGCGCCGACGACCTCGGCGTCGACGACGTCGTCCTCGCCGAACCGGACCGTCACGTCGTCGGCGCGGTCCACCACGTGCGCGTTCGTGAGCACGTAGCCCTCGTCATCGAGGACGAACCCGGATCCGCTCGCCGTGCCCTCCTGCTGCTGATCGGGGAGGCCGAACGGCGACTCGCTCGCCACGCCCTGCGCCTCGATGAAGACGACTCCGGAGCTCGCCTCCTTGTAGATGTCGTTGACCGTGAGGTCGTCCGAGGCATCGTCGGCGGCGGGGCGGGTGATCGGCTGCTGCGCGACCGTGCCCCCGTCCTCGTCGTCGCCCGCGTCGATCACGCCCGTGGCTAGGAGGACGACGGCGACCACGAGGGCTAGGAACCCTCCGGCGAGCCCGGAAAGGAGATGGGAGAAGCGAGACACGGCCTGGAGTTCTAGGGGCCCGAGGTTAAACGCGCGTAAAGCGCATTCAGCGCGGCGCTCCGCCGCCGTCGGTCGGGTCTTCGGCGCCCGACAGCTCCCGGGCGGCGGCCTCCGGGTCCGGGCGCGCGCATCAGCGCCTCCCCGACCAGCACGGCGTCGACGCCCACGCTCTCGAGCGCCTCCACGTCGGCGCGTGAGGAGATGCCGGACTCGGACACGACTGTCTTGCCCGCCGGTATCTCCGGGAGCAGCTCGAACGTCCGGTCGAGGTCGACCGCGAAGTCCACCAGGTCGCGGTTGTTGATCCCGATCACGTCGGCGTCCGCCTCCAGGGCGAGCTCGAGCTCGGCCTCGCCGTGCACCTCGACCAGCGCGTCGAGGTCGAGCGCGCGCGCCTCCTCGTGAAGCGCGCCGAGCAGCTCGCCGTCGAGCGATCCGACGACGATCAGGACGGCGTCGGCCCCGAGCGCCTTTGCCTCGTGCAACTGGTACCGATCGATCGTGAAGTCCTTGCGAAGGATCGGAAGGTCGCACGCCGCGCGCGCCGCGCGCAGGTCGTCGGGCGAGCCGCCGAAGTGGACTTCCTCGGTGAGGATCGACACGGCCACAGCGCCGCCCCGCTCGTACGCCGAGAGCAGGCCCGCGAGATCGGCGTCGTCGCGAATCCGGCCCGCCGAGGGCGACCGGCGCTTGTGCTCGGCCACCAGCGAGGTCCCGGGCCTCGACAGCGCTTCGGCGAAGGGTCGCGGCTCGGCCGCCGTCGCGGCCCGCTCGAGCTCCACAAGTGGTCGCTCGCGCTTCTGGCGCTCCAGCCGTTCGCGCGTGGCCGCGACGAGGTCTTCGAGCCGGACGCTCAAGATGCCGGCGCGAGCGCGCGTGTGCGCTCGACGAAGCGGGCGAGCGTGGCGGCGGCGGCGCCCGAGTCCACCGCGTCCCGGGCCATCGCGACCCCGGCCTCGATCGAGTCCGCACGTCCGGCCACGTACACGGCGGCGCCGGCGTTGAGCAGCGCGACGCCGCGCTCGGCGGGGCGTCCTCCGCCCTCGAGCACCGATCGCGTCACGCTCGCGTTCTCGTCCGGCGTGCCGGGCCCGAGGGCGTCGGGCGCCGCACGATCGACCCCGAACTGCTCCGGGGTCAGCGTCATGCGATGGGTCCCGCCGTCCTTCAGCTCCACGGCGAGGGTCGCCCCCGAGACGCTGATCTCGTCGAGGCCATCCTCGCTCGACACTACCAACGCGGTGCGCCCCCCGAGGTCGGCCAGGGCACTCGCGACGGTGACCATGCCCGCGGCGTCGGAAACGCCGATGAGCTGGCGGGCGGCGCCCGCCGGATTGGTCAGCGGTCCGAGCAGGTTGAAGACCGTCCGCACCCCGAGCGCCTTGCGGACGGGCACCACGTGGCGCATCGCCTGGTGGTGCTGCGGCGCGAACATGAAGCCGAAGCCGACCGTGTCGATGCACTCGGCTACCGCCTCGGGGTCGAGGTCGATTCGCGCGCCGAGCGCCTCGAGGACGTCGGCGGAGCCGCTGAGTCCCGTGGCGGAGCGGTTCCCGTGCTTGGCCACCGCGCAGCCGGCCCCCGCGGCGATGAACGCCGCGGTCGTCGAGACGTTGAACGTCGGGCGGCCTCCGCCCGTGCCCGCCGTGTCGAGCAGGTCGTCGCTCGCGCCCCCGACCGGCGCCGCGAGCGATCGCATCGTCCGGGCGAGCCCCACGACCTCGGCCACGGTCTCCCCCTTAGTGCGCAGGCCGATCAGGAAGGCCGCGGTCTCCGCCTCCGAGGCCCTGCCCTCCATCACCTCCAGCAGGACTGCGGCCGCGTCGTCGGCCCCGAGGTCCTCGCGCCGCGCCACGCGATCGAGCGCGGCGGTGAGGATGGCGTTCGGCATCAGCGGCGCTCCAGGAAGTTGCGAAGCAGCGCCCGGCCGTCGCCCGTCAGCACCGACTCGGGGTGAAACTGGACCCCCTCCGCCGGGAGCTCGCGGTGACGCACCGCCATGACGGTGCCGTTCGAGTGTGCCGAGCGCTCCAGGCAGTCCGGAATCCCGGGCTCGACGACGAGCGAGTGATAGCGCCCCGCGGTGAGCGGGTTCGGCAGGCCCTCGAAGATCGTCCGGCCGTCGTGCTCCACCTCGGCGGTCTTGCCGTGCACCGGGTCGCCGCGGACCACCGCGCCGCCGAAGGCGGCAGCCAGCGCCTGGTGCCCCAGGCAGACGCCGAGGACCGGCACGCCCCGCTCGGCGAACCGGAGGATGGCCTCGCTCGACACGCCGGCGTCGGCGGGCGTCCGCGGGCCCGGCGAGACGATCAGCCGTTCGGCCCCGCGCCCGAGCAGCTCGTCGACGCCGGCCACGTCGTTCCTCACGACGTCGAGCTCGGCGCCGAGCTCGCCCACGTACTGCACGAGGTTGTACGTGAACGAGTCGTAGTTGTCGAGGACGAGGACCCTCATGCCCAGTCGGGCTGACGGCACGCGAGCGCCACGGCCTCGAACACCGCGCCCGCCTTCGCCTCCGTCTCCCTCACCTCGTAGCCCGCCTCGGAGTCCGCCACGATCCCACCTCCGGCCTGGACCCACATCCGCCCGTCCTTGACCACCGCCGAGCGGATGTAGATGCACGTGTCGAGGTCACCCGTGTACGACAGGTACCCGATCGCGCCGCCGTACGGGCCGCGCTTGACGGGCTCGAGCTCGTCGATGATCTCCATGGCGCGGATCTTCGGCGCTCCCGAGAGCGTGCCCGCCGGGAGCGAGGCGCGGAGGGCGTCCATCGCGGTGACTCCCTCGCGCAACCTCCCGGAGACGGCCGAGACGATGTGCATCACATGCGAGTACGTCTCGACCTCCATCAGCTCCTCGACAACGACGGATCCGTACTCGCAGACGCGCCCCAGGTCGTTCCGGCCCAGGTCGACGAGCATCACGTGCTCGGCGCGCTCCTTCTCGTCGGCGAGCAGCTCCTCGGCTCGCTCGAGGTCCTCGCGCGCGGTGGCGGCACGCGGCCGCGTGCCCGCGATCGGTCGCTGCTCCGCTCGCCGCCCCGTGACCTTGACGAGCGACTCGGGTGACGCGCCGACGATCTCGAAGTCCTCGAAGTCGAGGAAGTACATGTACGGGCTGGGGTTGATCGTGCGCAGGCCGCGGTAGACGGAGAACGCCTCGACCGGCGCCTCCGCGCTCCAGCGCTGGCTCGGGACGACCTGGTAGGCGTCGCCCGCGCGGATGTACTCCTTCACGCGGTCGACCGCCGCGGCGAACCCGTCGGCGCCCATGTTCGACTCGAACCTCGGCGGCTCGCGCCGCTGGACGCGCTGCCGGGCGACCGGCTCCGCGAGGCGGTCGAGCACGGCGCCGATCGCCTGGCGCGCCTCGTCGTAGCGCGCCTCGAGCTCGTCGTCCACGAAGACGTTGGCGAGCACGGTCACCTCGTGGGCCCAGTGGTCGAACGCGACCAGCACGTCCGAGACCATCACCGCGAGGTCGGGAAGCCCCAGCTCGTCTGCCCCGGGCGGGCCGAGCGTGGGCTCGGCGCGGCGGACGAGGTCGTACCCGTACAGGCCGACGGCCCCGCCGGCGAAGGGCGGGAGTCCCGGCAGGGCCGGCACGCTGTACCGGGCGAGCTCGTCGGCGACCGCGCCGTAGGGATCGTCGAACGCGCGCGGCTCGCCGCCAATCGTGAGCTCGCCCGCGTCGATCCGCATGATCGTCCTCGGCTGCACCCCGAGGAAGGACCAGCGGCCGAGCCGCCGGCCCTGCTCGGCCGACTCGAGGAGGAACGACGGGCCGGCGCCGCGGAGCTTCAGGTACGCGGAGACCGGGGTCTCGCAGTCGTCGATGAAGGTGTGCCGCAGCGGCACGAGCGTGTGGTCGCGAGCCAGCTCGCGGACCTCGGCGAGCGGCGGCGTGACCTCGAGCGACGAGCTGTCAGCGGCGACGGGCATTGAGCTGCCGAAGCGCCGGCTCGATCGACAGGCCGCGCGCCGCCAGGAGCACCCCGAGGTGATAGAGGAGGTCCGCGGCCTCCTCGGCGAGACGCTCGTCGGACTCGTCCGCGGCGGCGCGCGCCGCCTCGTCCGCCTCCTCGCGGACCTTCTCCCCCACCCGCGCCGGCTCCGCGAGGAGCTCCGCCGTGTAGCTGCCGGAGGGTCGTGCGGCGGCGCGGTCCGCGATCGTTCGCTCGAGCGCCGGGAGCGCCTCGAAAGGCGCCGGCGCCGTGTCGCCACGGTAGAAGCAGGTGCGCTCTCCGGTGTGGCACGCGGGACCGGCCGCGTCGACGAGCGCGAGGAGGGCGTCCTCGTCGCAGTCGTAGCGAAGCGCGCGCACACGCTGCACGTTGCCGGACGTCTCGCCCTTGTGCCAGAGCTCCTGGCGGGAGCGGCTGAAGAAGTGGGTCTCGCCCGTGGCCCGCGTCCGGTCGAGGGCCTCGCGGTTCATGTAGGCGAGCGTCAGAACCTCCCCCGTACGGGCGTCCTGCACTATGCATGGCAGAAGGCCCTTGTCGTCGAATTGCAGCTCCATTGAAGCCATGTTATGGCCAGGTCGCAGGTGGCAGGTGGCAGGTCGCAGGGCGCAGGGCGATCGATGGCCTCGTCCCTGGCGGCCGGTGACAGCCGACCGAACCCGCTGGTGTTGTCGCCCCTGCCATCCTGCGACCTGCCACCTGCGGCCTCTCTTCATATCCCCAACCGATCCAGCATCGCGGCGTCGCGCCGCCACGCCTTCCGCACGCGCACCCTGAGCTCCAGGTGGACGTGGCGGTCGAGGAAGGCCTCGATCTCGCGCCGCGCTCCGCTCCCGATCTCGCGCACCATCCGACCGCCGGCGCCGATCACGATCGCCTTCTGCGACTCGCTCTCGACCCAGACCCGCGCGCGGATCACGAGCAGGCCGTCGGCGCGCTCCTCGAGCTCCTCGACCTCCACCTCCACCGCGTGGGGCAGCTCCTGGTGCGTCCGGCGGAGGACCTGCTCTCGGACGAGCTCGGCGATCCGAACGCGCTCCGGCAGATCGGTCCGGTCGGCAGCCGGGTAGAGGAAGGGGCCCTCGGGGAGGAGAGCGACGAGAGCCGAGGCGAGCTCCGGGACGCCCGCGCCGGTCCGGGCGCTGACCGCGAAGATCTCGCCGTCGAGCCCGAGCCCCTCGGCCGCGCTCAGCGCCGCCGCCGTGCGCGCGCGGTCGAGCAGGTCGACCTTGTTCACGGCCAGGACCGGCTTGACGCCCGCCGCAATGATCGCGCGGGCGATGAAGCGGTCCCCGGCGCCCACCCGCTGCTGGCCGTTCAGCACGAAAAGCACGCCGTCCGAGCCGCGCAGCTCGCGCGCCATGCGCTCCTGCATCCGGCCGGTCAGCTCGTCACGCGGCCGCTGGACGCCCGGGAGGTCGACGAGGACGACCTGCCAGTCCGCGCCGCTGGCGATGCCCCTGATCGCCCGCCGGGTCGTCTGCGGCCGCTCGGAGACGATGGCCACCTTGTCGCCGACGACCCGGTTGAGAAGCGTCGACTTGCCGACGTTGGGCCGCCCCGCCAGCGCCACGAATCCGCTCCGCGTGCTCACCTGAGCCCCGCGAGCACTCGCCGCTCGAGCGCCAGCATCTCGCCGTCGTCGCGCTCGTGGTCGTAGCCGCAGAGGTGCAGGGCGCCATGGACCACCGCCTCGGCGAGGTCCTGCGTGGCCGCCGGGCAGACGACGACGTCGCCGAGCTCTCGCGGGCCCGCCGCGGGGCCCGCGCCGTCGATCGGGAACGACAGGACGTCGGTCACGTGGTCACGGTCGCGGTGCGCGCGGTTGAGTGCCCTGATCTCGTCGGGCTCCACCAGGCTGATCGCGAGGTGCCCGTCGCGGACGCCCGCGGCCTCGAGCGCGGCCTCGGCGGCGCGCGCCAGCGGCTCGTTGCCCGCCGTGATCTCGATCTCGAGCGTCGTGGCGACCCCGCGGGCCAGGCTCAGTTGGCGCGCTTGCGAGCCTGCCGCAGCCCGGGCGCCTGACGTTCCGAGTACTCGGAGTACGCCTCCACGATGCGCTGGACGAGCTTGTGGCGAACCACGTCCTCGCCGCCGAAGCGCACGAACTCGATGCCCTCGACGGAGCCGAGCACGTCCCCGATCACGACGAGGCCGGAGCGCCGGTCCTTCTCGAGGTCGATCTGGGTCACGTCGCCAGTCACGACCATCTTGGAGTTGAAGCCGAGCCGGGTGAGGAACATCTTCATCTGCTCGGGGGTCGTGTTCTGCGCCTCGTCCAGGATGATGAAGGAGTCGTTGAGGGTGCGGCCGCGCATGAACGCGAGCGGGGCGATCTCGATCGTGCCGCGCTCGAGGTGCTGGTTGACGCGCTCCGGCTCTAGCATGTCGTAGAGGGCGTCGAAGAGCGGCCGGAGGTAGGGATCGACCTTGGCCATCATGTCGCCGGGCAGGAACCCGAGCCGCTCCCCCGCCTCGACCGCCGGGCGCGTGAGCACGATCCGGTTGACCTCGCGGCGTGAGAGCGCGGCGACCGCCATGGCCACGGCCAGGAACGACTTGCCGGTGCCGGCGGGGCCGATGCCCACGGTGATGGTCTCCTCGCGGATCGCGTCCACGTAGCGCTTCTGGTTGACCGTCTTCGGCGCGACCTTCGAGCCACGATGACGCCAGACGACGTCCTCGAGGATGCGGCTCGGGCTCTCGTGGCGCTCGAGCGCCCCGCTGATCGCCTCGATCGTGCCGGGCGCGACCTGGTGCCCCTGACGCACGAGGTCCGAGATCTCGCGAACGACGGACCGGGCCGTCTCCACCTCGCCGTCGGCGCCGTCGAGGGTGAGGACGTTTCCACGCAGGTAGACCTCGCAGTCGAGGTTCTCCTCGAGCGCGCGCATTACCGCGTCGTGCGCTCCCGCGAGCTCCGCGGCGACGTCGTTCGGCAGTTCGAGCTGGGTTCGCATCCCTGGCTAGGCGCCGAGCCGCTCGCGCACGGCCGCGCTGACCCGCTTCCCGTCGGCACGCCCCTTGACGCGCGGCATGACGGCCGCCATCACCCTGCCCATCTCCTTCTGCGAGGCCGCGCCGGACTCCGCGACCGCATCGCCCACGATCGCGTCGAGCTCCTCGTCGGAGAGCTGGTCGGGGAGGTATCCCTCGATGACCGCGGCCTCGCGCTCCTCGCCGGCGGCGAGATCCTCGCGACCGGCGTCGCGGTAGGCCTGTGACGCCTCCAGCCGGCGCTTGCGCTCACGCTGGAGGACCGCTGCCTCATCCACCGAGTCGCCGTCCTCCTTGGCCGCTCGCTGGAGCTCCGCGCTCACGAGTCGGAGCGCGCCCACGCGCTCCTTGTCACCGCTCTTCAGGGCGGCCGCGGTGTCCGTCTTCAGCTGCTCGATCAGGGTCACGCCCTCAGTCTAGATGCCGGTCCCGCGCCTCAGGCGGACCCCGCGACGGCGTGCGGCGGACCTAGACTCGCTGCGTGTCAACGTCCGACGGCGGCCTGATCCTCGCGGCGGGCGCGCTCCTCACGCTTGGGATCCTCGCGGCCCTGCTCGCCGGCCGCGTCCGTGTGCCCGGCCTTGTCCTCTTCCTCATGCTCGGCATGCTCGTCGGCTCCGACGGCCTCGGGCTGATCGACTTCACGGACGCCGAGCTCACGCAGACGATCGGCGTCATCGCCCTGTCGCTGATCCTGTTCGAGGGCGGTCTCGCCGCGGGGTGGAGCGAGATCCGGCCGGTCGTGGGGGTCGGGATCTCGCTGGCCACGGTGGGAACGCTCGGCACGGCGCTCGTCACGGGCGCAGCGGCCTACTGGCTGCTCGACCTGAGCCTGCTCGAGGGGCTGCTGCTCGGCTCGATCGTCGCCTCGACGGACTCCGCCGCGATCTTCTCGGCGCTTCGCGGATCGGGGCTCAAGCGTCGCCTCGCTCGCACGCTCGAGGCGGAGTCGGGCCTGAACGACCCGGTGGCGATCCTGCTCGTGATCGGGTTCATCGACTGGATCCAGCTGCCCGACTACGGCCTCGTGGACATGGCCGGCCTCCTCGTGGCCGAGCTCGCGATCGGGGGCGCCATCGGCCTGCTAGTCGGCCGGCTCGCGGTCATCGCCTTCAGGCGCGCCCAGTTCGCCACCAGCGGCCTGTATCCGGTCGCGTCGATCGCAGCCGCAGCGCTCGCCTACGGGCTCGCCGACGTGCTCCACGGCTCCGGCTTCCTCGCCGTCTACCTGGCCGGCCTCGCGCTCGGCAGCTCGCGGACGCCCGCGAAGCGGACGATCGGCGACTTCCACGCCGGGGTCGCGTGGGTGAGCCAGATCGCGCTGTTCTTCACGCTCGGGCTCCTCGTGTTCCCGAGCGAGCTCGGCGCGGTGGCGCTCGACGGGCTGCTGCTCGTCGGCGTGCTCACGCTGCTCGCCCGGCCGCTCGGGGTCTTCCTGTCCACGAGCGTCGCCCGCTACTCGCCGCGCGAGGCCGTGCTCGTGAGCTGGGCGGGCCTGCGCGGCGCCGTTCCCGTGGTCCTTGCGACCTTCCCGGTGATCGCCGGCGTTCCCCAGGCGGACCGGTTCTTCAACCTCGTCTTCTTCGTCGTGATCGTCTCGGCGCTCGTCCAGGGAGCGACCTTCGAGCCACTGGCGCGCGCCCTCGGCCTCACCGGCGCCGGTCCGGCGCTCCCGCGACTGCCGCTCGTCGAGGTAGGAGCCATCCGCCGCCTCGGAGCGGAGGTCGTCGAGTACCCGGTCCGCGCGGACGACGTGATCGTCGGCCGGCTCGTGAACGAGCTCGAGCTGCCGCGGGAGGCGCTGGTCAACGTGATCGTCCGCAGCGACGAGGCCCTGCTCCCGCGCGGCTCGACCGAGATCGAGGCAGGCGACCGGCTGCACATCCTCGTGCGCGAGGCCCAGCGCCAGGACGTCGAGGGCCTCTTCGACCGCTGGCAGGCGGGACCGATCGGCCGCCCGCCGCCGCCTCTCGCCGCGCCACGGGGCCGAGCGGCGATCTTTCGCGTGGGCTCGTGGAGCGCGGTCGAAGGCGACCCCGGCGACCCCGCGTCGGTGTCCGGTGTCGACGTCGTGCGTCGCCTCAGGACGCGTCGCGGCGCCCCGGGCGCGCTCCTCCAGCTCGCTGACGGCCGGCTGGCCGTGACGGGGGACGGGGTGGTCGCCGTCGGCGGCTCACGGCAGCTCTCCCGATGGTGCCGCGACCGCATCCGCCGCGCCGAGGACGAGCAGTCGCGCGCCTGGTGGCAGGAGGTCGCCGGGGCGGTCTCGCTCTGAGCCGCATCTGCGACGCTCACCTTCGATGCTCGAGCTGACCGCAGCCGGGGGTACTTCCTCGATCACGGCGCTCGAGGAGCCGGTGGCTGTGCTCGGTCTGCTGCTGGTCGTCGGGGCGCTCGTCGCCGGCGTCGCCCGCCGCAGCTTCCTGTCGCTAACCGCGGTCTTCGTGGTCGTCGGCTTCCTTCTCGGGGAAGGTGGCGTGGGCGTGCTGGAGTTCGACGCGACGTCCGGCTTCGTGGAGGGCCTCGCGGTGATCGCGCTGATCGTGATTCTGTTTCGCGACGGCCTGGAGGTCGAGGCAGAGATGCTCCAGCGTGCCTGGCACCTGCCGCTGCGCAAGCTGGTGCTCGCCATGCCGATCACGGCGGCTCTCGTCGCATGCGCTGCCAAGGCGCTCACCGACCTGTCGTGGACGGAGGCGTTCCTGCTGGGGGCGCTGCTGTCGCCGACCGACCCCGTGCTGTCGTCGGCCGTGGTCACCAATCCGCGTGTGCCGCGCCTCGTTCGTCACTCACTCAACCTGGAATCCGGCCTGAACGACGGGTTGGCGCTCCCGGCCGTGCTCGCCCTGATCGCCGCGTTGGGCTCGGTGGAGGACGAGTTCGTCTGGTGGCAGTTCGTGCTCCAGGACATCTCACTCGGCCTCGTGACGGGACTGATCGTGGGTTACGTCGCGTCGCGCGTGCTTCCCCGCAGCGGTGAGCTCAGCTCGGGGGTCAAGCCCCACGACAAGGCGCTGTACGCGCTCGGGGTCGCCTTCCTCGCCTACGGCATCGCCGTCCTCCAGCCGGAGGGCAACGGCTTCATCGCTGTGTTCGTCTGCGCGATCGTGCTCGGCATCCGGCGACCCGACGTCCGCGTCTGCTTCGAGCGGCGCTCCGAGGACCTGATCGAGATCGTCAAGCTCGGGATCTTCGTCGTGTTCGGCTCGCTGCTTACCCTCGACGGCCTCTTCGCGGACGGCTGGGCGGCGGTCGCCATCGTCGCCGTCACGCTCTTCGTGGCGCGCCCCGTCGCGGTCTTCGTGGCGCTCGCGGGCCGTGGACCGGACCTGGCGACCAAGGCATTCATGGCGTGGTTCGGCCCCAAGGGGGTCGCCACGATGACGTTCTCACTGCTCGTCCTGGGCGCCGGCCTGGCCTCGGGGGAGCAGATCTTCAACATCGCGGCGCTGGCGGTCTTCTGCTCGATCATCCTCCACGGGCTCACCGACACGCCCGGCGCCGAATGGCTCGCGCGGCACGTCGAGAGGAAGGGCGGCGCGACCGGCGTCGCCCCGGCCGCCCCGTCGCAAGCGGGCGTTTCGGGCTCGTAAGAGGGCCGGTCTGCTCAGGTGAGGACGGGCGAGCACCGCGGCGACCGCACCCAGCGGACCGGGGCCGCCGGTGTCCCGGTCGAGGGGCTTCTGAGCGAGCGAAGCGAGCGTACCCGAGAGCGGGAGCACCGGCGGGCCCGGTCCGCCGCAGCAACCCAGAAGGAGCTCACCGACCGAGCAGGCTCGCACTCCAGCCCTGCGAGATGAGCCGTCGCCGCTCCTCGAGCGGCGCGAACGCGGTGGCAACCTCGTCGGCCTCCTCCTCGAGCAGCCCGGACACGACCAGCGCCCGCGGCGGCTCATCGAGCAGCTCCGCGACGCGAAGGAGCAGCGGGCGCATCAGGTTGGCCACGATGACGTCGGCCGCCGGGGCGGGCTGCGCCCGGAGGTCCACCCGCGCCATCCGATCGAGGGCCACGCCGTTCGCGCGAGCGTTCGCCGCGGTCGCCCGCAGCGCGCCGCGGTCGCAGTCGAGCGCCGCGACCGGCCGGAAGCCGAGCTTCGCCGCGGCGATGGCGAGCACCCCGGAGCCGCAGCCGAGGTCCGCGAGCGACCCCCTTGGGTCCACGTCGAGCAGCAGTTCGAGGCTCAGCCGCGTCGTAGCGTGAGCGCCCGTCCCGAAGGCCTCGCCGGGGTCGATCACGACCTCGTGCACCCCGGGGCGCACGGCGGGCTCCGACCACGGCGGGCGCACGTACAGCCGCCCGCCCACGAGGAGCGGGCCATGGAAGCGCTTCCAGCGCTCCTCCCAGTCGTCGGGCACCCGCTCGCCGCTCACGATCACCGGCACGCCGCCGACGCGCGCTTCGCCCTCTGGGAGCGCGGGCAGCTCCCCAGGCGCCCCGTAGACGGCGTACTCGACGAAGCCCTCGCCGTCGACCTGCTCGACCCCCGACGGCGCGAGCTCGAGCAGCGCGGCGAGGACCTGCTCCCGCGCTTCCGCGGGCGCGCGAACCGCGAGCCGGATCAGCGGAGGGCGCGCTTGACGCGGGCGAAGACGGAGTCCTCCCGGGGCTCCGCCAGGTTGCGCTCGCCGAGCGATTCCGAGAAGCGCTCCAGGAGCTCGCGCTGCTCCTCGGAGAGTCGGCGCGGCACCACGACGTTCACGACGACGCGCTGGTCGCCGCGGCGCCCGCGCCGGAGCGAGGGCATGCCCCGCCCGGACAACGTGAGCACCGATCCCGGCTGCGTCCCCGCACGCACATCGAGCTCCTCGTCACCGTCGAGCGTCGGCACGCGGACGGTGGTGCCGAGGGCGGCAAGCGGCGCCGGCACGTCGACGACCGACACGAGGTCGTTGCCGTCGCGGACGAAGCGCTCGTCGGGCGTCACCTTTACGAGGACGTACAGGTCGCCGGAGGGTCCGCCGCGCTCGCCCGCGTGACCGCGACCCGAGATGCGGATTCGCTGGTCGTCCGCGATGCCCGCCGGGATGTCCACGCCGAGCGAGCGCCTGGTCGCCTCCCGGCCGCGACCGCGGCACCGCGAGCACGGCTCGCGGGCCACCTTCCCCTCCCCGCCGCAGGCGTCGCATGCGTGCGCCCTCACGAGCTGTCCGAACGCCGAGCGCGCCACGGTTCGGATCTGTCCGCTCCCGCCGCAGCGCTCGCACGTCTCGATCGGAGTGCCGGGCTCGGCCCCGTTGCCGTGGCAGCGCTCGCAGGCGCCGACCCCGTCGTACTCGACCTCGACCGCGGTCCCGGTGGCGGCGTCGGCGAGCGAGACCTCGACGCTCACTGCCACGTCGCCGCCCTGCACCGCTCCCGCTCGTCCGAAGCCGCCGCCCGGCGAGCCGCCGAAGAAGGCGTCGAAGATGTCCGCGAACGAGCCGAATCCCTCGAAGCCGGGGGCGTACCCGCGCGAGTCGAGCCCCTCGTGCCCGTAGCGGTCGTAGATCGACCGGCGCTCGGCGTCGGAGAGGATCTCGTACGCCTCGGCGGCCTCCTTGAACTTCTCCTCCGCCTCGGGATCGTGGCGGTTGACGTCGGGATGCAGCTCGCGAGCGAGCCGGCGGAAGGACTTCTTGATCTCCCCGTCCGACGCCTCGCGCGTCAGCCCGAGAACCGCGTAGACGTCGCGCTTCATTCGTCGTACACGTCGGCTACGAAGCGCGAGAGCTCGGCGGCCGCCTGCCGGACCGAGATGATCGCCGTGGCGTAGTCCATCCGGAGCGGCCCGAGCACGCCGACGGTGCCGAGGTTACGGCTCGCCACCCCGTAGTTGGCGGCCACGAAGCTCAGCTCGCGAAGCTCGGGCGCCTCGTTCTCACGCCCGATCCGCAGGTAGACCCGCGGCTCGGACAGTGCACCGCGCAGGAACGAGAGGAGCGCGACGCGGCGCTCCAGGACCTGCATCAGGTCGCTCAGCTGGGAGAGCTCCTGGAAGCGGTCCTCGGACAGCAGCCGCGCGGCGCCCTCGACGAAGAGCGTCTCGCCGGCTGTCTCCTCGAGCTGCGTGAACGCGGGAGCGAGCGTGGCGAGGAAGGCGCGCTCGCGGGGCTCGAGCTCGGCCCCCGAGAGCTTGGCTTGGACCATCCGAGCGCCGAGCTGGATGCCGCCCAGGACTTCGTTCAGGTAGCTCGCCGCCCAGTCGACGAGCCCGCCGTCGAGCGGCTCGTCGTAGGAGATGACCCGCTTCGTGACACCCCCCGTGGAGGTGATGACGACGACCATCGCGACCTGCGGCTGGAGCGGCATCACCTCGATCCGGCGAATCGTCGTGGTGGCGATCGGCGGCGCCGAGACGATGGCGAGCAGGTCGGTGACCTGGGACAGCTGCTCGGTGGTCGTCCGCATCGCGTCGTCGACCTCGCGCCGGATCGCGCTGAGCCCGAGCGTGGGAGCCGGCTCGGGCAGCGCGCCCTGCTCCAGCAGCTGGTCGACGAAGAATCGATAGCCGCGGTCGGTCGGGACCCGCCCCGCCGAGGTGTGCGGGTGCTGCAGAAGGCCGCGCTCCTCCAGCTGGGCGAGCTCCGCGCGGATCGTCGAGGGTCCCCAGCTGACGTCCTCCTGGGCGGCGAGCCAGCGCGAACCGACCGGCTCGCCGATCTCGACGTGGCCTTCTACGACTTTGCGAAGTACGAACGCCTGGCGCTGGGTCAGCTGTTGCTCCTCGTGCGGGGGCACGAGGGAAACTCTAGATGGCGGGTCGCGGGTTGATGTGCAGGTGGCAGGTGGCAGGTGGCAGGTGGCAGGGATGGTGGTCCAGCCCGAGCGTCACCCGCGGGGCGAGTCCCCTTGACGGTCCGAGCGACCGCCGCGACCTGCGACCTGCGACCTGTGACCTCTCTACTCCAGCGCCAACTCCGCTTCCGCGTTCCGGATGATCTGGTTTCCGCCCTGCTCGGCGACCACGTCGATCACGGCGCGGCCGGCGCTCGCCTCCTTGACCTCGCCGGTCACGGTCAGCTCCTGCTCGGGGAAGCCCATCCCGCGGAACTGCACCGACAGCCGGCGCAGCGCGCGCGGATCGCCGCCTGCGGCGGCGCTGCTGGCGCGCGCGACCTGGGCCATTCCGTACAGCCCGTGCAGGATGTTGCCCGGGAGGCCCACCGCCTTCGCGAACTCGGGGTCGATGTGGATCGGATTGAAGTCGCCCGACGCGCCCGCATAGCGGTGCGGCACGTACTTGTCGGGCGTGACCTCGAGCGCCGGGATCTTCTCGCCTGCCTCCATCCGCGCCTCAGGACTCGATGTAGGGCTCCACGGCGTCGCGCACCTGGGACATGTCGAGCGCCTCGTCGAAGGCCGTCGGCGCGACCGGCTCGCCTCGCTGCGCACGGACGAGCGCCGCGTGGCGGCCCTCGACCTGCACGATCGTCCCGGCCGTCAAGAGGATCGACTTGTCCTGGATCCCCGGCGCGGCGCCGTTGTACGCGCTGACGCCGGTGTCCTCGAACGTCTGAGCCAGGTCGAGGTAGTTCCCCTCGCTCGAGAAGGCGTCGCCGAAGTCGAAGGTGAGGCCCTCGACGGGCGTGCCCCCGAGGTCGCTCACGGTCCGGGTGAGCACACTCACGTGCTCCTGCTCGTTGCTCGCGATCTCCTCCGTGAGCGAGCGCACGTCGCCGCTCAGGCCCAGGCGGTCGAGCGCCTGCTCGTAGAAGTCCGCCTCGAGCAGCTCGAGCGTCAGCGCGAAGTTGACGATCTCGACGTCCGGGCTGGCCAGCTCCTCCTCCTCCTGGGCCAGCGCCTGGCTCACGAAAGGACCGACCGCGGCCGGGCCGGCGATCGCGCCGGCGGCGAGAGCGCTCCGAAGGATGAACGAGCTGCGGGTCATGCCGCCCACGTCGATCTGGGCGAGCTCCGGATGCGCGAGTCGACCGTTCCGCATATCGCTCCTAGCTCCGGACGAAGGGCTGGATTCGCTCCAGCACCTCCTCCATCGTCATCGGCTTCGCGAACGCCCCGTCGGGCACCGACCCGCGAAGCTCATTGCCCGTCATGAACCCGTTGCCGGCCAATTCGTTGAAGCGGGCGGCGTGGCGCGCCTCGACGCTGTGGATCGAGAGCGCGGCCGAGAGGATGTCCGGGTTCTGGATCAAGTCCGCCTGGCCGAGGTAGGCAGCGGCGCCGAGGTTCTCGACCATCGCGGACGTCTTGAGGATCTCCGGCTGTCCGCCCTCCAGCACGGACGTGAAGTCCGTCCTCGGCGCCTCGACCGGGGTCGACCCCAGCTGCTCGACGGTCGAGGTCAGGGCGATCACGTGCTCCTGCTCGTTCTCGTAGACCTCCTTCGTGAGCTCGAGCACATCGCCGCTGACCTCGCCGCTGTCGAGCACCTGCTTGTAGAGGTCCTCCTCGAGCAGCTCGAGCGTGAGTGCGTACTTCACGATGTTGAGGTCGCCGCCGGGCGAGACCTCGCCGGAACCCGTGGTCGCGGTGTCCTCCCCGCCGGCGGTGGTCGTCTCGTCCTCGCCCCCGCAGGCGGCGAGCAGGATGGCGAGCGCGCCGGCCGCGCCCGTTCCGCCAACCATCTTCAAGAAGCGCTTGCGCGACGACGGATCGTCCGCGATCTCTCGAAGCGCCCCGCCCGGCCGTGGGCCGGGCTCGCTCACCGCATCCTCGTGCATCGACGCTCCCTCGGTCGCTCCCCTCTGGGGGGGACTCTACGACAAGCGGCGACCGGTTGCGGCAGGGCGATCAGCCTCCACGGACGATGTTGGTCCACGTGCCGCGCACGACCTCCTGGCCGTCCTGGTTCGTGGACACCGACTCGAACACGAAGAACTCCTTCCCGTCCTTCTCGTAGCGCTCCTTGAGGCTGGCGACGGTGGTGATCGTGTCGCCCGAGCAGACCGGCTCGCCCCAGACGAACTCCTGGCCGCCGTGGAGCATCATCATCAGGTTGATCGCGAGCTCGGGGTCAAGAATCGCCGGTCCCATCGCGCCCGCCGAGTAGACGACGGCGAACATCGGCGGGGCCACGACGTCGCGATAACCGGCGGCCCGGGCCGCGGCGGGGTCGGCGTGCACCGAGGCCGTCTCGCCAACGGCGCTCGCGTACTCGCGGATCTTCTCGCGCCCGACCTCGTACTCGAAGGGCGGGTAGCTCTTGCCGACGGTCGTCTCGCTCACGGCCGCGAGACCTTACAGACAGACGCACGGTTCGGGCCATGAAATGCAAGGGCGCGGCCGCTCGCGCGACCGCGCCCTTGCGCTAGTCGAAAGGAAGGAGGGTGACCTCCCGACTAGGACCTGATGAGCCTTCCGACTACGACTTGATGAACGGCATCACCGCGTCGAGCACCTCCTGCTGCTCGAGCGTCTCGTCGAACGCCGTCGGTGCGGGGTTCTCGCCGCGCTGAAGGCGAACGAGCGCCGCGTGCCGGCCCTCGATCTGGACGATCGAGCCGGCCGCCTCGAGCACCTCTGTGGCCTCGATCATCGGCGCTGCGCCGTTGTAGGCGCTCACGCCCGTGTCCTCGAGCGTCTGCGCAAGCTCTAGGAAGGCGTCCTCGTCCTGGAACGCGTCGCCGAAGTCGAACTTCGGCGCCTCGGCGGGCTCACCGCCCAGGTCCTCGATCGTCGCGGTCAGCGTGTCGACATGCTCGGCCTCGTTCGCCTGGATCTCCTCAGCGAGCGACTGGACGTCGCTCGAGAGGCCTGAGACCTGGCTCAGGGCATCCTCGTAGAACGTGTTCTCGAGCACCTCGAGCGTGAGCGCGAAGTTGAGGATCTCGACGTCGCCCGTGTTCTCCTGCGACATCGCCTCCTTCACGAAGGGACCCACCGCGGCACCGCCGTAGACGGCGCCGGCGGCGAGCGCGCTCCGCAGCATGAAGGAGCTTCGCGTCATTCCATCGACTCTCACGGCGGCCAGTTCGGGGACCGCCAGCTTGGAGTTGGACATTGTGTGTCGTTTCCCTTCTTCTGGTCGGTCGCTGGTTAGTTGCCGCCGCCGCTGCCGCCGCTGGCGAGGAACGGCTCGACGGCCTTGAGGACCTCGTCCATGTCCATCGGGCTCGCGAACGCCCCGTCGGGGATGCTCCCCACGAGCGGGTCGCCGCTCTCGAAGTCGTTGCCGGCGGCCTCGTTGAGCGCCGCGGCATGACGCGCCTCGACGGTGTGGATCGACAGCGCCGCGGCCAGGACCTCCGGGCTCTCGATCTCCCCGGCCTGGCCGAGGTACGCGGCCGCGCCGAGGTTCTCGACCATCGCCGCGGTCGAGAGGATCTCCTCTTCACCGCCCGCGAGGACATCCTCGAAATCCGTCTCCGGCGCCTCGGCCGGCGTGCCGCCCATCTGCTCGATCGTGGCGGTGAGCGCGTCGACGTGCTCCTGCTCGTTCTGGCCGAACGAGACGGCCAGGTCGGCGATCGCCTGGTCCTTGACCTCGCCCGAGTCGATCACCTGCTGGTAGAAGTCGGCCTCGAGGAACTCGAGCGTCAGCGCGTAGTTCAGGATCTCGAGATCCTTGCTGGCGCCGCCGCCCGAGGTGCTCGTGGCACCGCTCGTCGTGGTTTCCTCGTCGTCGCCGCACGCCGCCACGAGCAGCGCGAAGGCGCTCGCCGCGCCTGCGCCGCCGACCATCTTGAAGAAGCGCTTGCGTGACGACGGATCGTTCGCGAGCTCCCGCACCGCCGCGTTCTCGGCGACCGGGATCTTCGCTTCGGTCTTGTCCATTGCCGTTCCCCTCTCGGAATAGCTTTCGAGTGCCTCGCCGGGCGCCTTGGCCCGACCATCTCTTCCGGTGTTTTCGATGCTTACGCGGCCCTGCGGGGGCCGGATCACCCGGTTGGGCGCGGCCGGCCGGTGGCCGCGCCGCCGCGTGCTCCCGCACTGCGGCGACGCAGCGACGCCTACCCCGGCCGCGCAGATGAGAAACCTGCGACGAGCGGCCGCCGGGCTGCGCTTCTGGAGCTGCCGTAGCCCAGAACAGCGAAAACCCGCTCCGAGGAGCGGGTTCCTGCCAATCGGGGCGCCCGGATTTGAACCGGGGACCTCACCGACCCGAACGGTGCGCGCTACCAGGCTGCGCCACGCCCCGCGTGCGCCTCGGCAGTGTAGAGGGGCGCCGAGCCGGGTGAGACGCGTCAGTCGGCGTCGCCGAGCGAGAGCACCGAGAGGAACGCCTCCTGCGGGATCTCGATGCTGCCCACCTGCTTCATCCGCTTCTTGCCGGCCTTCTGCCGCTCGAGCAGCTTCCGCTTCCGGGTGATGTCGCCCCCGTAGCACTTCGCCGTAACGTCCTTGCGGACCGGCTTGACGCTCTCGCGGGCGATGATCTTCGACCCGATCGCCGCCTGGATCGCGACCTCGAACTGCTGCCGCGGGATCTGCTTCTGGAGCCGCTCGGCGGTGGCGCGACCGGCGAAGTAGGCCTTGTCCCGGTGCACCACCATCGACAGCGCGTCGACGGGATCGCCCGCGAGGAGGATGTCGAGCTTCACGAGGTCCGAGGGGCGGCGCTCGATCAGCTCGTAGTCGAGCGACGCGTAGCCCCGCGTGCGCGACTTGAGCTGGTCGAAGAAGTCGAGCACGACCTCGGCGAGCGGCAGGTCGTAGCGGATCTGGACGCGCGCCTCGGAAAGGAAGCTCATGTCCACGTGCTCTCCGCGCCGCTCCTGGCAGAGCTCCATGACCGCGCCCACGTGATCGCGGGGGCAGAGGATCGTGGCGCGAATGTACGGTTCGCGGATCTCGGCGATCAGGGACCGGTCGGGCATGTCCACGGGCGAGTGGACCGTCTCGGTCGGGCCGTCCACGAGCTCGACCTCGTACTCGACGTTCGGGGTCGTGGCGAGCAGCTCGAGGCCGTGCTCGCGCTCGAGCCGCTCGCGGACGATGTCCATGTGGAGAAGCCCGAGGAATCCGCAGCGAAAGCCGAACCCGAGCGCATGGCTCGTCTCGGGCTCGTAGGTGAGCGCGGCGTCGTTCAGGGCGAGTCGGTCGAGCGCGTCGCGCAGGTCGGCGAAGCGGTCCGTGTCGACCGGGAAGAGGCCGCAGAAGACCATCGGCTTGACCTCCTGGTAGCCCGGAAGCGGCGCCTCGGCGGGCTCGTCCAGCGGCGTGAGCGTGTCCCCGACCCGGAGCTGGGAGACGTCCTTCATCCCCGTGATCACGTAGCCGACCTCGCCGGCGCGAAGGGCCTCCACGGGCGTCATGTCCGGACCGAAGAACCCGATCTCGTCGATGTCGGCGCGCGTGCCCGCCTGCATCGCGAGGATCGGCGCGCCCTTCCGGAGCTCGCCGTCGACGACGCGGACGTACGCGATCACTCCCCTGTACTGGTCGAACTGGGAGTCGAAGATGAGCGCGCGGCCGGGGGCGTCGGCCTCCCCGGCGGGAGACGGGATGCGCTCCGCGATCTGAGCGAGGACCTCGTCCACCCCCTCGCCGGTCTTCGCCGACACGCGGATCACGTCGTCCGGCGACCCTCCGAGCAGCTCCGCGATCTCGCGCGCCACCCCGTCGGGGTCCGCCCCGGGGAGGTCGATCTTGTTGACGCACGGGATCAGCTCGAGGCCCGCGTCGATCGCGAGATAGGTGTTGGCAAGCGTCTGCGCCTCGACCCCCTGGGCGGCGTCCACCACGAGGAGCGCCCCGTCGCACGCCGCGAGCGAGCGTGACACCTCGTAGGTGAAGTCCACGTGGCCCGGCGTGTCGATCAGGTGGAGGCGGTAACGGCGGCCACGCGCCTCGTACTCGACCCGCACGGCCTGCGCCTTGATCGTGATGCCGCGCTCGCGCTCGAGCTCCATCGAGTCGAGCAGCTGAGGCCGATGCTCGCGCGGATCGACGGCGCCGGTGCGCTCGAGAATGCGGTCGGCGAGCGTCGACTTGCCGTGATCGATATGGGCGATGATCGAGAAGTTGCGGATGCTGTCCGCGGGCGGCGGCATGAGGTGATTATGGGAGACGGCCCGGCCTAGGCTCGCCCGCGGCCCAGCCGCTCGCCGATGAGCGACGAGATCTGGCGCGCCTCGGGCACCCGCAGCGCCCATACGACGGCCGCATAGACGACGAGCCCTGCGAGGATCGCCCCGCCCACCGAGGCGACCTGGGCGGCGAGCGCGCGGCCGAGCGCCTCGTCGAGCGCCGCCCAGGAGAAGTAGGCCACCGCGCCGAGAAGCGCCGAGGCGGCCAGGATCCTCACGGCGGCGGTGAGCGTGGGCCGCGTCTCGACCCCGCCGAGGTCCCGGCCCAGGATCGATGCCTGCGCGATCGTCATCGCGATCGTCGCCACCACGGTCCCGATCACGACGCCCGCGATGCCGAACGGCGCGTAGAGGGCGAGCGCCACGAGCGCGTTGAGGACCAGGCTGCCGCCCGCCAAGCGCGGTCGTGATCCACGGCCGCTTGAGGCTGAAGAACGTGCGCGAGAGGAGCAGGCTCGCGCCCTGGAACGGCAGCGAGAACGACCACCAGAACATCGCCTCGGCCACGAGATCGGTGGCCCCCGGCCCGAAGACCCCGCGCTCATAGACGAGGCGCGTGATCGGCTCGGCAAGCACAGCCATGATCGCCGCCGAGGGGATCAGCAGCAGGAGGATCTGGCGCACGCCGTTCGCCATCGTGCTGCGCAGGTCGCCGAGCGCGCCGCGCGCGGCGAACCGCGACAGCGTCGGGAAGAGGATCGTGGCGATCGCGATCGAGAAGAGCCCCTGCGGCAGCATGTAGATGCGAAAGGCCTTGTCGATCGCCGCCGGCGCCTCCTCCGAGACGAGCGTGCCGAAGAAGGAGTTGACGAGCAGGCTGAAGTTGATCAGCCCCAGCGCCAGCGTGACGGGCAGCATGAGCGCGAAGACCTGGCGGACGTGCGGGCCGCGCCAGTCGAGCGACAGCGTGAAGCGGCCGCCCCGGCCGCGCAGCCATGGCATCGGCAGGACGAGCTGCACGAACGTCCCGGCGAGGATTCCGATCGCGTAGGCGTAGATCTGGTCCTCCTCCGGGAACATCGGCGTCAGGCCGACGAGCGCGGCGATGATCACGAGGTTCCAGGCGAGCGGGGCGATCGCCGGCACGCTGAAGTGCTCGAACGAGTTGAGCATCCCAACGACAAGGCCCGACAGCCCGAGCATCAGGACGATCGGGAACATGAGGCGCGACAGCGCGATCGTGAGGTCGCGCAGCGCCGGGTCGTTATCGAAGCCGGGCGTCACGAGCGGGACGATCAGCGGCGCCAGGAGCGTGAACAGCGCGGTCAGCCCGCCCAGGACCAGGCAGATCAGGAAGAACAGGCTCGACGCCACGCGAAACGCCTCCCGCCGCCGGCCCTCCTCGAGCAGCTCCGTGAAGACCGGCACGAACGCTCCCTGGAGAGCCATGTCGGCGAACAGCGCGCGCACGAGGTTCGGGATCTGGAACGCGATCGTGAACGCGGACATCGCCCCCGTGACGCCGAACAGGCTCGCCGCGACGATCTCGCGCGCGAGGCCGGCGATGCGCGAGAGGCCGGTGGCGAACGAGAAGAAGGCGGTGTTCAGCGCGAGGCGGCCGCGACGCGCGGGCGGCCGGCCCGGCTCCCCGGCTCCCGAGATCGGGATGGCCGCGTCGCGCTCGTCCGCACGGTGGGAGACGGCGGCAGCATCGCGCTCATCGGCCCCCACGAGCGGGCTATAGTACGAGGCCGCCGCGCGCGGAAGGTTCGTGTCGCGGCGCCATTCTGTTCATGGCCAACATCGCTTCACAAGAAAAGCGCATACACCGGGCGGAGCGCGAGCGCCTCGCGAACCGGCGCTACACCTCCACCGTCAAGACGTGCTTCCGCCGCCTGGAGGCCGCGGTGGCCGACGGGGACGCGGACCGCGCGGACACCGAGCATCGCGAGCTGGTCTCGCAGATCGACCGCGCCGTGGCGCGCGGCGGCCTCCACCGTCGGAGCGGCGGCCGGAAGAAGGCGCGCGCCGCCCGGATCAGGGCGAGCGCCGCCGGCTAGGCCCGGCCCCGACTTAGAACCCGGCGCCGCCGGCGAGTACGGGCGGCCCCAGGGCAGGGCCGGACGCTTAGGCGGCCGCCCGCGCCAGCGTGAGCGAGAAGGCCGTGTCCTCGTCGAGCTCTCCGCCTCCTCGGGTGGCGATCTCGAGGTCGGCGAAGGCGCACAGCGCGCGCTCGAGCGCCTCGCGGTCCGCGCCGCGCGCCTTGGCGACCGTGCGCTTCGCAATCCAGGGCTTGAGCCTCATCGCCGCTCCGACCCGCTTCTCGGGCATGCCCGCGTCGATCAGCTCGGCCGCCCTGACGACCTCGCGCAGGCGGCGGACGATCGGGAAGGCGAGTCGTGTCGGCCGCTCTTCGCCGGCCCGGAGGTCCTCGGCGATTCGGAGCGTGGCCGCCGGGTCCCTCGCGACGAGCGCATCGGCGAGGTCGTAGACCTGCTGCGTCTCCTCGCCCGCGACGAGGCCCCCGACCTCCTCCGCCGTGAGCTGGGTTCGAGGATGCGCGGCCACGGCGAGCTTCTCCAGCTCGCGGGCGAGCCGCTGTGGCCGGGTGCCGACCATCGCCACGATCGCCTTCGCGGCCTCGGCGTCGAGGCCGAGCCCCTCGTCCGCGGCGCGGTCGGCGACCCACCGGGGCATCTCCCACGGCTTCGGGGCCCCGCAGTCGCGCACCTCACCGCCGGCGCCGGTGACGGCCGCCGCGAGCCGATCGGGCGCCCCGCCGCGGGCGATCAGCACCAACACCGTGGCCGGAGGTGGGGCCGCCAACGCATGCTCGATCGGCTCCAGCGCGCCGGCCTTCCAAGCGTCCACCCCGTCGACCATGAGGTAGCGGCTCCCGGGGTTGAAGCTCAGCGTCGCGAGCGCCGCCGCGACGTCGTCGGGGGCGGCAGAAGCTGCGTCGAAGGCCTCCAGGGCCCCCACCCCACCCTCGTCCTCGGCGCGCCGCTTGACGCGCGCACGCCATGCGTCGATCTTGGCATCGTCGTCGCCCTTGATCAGGTAGGCGGGCTTCAGATCGGCCATGGCGCCGAGTCTAGGGTCGGCGCGAGACGGCCCGCCGGCCCCTCACCTCGCGGTCGTCACCGTGACCTTTTCGCCCTCGACCGCCACCCTCACCGTCCCGTCCCGGTCGGTCCGGTAGACGTCGGCTCCGGCCGCCTCGAGCGCGGCGAGCGTCGAGGGGGTGGGATGCCCGTACGAGTTCTCACCGACCTCGATCGCCGCGACCTCTGGTCGGAGCTCGGCCAGCACGTCGGGCAGGCCGGGGTCCGCGCTCCCGTGGTGGGAGACCTTCATCGCCTCGACGTCCGGCAGCGCCAGGGGGAGGAGCGACGGGCTCTCTGCGTCACCCGAGAGGAAGAGGTCGAACCCGCCCGCGCTCACGACGGCGGCCACGGCGCGCGGGTTCGGGTCCTCCGGAGGCGGGCCCTCGGGACGCGGTGGCGGCCCGAGCACCCTGACCAGCAGCCCGCCGAGACGCAACGACTGGCCGGCCTCCGCCGCGAGGCGATCGATGCCGCGGCGCTGCGCCGCGGCCACCATCGCGCGAAAGGTGGGATCGGTCGTGCCGTCGCCGCCGTCGATCAGCAGGTCGACGGGAACGCGCTCGAGGAGCTCGGTCAGGCCGCCGTGATGGTCCGCGGAGGCGTGGGTCGCGACGATAGCGCTGAGTCGCCTGACGCCGGCCGCGCGTACCAGCCGCGCGACGCGCGCCTCGGCGGGCCCTCCGTCGAAGAGGACCGCCGCGCCGTCCGGGTGCTGGACGAGCGTGGCGTCCCCCTGGCCGACGTCGAGGAATGACACCGTCAGGCGGTCGGGCGAGGGCGGCGGCGCGGCGAGCCTCAAGCTCCCCGCCACGACGACGGCCACCAGCGCGACGAGGCTCGCGTGCCGCTGCCAGGTTGGAGCCGTGCGCCAGTGGCCCGCGCATGCCGTGAGCGCGGGGCCCGCCCTCGCGGCGAGCCGGCGCGCGGCCAGCGCCCCGGCGGCGATCGCCGCGTAGGCGGCCACCACCACGATCGGGCCGGGGACGCCGACCGTGACCTCCGCCCCCGGCAGCTCCGCGAACCGACGGGCGAGCGCCTCCAGGTATCCGAGCAGTACGTCGCTCACCGAGCCGAGGAGCGACGCGGCGGCGAGCGCTGCCCCGTCGAGCGGCGGGCCGAGCACGACGGCCTGGCCGAGGGCGGCCTGGACCATCCCGATCCACATGACGGGCGCCACCGCCGGGAGGGCGAGGACGTTGGCCGGCAGCGCTGCGAGAGACACCGTCGCGAAGTGATGCGCGACGAGCGGCGTGGTGACGATCGTGGCCGCCACCGTGATCCCGATCCCCTCCCCGAGCGTGCGGGGCAGCGCCCCGAGCGGTCGGCGGATGGCCGGGGCGAACGCGAATATCCCGATGACGGCTGCGAACGAGAGCTGCCAGCCTGGATCGCCGACGACGCGTGGGTTCAGGGCGAGCGTCGCGGCACCGGCGAAGAGCAGCGCATAGACGCGCGATGCGGGCCGCCCGGCGGCCAGCGCGACGACTCCCGCCGCCCCCATCACCCCGGCGCGCTGAAGCGACGGGCTCGCGCCGGCGAGCGGCACGTAGACGCAGATCAGGCAGAGGAGCGCGAACAGCCGCGCCCGTGGCCCCAGCCCGACGGCGGCGAGGACCGGAAGGGCCAGCGCCCCGAGCAACATCACGTTCTGGCCCGAGACGGCGAGCAGGTGACCGAGTCCGGCGCTTCGGAAGTCGTCGCGCACCGTCGTCGCGATCGCGGCGTCGTCGCCGAGCACCATCCCGCGGGCGAGCGCCGCGTGCCCCTCGGTCGCGCCGCGGTCGATCGCCCGCTCCGCGCGAGCGCGCATGCCGTCGATCCAGCCCATGATGCCCGCCCTCGAGCGCCCGGTCGGGGCGAGCGTGCGGACGGCCAGCTCGCCCGCGACGCCCCGCCGGCGAAGGTAGGCCGGATAGTCGAAGTCGGCCCCGGGTCGGGTGCGGGCCGGAGCCGCCGACCCGGTCACTGAAAGCTGGGTCCCCGGCCGCGCGCCCGCGGGCCACTCCACGTCCGCGGGCGTCCGGGCGGCGAGCCGGACGCCGGCGAGCGGACCGCTCGCGATCTCGACCTCGGCCGTCGAGCCGAACGTGGACGCTCGAGGTCGCTCCAGCAACACCGCGTCGGCGGCGATCTGCCGCCCGCCGCCGAGCACGTCCGTGCCGGAGTCGAGCGCATCGAGCCGCGCGCCGCCCATGCCCACCCCCGCGAGCAACATCGCCGCCATCGAGAGCCCGACCATCGGAACCCGCAGCGCCGCGCCGAGGGCCGCGACCAGCGCTGCGGCCCCTGCGGCGGCGGTCAGGCCGGCGGGCGAGAGCGCGAGCCCGATGACCAGAGCAGCGAGGGTCGCGTGGTAGGGGTGGCCGGCCACGACGTCTCGCGCCCGGTCGAGCGCCGGGCGCGCATGACTGCTCGGGGCGTCGTTCACGGCTCATCAGCTACGGGCTCACGGCCTCGCTCAGCGCCGTGAAGCGCGCCTCGCCGATGCCCGAGACCTCACGGAGCTCGTCGATCGACTTGAAGCCCCCGTTCTGGTCCCGGTACTCCACGATCCGCGCCGCGAGCGTGGGCCCGATTCCCTCGACCCCGGCATCGAGCTGTTCGACCGTGGCCGTGGCCAGGCTGATCGGCGGGCCGGCGGGAGCGCCGTCGACCGCGCCCGGGGCCGTCGCCCCACCGGCGGGAGCCGATGCTGCCGGGGTGGGCGCGGCGCCCCGCTTCGGCACCACCACCTGCTGCCCGTCCTGCACCTGCGCCGCGAGGTTGACGCCGCTCAGGTCGGCGCGCGCCAGCGGGCCACCCGCGCGATCGACCGCCGCGCCGACTCGCGCGCCCTCCGTCAGCCGGAAGAGCCCCTGCTTTCGCACGGCGCCGGCCACGTGGACGTAGAGCCCGTCCTCCGCCCCCGATCCGGACGAGCCCTCCGAGGGCGCCGCGCCGTCGAGCGTCACCGCGGGCGCGGTCGACGGAGGATCGGCGCCGCGGCCCTCCAGGTATCGGACGCCGACGACGACGAGCAGCAGCGCGGCCACCCCGTAGGCCAGTAGCTGTGCCGGCGCGCGCTCGCCCATCGTCGCCCGACCGTACGGACCGGTGATGCACGCCCGGGTCACACGAGTGACATCTGGCCACCGCACGAGTTACGAATCGGTCGCGCTCGGCCGCGGCCGGGGGCCCGCAGCGCCCGCGCCGAGCGGCTACTCGACCGTGAAGCCCTGCAGCCCCTCGGGCTCCTCCTCCGACACGTCCACGTCTTCGACGTTCGCTTGGCCCGGTCCCTCGCGGGCGAAGGCGACCATCCGCTTGACCGCGTCGGCGGGCCCCTCGAACACGGCCTCGACGCTCCCGTCAGCGCGGTTTCGGACGGATCCGGCCACGCCCGTCCGCTCGGCCTCCTCGCGGGTCGAGTCGCGGAAGAAGACCCCCTGCACCCGACCGCGCACCACGACTTTGCGCCGGTTGACGTCATCAGCCACGTGCGACAAGGTAGCCGCCCGCCCGCACCCCGAGATGGCCGCCCCCTACACCAACCTCCGCTACGAACGCCGGGGCCCGGTGACCGTGATCACGATCGACCGTCCCGAGCGGATGAACGCGATCGATGCCGCGACGCATCGGGAGCTCGTGCACGCCTGGAGCACGTTCCGCGAGGACGACGAAGCGCTCGTGGGCGTCCTCACCGGCGCCGGCGACCGGGCGTTCTCCGCCGGCGGGGACCTGAAGAGCGCCGTGAGCGGCGAGGAGCCGGTCGTGCCGACCACGGCCGAGGAGATCGCCGCGCACAACCGCGGCGAGGCGCCGGGGATCCTCGGGCCGTCGCGCTGGACCGACCTCTACAAGCCGACGATCGCCGCCGTCAACGGGGTCGCCTACGCGGGCGGCCTCGAGTGGGCATGCTGGACCGACCTGTGCGTGGCGGACGAGCACGCTACGTTCGGCGTCACGTGCCGGCGCTGGAACGTCGGACTCGCCGACGGCGGCACGCAGCGGCTGCCGCGGATCGTCGGCTACCGCCGCGCGCTCGAGCTCATCATCACCGGAAGGGTGATCGACGCCCACGAGGCCGAGCGGATCGGCCTCGTCAACGAGGTGACCGCGAGCGGGGCGTGCGTCGCGCGCGCGCTGGAGCTCGCCGAACAGATCGCCGCGCTCCCGCAGCCCGCGATCCGGACGGACAAGGAGGCCGCCGCGCGTGGCTTCGACAGACCGCTCGAGGAGGGACTCCGGATTGAGGCAGAGTGCTTCAACCGCCTCCTGTCCGGGACCGAGATCCGGGAGGGTCTGCGTCGCTTCAACGAGCGCGACCATCCGGACCGCGAGCGAGACGGCGGTGCCGTCACGCCGGGGCTCCGGCGCGCCGACCAGGCCTAGCGGGCTACTCCTTGTCGATCGTGAAGGGGCCGCAGGGGATGCCCGCGTCGAGCAGCGGGTTGCCCTCGATGTCCCGCGGCCGGACGGTCAGCTGGTCGTCGGTGACCGTCACGTGCCCGTATGCGAACTCGTCCACCACCGAGCACTGCATCCCGACGCCCGCGGGCGGCGGCGGCTCGAAGAAGAGGGCGTCCGCGAGCGTGCCCAGGTTCGGCACGCCGGTCTCGCGCTCGAACTCGATATTCACGTTCGCGGTCGCGACCGGGGAAGCGACTACCTCGAGGATGCCGCTGTCCTTCGGCCCGTTGTCCTCGAGGGTCTTGAGCCGCGCGTCGTTCACGAGCGTCGCGTGCCAATCCTCGGTCAGGAAGATCGCGTTGTCGACCTTGTCTCGCAGGAAACGCAGCACGTGCCGCCGCTCGGCCTCGAAGCCCTCCCAGCGGTCGTATGGGAGGACGTAGAACTGCTGGATGGGCGTCTCGTTGACGATGACCTTGAAGGTGGCGTCCGAGTTCTTGACCTGCCGCTTGAAGCGCTCGAGCTGGTCCGAGCCCAGGAACGAGCGGTCCGAGTCCTTGATCCTCCGCTTGCACTTCTTCGCGACCTCCTCGCCCAGCGACGGGACGGCCGGCGAGAAGAGGTTGCGGGTCTCCTGCGGGGCGGTCGGCGCGAAGTCGGGCTCGCCGCTCTGCGGGTTGTCGCACGTGCCGCCCTCGTCGGCGTTCTTGTCGCGGAACGAGCGCTGGTCTAGCCAGAAGAGCTCGAGGTTCTCGCCCCACTGGATGCTCCGGTAGAGGCCCTTGTCCTCGGTGAAGTTGACCGGCGAGTAGTCCTCGAAGGCGCGGACCCCGCGCTCGTAGACCTTGTCGGCGGGGATGTTGATCGGATTGCCGTTGTACTCGAAGTCCTTCTTGCCCGGGTAGAAGTCATTCAGGAACTCGTGGTCGTCCCAGTGGCTGTAGAAGCCCGCCGACTTGCGCGCCCGCTGGAGGTTGCGCTGGTCCAGGTTCTGCCGGTACTTCTGCCACTTCTCCTCGACGCTCGTGGCGGCCTCGTCGATCCCGGGCACCTCGCTGTCGGAGTAGATCGTGTCGCCGAGCGCGATGTTGAAGTCGTTCTCCTCGCGCTTGATCTCGCGGAAGATCTCGAAGTCGTTCCAGAACGGCTCGTCCTCGCCGGGCTCGGGCTCCGCGTCGTAGTCGCCGGTGTACGCGAACTCGATGCGCTCGTCCTTGCCGGGCTTGGGCGCCGTGACGAAACGGCCCTTGTCGCTGCAGCGGTTCCGGCGGACCGCGGCGCCCACGTCGGCCACGCCCACCCCGTCGTCCGGGTCGCAGAAGCGGTAGTAGTAGCTCTCGCCCGCGTCGAGGCCGCTCACGTGGGTCTGGATCGTGCGGTCGTTGTCGCCGGTCGCCTCTAGCCCCTGGCGATCGACGTAGTTCGTCATCTTGCGGTCCTTGGCAACGCGCGCGTTGACGGGGCCCTTGCGATCCGCGCGACCCCAGATGATCGCCGAGTCGGAGGTGACCTCGCCGGCCGTGACGCCGGAGTTGAAGCCCTCGCCGCGCGCGGCGGCGGGCAAGGACAGCGCAACGAGCGTCACGGCGAACGCCGCGCATGTACCCAGACGACGCATTCCGGCGGGCAGCCTAACCGAGCCGGCGGCGCAAGTCGAGTGGGACCTGTTACGAGCGGCTAGCGGAGGCGGCCAGGTCGAGCGCCCGCTCCACGGCGTCGGCCGCGCCGTCGGCGCGCTCGATCGCGTCGACCGGCTCGCCGCCGCGGCCGAGCTCCCAGGTCGCGATCCCCACCACCGGCCTTCCGATCTTGAGCGCGAACGCGATCTCCGAGAGCGTTCCGAACTCGCCGGCGACCGCGATGACCACGTCGGCGGCGCGCACCACGAGCGCGTTGCGCGCCTCGCCCATCCCCGTTGGGATCGCGACCTCGACGAACTCGTTGGCGTCCCGGCGGTCGCCGCCCGGCAGGATTCCCACGGTCATGCCGTCCGCATCCAGCGCGCCCCGGCAGGCCGCCTCCATCACCCCACCCAGCCCGCCGCACACGAGCACCGCCCCGCGCGCGCCGAGCAACCGGCCGACCTCCCGCGCGTGCCCGAGCGCATCCGCGCCCGCGCCGGAATCAGGCCCGACCACCGCGACGTGAGCTCCGCCCCGGCTCAGGCGGTACCGGCCTTCGAGCTCGCGCGCACCACGAAGTTGACGAGCCGCCCCGGCACGACGACCGTCTTGACGAGCTCGCCGCCGTCGATGTGGGCGGCGACCTTCGCGGACGCGCGCGCGAGCCGCTCCTGCTCGTCCTCGGAGGCGTCCGCGGGGGCCGGGACACGATCGCGCAGCTTGCCGTTCACCTGCACGATCAGCTCGAACGTGCCGCTCTCGAGCAGCGCCGGGTCCGCGGCGGGCCAAGGCTCCTCCCAGACCCTGCGGCCCGTCATCAGCTCGTACACCTCGGCGCCGAGGTGCGGCGCGAACGGGAAGATCAGCGAGCCCGCCGTGGCGATCGCGAAGCGCAGCTGCGCCGCGCCGTCGGCGGACGCCAGCATTGCGTCGCGATCCCGGTAGGCGTCGTTGACGAGCTCCATGACCGCGGCGATGGCCGTGTTGAAGGCGAAGCGCGCCCCGAGGTCCGAGGTGACCTTGTCGATCGCCCAGTGCGCCTTGCGGAGCAGGGCGCTCGGCTCGCCGCGGAGGTCCTCCGGTAGATCGCGCGACGGGGTCTCCTCTGCCACCTCGGCGGCGATCCGCCAGAGCCGGGCGAGGAATCGGTGGACGCCGCCGACTCCCTCGTCGGACCAGTCGGCGTCCTGGTCCGGGGGCCCGATGAAGAGGATGTAGCAGCGCGCCGTGTCGGCGCCGTAGCGCTCGACGTAGTCGCGCGGGCTGATGACGTTGCCGCGCGACTTCGACATCTTGGCGCCGTCACGGGTGACCATGCCCTGGGTGAAGAGGCGCGCGAACGGCTCGCGCACGTCCAGGAGGTCGACGTCCGCCAGCGCCTTGCAGAAGAAGCGCGCGTACATCAGGTGGAGGATCGCGTGCTCTACCCCGCCGATGTACTGGTCGACCGGCATCCAGTGCTCGATCGCCGGCCGGCTCCAGGGAGCCTCGTCGTTGCGGGCGTCGCAGTACCGGAGGAAGTACCAGGACGAGTCGACGAACGTGTCCATCGTGTCGGTCTCGCGCCTCCCCGGGCCGCCGCACTCGGGGCAATCGACGGCGACCCAGTCCTCGGCGGCGGCGAGCGGCGAGCGGCCGCGCGGCGCGTAGTCCTCGACGTCCGGGAGCTCGACCGGCAGCTGATCGTCCGGCACGGGGACCATCCCGCACCGCTCGCAGTAGACGATCGGGATCGGGCAGCCCCAGTAGCGCTGGCGCGAAAGCAGCCAGTCGTGCAGCTTGTACTGCACCGCTCGGCGCCCGCGATTCTCCTCCTCGAGCCAATCGACGATCGCGTCGAAGGCGTCGCGGTTCGGCCGTCCGTCGAAGCGCCCGGAGGCCGTCATGGCGCCGTCGCCCGTATAGGGGAGCTCCCCGTCGCCGCCCTCGATCACGCGTCGCACCTCGAGGTCGAAGCGACCGGCGAACTCGAAGTCGCGCACATCGTGGGCCGGCACGGCCATGATCGCCCCGGTGCCGTACTCCATGAGCACGTAGTCGGCGACGAACATCGGGATCTGCTCGCCGTTCACCGGATTCGTGACCGTTCGGCCGAGCGGCACGCCGGTCTTCTCCCGGCGCTCGGCGCCGCGCTCCTCGGCCGACTCCGACAGCGCGCGGTTCACGTACTCGCGCACGTCGGGCGAGTCGTTGAGCCTGAGCACGTCCGGGTGCTCCGGGGCCATCACGAAGAACGTCGCCCCGAACAGCGTGTCGGGTCGGGTCGTGAAGACGGGGTAGTCGACGCCGAGCTCCTCGCAGCGGAACACGACCTCCGCGCCGTGGGAGCGCCCGATCCAGTTCTCCTGCATCGTGACGACGTGGCGCGGCCACTCGATCGTCGCGAGGTCGTCGAGCAGCGCATCGGCGTAGTCGGTGATCCGGAAGAACCACTGCTCGAGCTGGCGTAGCTCGACCGGCGTCCCGCAGCGCTCGCAGCGGCCGTCGATCACCTGCTCGTTGGCGAGGACGGTGGCGTCCTTCGGGCACCACCTGACCGCGGCCTCCTTCCGGTAGGCGAGGCCGCGCTCGTAGAGGCGCAGGAAGATCCACTGCGTCCACCGGTAGTAGCTCGGCTCGTGGGTCGCGAACTCGCGCGACCAGTCGATCGATATGCCCCAGTCGCGGAACTGCCGCTGGAACTCGGCGATCGAGGCGTCGGTCGATGCTCGCGGGTGCTGCCCGGTCTTGATCGCGTGGTTCTCCGCGGGCAGGCCGAAGGCGTCGTAGCCCATGGGATGCAGGACGCGAGCGCCGGAGCGGCGGCGGAAGTGGGCCACAGCGTCACCAACGGAGTAGGTCTTCAGGTGCCCGATGTGCGGCTCGCCCGACGGGTACGGGAGCATCTCGAGCACGTACGAGGTCGGGCCCCCCTCGGGGTCCTCGTTCGACACCTCCCACGTGCGCTCCTCGGCCCAGATTTGCTGCCATTTGGGCTCGATCGCCTTAGGGTCGTAGCGCCGCTCCATGCCGGCTCGGAGGTTATCGGCGGCCACCCGTTGCTTTACTTTTGCAGGGTTTTTCTGGACAATCACCGTTTCCATGGGTGTTGAACCGCACTCGCGCGCCGCCGAGCTGGCGGCGGAGCAGGTCGAGACGATCGTGGCGGCGGCACAGGAGGCGGCCGGCCAGCTCGCCCGTGAGGCGGAGGAGGAAGCGCGCTCGAGGACGGCCGCGGCGGACGCCGAGGCGCGGCAGATGCGGGAGGAAGCCGAGCACGTTCGCGAGAACGCAGAGGGCTACGCGAGCAAGGTCCGCGCGGACGCCGAGGAGCGGGCCGAGAAGGTCCGCGCGGACGCGCGCGAGGATGCGGAGCAGGAGCTTCGCGCCGCCCGGAGCCAGGCGGAGGAGATTCGCGACGACGCTCGCCGTGACGCCGCGAAGCTGCAGGATCAGTCTCAGGCGGAGGCGACCAAGACGCGCGATGCCGCCGCCACCCACGCCGCCAAGACCGAGGAGGCGGCCACGCGTCAGGCCGAGAAGCTGGTCACCGGCTCGAGGGAGGCCGCCGAGGAGGCGCTTCGCGAGGCGCGCGCGGTGAGCCTCGGCCTGCGCCGCCTCGGAGAGGCGCTGAACTCGCAGGGCGAGCGGCTCCTGGCGGACGTCCAGGCCGGCCACCGGCAGGTCACGAGCGAGCTGAGCGTGGCCACCGGGCGGCGCACGCCGTCCACGGAGCGGACGCCAGCCGCCGACGCGCCGGTGGACGCCCCCGAGGCGCGCCGCGCCACCCGCCCACGCCGGTCGCGTCGCGACGGCGCCGGCGACATCGACGTGCCCTCCTGGGTCGAGCCCAGGTGACGAGCGAGGAGGTCGTCCGCCGGCACGAGTCGGCGGGTCGTCGCTTTCGGGCGGCGGGGGTCGAGAGCTTCCTAATCGAGGCCGGCGCCGGCGAGCCGGCGGTCTGCATGCACGGCGTTCCGGCGTCGTCGTTCCTCTACCGCAAGATCGTCGCCGAGCTGGCGGGCCGCGACCTCAGGGGGCTCGCGTTCGACCTCCCGGGGCTCGGCCTGGCCGAGCGCCCGAGCGGCTTCGACTACTCGTGGAGTGGGCTCGGCCGGTTCGCGATCGCCGCCGTCGACGCGCTCGAGCTCGAGCGGTTCCACCTCGTCGTGCACGACGTCGGCGGACCGGTCGGGTTCGAGCTCGCGCGCGCGATGCCCGAGCGCGTCCGCTCGCTGACCGTCCTCGACACAGTGGTCGACGTCGCCTCGCTCCGCCGACCGTGGACCATGCAGCCGTTCGCCCTGCCGGTCGTCGGCGACGTCTGGCTTCGCTCGATGGCGAAGCCCCTCTTCGTGCGGCTCATGTACCTCCAGGGCATCCTCGACCGCGCGGCGACCCCGGTCGAGGAGATCGAGGCATACGTCGACCTCCTGAAGCGCGACGACGGCGGCCGGGCATTCCTGCGGATCATGCGCGGCTTCGAGCGGACGCCTGCGAAGCAGGCGCTCTACCGGGCCGCCCTCCACGACGTGCCGTATCCCGTGCAGGTCGTGTGGGGCGCGCAGGACCCCGTGCTCAAGCTCGCCTCGCACGGAGAGGCGGCACGCCGCGCCGCCTCGCTCACCGAGGTACACGCGCTGCCGGCGAAGCACTTCCTCCAGGAGGACCAGGCGCCCGCGGTGGCCGCTCGGGTGGCCGAGCTCGCGGCGACGGCCTAGGAACGTGCGCCCACACGACGCGTAAGCGAGTAGTCTGCCGGGGGCGATTCGGGCGATCTGACCGGGGAGAGTGTCGATGAGGGGACTTCGGGTGCATGCGGGCGTGGCGGCCATCGTCCTCCTGGTTCTCGCCCCCGTCGCGGGAAGCGCCCTCGCGGACGACACGACGGGGCGCTCGACGCTCGAGCAGACGGTCACCGGCCCCGATCCGGATGGTCCGGACTTCGAGTTCCTCGAGACTCGCGAGGGGGAGGACCACGTCGTCCGTGACGAGCTCGCCGACCCGAAGTCAGGCCGAAAGGACCGCCGGGAGTCGCTCGCGTACCTCGGGCAGATAACCGACTTCCAGCTCGCCGACGAGGAGTCTCCGGCGCGTGTCGAGGCGGCCGACTCGATCCCCCCGTTCAACTCCGCGTGGAGGCCGCAGGAGGCGTTCCTCGTGCATCAGACCGACTTCACGATCCGTCAGATCAACCGGTTCGACGAGAGCCCGGTGAAGCAGGGCGACGGGGAGCGCGCCAAGCTCGAGAACGCCGTGATGACCGGCGACCTGGCGGATAGCCAGCAGCGAAACGAGACCGATTGGGTGGTCCAGCTGCTCGAGGGTGGAGTCTTCAGGAACGGCGACCTCAAGTCGCGCCAGCTCGATCCGAACAGCGGTACCAATGACTTCGACGGCACCGCCTGCGAGGGAATGGAGCGCGACAGCCTCGGCAATCCACGCAAGTACCACGGCGTCCAGGACTACGGCGACTACCCGGGGAACAGCGGCGACGAACGCTTCTACGACCCCAACGAGCCGATCGGCGAATACTCCGAGTGGCCGATCTACGAGGACATCGTCGACAAGGGCCAGGAGCGGTTCCGGATCAAGGGGCTCGAGGTCCCGTCCTATTCGGCGTTCGGCAACCACGACGGCCTCGTTCAGGGCAACGCCGCCGCCGTGGACGCGTTCGAGGAGGTCGGCACGGGCTGCCTCAAGTTCTTCCCGCCCGCCTTCCCGCCGGGGGCGTTCAAGAGCACCGCCGCGGCGAAGGGCGACGAGGAGGCACTGCCCGACTTCACCGAGGCCTTCGAGCGGCTCGCGGACGCCAATGCCGCGGCGAAGCAGAGCGCCCAGGGTCTAGTCGCGCCGCCGGCCGGCGCCGAGTTCGTCCCGCCGGACGAGCAGCGCCAGTTCGTGGACCACCGCCAGTTCAAGAAGCTGCACGACACGGGCGAGCAGAAGGACGAGCACGGGTTCGCCTACGTCGACGAGGGGCAGCTCGACAAGTCGGACGGGCACGCGGCTTACTACGACTTCTCGCCTCAGCGCGGGATCCGGTACATCGTCCTCGACACCATCTCGGAGGGTGGCGTCATCGGCGACTCGTCGAGCGGGAACCTCGACAATCCCCAGTTCAAGTGGCTCGAGCGCACGCTCGAGAAGGCTCAGGACCGCGACGAGCTGATCCTCACCTTCGGACACCACGCGACGGGGAGCCTCAACGCGATCACGACCGATGAGCAGGCCCCGGCCTGCGCGAGCGACGACGAGCACGGGCATGACGTCAACCCGGGATGCGACCGGGATCCCCGGCAGTCAACGCCGCTGCACGACGGCGGGGACCTCGAGGAGCTGTTCCATCAGTTCCCGAACATGGTCTCGTACATCGCCGGCCACTCGCACGAGAACGAGGTCCAGCCCTTCTCCGACGGGGCCGGCGGAGGCTTCTGGGAGATCAAGACTCCGGCCATCGCGGACTGGCCGCCCCAGCATCGGCTGATCGAGGTGATGGACAACGAGGACGGCACGCTGTCGATCTTCGGCACGCTGCTCGACCACGACGGGCCCTCCAAGGCCCCGAAGTCGGGCGACTCGGACGAGGTCGACGCCTTCAGTTCGGCAGAGCTCTCCTCGGTCGGGCGAACCCTCTCCTTCAACGACCCCCAGCAGGGGCCGGGCGGCCCCGAGGGCGAGCGGCTCGACCGCAACGTCGAGCTGCTGATCAACGATCCGCGAAGCGGTGGAAGCAGCGACTGCGGGTTCGCCCGCGAGCAGTTCTGCCGTTGACCGTCGCCTAAGGCCGGTCCAGGCTAGGCGGCTGCTCGACTCGCCATCAGGCGCGGCCTGAGCCGCAACCCGACCAGCGCGCCGAGGGCCATCGCGGCGACGAGGACGACCGCCGAGAGCACGGGGCTCGAGTCGCCCGACCCCTGCTCGCGGACGATCGCCGGATCCGGGACCCAGCGCAGCGTGCCCTCGATCGCCGCCTCGCGACCCCCGACCTCGACCGGAACCGTCCAGTCCCGGATCGTGACCGCCTCGTCGCCGTCCCCCACCACGGCGGGTCGCTCCGCGGACATCCACTGGGCACGGTGCTCGTACCACGCGAAGGACCCAACGGATGCGATCGGGCGCCAGATCGGTCGGGCGTCGGGGTCGGCTTGCGGCGGTACCTCCACACGGCCGAAGCGCTCCGAGGACTCATACGCGGACGGCGATCGCTCGTTGACCTCGATTACGGCGGGGCCGAAGCGCAGCATGGGCTCGCCCTCCGCGCCCTCGATCACCACGGGCTCGGGGCCGGACCAACTGACCTCGATCTGCTCCTGGCCACCGAGGATCCTCGCCGAGAGCCCCGGAATCGCCGGGTCGATCGCCGTCACCTCCGACCTGTACTGCGTCTCGTCGTCGGGCGGAATGAGGCTAGGGCCCGTCGCCGGCGGCGGCGTCGGGGTGGTGCTGGGATGACCATGCGCAAGGGGGGCGGTCATGGAGAGCGTCGCCCCCACAAGAGCGATTACGGCCGCACGGCACCGACCGCGGCCCGGTCTCGAGCTCACAGGCCGACGCCCAGCACGAGGAAGGCCAGGAGCACGGTCGCCGCCGACATCAGCGCGAACCCGGCTGGAATGCGCTCGCGAACCGGGAAGGGGAACGCCCGCAGCAGGGCGAGCAGGCCGATGAATGCCGCGATCGCCAAGATCTGGCCGAGCTCCACGCCGACGTTGAAGCCCATGATCGAGGGCAGCAGCTCGTCACCCGGAAGGCGCAGCTCCTGAAGCAGCGCGGAGAGGCCGAGGCCATGCGCGAGGCCGAAGCAGAACGCCGGCCAGCGCGGATCGTCCGGGAGGCGGCCCTCGGCCGACCCGAACGCGATCTGAAGCCCGACGAAGCCGACGCTCAACGCGATCACGCCATCGATGAGGAGCCCCGGCACGACGATCCCCAGCAGCGTGCCGCCGATCAGCGTCGCGCTGTAGGAGATGGCGAACAGTCCGACGACCGCTACGACGTCGCGGAGCTGAGTCGAGATCAGGGCGAGACCGCCGAGAAAGAGGAGGTGGTCGTAGCCGAGCAGGATGTGCTCGATTCCGTAGCGGGAGAAATCGATCGCTGCCTGCAGCGCGGAGGCATCCTCGGAGGGCCCGATCGGTGCGCCGGAATGAGCCAAAGCCACAGGCGCCGCCACGAGAGCGATCACCGCAGCGGGGAGGACGACCAGCAGGCGGAACCCGCCCGGAAGCCGCCGACACTTCAGGCGGAGCGAGCTCACGGCCGAGAATGGTAAGGACCGCACTCTCGGAAGGAGCGTCGCTTCGCTCGGCTCGGCTGACGGGTACGATCGCGGCGCCATGGACGCCCGCCTGTACGTGATTCCGGGATCGCACCCGTCGATGAGCGGGCGTCTGATGCTCGAGCTCAAGGGCATCCCCTACAAGCGCGTCGACCTCATGCCCGTCCTGGCGAAGCCGCTTCTGAGGGCGGCCCGCTTTCCCGGCGCGACCGTCCCAGCCGTGACGCTCGACGGGCTGCGTGTTCAGGGAACGCGGCGAATCGCCGAGGCGCTCGACGAGCTGCGTCCCGAGCCGCCGCTCCTTCCCACCGAGCCGGAGCGGCGTCAGGCCGTCGACGCGGCCGAGCGGTGGGCCGACGAGACGCTGCAGGAGGTCGCGCGCCGGCTCTCCTGGTGGGCGCTGCGACGCGACCGGGACGCCCTCGGAAGCTTCACCGAGGGCGCCCGCCTCGGCGTGCCCACCGGCCTAGCGGTCAAGACGGCGCCGCCGATCGTGTGGGCCGCCGCGCGGCTGAACGGAGCGGGCGACGAGGCGGTGCGAGCGGACCTAGCGGTGCTGCCGCGGCTGCTCGATCGGGTCGACGAGCTGATCGACGAGGGCGTCCTGGGGGGCGACGACCTGAACGTGGCCGACTTCCAGATCGGGACCAGCCTCCGCCTACTCATGTGCTTCGACGACCTGCGGCCAGGCCTCGACGCCCGCCCCGCGGGCAAGCTCGCGATGCGGGTCGCGCCGACCTTCCCGGGACGCGTCCCCTCCGTCTTCCCGGCCACGTGGATGCCCGCGGAGCTGCTCGCCACGCGGGCGGCGAGCGGCTGACGACTCGCCTGTAGCCGCCAGACGCTCCTAGCCGAGATCGAGCAGTGCCCCGGCGACCGCGAGCGCGACCTCGGCACGCGACGCGAGCGACTCCTCCAGCACGAACTCGTCCGGCGTATGCGCGCCGCCGCCGCGGGGACCGAGGCCGTCGATCGTGAGCGGCACCTCAGCCGCGACGTGGCTGGCGTCGCTGGCACCACCGCGCTCCACACCGATCACCGGCCGCCCGAGGAGGCGCGCCGCGTCCTCGAGCCGGTTCGCGGTCGCGGAACGGGTGTCCATCCCGGGCCAGCGGCGGACGAGCTCGGCCTCGAGCGTCGCGCCGCCGACCGACGCAGGTATGGCGGCCAGCACGGGCTCGAAGGCGGACAGCTCCTCCGCGCGCAGGTCGCAGTACAGCTCCCCGTTCGCGGGCACGACGTTGAAGGCCTCGCCCGACCGGAGGATGGTGGGGACGGCGGTGAGCCGCTCCGGCCCGGACGGAGCGTGCCGCCCGGACACCCGCTCGGCGGCGGCGGCGAGCGCGAGCAGCGCGTTCCGCCCGCGGTGGGGCGCCGACCCCGAATGCGCCGAAGCGCCGGCGGCGCGGACGAGCAGCGTTCCCGCCGCCTTGCGCCGCACGACCACGCCCTCCTGGCCCGCGGGTCCGCGCTCGCCGGCCTCGAAGCAGAGGCAGGCGTCGAAGCCGGCGAACCGGCCGGCGTGGGCGAACTCGCTCGTGCGCCACTCCTCGTCGGTCACGAGGAGCAGCGCGATCTCCGCGAACGACTCGCGCCGGTCCGCGAGCGCGCGCAGGACCCCCAGGGCGAGCACGACTCCGCCCTTCATGTCGACCGCGCCCGACCCGACCAGGCGATCGTCCCCGCGCTCGAGCGGTCGGTGCTCGTCGTGGCGGACGACCGTGTCCACGTGCCCGAGCAGGAGGAGGCGCGGCCCGCCCTCTCCGCTCAGGCGCGCCAGGAGGTCGGGCGCGTGGTCGGACGAGGAGCACGCCGGGCGCTCCACGTCGGCCTCGGTCGGAAGGAGCGCCGTGACGATCGAGATGGCCTCCTCCGCGCCGGCCGCGTCGCCGGAGGGCGACGAGACGCCCACGAGCGCCTCCAGCTCGCGCGGGGCGCGCAGGGCGACCTCACGCGCGGCGCTCGCGACCCAGGCGTTCTGTCGCGAGCCCATTCGCGCGGGAAGGTAGCGCGCCGCGCGCGCCGCGGGGCGCGCTCGGGTCCTTTGCTGGGCGGTCGGGGCGCGAGGCGGGCCGTAGTAGCGTCCGTCCCGACCGGGTCGCGAGGGAAAGGAAGAACACGATGGTGGCACGCGTGACGACGGTGCAGGTCAATCCGGAGGACGTGTCCGACTCGGTGCGGCTGTTCGACGAGTCGGTCGTCCCGGCAGCCGAGCAGGAGGAGGGCTTCATGGGAGCCCTGCTCCTCACCCGCGAGGACGGCCGCGCGTTCGTGATCGACCTCTGCGACACGCTCGAGCACATGCGCGAGAACGAGCGGAACGGCTTCTACCAGGAGCAGGTCGCGAAGTTCGCCGATCGAATCGTCGACCACCCCCAGCGCGAGTTCTTCGAGGTTGCTGTCGCCAAGGGCGTGCGCGGCGGTCCCGAGCTGCTTGGGGAGGTCGAGTAGCCGGTCCGCGCTTAGCTCGGTTCACCCGGTGGGCTGAGCCGCGCGAACGGCTTGCCGTGACGCCGGATCAGGATGTCCGCTCCGCCCGCCGCGCGCTCCATGTAGTAGCCGAAGCGGTTTCGGAACTCATGGGCGCCGAGGTCAAGCAGTTCCGCGTTTGCCGAGTCGTGAGTGGAGCTAGCCGGGCTCGAACCGGCGACCTCCTGCGTGCCACGCAGGCGCTCTCCCAGCTGAGCTATAGCCCCGGGGAGCTCAAAATCGGCTGCCCAGTGTAGCGCCGCTCGCTGCGAGTTCCGCGGCGGCTCGACGCGCAGATCGACGGAACCGCGACCGGCGACAAGCGCCGCCGGCAGCAGGTAGCAGCGGTCCAGCGCATCGCAGTAAGCCGCCACCGCGTCGATCTCCTCGGCGCTGTACGTGGTGCGGAGTTGGCCTCGCGTCGTAAGGCGATACCCGCTGAGGTGGACCGAGACCACAGCGCCCGTGAACCGCGCCCACTTGCACTGAACGCGGAGAACCCGCCGACCCAGATCGAATGCGAGGTCGTAGCGTCCCCTCTCGCCGAGCGGCTTCAGCACCGCGACGCCGAGCCGGGTGGCCGCCGCCGCGATCTCGATCTCGGCGATCGTCCCCTTCCCGTTGGACCCCAGGGGCGGTTTCGAGACCGGCGCCCCCTGAGCCGTGGAATGCACGGGTCGACGCTAGCTCGATCCGCGTTACGCCTGGCGCGCGTAGGTAACGCTCCCGTGAAACCTGCCGCGGCCCTACCCCGCCGACTCCGCCGGGGCCTCGCCCCAGAGCTGCTCGAGCCGGTAGTACGCGCGCGCCTCGGGCGTGAAGATGTGGACCACGCAGTCCAGGTAGTCCATGAGGATCCAGCGTGCCTCGCGCGCGCCCTCCTCGCGCCGGGGCAGGAGCCCGTCGTCGTCCTTCAGCTCCTTGTACACGGCGTCGTGGATCGCCTTCGTCTGCCGCTCGGTGTTGCCGCTGCAGACGATGAAGTAGTCCGTGTAGCTCACGATCTCGCGCAGGTCGAGCACGCGGATGTCGGCCGCCTTCCGGTCGGCGGCGATCGCGGCGATCCGCGCGGCCAGCGCGTGCGAGTCGGCCTTCGCGCTCGTCGCCGTGCCCGCCTTCTGAGGAGCGTCGGTCACTCGGCGGCCAGCGGCGCGGCGGCCCGGTAGAGATCGTGCTCCTCGACGAATGCCGCGACGGGGTCGGGCACCAAGTAGCGAATCGATGCGCCCGCGGACACGCGCTCGCGCACCAGCGTCGAGGAGATGTCGACGCGGGGCATGTCGAAGTAGGCGACGCCGGCACCCGGCGCGACTCGGTCTACCGCGCGTGACACGTCCTCGCGGGCGACGCCGCCCCGGTCGACGACCGCGATCTCGGCGAGCGCGAGCACCTCGTCGGGCGCGCGCCAGTCCGCGAGCCTCGAGGCCTGGTCGGCCCCGAGGACCAGGACGCGCTCGTCCTTCGGGGCTCGCTCCCGCAGCACCCGGAGCGTCTCGACGGTGTACGACGGCCCGGTCCGGTCGACCTCGAGCCGCGACGCGTCGAGCCGGTCGTCGGCCACCGTCGCCCGCTCGCATAGCTGGAACCGCATCTCGCCGCCGGGATCGTGCTCGACCGACCGATGGGGCGCTTCGCCGACCGGGACGAGGACCACCACGTCGAGGGCGAGCTGCCGGTGGGCCTCCTGGGCGCAGATGAGGTGTCCCAGGTGAGGGGGATTGAAGACCCCGCCGAAGATGCCGACGCGCAAGCTGGCTACGCCCTGATCTGCCCGGATCCCTCGACCACGTACTTGTACGTGCAGAGCTCGCGGAGGCCGATCGGCCCGCGCGCGTGGAGCTTCTGCGTGGAGTTGCCGATCTCGGCGCCGAGCCCGAACTCCGCGCCGTCGGTGAAGCGGGTGGAGGCGTTGACGTAGACGCAGGCGGAATCCACCCCGTCGGTGAACGCGTGCGCCGCGTCCGTGGACCGGGTGACGATCGCCTCCGAGTGCCCGCTCCCGTAGCGGTTGACGTGCTCGATCGCCTCTTCGACCGAGTCCACCACCTTGACCGCGAGGACCAGCGCCAGGAACTCGGTGGCCCAGTCCTCGTCGGTCGCCGCGGCGACCGTCGATCCGAGGTCACCGGAGAGCGCCCGGGCGCGCTCGTCGGCGCGCAGCTCGACGCCCGACTCGCGCAGCTCGCCCAGGACGCGCGGCAGGAACTCGGCCGCCGCGTCCGCGTGGACGAGCAGCGTCTCGATCGAATTGCAGACGCCCGGCCGCTGGAGCTTCGCGTTGAGCGCGATCGCCGCGGCGTCGTCCAGGTCGGCGCCACGATCCACGAACAGGTGGCAATTGCCGGACGCCGCGTAGATGACGGGCACGGTCGCGTGCTCCTTGAGGGTGGCCTTGAGGCCCTCGCCCCCGCGCGGGATGACCAGGTCGACGAGCTCCGACTGCGTGACGAGCTCGGGAAGGGCCTCGCGACCGCCGCCGGCGATGAGCGACACCGAGGCCGAGGGGAGCCCGGCCGAGGCCACCGCCTCGGTGGCCACGGCGGCCAGGTCGGCGTTGGAGCTCGCGGCCGTCGACGATCCCCGCAGCACGATGGCGTTGCCGGACTTGAGGCACAGGGCGGAGCAGTCGATCGTCACGTTCGGACGCGCCTCGTAGACGACGGCGACGACCCCGAGCGGCACGCGCACCTTGCGCAGCGCGAGCCCGTTCTCGAGCTTGCGGCCATCGATCACCTCGCCCACGGGGTCGGGCAACGCCGCGATCCGCCGCACCCCGCCCGCCATCTCCGCGATGCGCTCCGCGGTGAGTGTCAGGCGATCGACGAGCGCCGGCGCGAGGCCGGCCTCCCGCGCCGCCTCGACGTCGCGTCCGTTCGCCTCGAGGATCTCCCCGGTGCGTTCGAGCAGGCCGGCCGCCATCGCGTCGAGCGCGGCGTGTCGAGTACCCGCGTCGGCGCGCGCGAGAACGTGCGAAGCGCGCTTCGCATCCGCGCAGATTGCGGCGACGGAGAGTGCCTCGACCGCCATCGGTGGAGAGGGTAGCGGGGAGTCCGCGCCGTCAGTCGAGCACGAAGTAGTCGCGGTGCACCGCCTCGTCACTCGCGCGCGGCAGGAGCGCGCGGACGTCGTCGGTCTTCATTCCCTTGACGCGGCGTAGCTCCGCGGCCGCGTAGTTGACGATCCCCTTGCCCACGCGCGCGCCGCCGTCCCCGCTGACCGCGACGTCGACCGCGTCGCCGGCCTGGAAGCTTCCTTCGACGTCGACGATGCCCACCGGCAGGAGGCTGGTCCCGCGCTCACGAAGCGCGCGGGCCGCCCCGTCGTCCACGATGACCCGCCCATGACTCGGCTTCGCGTACCTGATCCAGAGCTTGAAGCTCGAGACCCGGCCCTCCTGGGAGAGGAACCGCGTGCCCTCGGGCTCGCCGCGGAGCGCCCTTCCGAGCGGCCCCGGCCGCGTGCCGTTCAGGATCGCCGCCGGGATGCCGGCGCCGGTCGCCATCTCGGCCGCCACCACCTTGGACCGCATGCCGCCCGACCCGAGCGGTGAGCTCGCCGCGCCGATCTCGAGCTCCTCGAGCTGGGCGAGGTCGCTGACCTCGGTCACGAGCGGTGCGGACGGATCGAGCCGCGGGTCGGCGGTGTGAAGGCCGTCGATGTCGGTAAGGAGGAGCAGCAGCTCGGCACCGAGCAGGATCGCCACCTGAGCGGCGAGGAAGTCGTTGTCCCCGAAGGTGATCTCGTCCGTGGCGGTCGTGTCGTTCTCGTTCACGACGGGCACCACGCCCCAGTCGAGGAGCTTCTTCAGCGTCCGGCGCGCGTTCAGGTAGTGGGTGCGCGCCGACATGTCGAAGAACGTGAGCAGCACCTGGGCACTCGGAACCCCGGCCTCGAGCAGCAGCTCCTCGTAGACGCGGAACAGCTTGCCCTGGCCGACCGCGGAGGCGGCCTGCAGCTCGTCCATCTCGCGCGGCCGAACCGGCAGCTCGAGCGCGCGCGCGCCGCGGGCGATGGCGCCCGAGGTCACGAGCACGACATGGCCTCCCGAGCGTTGCAGTGCGCCCGCCTCTGCGCAGACATGGCGCAGCACGTCCGCGCGCACCACGCCGCGGTCGTCCGCGACGATGCTCGAGCCGAGCTTTATGACCACGAGGCTCACCGTCAGGAGAGATTAGGACCGCCCACGGAGGCGGCCGTCCGGGAGCCGCAACTCACGCGAGCGGAGCCCCCGGGTCGAGCTCGAAGGCCACGCCCCCGATCTCGACCTCGTCGCCCGGCTCGAATCCGGCCGCCTCGAGCGCCCGGATGACGCCGATCGCGCGCAGGCGATCCTCCAGGTAGCGAAGCGCCTCCTCGTTCTCGAGATCGTGCCGAGCGACCAGCCGCTCGACCCCGCGACCGATGACCCGGAACCCGCCTGCGCTCCTGGGCTCGACTCGATAGCCCTGATCCCCACCCGGACGATAGACGCGGTGCTCCGCGACCTGCTCGGCATCGGGCTCGCTGACCAGGGTCGGCCGCGACTCGGGCAGGCGGCCGAGGATCGCCGCCCTGAGGTCGTCGAGGCCGGCCCCGGTGGCCGCCGAGGTCACCGTGACCTCGAGCGCCGCCGCGCCGAGCCGCTCGCGCCACTCCTCCCCTACGCGCGCCGCCTCGGCCTCCGGCACGAGGTCCGCCTTCGAGAGGCACAGGATGCGCGGCAGCGCCTCGAGGCCGGCGCCGTAGCTGGCCAGCTCCCGCTCCACGAGCGCGTGGTTCTCCGTCGGCTCGGAGCCGTCCACCGGGGCGAGCTCGACGACGTGCACGAGGAGCCGCGTGCGCTCGACGTGGGCGAGGAACTCGAGCCCCAGGCCGGCGCCTGCTCCGGCGCCCTCGATCAGCCCCGGGATGTCCGCGACCACGACCTGGTGCTCGTCGGCGTCGATCGTGCCGAGCACGGGCTCGACCGTCGTGAACGGGTAGCTCGCCACCTTCGGATGGGCGCGAGTGAGGCGCGCGAGGAGCGACGACTTGCCGGCGTTCGGCAGTCCGACCAGGCCGACGTCCGCCAGCAGCTTTAGCCGGAGCTCGAGCCAGCCCTCGGCGCCGGGGAGCCCGCGCTCCGCGAAGCGCGGGGCCTGGCGCTCCGCGCTCGCGAACTGCCGGTTGCCGCGGCCGCCCGAGCCGCCGCGCGCGACCACCGCCCGCGCGCCGGGCTCAGTCAGGTCGAAGCGGAGGTCGCCGCCGATGTCGGCTACGGTCAGCGTCCCGGGCGGGACCGTCAGCACGAGCGGCTCGGCGCTCCTGCCATGACGGTTTCCGCCCTCGCCGTGGCCACCGCGCGCCGATTCGTAGCGCGCGCGACGCCGGAACGCCTGGAGGTCTCGCTGCGACGGGTCGCAGACGAGCACGACGTCCCCGCCGCGGCCGCCGTCGCCCCCGTCCGGCCCGCCGCGCGGCACCAGCGACGCCGAGCCGCGGCCA
>CAWHPV010000007.1:0-164423 GCA_963831365.1 uncultured Thermoleophilaceae bacterium
AAGGCCTCGGCCTCGGGACGCTCGGCCACGAGGTCGCGCAGCTTGCGCTCGACGTCGAGGGCCACCGTCTCCTCGGACAGCACGACGCCCTCGCCCGCGCACGTCGGGCACGTCTTGGTGAGGATCTCGCGCACGCCGTCGGTCACGTTCTGGCGCGTCATCTCGACGAGGCCGAGCGGCGAGATCTCCACCACGTAGGTCTTCGTGCGGTCCTCGTCGAGCGCCTTGCGCAGCGTCTTCAGCACCGCGTCGCGGTTGCGCGCGCGCGCCATGTCGATGAAGTCGATGACGATGATGCCGCCGATGTCGCGCAGCCGGAGCTGGCGCACGACCTCGTCGGCGGCCTCGAGGTTCGTCTTCGTGATCGTGTCCTCGAGCCGGGCGGCCTTGCCACGGCCGGTGAACGAGCCCGAGTTGACGTCGATCACCGTCATCGCCTCGGCGTAGTCGATCATCAGGTAGCCGCCCGAGGGCAGGTCGACGCGCCGGTTCGAGGTCGACTGGATCACCTGCTCGACGCCGTAGCGCTCGAACAGCGGCTCTGGCTCCTCGTAGAGCTCCACGCGGTCGACCAGCTCCGGCGCGGTGCGGGTGAAGAACGAGTCGAGGCGGTGGTGCTGCTTCTCGTCGTCGACCACCGCGCGCTCGAACTGCGCGGAGAAGATGTCGCGCACGACGCGGACCGACAGGTCGGCCTCCTGGAAGACCATCGCGGGCGCCATCGCCTCCTGCGCCGCGCGCCTGGAGGATCTCGTGGAGCTTGAGGAGGTACTTGATCTCGCGCTCGAAGTCCTCGCGCTTCGCCCCGCGGGCGGCGGTGCGGATGATCGCGCCGCCCCGTGCAGGTCGAGCTTGCCGGCCTCCTTGCGCAGCCGGTCGCGCTCCTTGTCGTCGAGCCGGCGCGAGACGCCGACGCCCTCGCCCTGCGGGCACGTACACGAGGTAGCGCCCGGCGATCGAGAGCTGCATCGTGAGCCGCGCGCCCTTGGTCTTCAGCGGGTCCTTGACCACCTGGACGAGGATCTCCTGGCCCGGCTTGAGGAGCTCGCGCGATCCGCTGGCCCTTGCTGCCGCCGCGCCCGCGGCGCTGGACCTCCACGCCCGGCATCACGATGTCGTCGACGTGCAGGAAGCCGTTCTTGTCGAGGCCGATGTCGACGAACGCGGCCTCGAGGCCGGCGAGCGACGTTGTCGACCTTGCCCTTGTAGATGTTGCCGACGATCGAGCGGTTGCCGCGCCGCTCGATGTAGAGCTCGGCGACGCGCCAGTCGTCCCGGGCTGGCGCCGCCGCCCCGTCCGCGCGCGGCCGCGGCTGCGCGACTTCTCGTCTCGCGCCGTCGCTAGCCCGAGGGCTCTCCCTCCGCCTCGAGGATGGCGACTCGGGTTTCGCCACGGTCGACCGTGACGAGCACTTGCTTTCTCAATGATTCCTCTCATGCGATTAGGTCTCGGCCCTTGGCCGCGGCCGACTCGCGTGCCTTGCACGTGGATCGACTGCAGCAGGCCAACGGCCAGGAAGGTGACGAGCACCGACGACCCGCCGTAGCTCATGAGCGGCAGGGGGACGCCGGTGATGGGCATGATCCCGATGGTCATGCCGACGTTGACGAAGACCTGGAACATCAGCATCGCGACGATGCCGCCGGCGATCAGCGCGCCGTAGAGGTTCTTCGCCATGGTCAGGATCCGAAGGCCCCGCCAGATGAGCAGCGCGTAGAGCGACAGCACGAGCGCCGCGCCCACGAAGCCGAACTCCTCCCCGACCACCGAGAACACGAAGTCCGTGTGGTGCTCGGGCAGGAAGTCGAGCCGGGTCTGGGTGGCCTCCTCGGGGCCGCGGCCGGTCTTCTGGCCGGCGCCGATCGCGGTGATCGACTGCTGGAGCTGATACCCCTGCTCCTGGGGGTCGCTCGGTCGGGTTGACGAACGCCGTGAGGCGATCGACCTGGTACGGCTTGAGCACCTCGACCCCGACCGCGGGCGCCGCCACCAGCACGACCGCCGCGGCGGCCGCGGCGAGCGCCCCGAGCGCCGCGAAGTGCGTCCACTTGCGTGCCGGCGACGAACAGCACGCCGACCAGCGATCGCGATGTAGACGAGCCCGGTGCCGAGGTCGGGCTGCGCGATCACGAGCATCGCCGGGACGAGCGCCAGCAGCACGATGCGGCTCGTGGTCTCCCGCTCCGACAGCCTGCGCGCGCGATCCACGATGAACGCGGACAGCGCCACGATCAGCAGCACCTTGCCGAGCTCCGACGGCTGGAGGTTGAAGAACGGGAACTCGATCCAGCGCTGCGAGCCGCGCGACGGCCGTGCCGAACAGCGACCACGACCAGGATCAGGCCGATCATCGCGGCGTAGATCCCGAGCTTCAGCTCGCGCAGCCGGGAGTAGTCGAAGAACGCGAGGCGACGAGCATCAGCGCCGATCCCCACGGCCGCGTAGATCGCCTGGCGGATCGACGTAGTGGTACGGGGCGCCCGGGACGTCGTCGGCGGTCGCCGTGCGCATCGATGTAGATGCTGCAGGCCATCAGGCCGAGCGACGGCGAGGAGCAGCAGCGGGTCGAGCCGCGAGCAGCCGGGCGCCGGAAGCGCTCCTCGGCGCGCCGGAAGTCCTGGACCGGTTGTGCCCAGCGAGCCCTGCATGCCTACGCGCGCCACCCTAGATGATCGCCTCGGACGGCCGGCGTCACGTCGGAGGCGCTTCGCCTCGACGACCTTGTCCTCCTCGTCCTTCACGTCGAACAGTGCCGCGAGGATCCGCCGCGCGGCCGGGGCCGCGGTCTCGGCGCCGAAGCCGCCCTCCTCGAACGGTCACGACCACGTAGCGCGGGTTCGGGTACGGCGCGAGCGCCACGTACCACGACTGGTCGGGGCGCCCGGCGCCCTTCTCGGCCGTGCCGGTCTTGCCCGCGATCGTGGATCGGGAAAGTCCCTGAACACGTCCGCCGACGTGCCACCCTGGCGCGCTCGCGGCCAGCCGCAGGCCCTCCAGGATCGCCTGCGGTTGCCCCGGGGCGATGTCGAGCTTGCGCTGCGCTGGGGGACTCGAACTCCTGGAGCGCCGCGGCCGTCGGCGTCCTCGACGCGCTGGCCGAGGTGCGGGCGTCACGACCGAGCCGCCGTTGGCCACCGCCGCGTAGGCGACCGCCATCTGGAGCGGGTTGGCCTGCAGGTCGCCCTGGCCGACCGAGAGGTTGATGTTGTCGCCCACGGACCAGGGCCGGTCGGTCAGGTCCTTGCGTGAACAGCCGGTTGCGCCACTCGGGCGTCGGGATGAGGCCGGGGTGCTCGCCGGGCAGGTCGATGCCGGTCTCGCGGCCCGAGGCCGAGCCGCCGCGCCCAGCGCTGGATCGCGAGCCCGTCGCCGGCGCCGTCCGCCTCGAGGCCGAGCCGGTAGAAGAAGACGTCGCTCGAGACCGGGAGCGCCTTGCGCAGCGCCAGCGACCCGTAGGACGCGCCGCCCGCGTTCTGGAACGTCATCCCGCCGACCTCGAGGGAGCCGCCGTCGAACTGGCTCTCGGTCGGCGTGATCAGGCCCTCCTCGAGCGCGGCCGTGGCGGTGACGAGCTTGAAGGTCGAGCCCGTCGGGTAGAGGCCCTGGATCGCGCGGTTGGTCGAGCGGCGCGCCGTTCTCCTCGGCGCTGCAGGCGCTCGTAGTCGGACTGGCTGATCACGCGCGCGAACAGGTTCGGGTCGAACGACGGCGAGCTGCCCGAGCGCGAGGACCTCGCCGTTTCGCACGTCCATCACCACGAACGCCGCCTTGCGTCGCCGAGCGCCTCCTGGCCGGTCTGCTGGACGTCCGAGGTCCACGCTCAGGCGCAGCTGGTGGCCCTGCACGCGGCTCCTTGACCGCGCGCTCGCCGCGCAGCGTGCCGAGCGCGTCGACCTGAAGGCGCGTGGCGCCGTTCTGGCCCGCGCAGGAAGCGGTCGTAGGAGTACTCGACGCCCGACTGGCCGACGCGGTCGCCCAGCGTCGACGCCGCGGTAGCGCTCCTCCTTCATCTGCTCCTGGGTCACCTCGCCGACGGTGCCGAAGATGTGCGCGCCGATCTCCTCGTCGGGGTAGTTGCGCAGGAACACGCGCTCGACCGTCACCCCGGGGAACTCGTCGCGGTTCTCGAGGATGTACTGGACGACGTGCGAGCTTGACGTCCTGCTCCACGGTGGCGGCCGAGAACGGGAGCTCCAGGAACTGCTCGTCGACCCGCTCGGCGATCTCGTCCGGCTTCACGCTGAGCACGCTTGCTCGAGCCGCTTGTAGAGCGCCTCGCGCGGGGCGCCCTCGGGGGCAGCCCGTCGGGGGTCACCTTGACCGCGAGGCCCACCGTGTTCTCGACCAGCACCTCGCCGTTGCGGTCGAGGATCTCGCCCCGCGGGGCCTGCACCTTGATCTCGCGCACCTGGTTGTCGTTGGCCTTGGCGAGGTAGCGGTCGCCCGACAGGACCTGGAGGTACCAGAGCCGGAAGAACACGATCGCGAACATCGCGAGCGCGAAGCCCCCGATCAGCGCCACACGGAGGGCGAGCTTGGGGCTCATCGCGGGACGGCGGTCGTTCGAGTCGAGGTACATCAGCGCCCGACCTCCAGCCCGCGAAGCCCGAGCGGCCCGCTCGCCCGCGCCTGCCCGCGCCGCCCGCGGACGAACGGGTCCGCCACGAGCGACCCGCGCAGGACGCGCCGCAGGAGCCAGAAGACCGGCAGCGCCAGCAGCATGTTGAGAAGGACGGTGAGGATGGTCTCGCGCAGCACGAGCAGGCTGACGGAGGCTTCGATCCCCAGCATAAAGCTGACCGCGGCCATGCCCACCCCGTACGCCGCGGTTGCCCCGGCGGCGAACGCGATCGGCGCCAGTCCGTGCGCGGGGTCGCGCAGCTCGCGGTAGCGACCCGTCCCGTAGCCGACGGTCGTCAGGACGAGGGACGCCGCGCCCACGGTCTGGCCGAGCGCCAGGTCGAGCAGGACCCCCGCCGCGAAGCCCGTGATCGCGCCCGGGATGCTCCCGGCGAGGAACGCGACGCCCGCCACCACGAGCGGAACGAGGTCGACGTTGCCGCCGAGCAGCGGTGATCTGCGTGAGGCCGGAGACCTGCACGACGAGTGCCAGCAGCAGAAGCTAAGCCCACCTGGAGGACGGCTGCCGGCGAGACCATCACGGCGGCGGCCGCCTCGGTGGTCGGCCCGCCGGCCGGGTCCCCGGTCAGGACCTGCACGAAGTCGAGCTGCTTCAGGTCGGCGAACGGCCGCACGTGGACCCGCTGGTAGAGCTCGCGCTCGTCGGGGTCGACGCGGGAGACCTTGCCGATCGGGATGCCGCGCGGGAAGAGCGACTCGAACTCGGTGGCGGTCGAGCCCGACGTGATGACCGTCGCGCCCTCCTTGACGTCGTCCTCGCGATCGAGGAAGTCGAGCAGCAGGTCGTCGGGGTCCCCCACCTTGGGCTGCACGATGCCGCGGGTCCGCCTGCGGCACGAGCTGGGCCGACACGGCGCTGTCGGCGTCGGTGATCAGGGTCACCTCGGCGGTACCGCCGGTCACGTCGGCGACCTTGCCCACGAGGCCGTCGCCGGTCACGACCGGCTGGTCCTTCTCGATCCCGTCGTCGGAGCCCGCGTTGACCTGCATCGTCGAGTACCAGACCGTCGGCGAGTGCGCGATTACGCGCGCTGTCACCGGCTCGGTCCCGGCGGGGAACCCGTCCTCCTTCGGCAGGTCGACCAGCCCGCGGAGCTGCTCGTTCTCGCGCGTCGCCGTCTCCGAGGCGCGCGACCTGCTGACGCAGGCGCGCGACCTCCGCCTTCAGGTCGTCGTTCTCGCCCTGGGCCCCGAGCGCGTCGCCGATCCAGCCGGTCCCGTCCCGGACGGGCTTGACCGCGGTGTTGACGCCGGACTCGATCGGCGCAAGCACGGCCTGGGCGCCGCGCTGGATGGCGTGCAGGCCGCCGCCGGCGGACTCCCCGAAGTAGATCGTGAGCAGGCCGAGCGACAGCGCGACGAGCAGTGCTAGGACGGCCCGGCGTCTGCGGACCACGTTCTTGTCTTGCATGGCGAGCCGCCTCCGGGGGTGGCGCTAGAAGCGCCGGCGCTGTCGGGAGTTCTGATTACTGCGATGGATCGCCTCGAATTCCTCCAACGAGCGCCCCGAGCCCACGGCCACGCAGGTGAGCGGCGACTCGGCGAGATGGGCCGGCATCTGCGTCTCGTCGCGAAGCCGCTCGTCGAGGCCCTGGAGGAGCGACCCGCCCCCGGCCAGCATGATCCCGCGGTCCATGATGTCGGCGGCGAGCTCCGGCGGCGTGCGGTCGAGCGTCTCCTTGACCGCGTCGATGATCGCCTGGAGCGGCTCCTCGAGCGCGAGGCGGACCTCCTCGCTCGTGAGCACCACCGTCTTAGGCAGGCCCGAGACGAGGTCGCGGCCGCGGATCTCGGCCTGGACCTCCTCGCCGAGCGGGTAAGCCGACCCGATCTCGAGCTTGACCTCCTCGGCGGTCTGCTGCCCGATCATGAGCTTGTACTCGCGCTTGACGTAGTTGATGATCGCGTCGTCGAGCTCGTCTCCCCCGATGCGGATCGACTGCGAGACGACGATCCCGCCGAGCGAGATCACAGCCACCTCGCTGGTCCCGCCGCCCACGTCCACGACCATGTTGCCGGTGGGCTCGCCGACCGGAAGCCCGGCGCCGATCGCGGCGGCCATCGGTTCCTCGATCAGGTAGGCCTGGCGCGCGCCGGCCGAGAGGCAGGCCTCCTCCACCGCGCGCTTCTCGACCCCGGTGACTCCCGAGGGCACGCAGACCACGACGCGCGGGTGCGCCCAACGGTTCTGGTGCACCTTCTGGATGAAGTGCCGCAGCATCTGCTCGGTCACGTCGAAGTCGGCGATCACGCCGTCCTTGAGCGGTCGGATCGCGGAGATCGTCCCGGGCGTTCGCCCGAGCATTCGCTTCGCCTCGATTCCGACGGCGTGGACCTCGCCGTTTCGCGAGTCGATCGCGACCACCGAGGGCTCGGAGAGGACGATCCCGCGCCCACGCACGTAGACGAGCGTGTTGGCGGTGCCGAGATCGACCGCCATGTCGCGGCCGCCGAAGCCGGTTACATACGAAAAGAAGCCCATGGGCAGGTGAAAAGGGAGGCCGCACGCGGACGGCCCACTTCGGGCGTAACCTCGAAGTGGAGGGTGCCAAGGACCCGCTCGCCGCGGCAAGTGTAACGGACGCCCCAGATCATCGAGACGGGGACCCCCCGGCCGCCGCGGAGGTCCCTCCGGTCACCAGGTCGGGCGCCATCCGGAGGAGTTCGGCCACGGGAAGCCCGACCACGTTCCAGAAGTCCCCGTCGACCCAGTCGACGAGCGCGGCGCCGCGGCCCTGGATCGCGTAGCCGCCCGCTCGGCCCTGCCACTCCTCCGACCCGAGGTACCAATCGATGTCCCGCCCGGAGAGCGGCCGAAAACGGACGCGGGTGCGAGCCGACGAGGCGTGCTCGACCCCCTCCCGGCGCAGGACGACGCCGCCCACGACCGCGTGCTCGCGGCCCGCGAGGCGCACAAGCCACTCGCGCGCCTCATGCCGGCTGGACGGCTTGCCATGGGCGCGCCCGTCGAGGACCACCACGGTGTCCACGCCGAGCACCAGATCGCCCTCCACCGCACGCGCCTTCCGGCGTGCGTTCTCGATCGCCACCGCAGTCGGGTCCTCCCCCGACGTCACCTCCTCGACATCCGGCGCGGCGACGACGAAGGGCACCCCGAGCTGCTCGAGGATCGCGCGCCGCTGCGGGGACCGCGACGCGAGAACGAGCGTCGGCGAGCCGGCTACGCGATCTCCGGGAAGAACAGCTGGATCTCGCGGGCGGCCGACTCGGACGAGTCCGAGCCGTGCACGAGGTTCGTCTGGACCTCGAGGGCGTAGTCGCCGCGGATCGAGCCCGGCGCCGCCTCGAGCGGGTTGGTGGCGCCGATCACCTGGCGCGCGGCCGCGACGGCCTCGTGGCCCTGGAGGACCATGGCCACGAGCGGTCCGCTCGTGATGAAGTCCACGAGCCCGTCGAAGAAGGGCTTCCCGACATGCTCGCCGTAGTGCCGCTCGGCGAGGTCGCGGCTCATCGTCATCTGCTTCAGGGCGGCGATCCTGAGCCCCTTGCGCTCGAACCTGGCGACGACCTCCCCGGTCAGGCCGCGGCCGAAGGCGTCGGGCTTCACGAGGATCAGGGTGCGCTGCGCGGCCTCGGTCACCGAGGTCAGCCTGTGCTCGGGCGCGAGCGGGGAACGGCCGGGCCCTCGGCGGTCGCGCCGTCGGGGGCCGGGCGGGGACGAGCGGCCGGGGCCGTGCCGCCGCCGGGCTCTGCCGCTTTCGCAGGCGAGGAGGCGGGCTCCGGGGCGGGCTGATTCGGGCGCGCCGGCGCTCGGCCCGCCTGCGGCTGTGCGGCCGGAGCCCGCCGGCGCCTTCGAGCCGGCGGCGCCTGGCCGACCTCGGCCTCGCAGTAAGGGCAGATCTGCCAGCGTGGGTCGAGCGGCTTGCGGCAGTTCGCGCACGGCTCCTTGAGCCGCTTCAGGCAGCTCGGACAGCGCAGGTACGCCCGCTCGATGGGGTACGCGCAGTGCGGGCACGCCAGGTCCTGGAGCTGCGACAGCCGTGCCTCGGCGGCCGCGACCTCGAGCTCACGCTCACGCGCGTCCTCGAGGTACTCGGGTGGCCGCAGGATCAGGTAGACGATCGACCCGACGAAGGGGAACAGCGCGGCGACCGACGCGCAGGCCACGAGCAGCGGATCGGCGATGCGGCGCTTGGCGTCGGTGTACGTCCAGAACACGAGCGCCAGATAGACGGCCACGAGGAACAGCAGCAGAAGGCTGACGATGGTGTTGACGGCACCCTCGAGGCCGAACAGCGCGATTGGGCGCATAAGCGGGGCAGTTTAGCCTGCCATCGGCGCGACTAGCTGAGGTCGGTGGGTAACGACGCGGCTACAGGAAGAGACGGCCGAGCAGGTAGCCGACCCCGAAGAAGACGAGGATCACGGTCGCCACCAGCACGGCCACGAACCCGATCATCGTCAGGAAGCCGGGGCCGTCGCGGTCGTTCACAGGCTCGAGCTCCGGCCCGCCGCGCGCTCTCGGACCAGGTCGGCGATCAGGTGCAGCGAGCCGGTCGCCAGTACGGCGCCGTCGCGGCCGGCGATGTCACGCGCCCGGTTCATCGCCTCGACAGGATCGCCGATCAGCTCGTGCGGCGTCGAGTCGACCTTGTCGGCTAGCGAGGCGAGCGTCGCCGGGGGGAGCGCCCGCGAGGTCGCCGCGCGCGTGTAGATCGCCGAGTCGCAGAGCGGGAGCAGCGTGGCGAGGATGCCGGCGGCGTCCTTGTCGTCGAGGATTGAGACGACCGCGGTGAGAGGGCGACCCTCGAGCAGCGCTGGCAGGCTCTCGGCGAGCGCGGCGGCGCCGGCCGGATTGTGGGCGCCGTCGTGGACCACGAGCGGCTCCCGGCCCACGACCTGGCCGCGGCCCGGTATCTCGACGGTCGAAGCCGCTCGCTCGACCGCGGCCGGGTCGAGCTCCCCGAGGAACGCGCGCGCGGCCGCGCGCGCGACGGCGAAGTTGCTCCGCGCAAACGTTCCGTGCGCCCGGAGCCGCATGGACTCGGGGAGCGCCGGAGCACGGGTGTGGTCCGCCGACAGGTCGGCCGCGACGCGCTCGGCCAGCGCGTCGATCTCGGGCGGAAGCGGGCCGGTGACGAGGTGGCCCTGGCGTCGGGCCACGGCGAGCTTCTCGGCTGCGATGTCGGCGAGCGTGGGGCCGAGCCACCGAGTGTGCTCCAGCGCGATCGTCGTCAGGACCTGGACCCGCGACGGGATCACGTTGGTCGCGTCGTAGCGTCCCCCGAGCCCCGCCTCGACGACGGCCACCTCGACACCCTTCGCGGCGAGCGCATGGTAGGCCGCGGCGGTCAACGCCTCGAACTGGGTCACATGGTCGCCCTCGCCGAGCGTCCGATCCACCAGCGCGGCGGCGTGCGCCGCGCGCTCCACCGCGCTCGCGAAGTCGGCGTCGCCGATCGGCCGCCCCTCCACCTCGATCCGCTCGGCGAACGAGCGCAGGTGAGGCGACGTGTAGCTGCCGGCGCGCAGGCCGTGGGCCTCGAGGATCGCGGCGGTCATCCGCGCGGTGGACGACTTCCCGTTCGAGCCGACCACGTGCACGCTCGCGAAGCGCCGCTGCGGCATGCCGAGCGCCGTCATCAGCCGGTGCATGCGATCGAGCCCGAAGCGCATGCCGAACAGCTCGAGGTCGAGCAGATAGGACTCCGCCTCGGCCGCCGTCATCGACCGCGACATCACGACAGGCGCTCGAGCTCGCGCCGGAACCCGCTCAGCTTCTCGCGCTCGGCCTCGACTACCGCCGCCGGGGCGCGCTCGACGAAGCGCTCGTTGGCGAGCTTGCCTTCCGCCCGGGCGATCTCGCGCTCCAGCGTCTCCCGCTCGGTCGCGCGTCGCCGGACCTCCTCCTCGGCGTCGATCGCGTCCGAGGGGAGGACCTGCACGCTGCCGCCGGGCACGGCGATCGTGGCCGCGCCATCGCCGTCCCCATCTCCGCCGTGGACCAGCTCGAAGCGCGCCAGACGGGCGATCTGGTCGCGTGTCTCCTCGTAGCCGTCGGCCACCAGGCGGCCGCGCAGCCGCGCCGAGACCGGGGCGCCGACGGCATCGCGGTAGCGACGCATCGCCCGCGTCGCATCGATCGCGCGGCTCATGACGCGCTCGGCATCCGCGTCAAGCAGCTCCCGCGCCGGCTCCGGCCACGGCGCCACGACCAAGAGCGGCCGGGGTGCGGGCAGATGGGCCCAGATCTCCTCGGTCACGAACGGCATGACGGGGTGAAGCAGGGCGAGCATGCGCTCCAGCACGTGGAGCAGCGTCGCGGACAGCGCCGTGCGGTCGGCGGCCTCGTCGTAGAGCCGCGGCTTGACCAGCTCGAGGTACCAATCGAAGACCTCGTCCCACAGGGCGCCGTAGAGCTCGAGGACCATGTGTGAGAAGTCGAAGCGATCGACGAGCTCGGTCGTCCGCTCGGTCAGCCGCTCGAGCCGGGAGAGGATCCAGCGGTCCTCGACCGTCTCGGGCCGCGGCGCCGCCTCGGCGCCCTCTTCGATCCGCAGCAGGATCAGGCGCGAGGCGTTCCAGAGCTTGTTCGCGAGGTCCTCCCCCTGCTCGACCTTCTCGGCCGAGTACCGGACGTCCTGGGACGAGGACATCGCGAGGAGCCCGAACCGCAGCGCGTCCGCCCCGTGGCGTTCGATCGCCTCGAGCGGATCGACGCCCGTGCCCAGCGACTTCGACATCCGCCTGCCGTCCGGGCCCTGGATCACCGCGTGGATCGACACGTCGGAGAACGGCGGCGCGCCGGTGAACTCGAGGCCCATCATCACCATGCGCGCGACCCAGAGGAAGATGATGTCGCGCGCGGTGGAGAGCACGTCGGTCGGGTAGAAGTCGCGCAGATCGTGCGTCTCGTCCGGCCAGCCGAGCGTCGCGAACGGCCACAGGGCCGACGAGAACCAGGTGTCGAGCACGTCCTCGTCGCGGCGCAGGTCTCCGTCGCAGGCCCCGCAGCGCTCCGGCGGCTCCTCGGCGACGTAGGTCTCCTCGCAGGCGTCGCAGTACCAGACCGGGAGCCGGTGGCCCCACCAGAGCTGGCGCGAGACGCACCAGGGCCGGATCTTCTCGAGCCAGTCGAGGTAGACCTTCGTGTGCGGCCGTTCGGGGTGGAAGCGAACGCGCCCGTCGCGAACGCATTCGATCGCGGGGCCGGCGAGCCGCTCCATGTCGCAGAACCACTGGAGCGAGATCAGCGGCTCGATCCGGCGGCCCGAGCGGTGCGAGTGCGGCACGTCGTGCACGTACGGCTCGGTGGCGGAGATGCGGCCCTCCTCGCGCAGCGCGGCGACCACCGCGTCGCGCGCGTCGTCGACCGCGAGCCCCGCGAACGCGCTCGCCCGCGGTCTCGGTCATGCGGCCGTCCTCGCCGATCACCGTGACCTCCTCGAGCCCGTGCCGGCGGCCGATCTCGAAGTCGTTCGGGTCGTGGCCGGGCGTGATCTTGAGGGCGCCGGTGCCGAACTCGGCGTCGACGTGAGTCGTCGGCGATGATCGGCAGCGTCGGCCCGACGAGCGGCAGGATCGCCCGTCTCGCCGATCAGCCGCGTGTAGCGCTCGTCGTCGGGGTTCACGGCGATCGCCGTGTCGGCGAGCATCGTCTCCGGCCGGACCGTCGCGACCGTGAGCGACCCCTGGCCGGCGGCTCGAGCGGGTAGTCGATCATGTAGAGCGGTCCTCGACGCTGCGCTGCTCGACCTCGAGGTCGGAGATCGCCGACCGCATGCCGGGGTCCCAGTTGACCATGTAGTTGTCGCGGTAGATGAGGCCCTTCTCGAACAGCCGCACGAAGACGTGCGCGACCGCCCGCGCGTAGGCGTCGTCCATCGTGAAGCGCTCGTCGCCGTAGTCCGCCGACGCGCCGAGCCGCTTGAACTGCTCGACGATCGTCGAGCCGTAGCTGCTCGCGCCACTGCCAGACGCGCTCCACGAATCGCTCGCGGCCGATCTCCTCGCGGCTCGTGCCCTCCTCGCGCAGCGCCTCCTCGACCTTGACCTGCGTCGCGATGCCGGCGTGGTCGGTGCCGAAGATCCACTTCGTGCGCCGGCCCTGCATCCGCGCGCAGTGCGGATCAGCGAGTCCTGGATCGTCCCGTTGAGCGCGTGGCCCATGTGCAGCGCGCCGGTGACGTTGGGCGGCGGGATGGCGATCGAGTAGTTCTCGCCGCGTCGCCGTCCGGCCGGGCGGAAGACGCCCGCCTCCTCCCAGCGCGCGAACACCCGCGGCTCGACCTCGGCGGCCGACGTAGCGGGTGCGCTCCTCGTAGGGCCTTGAGGCGGTCGGCGGGCACGGGGCGGCAGTCTAGGCCGCTCCGGCTCCCGCTCGGCCGGGGCGACCCGAGAAGCATCCTGCCTAGCGTTCGCTACGCGGACTCAGAACAGGACGCTGTCACGCCGGGAGGCGCCCCACGAAGTCCACGAACTTCCTCGTGTCCCGGAGCGGCGCACCGTGCCCGAAGCACGCGACCGCGGGCTCGAGCGCCGCGAGCCGGCGGGCGGACTGCCGGTTCCGCGCCGGGTCGGGCGTCAGGTAGGGCTTCGGGTCCTGGAGCCCCGGCACGCCGGTTACCACGTTCACGTTGTTGAGGACGTCCCCGAGGATCAGGACGCGATCGGACTCGCGCCAGTACGCCACGTGGCCGGCGGAGTGGCCCGGCACGTCCAGCACCCGGAACCCGGCCACCTCGTCGCCCTCGCGCAGGCGGCGGGCGACGGGGTGGCCCGGCCCGGTAAACGCGCGCATGAACAGGCGCGCAACCGGGTGATCGGGCTGGCGCTCGCGGATCAGCTCGGGACGCTCGGCCATGTCTGCGTCCGCCTCACCGCACCAGAGCGGTATATCGAGCGCCTCACAGACGGCGTGGCTTGCGCCCTGGTGGTCCGGGTGGGCGTGGGTCAGCGCGTGCGCCGACACCCTGCGGCCGTCGAGCTGACGCAGGATGCGCCGCCGCGCGTGGCGGCTCGCGGCGTCGACCAGGACGTCCTCGACCAGGAACACGTTGATCGCGTTCGGCGGGAAGCCCCGGAGCTGGAAGACGCCGTCCGCGACCTGCTTCACGGGCCGGAGGCTAATCGGTCCGATCCGCGCCCGAGCGCGCGTTGAACGGCAGCGAGTACGAGCGGTTGAGCATCAGCCGCGCGGGGGCCAGATTGGGAGGTTGCGGGGCGCGGACCTCCATAACCGCACACACGTCGCCCGGCTGACGACGTGGGACGCCTATGCGATGCCCGCCATGCACAACCGCACACACGCCGGCCGGCGGCGGACGTGTGCCCAGTCATGCATCCATGCCATGCACAATCGCGCCCCACGCCTGAGAATCATCGACGTGGGCTCAGTTGTGCGGGGTCGTGCGTACCTGCGGCCGTTACAACCTTCCGCCCTGAGCCCGCGAGGTCTTTCGCGACGGCTCCCTTCGCATAACTCAAACGTTATATATCTAGGAAGTTATACTGAACCGCCATGAATCCAGGAACCCTCATCCGGCAATCGCGCCGCCACGCCGGCTTGACGCAGACCATGCTCGGCCGCGAGCTGGACATGTCCCAGGCCGCGGTTGCGAAGCTCGAGCGAGCCGGCTCCAACCCCACGTTCGCGACGCTCGACCGCGTCCTGCGCGCGACCGGTCATCGACTCCAGCTCACCGCATCGCCCCGCGCGGCGTCCGTCGACGAGACGCTGATCGCCTCCAAGCTCAGGATGTCCCCCGCGGAGCGGTTGGCGGCGTTCGAGGCCTCCCACCGGAGCCTTGCCCGACTGGTGGCGCTGGCCGGACGCGATGACTGACGCCACGGGCTTCAGCATCGAGCGGCAGCTCGAGGCGCTGTCCCGGCACGGCGTCGACTTCGTCGTGGTGGGAGGCATCGCGGCCACGCTCCTGGGGACGTCACGTGACACCTTCGACCTCGACGTGTGCCCCTCCCAGGACCCGGCGAACCTGGATGCGCTCGGGGAGGCGCTTATCGAGCTTCAGGCGAAGCTTCGCGGCGTCGAGGAGTCGGTGCCCTTCGTGCCGGACGGGCGCACGCTCTCCAACATGCGAATCATCACCCTCGACACCTCGGCCGGCCCGCTGGACATCCTCATGCGCCCGGACGGCTGCCCACCGTACGAACGGCTCCGCGCGAACGCCGAACGAAAGGAGCTCGGTGGCTTCTCGGTCCTCGTCGCCTCGATCGACGACCTGATAGCGATGAGGAGGTCCGCCGACCGCCTGAAGGATCAGCTCGTCGTCGAGGAGCTCGAGGCGATTCGGAAGCTACGCGGGCGACTCGGCATCGCCGAGTGACCCGGACGACTCCCGCCTAGGCCGACTCCTCGGCAGCCAGCTCCTCGGACTCGTCGGATTGTCCTCTCCAACCCAGTCTCACAACAGCTCCGCGATCCGCCCCGCCGCCCGGCGGGCCCCGTCGGTCTCCACCTCGAGGTAGTCGACCTCGGCGTCGATCTCCTCGGCGATCGCCGCGGCGATCGCCCCCGGCGGGGAGTCCTCGAAGTCCATCCGTCGGCCGGCGCGGTAGCGCTCGAGCCGGTGGCGGACGTGGATGTTCTGCTCGAAGTGATGCTTGAGCGGGAAGTAGATGAAGGGTCGGCGGTTGGCGGTCAGCTCCATCGCCGTGGTCAGCCCGCCCTGCACAACCGCGAGGTCGCAGGCCGCGAGGTGCTTGTAGAGATCGTGCACGTATGCGCGGACCTCGAGCCGCTCAGTGGCGGGCAGGGTGGCCGGCTCGATGCGCGGCCCGCAGACCACGATCATCCGTAGCCCCGGAACTCGCTGCTCAGCTTCCGGGTAGGCGGCCATGACGCGCCTGAGCAGGGGCTCCCCGGCCCCCGAGCCACCGACCGTGACGATGCAGACGCGCTCGTCGGGGTCGTAGCCGAGCTCCGCGCGGAGCGCCGCGCGGTCGGCCACCGGCTCAAAGCCCGTGACGTAGCCCGCGAAGTCGAAGTGGCGCTCGGTCCAGTCGCGGATCGCGGGCAGGTCGGGGCCGAAGCGAGCGTCGACGATGTCCTCGGGGTTGCCGACGTAGATGGAGCGGTCGCGGATCTCCGGCAGGCCCTCGACGTGCTCGATCCGCTCGGCGTTGTAGTCCGCCGTCAGGAAGGCCTCCCGCTCGCCGCCGTCCTCCATCGGCAGGAAGCCGGTGAAGTCGGTCATCCAGACGAAGGGCGCGCGCTTGAGCTTCGGGTTCTCGTGCAGGAAGTGGTCGACCTCCCACCCCTCGTCGCAGAGCCAAAGGTCGTGGCGCTCCGACTCCGCGACGTCGTTGAAGAGCATGAAGTTCGCGATCATGATCTCGTCCATGCGCCGGTAGGCGTGGAAGCAGTGGAGGTCGTGCTCCGCCGACTCGGACTCGATGTGCAGGCACTCGTTCGCGAGCTGCTCGCTGGCGGGATGAATGCGCTCGCCCTCGGCCTCGAGCACCTTCGTAACCGGGTGCTGGGCGAGCCAGTCGATCTCGATGTCGGGCGCGAGCTTGCGAAGCTCCTGGGCGATGGCGACGTCGCGGCGCGCGTGCCCGAGACCGATCGGCGAGGAGATGTAGAGGGCGCGGGGGCGCCCGTCCGAGCGGTGGACGGTCGGATCGCGCCGGGGCTCGCCACCGTCGACGAACTCGCGGATCGCGATGTTCGTCTCCACCGGCCAGCGCGCCATGGGCGAGTGACCCGAGCGCGGGATCCGCAGCAGCCGACCGCCGGTCCGCTTCGCCAGCAGCTTCGCGTCGCGCGTGGGCGTCACCACGTCGCGGTCGCCGTTGATCACGAGCACCGGGCAGCGGATTCGGTCGCAGAGCTCGTAGACCGGTTCCCGGTCCATCATCACCTCGCCGAAGAGCGTCGTGATCAGGGTGGCGGCGTCGGTGTCGAGTCCCCACTCGACGGCGCTCTCGATCTGGCGCGTTGAGTGCGCCTCGGGCAGGCAGCGCTCCATCCACCACTCGACGAAGCCGGGGTAGTCGGCGGCGATCTTGCTCGGATGCATCCCCCCCACCGGGCTGACCGGCGCCAGCGCCTTGCCGATCCACTTGTCGAGGCCCGCCCGGGCTGGGCGCCAGATCGCCTGTGAGCGTCGCGTAATCGGCACGAACGGACCGATGAAGACGACGCTCTCCAGGCGATCCGGATGTTCGGCAGCGAGCTTCAGCGCCCATTGCGCCCCGCGCGAGAGGCAAACCAGGTGAGCGCGTTCCGTGCCGGTCGCACCCATCACGGCCAATGCGTCCTCGGCGAAGGACGCGTAGCCGTAGGACTCGGGGTCCTTGGGCCGATCCGACCTCCCGTTGCCGAGCCCGTCGAAGGTCAGGACGCGCATGTGGCGGGCGAAGTAGGGGATCTGCGCCTTCCAGAAGCGCGAGTGGATGATGGTCCAGGTCGGCAGCAGGAAGAGCGTCTCCTCTCCCGCCCCGTAGACCTCGTAGAAGAGCCGGTGACCGGCTCGCTCGGCGTATCCCTGCTCGTCGGGATAGCGCGCGCGCGTCGGCTCGGACGTGTCCAGCGGAAGGGCTGTCGGCGTCAGAGTCTCCACGTCACCTCCCACCGCAGAGCCGCGAGCGGGGCCTCGCGCTCGAGCGCCGCGACCTGCGTCCGGTAACAACGCACCGCCTGGAGCTTGCGCTCGAACGCGAGGTCGTCCAAGGCGTGCGCCTTGGGCAGAAGCGCGCTCGGGTCGAGGCCGGCGTCGCGCAGGCGCGCGCGCCACGAGGCGTCCACATCAAGCAGGTCGTCCTCGCCGCCCGCGCCGGTCACCCACGACGGCCAGCCCCAGAGCGCGGCGTGGGGCAGATCGGCATACAGGCACAGATCGTCACGCAGCTCGAGCGCCCCGGCGAGGACCAGCCCGTGGTCCGACCCCAGCGCGAGTCCAGCCGAGACGTAGACCTCGTCCGCATCGCCAAGGTGCTCGGCCAGAGACTCGGCGACGGGGGGCGGGCGCCCGTTGTGGCGGTACTGCTCGTCGAGCAGTCCGAGCCCGACGGACTGCGCGCCGGTTGTTTCGAGTGCTCGGGCGTCCTCACGGAGCCGCTCGTGCATGCGCGCGACGGAATCGGACGCGCCCGTGAGGATGTCCCACCAGCCCGCCGTGCCCGCGTCGGGCAGGCCGGTGAACACGTTGACCACCTTGACCTCGCCGTCCTGGAGCCGATGCCAGCAGGAGAGCACGGCGTCGTCCAGGTGGGGAGAGAGGACGACGATGCGCGAGCCCATGCAGCGACACTAACCCCGACCTGCAACCCCGGTCTACCCAATTCTGGAATGAGCGAGAGTTGTGTCGGAGCCCCCTAGGCGCAACGGCCGCGCAGGGCCTCGACGTCCCGCACCGTGATGCGGCGCCGATCGGTCTCGATCCAACCGAGCTCACGCAGGGTGCGAAGCGATTCGGCCATTCCGGCACGCGACGAGCCGGTCCACCCCGCGAGGTCCTCCTGGGTGATCGGAAGGTTGATCGCGATACCCGCGTCGGACGGGTCGCCGTAGCGCTCGGCGAGCTCGACCAGGCGCGCCGCCGTGCGGCCGACGGCGTCGGAGGCCCCGAACTCGATCCGCTTGCGATCGGCGTCGCGGAAGCGCCGGCTGAGTAGTCGCAGCAGGGCCAGCCCCGCACCGGGCCGGGTTGCGACGAGGGCGACGAAGTCTGTCGCGGGCACGACGAGCGCCTCGAGTGGCTCGATCGCGGTGACCGAGCTTGAGCGAGGCCGCTCGTCGATCGCCGACAGCTCGCCGACGAGCTCGCCGGGACCACGGAAGTCGAGAACGGTCTCGCGGCCGTTGGCGCTCGCGCAACTCACCTTCGCCCGGCCGCTGGCGATGAGGGCGATGCTGTCTCCCCGCTCTCCCTCTTGCAGCAGTCGCTCACCCGCGCCGAGGCGTACGCGTTGGCCGTGTTCACGCAAAGCGTCGAGGAGCTCGTCCACCATCGCACGACGCTAACCGACCGCCCCTACACTCTGCCCGTGAAGGACTCGCGCGTCTGTCACGCGTGCGGGCGCGCCAATCCGGACGACGCGCGCTTCTGCTCGGTGTGTGGATCCGTGCTGGCAGGCGAGGCCGCCCCGCGTGAGGCGCGAAAGGTCGTGACCAGTTTGTTTGCGGACGTCGTCGGGTCGACTGCGCTTGGCGAGCGGCTCGATCCCGAGGACCTCCAGGAGGTGATCGGCGAGGGAGTCGCCCGCGTCGTGCGGACGGTCGAGGAGCTGGGCGGCCACGTCGACCGCGTTGCGGGCGACGGCGCGCTGGTGCTCTTCGGGGCGCCGGTCACCCACGAGGACGACGCCGATCGCGCCGTGCTCGCGGGCGTGCGCATCCTCGAGGCGATCGAGGCCTACGCCGGCGAGCTGACCGAGCAGAGGGGCCTCGGGGGCTTCGCCGTCAGGGTCGGAGTCGAGACCGGCGTCGCCGTGCTGGCCCCCCTGGGCGGCGCCCGGCCGATCGAGTTCGGCGCGACGGGCGACGTCCTCAACACCGCGGCCCGGCTCGAGGCCGCGGCCGAGCCCGGAACGATGCTGGTCGGCCCGCGAACCTTCGAGCTCACCGAGGCGGGTTTCGACTGGGACGCGCCCATCGAGCTGCGCCTGAAGGGAAAAGCCGACGTGGTGATCGCCCACCGGCCGCGCCGAGCCCGCTCGCCGGGCGCTCGCCGGCTGTCTCGGGGGGCCCAAACGGAGCTCGTCGGTCGGGAGCGGGAGCTCATGGCCGTTCGCCGGGCGCTCGACGAGCTGCTCTCCGGTTCCGGGAGCGCACTGGTCGTGAGCGGAGAGCCCGGATTCGGCAAGACGCGCCTGCTGGTGGAGCTCCGCCGGCGCGCCGAGCGCTCTGGGTCGCCGGGCCGAGCGCCGCTCTGGCTCGAGGGCCGCTGCGTCTCCTATGGCGAGCGCCTGCCCTACTTCCCCTTCCAGGTGCTTTTGCGCGACTGGCTTGGGGCGGCGCCAGAGCAGAGCGAAGCCGAGGTCGGCGCGCTGCTCGACGAGCGCCTCTACACGGTGTTCGCTGACCGCGCGGCGGACCTGCGGCCGTTCCTCGGGTCGGTGCTCGGCCTGGCGCCCCGCGCCGGCGACGCCCGCCGGCTCGCGGGCCTCCAGCCCGGAGACGTTCAGCGACTCGCCTTCGACTCGTTTCGAGAGCTGATCGACCGCCTGGCGCAAACGGCCCCGGTCACCCTCGCGCTCGACGACCTCCACTGGGCGGACACCACCTCCATCGCGCTCGTCGAGCACCTGCTCGCCTCGACGGCTGACGCGCCGGTGCTGCTCATCTTGGTGGCGCGGCCGGCCCGCGGCCACCCGTCCTGGACGATGTGTGAGCGGGCTGTCCGCGAGCTCGGGGCGCGCGCCCGCTCGCTCGACCTGGTTGCCCTGGCGCACGGGACGGACCGCGAGCTACTCGGGGCACTCCTCCGCGGGGCCGTTCTGCCGGCGGAGCTGCAGCGGACGGTGCTCGACCGGGCCGAGGGCAACCCCCTGTATCTCGAGGAACTCGTCCGCGCGCTGATCGACGCGGAAGCACTGGTGCCTGAGGACGGTGGCTTGCGCTTCGAGCGCGAGGTCGAGGTCAAGGTCCCTCATACCGTCGAGAAGCTCGTGCTCGCCCGTGTCGACGTGCTCTCGCCGCCCGCACGTGAGCTGCTCTGCGCAGCATCGGTGCTCGGACGCCGGTTCACGAGGCCCTTGCTCGAGGCGGTCGCGGGCGACGCGTCCGCGCTTGGCGAGCTGCGCGAGGCGGAGCTCGTGCGCGAGGGTCGACCCTGGGCCGGAGAGGAGTACCGCTTCAACCATCACCTGATCCAGGAGGCGACCTATGGGAGCGTGCTCAAGCGCCGCCGTCAGCAACTCCACCGTCGAGCGGCGGAGGCCTTCGAGGCAGCGCTAGGCGAGCAGCCCGAGGCGCGCCTCGGGCTGCTCGCCCATCATTGGGGGGCCGCCGGCGAGCACGAACGGGCGCTCGAGTACCACGCCCGCGCAGGCGAAGCCGCATGGCGGATAGCCGCCACGCATGAAGCGCTCGACCACTATGACGCGGCGCTCATCTCCGGTGCCGAGCTCGGCCTGACAGCCGCCGACGAGCGTTTCCGGGAGCTCCTCTTGGAGCGCGGCCGCCTGCGCTCCTTCACCGACCGTGGGCTTGAGGGCGCCGCGGACATCACGTCGGCGCTCGAGGGGGCTTGCGCCACCGGCGACCAGCACGCCGAGATGAACGCCCTCTCCTTGCTCGCCTGGTTCCGTCATGGCGGCTACCCCCGCGCGATCGGGATGGGCGAGCGGGCACTCGGCATCGCCCGGTCGCTCGGGGATGAGCGAGCGCAGGTTCGCGCCCTGGCACGGCTCGCGATACTCGACGCGAACCGGCTGAGGCTGGACCGTGCCGTGGCCGAGGGCTCCGAGGCGCTCGAGATCGCCCGCCGTGGCGACGACGAAGAGGTGCTTGGCTGGGCGCTCGACAGCTTCAAGCTCGCTCAGCTCAAGCTCGGGAACCTCGCCGCCGTGGAGCAGATCTGCGCCGAGCTGATCGAGATCAAGCGGCGGGCCGAGGATCCCATCTTCCTGAAGTTCGCGCTGCTCGAATCGACCTTTCCGCTCCTGGGGAAAGGTAACCTGGACGCGGCGCTCGCTCGCGCCGACGAAGCGGTCGCTCTAAACCGCAAGGTCGGCGACCGGAACAACGAGCCGCTCTTTCTCGATGCTGTCTGCTGGGTGCGACGCAGCCGAGGTGACTACGCTCGGGCGCTCGAGGTTGGACGCCGCGCCAACGTGCTCGCGGCGGAGGCCGAGGCCGGTGAATGGCAGGGCTGGACTGCCGCTACGCTCGCCTGGGTCCTGCTCGACCTTCGCGCCGCGGAGATGGCGGTCCCGCTGCTCGAGGCGGGGGCGAATGCGGCGCGCTCCAAGGCGGCGACCGGCGAGGTGCTCCGCTGCATGGGGCTGCTCGCATGGGCACGCTGGCTGGGAGCCGAGCACGATCAAGCGCTGGAGTTGGCCGAGGAGGTCGAGCGGATGCTCAGCGAGGTGACCGCGCCGCCCGGGTCGGCCTGGCTCTTCGGGTCGCACTCGCAGCTGGCCCTCGCGCGCGTTCGGCTGGACGCCGGCGAGCCGGACCGAGCCGGGGCACTCGCCCGCCCGTTGCACGAAGCCGCGGAGTCCGCCGGCTGGCGCGACGTAGCCGCCGACGCGGCGATCGTCCTCGCGCTGTGCGAGGAAGCCGGCGACCGGACCGAGGCGGCCGGCGCCCTCTTCGAGCGCGCGCTCGGGGCGCCCGGGAAGTCGGCCTCCGCCTGGGAGGCGCGGCTCGGATTGGCGCGGCTCGGCGGCGAAGGCGCCGAGCGCCACGCCGCCGATGCCCGCATGCTGATCGAGCGCGTACTCACCGGGCTGGGCGACGACCCCGCCGCCGCGGGGCTCGCGGCAGCGCTGGCGCCGGCACGCGTCAGATGAGTCACGGTGAACGGAGAGCGGGCAGCCGGCAGCCGGCCCGGGCGCCCCGGCGAAACGGCTAGGCCGACTCCTCAGCCGGGAGGTCCGCTGGCTCGTCCTTCGCCGCCTCGGTCACGAGCGTCGGCTTGAGGCCGCTGCTCGATCGTCTCCTTCGTCACGACGCACTTCTTGACGTCGCGGCGCGACGGGAGCTCGAACTGGACCTCCAGCAGCGTCTCCTCGAGGATCGACCGCAGCCCGCGGGCGCCGGTCTCGCGCGCGAGCGCCTTGTCGGCGATCGAGGTCAGCGACTCGTCGGCGAAGACGAGCTCGATCCCGTCGAACTGAGAAGAAGCGCTGGAACTGCTTGACGAGCGCGTTGCGCGGCTCGGTCAGGATCGTCACGAGGTCGTCGCGCGTGAGCTGGTGGATCACGGAGACGACCGGGAGACGACCGATGAACTCGGGGATCAGCCCGTACTCGACGAGGTCCTCGGGCAGCACCTGCTCGAACAGGTCGCTCGTGTCCTTGTTGTGCTTCGAGCTGACCGCCGCGCCGAAGCCGACGCCCTTGTGGCCGATTCGCCGCTCCACGACCTTGTCGAGCTCCGCGAACGCGCCGCCGCAGATGAACAGCACGTTCGTGGTGTCGATCGTGAGGAACTCCTGGTGCGGGTGCTTCCGACCACCCTGGGGCGGCACCGAGGCGACCGTCCCCTCGAGGATCTTGAGGAGCGCCTGCTGGACGCCCTCGCCCGACACGTCGCGCGTGATCGACGGGTTGTCGGCCTTCCGCGCGATCTTGTCGACCTCGTCGATGTAGATGATCCCGGTCTCCGCCTTCTTCACGTCGAAGTCGGCGGCCTGGATGAGCTTGAGGAGGATGTTCTCCACGTCCTCGCCCACGTAGCCGGCCTCGGTGAGCGCCGTGGCGTCCGCGATCGCGAACGGCACGTTGAGGATCTTCGCGAGCGTCTGCGCGAGCAGCGTCTTGCCGCAGCCGGTGGGGCCGAGCATGAGGATGTTGGACTTCTGGAGCTCGAGCTCCTGCTGCTCCTCCGACTGCATCATCTGGACGCGCTTGTAGTGGTTGTAGACGGCGACCGAGAGCGTTCGCTTCGCGGGCTCCTGGCCGACGACGTACTCCTGGAGCACGGAGTAGATCTCGCGCGGCTTGGGCAGGTTCTCGAGGTCGAACGAGGCCGGGCCGGTCAGCTCCTCGTCGATGATCTCGTTGCAGAGATCGATGCACTCGTCGCAGATGTAGACGCCGGGGCCGGCGATCAGCTTCTTGACTTGCCGCTGCGACTTGCCGCAGAAGCTGCAGAGGAGCTGTTCGTTCGAGTCTGTGGGCCGCGCCATCCCGCTCCTCCCTCCAGAGCGCGGATCGTCTCGCTAGACCTGCGAGATGATCCGATCGATCAGGTGGTACTCCTTCGCATCCTCGGCGCTCATGAAGTAGTCGCGCTCGGTGTCCTTGGCGACTTTTTCTAGGTCCTGGCCCGTGTGCTTGGCGAGGATCTTGTCGAGCCGCTGGCGCGTGTCGATGATCTCGCGCGCGTGGATCTCGATGTCCGAGGCCTGGCCCTGGAAGGCCGACGACACCTGGTGGATCAGGATCTTGGCGTTCGGGAGCGCCATACGCTTGCCCGGCGCGCCGCCCGACAGGAGCAGGGCTCCCATCGACATTGCGATGCCCACGCAGATCGTCTGGACGTCGGGCTTTATGTACTGCATCGTGTCGTAGATCGCGAGGCCCGCGTACACGGAGCCGCCGGGCGAGTTCACATACAGCGAGATGTCCTTCTCCGGGTCCTCCGCCTGGAGGTGGAGGAGCTGCGCCACGATCAGGTTCGCGATGTCCTCGGTGACGGGCGTCCCGAGGAACACGATGCGCTCGTTGAGGAGGCGCGAGTAGATGTCGAACGCGCGCTCTCCGCGAGAGGTCTGCTCGACGACCATCGGAACAAGGGGGCTCATGGCTCTCGCTTTGTTTCGCTTCCTGGGTCCGAATCCTTCACGGAACGCGGGCGCGCCGTCGCCGTCGGCCGAGTCTAGCAACGGGCATCTGAAGCTCAGGGCGCTGCGACGGCGGCCGGCGAGGCGCCTACGAGCCGGGGGTCCATAGCTGCTTGGGCTGGTCCTCGGCGTCCTTCTCGGGGGTCCAGAGCTCGTCGCGCGCCCTCGCCTGCTCGGCCGGAATCGGCTTCGCCCGCTCGACCAGGAGGTCCACGGCCTTGCGCATGGCGATGTCCTCCCTGAGCACGTCGTCGCGGCCCTCCGCACGGGCGCGATCGAGCGCCTTCCGCACCTTTCGCTCGCTCGGCTCGGCGCCGCCCTGGGCCCCCGCCGCCGTGCGAAGCGCGTCGAGCAGCTCGTCGTCCGAGACGTCGATGCCCTCGGCCTCGACGACCGCCGCGAGCACGCTCTCGCGCGCGAGCGCGCGCTCGGCCTCCGGCTCCGCCTCGTCGATCAGGTCGTGCTCCGTCTTCCCGGTCATCTGCAAGTACTGCTCGGGCTCGATGCCCTGCGCGCGAAGCCGCCGGGCGGTCAGGCTCCACATCTCGTGCGCCTTGGCGTGCACGAGCTCCTTCGGCAGGTCGAGCGTCGAGGCGTCGGCCGCGGCATCCACGACGGCCTCCCGGAACTCGCGCTCGATCCCCTCGCGCTCGCGCTCCTCGAGCCGCGACCTGATGTCGGCGCGGAGCTCGTCGAGCGTGTCGAAGCCTCCGGCCTCGGCCGCGAGGTCGTCGTCCACGTCCGGCAGCCGCTTCTCCTTGACCTCCTTGACGCTCACCGCGAATACCGCCTCCCGCCCGGCGAGCGTCTCGGAGTGATAGTCGTCCGGGAAGGTCACGCGGACCTCGCGCTCGTCGCCGCTCGAGGCGCCGGTCACCTGTTGTTCGAAGCCCTCCACCAGCCGGCCGGCGCCGAGCTCGAGCAGGTAGCCGCGCGCCTCCCCGCCCTCGAACGGCTCGCCGTCAACCGTGCCGACGAAGTCCACCACGGCGAAGTCGCTCTCCGCCGCGGCGCGGTCGACCGTCTCGAGCGACGCCAGCGACTCGCGGGCCTCCTCGACGCCCGCGTCCACGGCGGCGTCCTCGACCGCGGGCTCGCGGCGGCCGACCTCGAGGCCCTCGTAGTCGCCGAGCGCAGCGGTCGGGCGCACGCCGACCTCGATCGAGAACTCGAGCGGCGAGCCCTTCTCGGGCAGCTCCGAGAAGTCGACCTTCGGATCGCCGACCGTCACGACGCCGGCGTCGGTGACCGCCTGCTCGTACCAGCCCGGCAGGCCGCGTCGCACCGCCTCGTCGAGCACCGCCTCGCGGCCCACGCGCTGGATGACCACCGGGGGCGGAACCTTCCCGCGACGAAAGCCGGAGAGCTTGAGGTCGCGGCCGAGCGCACGCGCCGCCTCCTCGACCTCGCGCTCGACTGCCGCCGGCGCGACCTCCGCGCGCACGCGCACGCGCGAGTCGCCAAGCTCGGTGGTAGTCGTCTTTACGGCGGCCGCCATGGGCCGGCCACGATACCGTGGCCGCGATGCAGCGCCCCGCGCCGCGAGACGGCCGAAGCTCGCCCGCGCGACTCGCGCGGCGACCCCCGGAGCGCCTCGCCGCCTGGCTCCTCACCGGCCCGCTCGGCCACCTCTACGGAACGGTCGCGGACATCGCCGCATTCGCCGCACGACACTGGGCGGCTCGCGCGTGGGCGCTCGTGCGCGGGGGTGGTTAGGCTTCCTCGCGCAAGGTGGCGAACGCCTCGGAGGACAGGGTCTGCATCATCGGCGCCGGCTCGTCGGGTATCGCGGCGTGCCAGGTCCTCGACGCGCGCGGCATCCCGTTCGACTGCTTCGAGAAGGGCTCGAGCGTCGGCGGCAACTGGCGCTACCTGAACGACAACGGGATGTCGGCCGCGTACGAGTCGCTGTTCATCAACACCTCGCGGCGCCGCATGGAGTACGCGACGTTCCCGATGCCGGACGACTACCCCGACTACCCGCATCACACGCAGATCGCCCAGTACTTCGACGACTACGTCGACCACTTCGGCTTCCGCGACAAGATCCGCTTCGGCACCGAGGTCACGTCCGTGACCCCCACCGAGGACGGCGGCTGGCACGTCGCGACCGATGACGGCGAGGCCCGACGCTACGCCGCCGTCCTGGTGGCGAACGGACACCACTGGGACCCCCGCTGGCCCGACTTCCCCGGCGACTTCTCGGGCGAGCAGGCCCACGCGCACAGCTACACGAACTGGGAGGGCTACGAGGGAAAGCGCGTGCTCGTGCTCGGGATCGGGAACTCCGCCTGCGACATCGCATGTGAGACCTCGCGCGTCTCCGACATGACCTTCATCGCGATGCGGCGCGGCGCCTACGTGATCCCCAAGTACCTGAAGGGCCGACCGACCGACGAGCTCGGCGGTGACCTCACGAGCCGGCTGCCGTTGAAGGTGCAGCGCGCGATGTACGAGCAGCTCCTGAAGACCGCTCAGGGCGAGATGGAGGACTACGGGCTGCCTAAGCCCGACCACAAGATCCTCGAGGCGCACCCAACGGTCTCCGCGGAGCTGCTGCAGCGGATCGGCCACGGGCGCGTCAAGCCGAAGCCGAACATCGAGCGGCTCGAGGGGGACCACGTGCGGTTCGTCGACGGCTCGCGCGAGCAGATCGACCGCATCGTCTACTGCACCGGGTACAAGATCACCTTCCCGTTCTTCTCCCCCGACCTCCTCGATGCGCCGAACAACCGACTGCCGCTCTACCGGCGCGTCGTGCATCCCCGCCATGAGCGGCTCTACTTCATCGGCCTCCTGCAGCCGCTCGGCGCGATCATGCCGCTCGCGGAGGCCCAGTCCGAGTGGGTCGCCGACCTGCTCGAGGGACGGGTCGGGCTTCCGCCGGCCGCCGAGATGGACGCGGTCATCGCGCGCGAGGACGAGCGGATGCGGAAGCGCTACGTGGCCTCGCCGCGACACACGATCCAGGTGGACTTCTTCCCCTATCTGCGCACGCTCCACCGTGAGCGAAGCAGCGGGCGCGCCGGCCGGGGGTTGCTGGCGGGTCGCCGCGCCGAGCACTCGCACGAGCTGCGGCTCGAGACGCCCGCGTAGAGCGGGGCGCCTCCCGGTCGATGGTCGCGGTCGGCGGATGAGCGCTCTCGAGGCGGTGCTGGGCATCGGCCTCTCCGCGTTCCTCGCCTACTTCGCCTTCCTGGCGGTGGGCGACGACTGGCCCCTCAACCTGGCCGTGGGAGTGCTGGCGTTCGTGCTCGCGGTTGGCGTCGTCTTCAAGCTCGTTGGCGGCGATCGCACCTAGGCGCGGCGAGGCCGGGGCCGACGTCGAGCGGCGCCGGCGGCTCGTCGGTCGTGCCCTACCCGTGTTCGCCGGCGTGGCGCTCGTCGGTCTCGTCGCCGGCGTGGTGGCCGGCGCCCGGACACAGTCCTCGGCGGAGCGCGTGGCGACCGAGTTCGTGGAGGCCTGGCGCGCGGGCGACCACGCGGCGATGTACGGGCTGCTCACGCCCGCCGCGCGGGCGCATACGTCGCTGGACGCGTTCCGCGCCGCATATGCGCGCGCCGCCGAGACGGCCACGGCGACGGGGGTGGCGCCGGCGGGCGAGGCGCGCGACGCCGGGGACGCGGTCGTCGTGCCGATGGCGGTGCGCACGAGGGTGTTCGGGACCGTCGAGGCGGAGCTGCGGCTGCCGGCGGAGCGGCGCCCGGCCTCGTGGCTCGAGGAGCGGATCGCCTGGGAGCCGCACCTGTCGTTTCCCGGCGTCCCGGCCGGCGAGCGCCTTCGGCGGCGGAGCGAGTCGGCGGCGCGCGCCGACATCGTGGCGGCCGACGGCACCGTGCTCGCGTCCGGCAACGCAGGGTCGCGCGCTGCGGAGGGCGGCGAGCGGATCGCCGGCAGGGTCGGGCCGACGGACGAGCGGAGCCGGCGCGAGGAGCTCTACGAGCGCGGCTTCTCGCGCAAGGCGCCGGTCGGACTCTCGGGGCTCGAGGAAGCGCTCGAGCCACTGATCGCCGGCACGCCGGGGGAGAGCTCCTCGGGGGTGACGCGGTGATCGCGTCGAGTGAGCCGCGACCCGCCTCGGCAGTCCGGACGACGACGGACCCGGAGCTCCAAGCCGATGCCGTCGACGCGCTCGCGGGCCGGTCGGGCGGCGCCGCGGTCCTCGACGCCGAAACCGCCGAGGTGCGCGCGCTCGCCGGCACCGCGGTCTCGGCGCCGTCTCCCCCGGGCTCCACCTTCAAGATCGTCACGGCCACCGCCGCGCTCGAGGCGGACGTGGCGGAGCCGTCCTCGACGTTCCCGGTCCGCACCCTGGAGGAGGTCGAGGAGGTCGAGCTGGACGCCATCCAGGGAGAGGCCTGCGGCGGGACCTTCGCGACGGGCTTCGCGGAGTCCTGCAACTCGATGTTCGCCGCGCTCGGGCTCGAGATAGGCGCCGATCCGCTCGTGTCGACGGCGGAGGGCTTCGGCTTCAACGAGGCGCCCGCCGTCCCCGGCGCGGCGGAGAGCACCATCCCCGCGGCCGACGCGCTCGCGCCTCCGGGCTCCTCCGCGAAGCGCGAGCGGCTGGCGCTGGCCGAGACGGCCATCGGTCAGGGCGAGGTCCGTGCCACGGCGCTCCAGTCGGCGTCCATGGCGCAGACGATTGCCGCGGACGGGTCCCGCACCCAGCCCACGCTCCTCGCCGACGCGGGCGATGCGGCCGAGCCTGTCCAGGTCACGTCGGCGGCCACGGCAGGCACGATCGGAGAGCTGATGATGGCCGTCGTCTCCGAGGGCACCGCGGCCGGTTCGGGGCTTCCCGCCGGCGCGGTCGCGGGCAAGACCGGCACCGCGCTGCTCAACCGCGACACGCAGAAGGCGCTTCTCAGCGACGAGGACACCGACGCCTGGTTCACGGCGTACGCGCCGGCGGACGAGCCGCGCCTCGCCGTGGCGGTGCACCTGCGCGGCTCGGGCTCGGGCGGCAAGAGCGCCGCCCCGGCCGCGGCTCCGCTGATCGAGGCCGCGCTCGCGACCGACGAGACGGCGAGCCAGGAGTAAGCGGCTACCCGGGGGTGGGCTGCGACTCGAGCGCCTCGCGCTCGATCGCCGCGACCTTGGCGAGCCGGCGAACGTGGCGCTCCTCCCCGGTGAACTCAGCGTTCGCGTAGGCGCGCAGGATGTCCCCGGCGAGCTCCGAGCCGACCACGCGCGCGCCGAGGCACAGCACGTTCACATCATCGTGCTCCACCGCCTGGTGCGCCGTGTAGGTGTCGTGGATCGTCGCTGCACGGATTCCCGGCACCTTCGTGGCCGCCACCGACACTCCCGCACCCGACCCGCAAACGAGCACTCCCCGCGCGGCCCGGCCCTCTACGACCGCGTGGGCGACTCGCCGCGCGACGTCCGGGTAGTCGACCGGGTCGGGCGAATCGGTGCCGAGGTCGAGCGTCTCGTGCCCGGTCGCCTCGAGCGTGGCCAGCACCTCGCCCTTCAGCGGAAAGCCGGCGTGGTCGAAGCCGCAGGCGATGATCATCGCGGCTACCCGGGCGCCTGCGGCCGCGGGCTCTGAGGCTGCTCCGTCACTGGGGCGAGAATAGGAGATCCGGTCGTCCCCCGTGGGGGCGCCCCCGGGTCGCCAGCGATCAGATGGCGAGACAGGAAGGCGACCTGGTCGGCGACGACGCGCTCGGAGAGATCGCCGGCTAGCTCACGTCGAGCGCGACCGACAGCCCTGGAGATCGGGCGAGCGTCTGGTACACGACGCAGTAACGCTCCGTCAGCCGCTCGAGCGTCGCGAGGTCCTCGGCGCCCGCGTCCGTCTCGAGGTCGAAGCGCAGACGGATCGCCTTGAAGCCGACGGGGGCCTCCCGGTCCACCGCCAGCGTCCCGCGCCAGTCGAGGTCGCCCTCCGCGTGGATCGAGCCGCTCACCGCGATCCCGAGCGACGTCGCGACCGCGCGCAGGGTCACCCCCGCACAGGCGACGAGCGCCTGCAGGAGCATGTCGCCGGAGCAGGCCGCGGTGCCGTCGCCACCGGTGCCCGGGTGGAGACCCGCGCGCACGAGCGCCTTGCTCGTCCGGACCGAGCACGCCACCCCTTCGTCCAATGCGCCGTCGGCCTCGAGCGTGACGAGTGCGGCCTCCGGCTCCTCGCGATAGCGCTGCTTGAGCGGGTCCTGCGCGACCTTGAGATCCGCGCCAGCGCTCATCGGCGGGAGCCTACATCGGCTCGGGACGCGCGACCTACCGGCCGATCGTTTGCCGAGTTGGTCACGTGTCCCTCACCAAACTCGCGCAGAAGCTCCACGCGCTCAGGACATCCGTCCAAATCCCGTTCCTGGCCTGCTTCGTGCGGTTACAACCAGGCAGTGATGGGATACGCGGCCGCATACCAAGGTGCCCGAGCACGCGGCAGAGCACGCGCCGGTGGCCTGATCGTCGCGGGCATGATCGCTCTGGTCGGACTGGCATCCGCCGGCGATGCCCGTGCTGCGGAGGCTGAGGTCATCGAGGCCGGCGCGCCCACCACGGAGGGCATCGTCGACGCAGCGCTTTCCCAGTCGCGAGCGCCCGAGTCGGCGGGGGGTCAGCCGCGCCTCGGTTCCCGAAGCGTCCAGCGCGCGTCCCGTCCCTGAGGGCGGACCCGAGCAGACAGGTGGCGCGGCGCCGCAGTCCGGAGGCGAGGGCACGCCGACTCAAACGGGCAGCTCGGTCGACGGAGCTCGGCGAGCGGGGCCCAGCGGTTCGCAAGCGCCGTCGGTTGCCCAGGCTTCGCAGGTCGATTCCTCCCCCGTGAACTCCGCTCGCCACGCGGTCGAGCCTCACGAGGAGCGGATTCGCGAAGCGCGCGACGATGCCGAGCGACTGGCATCCCGAGCCGCCGCTGAGGTAAAGGCAACCGCCCGTCGCGTGGAGAGCGATCGGGTCAATTCGCTGATCGATCGGATCGAGTTTGCATCTTCGGCGCTCGATGCCACCACCCGGGAGCTGACCGGCGTGGGTGATGTCGCTGAGGCTCCCACGTCCGCGATGCGAGTCGATGTCCATCTCGACGGGCTGCTTGGCGAATCGAGCCCGCGATTGCCCTCGCCGGATAGCGCTACCGGCTCGCCGCGCGCCTCGGCGACGGGGCCGGGGAGCTCTGCAACACGTGCGCTAGCGAATTCCGGGACCGCCCCCGTGGGGGGCGAGTGGACTTCGGAAGCGCGGGTCCTGCAGCCCACTGCCGTGCGTTCGACCGAGGCGCTCCCGGAGCCGGCCCTCGGCCCCGGTGGAGGGGCAACGCCCTTCCAGGCGCCGGCGGGCGCAATCGCCTTCGCGGCCTCGATCGCGTTGCTCGCGGCGTCCCTCTGGGCCCTCGGCGCGCTTGGACCACGTCGCAGGCTTCAGCTCGCGCCGGCCAGTGGGCGGCCGGCGCCGTTCATCGCCCTTCTCACGCGACCTGGCTGACCTCAGCGGTTGGTCAGGCCACGCCGGGGGCCTCTATCCAGCCCGGCGGCAGTCAAATCGCATGAGAAAGGATCAACATGAGACGCAGTCTTACGGCGTTGGTCGCCAGCTCGCTCCTGCTGTTGATGGGGTCGAGTACTGCGGCAGCGCAAAGCACACAGGAAGCAACCGAGTCGGCGGGCACCGCTCAGGTCGGATCGGCTGAGGTCAACGCCCCGGTGCGGGTCGCGAGCGACGGCGACAATGGCGCCGCTCAGAATCCGAGTGGGGCGACCGATCAGAGCGCCGACCAGTCGGCCGGGACGGCGCAAACGGGCTCGACGCAGGTCGATGCCCCGGTCAGGGTCGCGAGCGACGGCGACAACGCCGGTGCGAACGGCCCTCCGGTCGAGACGAGCGGCCCGCGGGTCGATGAGTCGGCCGGCACGGTCCAGACCGGATCGACCGAGGTCAATGCGCCGGTGCGCGTCCTGAGCGACGGCGACAACGGCGGGGCCGACGAGGGCTCCGGCGGGTCGGGCGCCGGTCAGAACGACCAGCGTGCCGACGAGTCAGCGGGCACCGCTCAGGTGGGGTCCGCGACGGTGGACGCCCCGGTCAGGGTCGCGAGCGACGGCGACAACGACGCCGCTCAGAACCAGGGCGGTGGGCAGAACGACCAGCGTGCCGACGAGTCGGTCGGTAGCGCGCAGGTCGATTCGGTCGAGCTGGGCGCGCCGGTGCGCGTCCTGAGCGACGGCGACAACGGCGGGGCCGACGAGGGCTCCGGCGGGTCGGGCGCCGGTCAGAACGACCAGCGTGCCGACGAGTCAGCGGGCACCGCTCAGGTGGGGTCCGCGACGGTGGACGCCCCGGTCAGGGTCGCGAGCGACGGCGACAACGACGCCGCTCAGAACCAGGGCGGTGGGCAGAACGACCAGCGTGCCGACGAGTCGGTCGGTAGCGCGCAGGTCGATTCGGTCGAGCTGGGCGCGCCGGTGCGCGTCCTGAGCGACGGCGACAACGGCGGGGCCGACGAGGGCTCCGGCGGGTCGGGCGCCGGTCAGAACGACCAGCGTGCCGACGAGTCAGCGGGCACCGCTCAGGTGGGGTCCGCGACGGTGGACGCCCCGGTCAGGGTCGCGAGCGACGGCGACAACGACGCCGCTCAGAACCAGGGCGGTGGGCAGAACGACCAGCGTGCCGACGAGTCGGTCGGTAGCGCGCAGGTCGATTCGGTCGAGCTGGGCGCGCCGGTGCGCGTCCTGAGCGACGGCGACAACGGCGGGGCCGACGAGGGCTCCGGCGGGTCGGGCGCCGGTCAGAACGACCAGCGTGCCGACGAGTCAGCGGGCACCGCTCAGGTGGGGTCCGCGACGGTGGACACGCCGATTCGGGTTGCAAGTGACGGCGATGACACGACGAGTGGAGCAGAAGCTCCGCCCGGCGGAGACCCGTCGGAGACGCCCGGAGGCCCGCCGACCGGTGTACCGGATGGCGGCAGCGACCCGGAGCGCGAGCGGGGTCGTACGGCTGTCGGGCTCAGCCAGTCGCCTGGGCGACTGTCGTTCGCGTCATTGACCGGCGGCGCGGCTCAGTACGGCAGCCTCGGACCGCTCGCATCGGCGGATGTCGAGCCGGTGTCAACGGTCACCGGCAGTACCGCCAGCGATGGACCCCATGACGCGGGGTCCCTCCCGTTGACCGGCCTTGCCGCGTGGATGCTCGCGGTCGCCGGCGCGTTGTCGCTCCTCTCGGGGCTGACGCTCAGAAGGGCGGTGATCGCCTAGTAACACAGGAGCTGGGTGGCGGCCGAGGGTCGCCACCCAGCTTCGAGCTTCGCTCGCAAGGCGGCGGCCTTTGGCCAGCCCGCGGGTAGGTTGCGCGTCATGGTCAAAGACCCGCGCGAACAGACTCTTCGCTGGATCCGACAGTTGGCCGCGATCGAGCGGCCTTCGGCCTCGTCGGGAGAACGACGCGCCGCCGAGTGGATCGTCGAGCAGCTCGCCGACAGCACCACACCCGCCCGCATCGAGACGGAAGCCGCCCACGGCACACACCTGCCGTTCGTCTTGCCGAGCGCCGTCGCACTGCTGGCCGGCTTTGTCCGCTCACGGTCAGCCGCCGTCGTCATGGCGGCACTCGCGACAGCTGCGATCGTCGACGAGCTCGGAGGCCACCGTCGGCTGGTGCGCCGCATCCTCGCGGGCCGCGAGACCCACAACGTCGTGGCCGAGCTCGGGAATCCGCGTGGCTCGCGCACGGTCGTGTTCGTGTCGCATCACGACGCCGCACGGCCGTGGGCCGCTGCGTTCGGGGTCATGGCCTCGGCTCCACCTCCGCGGCTGCTCGGTCGGCCGGCCGCTGCCCGATCGCCGGCACGCTCGCCTACGCGCCTCTGACGGTGCTGCTCGGAGTTGCAGGACGGTTGCGAGCTCTACGGCGCGCCGGCATCGCGCTGTGCGCGTTCATCGTCGTCCTGTTCACCGACATCGCGCGGCGCGCGCCCGTGCCCGGCGCCAATGACAACGCGTCGGGCGTGGCCGCGCTGTTGGGCGTCGCCTGCGACTTGGCGGGTAGCCGCCCCGCGTCGCTGCGCGTCGTGCTTCTGTCCGCGGGGTCCGAGGAGACGATGCTCGAGGGGATGGACGCCTTTCTGCGCCGCCATCGTGATGAGCTCGATCCCGCGCGCACAATCGTCGTGTGCCTCGACATGCTCGGCTGGGATCGGCTGCTCCTGCGCGAGACCGAAGGGGTACTGCGTCGCTACAGGACCCGCTCGGAGGATGTCCATCTGCTGCTCCACGCCGCACGTGCCGCCACCGTCCGCGTCGAGGTCGCGCCCCCGTCCGTCGCCCCCAGCGACGGGCTGGCCGCGCGGTGGGCCGGGTTGCCCACGATCTTCCTATCGTCCACCTCCACGGACGGCGGCTCCCCGCACTATCACCGGCCCAGCGACGTACCCGAGAACGTCGACATCGAGACGGTCGTCGCTGCGCGCCGGCTGTGTGCGCAGCTGGTTGCCGAGCTGGACAACCGCGACGCCGGCCCGCAGCCTGCTGCAGGAGCGGACGAAACGTCCGCCTGACGCGGACGTCGCGGATATCGCAGGAAGCCGCCCTGGCGTTGACGCGCTGACGACAGTAGGGTCGAATCGCAGACATACCTCAACCAGGAGGTCGTGATGCCCAAGTTCCTATTCGAGGCTTCGTACACGCTGGACGGTGTCAAGGGCGTCCAAAGCGCGGGCGGGAGCAGCAGGCGTGACGCGGTGGCCCAGGTGGCAGAGAGCGTTGGGGGGAAACTCGAGAGCTTCTACTTCGCCTTTGGTGACCGAGATGCCTACGTGGTCTGCGACCTCCCCGACAACGAGAGCGCCACTGCTGTCGCGCTCACAGTCAACGCGGCCGGCGGGGCGACGGTGAGGACTGTGGTGTTACTGACTCCGGACGAGGTCGACGCGGCCGCGAAGCGCTCCGTCGACTATCGGCCCCCGGGCGCCTGACGACCGCAGATCGCCCCACTACGCCGCAAGCGAGCGTCAAGGTGAGCGACGGGACTCGAACCCGCGACCGCCTGGACCACAACCCTGTAAGGGGGAGGGTGCCGAGTAGCGTCTTCCAGTCCTAAAGCCCTCGTAACGGTCCCTACCTACTCTGACTTTGCCTCAGAATGCAACCGAGTTGCAGCCACGCGCTTCTGAGAGACGAAAGCCTGCTCGACTAGCTCAGCCTCATGCGAGAGCGGCTGGTAGGCGGCGGCGTCATCGAAGGGCGGGAGGCGCTCAGGGCCCCACCCGGGACTAGTAGTTTCCTGGGCCATCCCCGCCCGAAGCAAAAGGAAGACCAGCGTGAGCGACTTGATTGCCATCACATATCCAGATGCGCCGGCAGTCGAACGCGCCCGTGAGAACCTGCGCAAGGCCGTTAACGATGGAGTCCTACAGGTCGAGGACGTCGTCGTCATGAGCCGCGATGACGACGGCAAGCTCGAGGTCCGGCAAGAAGCACGGGCATCGCCCCGGCGGCGGTCGGTGGCGCGATGGTGGGCGGCCTTATCGGGCTTGTCTTCCTGGCGCCGCTTTTCGGTATGGCGGTCGGCGCCTTAGGGGCGGGCGGGGCGTGGAAGAGCATGTTCGGTGACGCTGGTGTGGCCCAGCGCTTCGTCGAGGAGCTGAGCCAGAACCTGACGCCGGGCGGCGGCTCACTGCTCATCCTCGTGCGTGAGATGAACCTGGACGAGGTCATCTTGCGAATCGAAGAACGCGGACATGTCGTTCAGACGTCGCTGAACGACGAGGTCGAGGCACAGCTTGATGCCGCTCTTGCTGTTGGCAGGGGCAAGGGATCGGGCCGCCCTGACTAAACGTTTCGCTCAGCCGGCGCCGGTGTCCCGAGGCTCATCGTCGGCGCTTCGTCGCTGCAGCCCGGTGCGGGTCGCGAGGACCAGGAGGCGGACCAGGCCGGCGATAAACGCGATGTCGAAAATCAGCTGGATGGTCACCAGGATTCGCGCCGCGCTCGACTCGGGAGCGATATCGCCGTAGCCGACGGTGCTGATGGTCGCGACTGTGTAATACAAGGCGTCGACGCGGTTCAGATCCTCGGAGAAGGCGGCCGGGTCCGCGCGGGAGATCGACACGTAGGTGAAGGCGAACACGACGGTGAGCAACGGGAGGGCGAGGGCGACGACCTCTACCGCCCGCATCACAGGGTTCTCGGCACCCGCGATCGCCCTGATCTGCCACCCGACCAACCCGACGAAGACCACAAGTCCGATGATCAGGCCAACTAGAGCTCCAGCCCCAGAGGTTCCGGGGATCGGTACTAGCGCGTAAAGAACGACGAGGCCTGCTGTCGCGGCGAGGATGCGCAAGGCCGACCTGATGATCATGCGGCGTCGCTCGCGCGAGTCCCCGGGCAGGATCGCGCCGGTGTCCCGGGGTTCACTGGGCTCACTCATCGATGCGCTCATTGTCATGCAGACGTGCCTCACCCCTGTTCCAGCAGGCTCGTCCCCGCGCGCCGTGCCTGCGCGCGCTGAGCGCCTGGCGGCCCCGGGCTACTTCCGCTGGCGACCCTTTGCCCGGGACGTGTGATTCACGCGGCCGAACCCGAGCGCGTCGCGGTTTGGCGCACCATGCGCACCGAGTTGCCAAGACCCAGAAGACCCGCGAGGAGCGGTACGAGCAGGGCGATCTGAAGCGCACGATGCCTTGCATCGGTGTTGATGCTGATGATCTCGTCTTGGACGTCGACGTGGCTCGTCGGCGAGAAGCTCGCCGAGCTGCGCGTTGCTCATCAACTCCGCGTCGTCCTCGAGTACTTCCGCGACGCGCTGTTTGTCCGCCGGCGGGAGCACGGTGCTGTCCTCGGACATGCTCGTGAACGCGATCGACAGCGTGGCGAGCATGATCGCGCCCGCACAGGCGAGCCCGAACGAGAGCCCGAAAGACCCCGAGGCCGAGTTCACCCCGGCCGCCTCGCTCGCGCGCTCGTCCGAAATCGGCGCCAGCGTGTAGTTGTTCAGCTGCGAGACCACCAGACCGAACCCTGCCCCGGCCACCACCAGCGGCCCCAACGAGGTACCAGCCGGTATCGACCCGAGGGACGAGCGGGATCAGCGCCAGGACCCCGAGCGAGAGCAGGCCGCACCCGACGAGCAATGATCGTGGTCGGCGCGGCGATGGCCCGCTCTTCTCGCAGCAAGAATCGAGATCCCGAAGATGGTCACGGAAAGGGGCGCGAGGGACAGGCCGGCCTCCATCGCGTTGTACTCGAGCACCAGCTGCAGGTAGATCGGCAGCACGATCATCAGCCCCCCCAGGGCGATCTGCTGGAGCAGGTGCTGGGACACCCCGAGCTGGAACGGCTCGGACCGGAACAGGTCAGGCGCGAGGAGCGTGGGCTTGCCTCGACGCTCTCGCCGAAGCAGCCAGTAGGCGAGCGAACCCAGCGCGACGGTGCCTGCCGCCAGGAGTGCGCCCACGGACTCGCCTCCCTCCTGCCAGGCGAGGATGCCGAGAACGAGGCCGCCCATGCCCAGGACCGACAAGCGCAGCGCCTACGAAATCGACTTCGCGGGGTCCGCGTGTACGGCACGTCGCTGAGGGCTCTGATCCCGACGAGCACGACCGCGATCACGACCACCTCCAGCACAAAGCCAACGCGCCACGAGAGGTAGGTGGTCAGAAAGCCGCCGAGCAGCGGGCCCACAGCCGCGGCGATGGCGGCCGCCGACCCGAGCAGGGCATAGACCTTCTTCTGCGCCGCTCCCTCGAAGCTTCCGTGGACGAGCGACTCCATGGCGGGGAGCATCAGCGATGCTCCCAAGCCACCGATCACGGCCCAGAACACGATGACTGCCGTGAGGCTCTGGGCGAGGGTCATCGCCAGGGCGCCCACGGCGTAGCCGAGTAGGCCGACGACGTAAGCGCGCCTGCGCCCGAAGAGATCGCCGATCTTGCTGCCGATCAGGATGAACGCGGCCGAGACCAGGGCTTCGAGTGCGATCGCTGACTGAACACCGCTGACCGTCGTATCGAGGTCTCGCACCACGGCGGAGATCGAGACGTTCATCAGCGACGTGTCCACGACGAGCACGAACATCGCCGCCGCAAGTAGCAGCCCTAATCGCATGCTTCTTTTCCCGCGATGCGGCCGTTAACCGTCGAGTCCTTCTGCCACGGAACTCTCCTTTTCAGCAGCGGGCCATGACCGCCGCCGTTCAGCCGGCGCCAGGCGCCCTCACCACTTCAACTCGATCTCGAGCTCTCGTTCGTTGGTCTCCACCTCGAGTTCGACCTTGAGCTCGACCTCGTCGGGAACGTGGATGTTGAATTGCGTGCCGCCCCGCTCGAACTTGATGTCGTCGCTGCCGGCGAGCATGTTGGCGAGCCTGCGGAGGCGCGTGGCGACCTCCTTTCGGCTCACCGTCTCCTTCTGCTCGACCTCAAAGATGTCCATGCCATTCTCCTTCCGAAGTGGTGTGGCGTTGACTCGTCCAGAACTCTTCCTTCCAGCGGCCCGGGCAGGATGCCGTCGGCCCTCAGCCGGCGCCGGCGGGTCCAGTTTCCGCCCCGAACCCCCGCAAGTTCCAGAGCCAGGCGTCCGCAGCCTTGACTCGCTCGAACTCCTCCTACAGGAAGCTCAGTATGAGCGTCCGGTCGCCTGCTCCTCCCAGCGTGCGGTCAGCTGGTAGATGATCGCCACGTCGATGATGACGATCAGGAACGTCCACAGCGGTGCCGCCGGGAACCAGACGATCTGAGCGATCGCGTTGATGGCGACGATCACGACGCCGGCCCATCGCGCTGCTGAGCTGCCGGCTAGGAGCCCGGCTCCGGTCAGAGCGACAAGCGAGCCGAGCACCAGGTGTACCCACCCCCAGGTGGTGATGTCGGCGATGATCGCCCCGTTTCCGCCGACTACCACGATCTCCTCGTTCAGGATCGCCGCGAGCCCCCAAAGGGCGTCGAGCGACCCGACCATCACCATCACGACCCCGGCGAAAGCCGCCCATCCGGAGTCGACCTGCCGAGCCGAACGTCCTGCCTCCATGCCATCTGCTCCTTTCGAGGGGGTCACGATGTTCCTCCCAGGCTTCGACCCCGGAGTCGCCATGCCTGCCCGCCCGGCGATATCGCTGAGCCTACCGCGACCTGGACCTCGACCAGAAGATCGCCGTGCCGTTCCCGCAAAAGGCTAGGTACCCACACGCGTCCGCCAACGCGCACGATGAGCCATCGCCGAAGCTCTCTAGCGGACTTGCTGGCAACACCTGACCGTGCACTCAGAGGAACAAGCCAGAGAGGCTCGGGGTCGAGTGTCCCAGCAAGAACCAGTCGTACCAGGCGTTCGTGAAGGTGAACGACGGGACTCGAACCCGCGACCGCCTGGACCACAACACGCCCCGGCGGCCGAGCTCAGGTGTGCAAGGCCGTGGTAGAGCGACGTGACCGGTTCTCGGGTGCCCTGGTTTCGCTCGCGTCAAGGCCACCGGTGAGTCCACAGCGTCCCGGCCGGCCCCTCTCTCCCGCCGAGCCGAGCTGCCTGCAGAGTGGCCTCCTAACCCTCGTCCGCCGTCGCGTCGTGCGGTGACCCGACCGGCTTCGACTCGGGCGAGCCCCGCTGGCGCAGATAGATCGCGAGCACCGCCATCGTCCGACGGCGAGGAACTCGGACTGCCAGCCGTGTCCGGGTTCTGGCGCAAGCCTTCCGCAGCCCGTGGGGCGGTCGTCGCTTACTTTCTCGTCGACGGAATCGAGTCCCTCCTCCCGGTTTCGTTCGCCTTTGCGGCCGACGCGCTGCTCGCCCTCGTCGCCGTGAGCTGGGTCGGCGTGCTGGGCACCGGACCCGTCGGTTGGGGCTAAGTTGTCGGTTCTCGGCTTGTTGACTACGACGTTGTGGGCGCGGGCGCGTCGACGAGGGATCGCAGCCACTGGCCAAACTCCGGCCTGTCGCCCCAGTCGGCGCTGAAGCGCTCTACGCCCGCGGCGGTAAGCGGATGCTCAGTCATCTGCCGCAGCACCTTCGCCGGAATGGTTGCTACCTCGCACCCGAGCTTCGCCGCCGCGACTGCGTGCATTGGGCTCCGGATCGACGCCGCCAGCACCTCGGCCTCGTAGTCGCCCGCGTGTACTGCTTCGAGGATCTCATGCAGAACGGCGATCGAGTCGACCGAGATGTCGTCGACCCGTCCCATGAAGCAGGACACGTAGTTGGCGCCGGCCTCGGCGCTCATGAGTGCCTGCGCCGCCGAGAAGACGAGCGTCATGTTGACGCGCATGCCGCTGGCGCGAAGCCGCCGCGTAGCTTCCAGCCCGGCCGGCGAGAAGGGAACCTTGACGACTACGTTCGGGTGAATCCCGGCGAGGGCGCGTCCCTCCACGACCATCTCGTCGGCCTCGGGCGACACGACCTCGGCGGAGACGGGACCCTCGACAAGCTCGCAGATCCGCTGGATTGCCTCGCCGGGGTCTCCCTCCTCTTTCGCGAGCAGCGTTGGATTTGTCGTCGCGCCAGAGAGAACGCCCCAGGGCGCGATCTCGGCGACCTCGGCCACCGAGCCAGTGTCAATGAAGAGCTTCATCTCGGGTCCTCCTGCGTTGGTGTCGATTCCTTCGCGTCGCTGGCTGGCGTGGTCTTACCGGCGCCGGGTCCGTCGGCCGATCAGCACGACGTGGCCATGGAATCTGACTGGCCGCGCGTCGACCTGGTCGCCGACCAGCGCGTCCGCGCCGCGGCTACTCGGACCGAGCCCCTCGAACGTAGTCCCGGAGACTTTCGTGGTCCTCGTGACAGGCGGGACAGCCCTCGAGATGCGCCCGCATACCCGGTACGCGCTCGTCGGCCTCGGCGCCGGAGAGCTCGAGCTCGACGTAGCGATCGAGCTCCTCGAAGCACTCCTCGCACGTCAGCTCGGGCGCGTTCGGACCCAGCAGGGAGCTGATGAGCCGGGAGCGAGCCGGCCCGCTCATTGGTTTGTCCACGAGTTGTCCTCCCCGACGTTCAGCCCCTGCGCCGCCAGGTCGTGGCGCAGCTTCTTTCGGGCGTCGTGCAGCGTCTTGTAGAGCGCCCCCCGTGTGGTGTTGAGGCGTTCCGCGAGAACGTCGATCGGCACCCCGTTCAATGTGATCGCGACGAGCACCTCGCGCTGATGGGGCGTGAGGTCGTCGGCTATTGATCTCTTCAGCGCCGAGAGGAGCTCGCCCTGCTCGACGTCGGCCTCGGGCGAGGACCGGTCGCCGGCGAAGAGCTCCCACGTGTCCGGCTCCAAGGGGACCTCCCGCCCCTGCCATGACCTCCGGCGCAGGTTCACGGCCGCCTCGAACAAGGCGAACTTGTACGCCCACGTCGTGAAGCGGCTGTCCCCGCGAAATTCGTCGAGCTTCGCCAGCACGGCCACGAGCGCGTCGTTGGCGCTCTGCATCGCCAGGTCGTCGAAATCGTCGCCGCGCAGATGCGACAACATTCGGCGCCGCCGCCCTACCTCGTACCGAGCGGCTCGCAGCAGCAACTCGTGGAGCCTCGCCACGGCTTCGTCGCGGGCCGGGCCCGACGCTTGGAGCGATGCCACCCAGCGCTGGGACTCCGTCTCGGCGGCGACCGCCGAGCGGGCGCCGCCGGTATCCGCCTTCATCGTGGGCACGCTAACACTCGCTCCGACCATCAGCCGTGCACCTGCTCGCCATCGATCGGCGCGCAGATGCGCGCCGCGAGGTGCGGCGGGCAGCCCCGGTCGATGAGGTCCAGCAGCGCATGGAGGTCGACGCCGGCTTGGCGAGCGAGCACCGAGGCCGCAGGGCCCTCGAGCCCCGCCAGCTCGAGCCGTGCCTGACGCCAGGCGGCGATCCCGCTCGGGGAACCCTCCGGTTGCGTGCGGGGGGGAGTCATGATCTCTTTGCGACGGTGGGCGGTCGGTTCTTACGGCCTGACGTCCGGGCGTAAGAGACGTGGAGGGGCGGACACAGAAAGGACCATGCACCGGGCTCTCAGTGCCTCCCGCGCCGGCCACGACCTCCACACGGTCGACTGCAGCGTCTCGCCCGCCGAGGAATCGGCGCGGGGCTTGCTCGTTGCGCTCGGGGTCGACCTCGACCGTGAGGGCCTGGCGCAGACGCCGCGCCGCATGGTCGAGGCTTACCGGGAGCTCTTGACCCCTGCGCCGTACGACCTGACGACCTTCCCCAACGACGCCGGGTACGACCAGCTCGTGGTGGTCCGGTCGATTCCCTTCTACTCGCTCTGCGAGCATCATCTGCTTCCGTTCAGCGGGCTCGCTCATGTCGGCTACCTGCCCGGCGAGCGGATCGTCGGGCTGTCGAAGCTGGCGCGAGTCATCGACCACTTTGCCCACTCGATCCAGGTCCAGGAGCGCCTGACCAAGCAGGTCGCGGACTCGCTTGAGGAGCGCCTGCGCCCCAGGGGAGTGGGAGTTGTGCTCGAGGCGGAGCACTCCTGCATGTCCCTGCGAGGGGCGCGGAAGATGGAGGCCCGAACGGTCACCTCGGCCCTGCACGGCTTGATTCGAGACGACGGCCGGACGCGGCAGGAGTTCCTTGGTCTGGCCGGAGCCGGCGAGCGCTGAGCGAGGCTCCCGAACTGATCGCCCCGGCGCACGCACGGACGACGGAAGCTGATGCCCCAACGCGGCAGGACGGCTACGCGCCGATCCGCGACTACGCGGTCATTGGCGATGGTCGAACCGCCGCGCTCGTGGCCCGTGACGGGTCGATCGACTGGCTGTGCCTCCCGAACCTGGATTCCGGGAGCGTCTTCGGGGCGCTCCTGGACGCCGGCCGCGGCGGCGCCTTCCGGGTCGCGCCGGTGGAGCCCTACGGAGCGAGCCGGCGCTACCTCGCCGGCAGCAACGTGCTGGAGACGACGTTCACGACGGCGCGCGGGAGCGCCCGGGTCACGGACTCGATGCCGCTCGGGCTTCCGGGCCTCGCTCCTACACGCGAGCTGTCCAGATCCGTCGAGGGGCTCTCCGGAGACGTGCCGCTGACCTGGCGCGTCGAGCCCCGGTTCGACTACGCGCACGGACGGACGAGCATCGGACGAAGACTCGGGGTCCCGGTGGCCACGTCGGGAGCCGACGCGCTCGCCGTCCTCGCCTTCGACGCCGGCGAGTCGCAGGTCGGCGCGCATTCGATCGGGGGCGAGTTCGTGGCTCATGAGGGCTCGAGTGCCCTGCTCGCGTTGAGCGCGGCCCACGGCGAGCCGCTGGTGTTTCCCGATCGCGAGGAGATCGAGCGCCGAATGGCGGCCACCGGCGGCCACTGGCGCGCTTGGAGCGGCGCGCGCAGGTGCGACGGTCCGTGGTGCGAGGCCGTGACGCGGAGCGCGCTCGCGCTCAAGCTCCTGATCCACAGCCCCTCGGGGGCGGTCGCGGCCGCGGCGACCACCTCGCTGCCCGAGGAGCCGGGCGGGGTGCGCAACTGGGACTACCGCTACTCGTGGATCCGCGACAGCTCGGCAACGCTGGATGCCCTGCTGCGACTGGGTTGCCCGAGCGAGGCCGAGGCCTTCTTCTGGTGGCTGCTGCATGCGTCGCAGCTCACGCACCCCAAAGTCCACGTCCTCTATCGCCTCGACGGCCGGTCGAGTGCCGAGGAGCGCGCGCTCGACCTCGCCGGCTACGCGGGCTCGGCGCCGGTGCGCGTCGGCAACGCCGCCGCTCCGCAACAGCAGCTCGACGTCTACGGTCACCTGCTTCAGACCGCGTGGCTCTACGCAAAGGCGGGGGGGAAGCTGAGCGGCGACGCCCCGTCTCGCCTCGCGGCCACTGCGGACCACGTGACGAGGCTGTGGCGCGAGGAGGACTCGGGGATCTGGGAGGTTCGCAGCCGCCCACGCCACTTCACCGAGTCGAAGATGATGTGCTGGGTGGCGCTCGATCGCGCCTGCCGCCTGGCCGCCGGCGGACATGTCCCGTCGAAGCGTGCCCCGCACTGGAAGCGTGAGGCAGCCGCCGTCCGCCAGTTCGTGAGCGAACGCTGCTGGTCCGCCGAGCGGCGAAGCTACGTGCGCTTTCCCGGCGCCGAGGAGCCCGACGCCAGTCTCCTCCTACCCATGCTGCTGGGATACGGGATCGACGACGAGCCGGAGCGGCTTCGCGCGACCGTACGCCGCATCCGCGCCGAGCTGGGAAGCGGTCCGGTCCTTCATCGCTACCGGGGAGAGGATGGGCTCCCGGGAGGGGAGGGGGCCTTTCTCGCGTGCTCGTTCTGGCTCGTCGACGCGCTCGCCCGCCTCGGCGACGTCGACGAGGCCGCGGAGCTGATGGACGAGCTGCTCGGCCTCGGCAACGATGTAGGCCTGTACGCGGAGGAGGTCGACCCCAGCACCGGAGCCTTCCTCGGCAACTTCCCCCAGGGTCTCGTCCACCTCGCGCTGATCAACGCCGCGGTGACCCTGGCACGAGGCGACCGGCGGATGACGGTCTGGGGCGCGCTCGCCGGGGGCTTCGTCGGCACGCTCGTGCTTACGACGGGAATGCGCGCCGCGACCGAGCTGCGGCTGACGCGGATCGACCTGCCGTTCCTCCTCGGCACGGCGTTCAGCGCCGATCGCGTCCGTGCGCAGGCCGGGCGGCTACGCGCTCCACTTCATGTTCGGCCTCCTCTTCGCCGGCGCGTACTACGCGATCTTTGCGGCGGTCGACGAGGCGAGCTGGTGGTTCGGCGCGGTCCTCGGCCTCGTTCACGCTCTCTTCGCCGGGACGGCTCTGGTCAGCATCCTCCTCCCGCTCGTGCACCCGCGGATGGCCACGGCCATTAGCGACGCGCGGTCCTCGCCGCTGCTCGAGCCCCCGGGATTCATGCTCCTCAACTACGGCGGCAGTACGCCGGCCGTCATGGTCGTCGTCCACGTCGCCTACGGGGCGGTCGTCGGGGCATTCGGGGCCGGACTCGCGTGAGCGCCGCGTAAGTTCGGCCGATGGCGCGGCGCTAAGGGTGTGCGGCTGTCAGTTGAGGCCGCGTTCTCATCAGCTCTGAAAGGAGTAGCCCATGAGCACCATTGCCTCCGCTCTGCGGCCCATCCCTCTTCCCACGATCGCGGTCCTGCGGCAGGAGCCGACCGCCCAGGCGTTCCTGCTGCTCCGCATCGCGTTCACCGTCGCGCCGATCCTGTTCGGCATCGACAAGTTCGCGAACGTCCTGACCGACGACTGGACCAGGTACCTCGCGCCCGAGTTCAACGACCTCCTACCCGGCAGCGCGGCGACCGCCATGTACGCCGTCGGCGCGGTCGAGATCCTCGCCGGGCTGGTCGTCGCGGTGGCACCGCGATTCGGCGGCCTCCTGGTCGCCGGCTGGCTCGGCGGCATCATCGTCAGCCTGCTCCTCGTGGGGGGCTACGACGACATCGCCCTGCGCGACTTCGGCCTGCTGCTCGGGGCACTGACGCTCGCTCGGTTGGCGAGTGGCTTCTCAGGGCGCTCTTCCGGGACCGCCCGAGCCTCCTAGGGGGCGAGCTCGCGGACCAGCTCACGCGCAGGGCGGATGTCGTCGATGCGATCGACGCACCGCCCTGCGTAGAGCGGTCCCGTGTCGATCAGGTTCGCCGGCCCGTCGACGGTCCGGCGGCGGAACCGAACATCGGCCTGCTCGGGGTTTCGCGACCGATTATCGAGCCGAGCTGCCTATTCGATCGGCTGCGCACTGAGTTCAGCGAGTTGCCGGAGATCGCGCCCGGGTCGCCGTAGCGGTCGAGCTCCGCCCGAGCCTGATTCTTGTGAGCGAAGGGGCTGAGCGTTATGACCTTCGTCAGCCGCTCTGCTCGAGCTCTCCCAGACGGCGGTGGACCAGCGCCGCGGCCATCGCGCCCTCGCCCACGGCGCCAGCCACTCGCTTGGTTGAGCCGCGGCGTACGTCACCTGCCGCGAAGAGGCCGGGGACGCTCGTCTCGAGCGCAAGCGGATCCCGGGCGAGCGGCCAGCCCTCGGGGCGCTGACCGTCGGCCAGCAGGTCGGGTCCCGTGAGGACGAATCCGGCCCTGTCGAGACGCACCCCGGTATGGCTGGCCCAGGCGGTCCGCGGCAGGCCACCGAGGCATAGAAACATCGCCCGCGCGGGCAGTTGCTCGTCATTCCTCTCCCCTGCCCGCACGCCGACGGCGGTGAGCCATCCGTCATCAGCCTCGACCGCCTGCACTTCGGTCCGCAGGCGAACGTCGATCGAGTCGTGATTCGCGATTCGGTCGACCAGGTAGGCAGACATTGACTTCCCCAGGTTGTCGCCGCGGACAAGCAGCGACACGCGACCCCCCGCATTGGCCAGATCCATCGCCGCCTGCCCCGCTGAATTACCGGCGCCGACGACGATCACGTCCTCATTCACGCACTGCGCTGCCTCACTTCGCCCGGCCCCGTAGAGGACGCCGTGGCCGAGCAACTCATCAATCCCCGCGACCTGGAGACGACGCCAGACCATTCCGGGGGAGGCGATCACGACGGGTGCCTCGACGGCGTTGTCCCCGGCGATGTCCAACTTGAAGAGCCCACCTCGCTCCTGGCGGCTCCCGGTTACCCCCTGCAGGAACACGAGGTCCGCCCCGAAGCGCTCGGCCTGCCGCCCGGCGAGGCGTGAGAGCTCCGCGCCGCCGATGCCTTCGGGAAAGCCGAAGTAGTTCTCTATCAACGAGGTGTGTGAGGCCTGGCCGCCCGGGACGTCCTCCTCGACAACCAGGGTCTCGAGCCCGTCCGACGCAGCGTAGACCGCCGCCGCGAGGCCAGCCGGCCCGGCACCAACGATTACCAAGTCATAGCGTGACCGGCTCGGCCCCGCGGTCGCCTGCCAGGCGTCGACGACGCGCTCGACGGTGGCGTCCTGCAGCAGTTCGCCGTCCTCCACGAGCAGAGGAAGTGCAGCGTCCTCGGCGCCGTGGCGAGCGAGCAGGGCGTCCGCGGCTGGCGTTCCGGCCTCAAGCCACTCATAGGGCTGCGCGGTTCGCGTGAGGAAGTCGCGCAAACGCTGCTCTTCCTCGCCGATGCGTCGGCCGAGGAGAATTATCGAATCTCGGATCGGACTCAAGAGAAGTCGTCGCTAATGCTCGTTGCCGACCCTGGTGCAGCCCGGCTTGTGCCTGAGGCCATTGTTGTCGGGAGGCCATCGGTCATCGGGCCGTGCATCACACCTCACTCCCCACCTTGGCCGCGTAGACGCGACGATCCCGGCTGACGGCGTCAGCTGACTATCTTTACGGCGCTCCCGTAGCCGGTTCCCAACCCGTCCTGGAGCGCCATGTGGAGAAAGCCAAGCCTCTCCAACTCGCGAGCGCGCCGCAGCGGCCCGGCGTCGATCGGGTTGAGACCGCCGGCGCGCGCCAGGTCGGCGACTGCCTGCTTGGCCCCCTCGTCGTCGCCGGCGATGAAGACATCGAGTGGCTGCCCCGCAACCTCGCCCGCGACGAGCGTGCCGGCGAACGTGGTGTTGAAGGCCTTGACTAGCTTGGCCCCCTGCGGGGCCTTGCTGGCGAGTTCCTCGGCGGCGGAGCTGTCGTCGGGTGTTACAAGGCCGTCGAAGGTCTCGACGTCGACGGGGTTCGTGATGTCGACGACGACCTTGCCTTCGAGTTGGTCGCCGTATTGCTCGAGGATCGACCGCGCGGCCTCGTAGTAGACGGCCAGCACCACAACTTCGCCACCGATCGGCTCACCCGCGGCTTTGCCCTGGACGTCACCGCCCTCCCCGGCACTCCCCCGCAACTCGTCGGCGAGCGCACGCGCCTGCTCGGGGTCGTTGTCGAGCACCTCGACCTTTTTCCCACCCGCCGCTAGCCGCGTGGCGATGCCACGTCCCATGTTGCCGGCTCCGATGACCGTTACGTCCATGGCCTTCTCTCCTTTCGTCGATCGAGGCTAGCCCCGTGGGACGATACCCCTCCCTACCTGCAGACAAAGTGGGTCGCCGCCGCGGCCGAGCTCGTCAGTCCTGCTTCACGGCCGCGACGTCGAGCGCGAGCTTCACCTCGTCCGCGACGACGGCGTTACAGGTGAAAGCCTGCGCCATAGCAGGGACTTCGTGAAGGTGAGCGACGGGACTCGAACCCGCGACCGCCTGGACCACAACCAGGAGCTCTACCAGCTGAGCTACGCCCACCAGGGCGAGGCCGAATCTAGCATCGGCGACCGCTGATCAGATGGTTTGAGCGCCGCGGCCGCGGCGCTCAGCGCACGGGCTCGGACTCGACCGGCACGAGCTCCTCGGCCACCGCCTCGACCTCCTCGGCGGGCTCCTCCTCGTCACCCGCGCAGACGATTCGGAACGCTCCGGTCCCGATGCTCTCGTCGCCGCGGATCGGCAGGCCTCGGATCGTGTCCCAGCCGAGCCGCTCCAGCTCGAACGGGTTCATAGCCACCGCCACGGCCGGGTACTCGCAGCTCGCGTTGTGGTGGTCGATCGCCTTCGAGATCGCCTCGAGGTTCTTCGCCTCCGAGGAGCTCACGCCCGCGATTCTAGGCGCTCAGCGGCAGCTCGCGCCGGCGCAGTCGCGCAGCTCGTCGAGCCTGTCCTCGAGCTCCGAGCGCTCGTCGGCGTACGACGGGTCGTCGTGCCGACTCTTCAGCTCGAACTTGTCCCGCTCGAGGTCGTAGAGCTCACGACCGCCCTCCGTGTACTCCGCCCAAACGTAGCGGGGCGTCCTCACGGCGGCGAACTCCGGCCGGTCAACCTTGCCACCAGGCCCGCTCTCCAGCAGGATGTCGCGGTTCGGGCGCGCCCCTGGATCGGCCGCGAGCGGCAGGAGCGACTCTCCGTCCACGACGTGCCCGAGAGTGGCCTCGCCCGCGTCGGCGATCGTCGGCGCCAGGTCGACGTTGGCCACGAGATCCGTGACCCGCTCGCCTGCCGGGATCCCGGGGCCGCGCATCACGAGCGGCACCCGCGTCGACTCCTCGTAATGGCGGCTCTTCCCACCCCGAAAGCGGTGCTCGCCGACGAAGAAGCCGTTGTCCGAGGTGAAGAGGACCAGCGTATCGGCGAGCTCGCCGGTCGACCGAAGCTCGTCGACCAGCTTCTCGACCCCCTCGTCGACGGCCAGTAGCGCCTCGCGACGGCACCGGGACTTCTTCTTGATCGCTCGGACCTCGTCGCCGTTGAACCGGTCGAGCTTCCGCACGAAGGCCGGCTTGTCGCTTACGTCGCGCTCGTTGAAGGACGGCGGCAGGGGCACGCGCGCGTCGCGGAACTTGCCCAGGTGGCGCGCCGCCGGCTTCGGTCCCTTGTCGGCGCACAGCTGACCCGACGGCTTCGGCCCTCCCCCATGCGGGGCGAGGTAGGCGACCGACAGGAAGAACGGGACGTCGCTGGGTGCGCGCCGGGCGATGAAGCTCACAGCCTTGCGCGTGTAGACGTCGGACTGGTACTTCCGCTCTCGCGCGGGAAAGGTCTTGGGGGCCCCGTTCTGGTTGAGCGTGAACCCGTAGTACTCGTACGTCGAGGGGTCCACCGACCCGTACCACTCGGTCCAGCCCGGCGGGACTTCGCTCGGCTCCCTGGTCCCGTAGAGGTTCAGGTACTTGCCGATGTGGCCCGTGTGGTAGCCCGCGTCCTCCATCCAGACCGGCAATGTGTTCGATGAGTCGAGCTTGTAATAGCCGCCGTCGGGCCCCTCGTTGTCTCGCACTCCGTGGTTGTGCGCGTACTGGCCAGTGAGATAGGTCGCCCGCGACGGGCAGCAGAGCGGGAACGAAGCGAAGTTGCGACGGAACTCCGTGCCCCGGTCGACGAGCAGGCGCTGCACCCTCTTCATCCCCGAGAGCTGCTCGAGCGTCTGATCGTCGGTCATCACGACCAGGACGTTCGGGCGCGGATCGGCCCCCTGGGCCTGGGCGCGGTCCCCGTCAGCACTAGCGCCGACGACGACGGCGGCGGCCACGGCGAGCGACACCAATGCCAGCAGGAGCAGTCGACCGAACCTGCCCCTTCGCCGCGCAATGTCCATCCCCGCCCCTTCCAGCTCGCCGCCCCGCGTACAGCCTAAAGCGCAGCGGCGGGGGAAGCGCGCCGCCTAGAGCGGGGCGGCGCGTTCCATGCCGCTCACGGCGGCGTCGATCGTCCGCCGGAGCCCCGAGCGGAGGTCGATCTCCGGCTCCCAGCCGAGCAGGTCGCGGGCGCGCGCGATGTCCGGCTGGCGGACCTGCGGGTCGTCGATCGGGAGCGCCTCGAAGACGACCTCGGAGCGCGAGCCGGTGAGCTCGACGATCAGGCGCGCCATGTCAATGAGCGGCATCTCGTTCGGGTTCCCGAGGTTCACCGGCTCGTGGACGTCAGACTCGGCGAGACTCACGAGCCCGCGAACGAGGTCGTCGACGTAGCAGAAGCTCCGCGTCTGGGAGCCGTCGCCGAAGACGGTCACCGGCTTGTCCGCGAGCGCCTGACGAAGGAACGCGGGCACCGCCCGGCCGTCCTTGGGGCGCATCCTCGGACCGAAGGTGTTGAAGATCCGCGCGATGCAGGTGTCGACGCCCTGCTGGCGCAGGTACGCCATGGTGAGCGCCTCGGCGTAGCGCTTGGCCTCGTCATAGACGCCGCGCGGGCCGATCGGGTTGACATTGCCCCAGTAGCTCTCGGGCTGCGGGTGGACCTGCGGGTCGCCGTATACCTCGGACGTCGAAGCGAGCAGGAAGCGGGCGCGCTTCTGCTTCGCGAGCCCGAGCGAGTTGTGCGTTCCGTAGGCCCCGACCTTGAGCGTGTGGAGCGGGAGGCGGGCGTAGTCGATCGGGCTCGCCGGCGATGCCATGTGGTAGACGAAGTCGACCGGCTCGTCGATCTCGTAGTGGCTCGTGATGTCGCACGTCAGGAACCGGAAGCGCTCGGTGCGGACGTGCTCGATGTTCTGGAGCGAGCCGGTCTCCAGGTTGTCGACGCAGACGACCCGGTGGCCCTTCGCGAGCAGGGCGTCGCAGAGGTGGGACCCCAGGAAGCCGGCGCCGCCGGTCACGAGGCAGGTGGGCATGGGCTCGACTGTAATCGACGCGCCAGCGTGATTCGCCCGACGGCTCGCCGCTACGACGAGCGCGGCGGCTGATGCAGGCCGAAGGGCGAGCCCTGGTCGTCGCGGCAGAGCTTGAAACGCCCGAACTCGGCGACCGACTCCTCGTCGCCCTCCACGTCCATGTCCTCGACGGCGCCCCCGAGCTCACGGACGCGAGCCAGCGCGGGCTCCATGTCGTCGACCGCGAAGAACACGTACGGGCTCGCGCCCGGGTCGCTGCCGTGCAGCCCGCCGTCCATGTTCGGGGCGGAGATGCCGAAGCCCTGCGCCGAGGGCCCCGGCCGAAGCTCCCATCCGAACATCGCCTCGTAGAACGCGCGTCCGCGCTCCGCGTCGTCCACTCCGATCTCGAAGAACGCAACCTCGCCGGCCATGCGTGTCCCTCCTCGCCTCTGCCCGAGGCGCGACTCGCGCCGCCGGCCCGATGCCCGCGGCCATGAGCGCCCCCGGCAGGATTCGAACCTGCGGCCCGCTGCTTAGAAGGCAGCCGCTCTGTCCACTGAGCTACGGGGGCGGTGCGCGGCAAAGAATAGGCTCGGGGCTCGGCTGCAACGGGTTCTGCACCACTGGCGGCGCAGCCCGTACATTTCGTTGCCGACGGGGCGTGGCGCAGCCTGGTAGCGCACCTGCTTTGGGAGCAGGAGGTCGCCGGTTCAAATCCGGCCGCCCCGACTGCCGCCCCTGCGCGGCGCCCGCACTCGGGTCAACCGTCCCTGGACGTCGGAGTCGGTCATGGCCTACTCACACGTCCAGTCGGTGTCGCGCGGATAGGGTGACGACTCGAAGCTAAGAGCGAGGAGAGGCCATGTCCGAGTACGACTACGTGATCGTCGGGGCCGGGGCGGCCGGCTGCGTCCTCGCCAACCGATTGAGCGCGGGCGGCGCCACCGTCTGCCTGCTCGAGTCGGGCGGGAACGACCGTCATCTGGGCGTCAAGGCGCCGGCGGCGTTCCCGACGCTGTTCCAGACCACCCGCGACTGGAATCTGCTGTCCGAGCCGGAGCCGGGTCTCCACGGCCGCCGCTGGTACCTGCCGCGCGGACGGATGGTCGGCGGCTCCTCGTCGATGAACGCGATGTTCTACGTGCGCGGTCACCGCAGCGACTTCGATCGCTGGGTCGAGGACTTCGGGGCGACCGGCTGGAGCTACGACTAGGTCCTCCCGCTCTTCAAGCGCTCGGAGCACAACACCGAGATCCGTGACGAGTTCCACGGTGCGACGGGCGAGCTCAACGTGGCGCGCAAGCGGTGGCTCTCGAGCTTCTGGCGGCCATTCCTCGACGCGTCGGTCGACGCCGGCGTCGCGCGCATCGACGACTACAACGGCGCCGAGATGGAGGGCGCTTCGCTGCTCCAGACGACCACGCGCCGGGGCCGGCGGCACAGCGCCGCCGACGCCTTCCTGAAGCCGGCCCGAAAGCGCGAGAACCTCACCGTCGAGACCGATGCGCACGTGCGGCGCGTCTTGATCGAGAACGGCCGCGCGGTCGGCGTCGAGCACGCCGGGGGCATTGTGAGGGCGGCGCGCGAGGTGATCCTCGCGGCCGGCGCGTACGGCTCGCCGCAGCTCCTGATGCTCTCGGGCGTCGGTCCCGCCGAGCACCTGCGCGAGCACGGCATCGAGGTCCTCGTGGACAACGCGAACGTGGGCCGGCACCTTCAGGAGCACCCGATGGCGTTCGTCAACTGGCGCGCGGCCGGCGACACGCTCGACGACGCGGCGGACCCGAAGCACCTGCTGCCGTGGCTGGCCGGCGGCAAGGGGAAGCTCTCCTCCACCATCGGCGAGGGGGTCGTGCATTGGCGCAGCGATCCGTCGCTCGCCGCGCCCGACTTCCAGATCGTGCAGGCACCCGTCTACTTCTGGGAGCACGGCTTCCGCAAGACCGGCGCGCCGGCCTTCACGATCGGCGCCGCCTACCTAGGGCCGCGGAGCCGCGGCGAGGTCACCCTGCGCTCGACCGACCCCGGCGACCACCCCCGCGTCCTCAACAACGCCCTCACGTCCGAGGGCGAGCTCGACGCGATGCTGCGCGCCCTCGAGATGGTCCGCGAGATCGCCTCGCGGCCACCGCTGCGCCATCTGCTCGGCGAGGAGCTCAACCCGAGCGCCGACATCCGCGATCGCGAGCAGCTCGCCGACTGGCTGCGCGCCACTTGCGAGCACGAGTACCACCCGAGCTGCACGTGCCGGATCGGATCGCCCGAGGAGGGGGTCGTGGACGCCGAGCTGCGCGTCCACGGTGTTGAGGGCCTCCGCGTGGCCGACGCCAGCGCGCAGCCGCGCATCGTCTCGGCCAACACCCAAGCGGTCACGTTGATGATCGCCGAGCGCTGCTCGGAGCTCGCGCTCGAGCGGCGCGCGACGGGCGTGGACGAACGGTCGCTGGCCACAGCCTGAGGAGACCTGCACCTCAAGTAGCCTTCGCGCCGTGCGGCCGAGGGCGCGCAGCGGGTGACTCTCGGCCAGTACCTCCTCGGGCTGCTCCTCCTCGGGATCACCGCCGGCGCGTGCCTGCTATCGGCGCGCATCGTCGTCCGCCGCCGGCTCGCGGCGCTCCCCGGACACGCGCGCGGCGCGGCGCTCGGCGTGCTGTTGGCCACAGCGCTGCTCGCGGCGATGCTCGTCCCAGCGGCGCTCGGTCTGCTCGGGCGGGCCAGCGCGCCGATCTGCGCGCTGGCGCTTCTCGCCGCCGTCAACGCCTCCGTTCGGCCGAGCTCCGCCCGTTCGCAGAGCTCGCCGGCGCCTGACGAGCCCCGGCTCTCCCGGCTGCTCGGGGCCGGCGCGGTCCTGATCCTGGCCGGGTGGACGCTCGCCGCGGCGTGGCTCGGGAGCGCGATCCCGAGCGAGGGGCCGGACACGCTCGACTTCCACCTGCCCGAGGTCGTGCGCTGGATGCAGACGTCCACGATCTGGCGGGTCGACCAGTTCGAGCCGCTCCTCGCCAACGCCTACTACCCCCAGAACGGCGACGTGCTGAGCCTCGCCGTGATGGTGCCGTTCCAGAGCGAGGCGTTGGTGCGCGTCCTGAGTGCCCTGTCGCTGCCGATGGTCGCGCTCGCCGTGTACGCGCTGGCGCGGGAGCTGCGCGCCCCTCCGACGGCGGCCGCGCTCGGAGCCGCGCTGCTCGCCTCGTTGCCGATCTCGGTGCTCACCGCGGAGGAGGGCGCGAAGACCGACCTCTGGTGCATCGCCGCGCTGGCGGTGGCCGGGTTGTTCCTGATCAGGAACCTGCGGACCGGGGCGCGCGCCGACCTGCTGCTCGGCTCGCTCGCGCTGGGGCTCGGCTTCGGCACGAAATGGTACGGGGCTACGGCGGCGGTCGTCCTGGCCGCGGCGTGGGCGGTGGCGCGGCTCTGGCCCCCGCGGCGCGCGCGCGGCGTCGTACGCGACTCCGCGGCGCTGGCCGGCCTGTGCGCGCTGGGCGGCGGCCTCTGGCTCGTACGCAACTGGGTGGAGTCGGGCAACCCGCTCTTCCCGGCGCCGGTCGAGGTCGCCGGGCTCACGCTCTTCGGCGCGCCCGCCGACCCGGTTCGCGAGTGCGCGGACTTCAGCGTCGCGGACTACGCGGACGACACCGACGTCCTCCGGCACATCCTCTGGCCGATCTGGAAGTCGGCGCTCGGCGCGGGCGCCATGATGCTGCTGGCCGCGTTCGTCGCCGCTCCCCTGCTCGGCCGGCCGCGGCGCTACATGGTCGCCCTGACGCTGGTCGGGCTGGCGCTGCTCGTGATGTACGCGGTCCTGCCCTACGGCGCGCTCGGCGGGGAGGGCCAGCCTGTGCTCGCCGGCCCCAACACGCGCTACGCGCTACCGGCGCTCGCGGTCGCCGCGGCGCTGTTCGCCTGCGCGCTCCCACGGCTCGGGCGGCTCCGGCACGCGGTCGAGCTGATCGCCGTCCTGGCGGTGGTCGACGGACTGCGGCGAGGCGTGCTCGTGGGCGAGGGCTGGCTCGCGGCGGGCGTGGCCGGGGCACTCGCGCTCGGCGCGGTCGCCGTCTTCGCGCGACGTGTCCCGCGTCGGACGGTGACGGTCGGCATCGCGATGGCGGCGTTGGCGGTCGGGACGATCGGCTTCGTGCGCCAGCGTGAGTTCTACGACGGCCGCTACCAGGGCGCCGACCCCGCGCTCGACGTCCTCTCCTCGACCCCCGAGGGCACGCCGGTCGGGCTCGCGGGGTTCGAGAGCGCCGGCCTGCCGCACGTTCTCCCGGCCTTCGGGCGGAACCTGGGGAACGTCGTGACCTACGTCGGCGAGGACGACCGGGGACAGCTGCGCGTCTACGAGCGGAGCGATCGGTTCGCGTCGGCGCTCGCCGACGGACCGTTCGAGTACCTGCTGGTCGCCCGCGCGGAGTACGCGGTGTCCTGCGCGCTGCCCGGGGAGAGCGCGGATCCCGGCGGCTGGGCCGAGGCCGCCGGCTGGCGCCGCCTAACCGAGACCCCCGCGCTGACCCTGTACCAGCGCCCGTGACTCCGGCGCCGCGCCAATGACCTAGCGGCGGCCGAAGTCCGTGGTGAAGGTCACGCCATCTCCCCCGCCCGAGACCGGCACGCCGCGCGCGACGCCCACGCCGATGTCGCGGAACGACGACTTGAGGATGTTCGCCCGGTGGCCCGAGCTGTTCATCCAGCGCTGCACCATCGAGCTCGGCTTCGCGTAGCTGCCGCTCCCCCAGCCGATGTTCTCGCCCACGCTCCAGCTTCGCGACGCGTCGAGGTAGCCCGTCCGCCTGATCCGCGTCACGAAGCTGTCGCCGTTCTTGCTCGTGTGCGAGAAGTAGTTCTGCCGCTCCATGTCGGTGGAGTGGGCGCGGGCCGCCGCGTCGAGCTGCGAGCTCGCGTCGAGCGGCCTGAAACCGCGCTTCGTGCGCTCCTGGTTCACGAGGCAGCGAGTGGCGCTCTCGAGGTTCGCGATCGACGTGGTGGCCTGCGTCGCATCGGCGTGGGCGCAGGTCGCGGCGGAGGCGGACGCCGGGGCGAGGCCGAGGGTCGCGGGGAGGACCGCGAGGGCGGCGACGGCCACGGCGCGAGATCGGCGGTGCGAGGTCATCGAGAGTTCTCTTCGGCCGGAAGGGCCATGGGCCTTCGCCCCAGGACGTTCCGGTCGGACGACCGTCCAGCCGCCCGCGGCGCCGATCTGCTTCACTGCGCGATCGGCCCACCGCGGTCTCCGCCGGATCGCTCAAGTCGTTGCCGACCGGGTCGAAAGTAAGGATGGGCGCTCCGCCGCTCGTCCTCGCCCCCATGCTCGCCCTCGATCGACCGATACCTCGCGCCGTCGCCGTCGCTCTCGCGCTCCTGGCGCTCGCCCTCGCGAGCCTGACCCTGGCCGCCCCGGCGAGCGCCTGCGAGGGCGCCGATGCGAACCCGAGGAAGGCGTCGCTCGGGAAGATCGAGAAGGCCACGCGCTGCCTGCTCAACGACCGACGCAAGAAGCATGGCGTGCGGTCGCTCGACGGCAACGGGAGGCTCGACGAGGCCGCGGCCCGTCACTCGCGCGACATGGAGCAGCAGAACTACTTCTCGCACACGAGCAGAAACGGCGACAACCTCGTCGCCAGGGTCCGCCGCACCGGGTATCTGGCGGGCTCGAACGACTGGACCCTCGGTGAGAACATCGCCTGGGGAACCGACAGCCGGGCGAAGCCGCGGCGGATCGTCAAGTCCTGGATGAAGAGCCCAGGCCACCGGGCGAACATCCTGCGCGGCTCGTTCGGCGACGTCGGAGTAGGCGTGGCCCGCGGCGCGCCCACCGGCGGCCAGCGCGACGCCGCCGTCTACACCACCGTCTTCGGCGACAACTGACGCTCGGCGGCCGCGGCCCGCGGCGCCAGGGCGGTCGCTAACGTGCGCGCGCGATGGCCGAGATCCAGCCTCTCCGCGCTCTGCGCTACGACCCACAGGCGGTCGGCGGCCTCGATGCCGTCGTCGCCCCGCCCTATGACGTGATCGACGAGCCGCGGCGCGCAGAGCTCGCCGCGAGGAGCCCCTTCAACGTCGTCGAGATCGACCTCCCGCGGCAGGAGGGCGGCGACCCGTACCTCCACGCCGAGACCACCTTCGAGGCCTGGCGGCAGCAGGGCGTGGTCGTGGCCGAGCGCGAGCCGACCCTCTGGGCAATGACCCAGGAGTACACCGTGCCGGGGGGCGAGGCGGCGCTCATCCGCCGCGGGTTGTTCTGCCGTGTCCGCGTCGAGGACTACGGGGCCGGCCGCATCCGACCCCACGAGCGCACCCACCCGGGCCCGAAGGCGGACCGCCTGGCGCTGACGCGGGCTACGCGCGCCAACCTCTCGCCGATCTTCAGCCTCTTCCCGGACGACGCGGGGGCCGCGTGGTCGACGCTCGCGCCGTTCGCCGAAGGCGAGCCCTACGCCACGGTCAGCGGCGCCGAGGGAACCGTCGACCGCGTCTGGCGGATCGCCGACCCCGACGCCATCGCGTCGGTTCAGGCGACGCTCGGCAACGCCGAGCTCCTGATCGCCGACGGCCACCACCGCTACGAGACGGCGCGCGTCTACGCCGACGAGGTCGGCGGCGAGGGAGAGCACCGCTACGTCCTCATGTTCCTCTGCTCGCTCTCCGATCCGGGCCTCACGGTCCTGGCGACCCATCGCCTGCTCAGCGGTCTCGACGAGCCCAAGCAGCTCGCCCTGAGGGAGGCGGTGCTCCGCGACTTCGACGTGGCCGAGGTGCCGGTCGACGAGCTCGCTCCGGGGAACGGCGGTCTCGCGAGCTTCGGCTACATGGACAGCTTCCACCGCAAGCCCTACCGGGTCACCTTGAAGGACCAGGCCATCGCGGACCGGGCGATGGAGGACATGTCCGAGCCGTACCGGCGGCTCGACGCGGCGGTCCTCGAGACGATCGTCCTGCGCGGCGCCCTCGGCATGTCCGATGACGACATCTCGCACCGCCGCGGGCTCGACTACGCGAGCGACCTCGCGACCGCCCGCGACGCGGTCGAGTCAGGCGCGTTCGATGCCGGGTTCTTCATGCGCCCGACGCCGGTGGAGCAGGTCCGCGAGGTCGCCGAGGCGGGGGCGTCGATGCCCCCGAAGTCCACCTTCTTCTTCCCGAAGGTCCCGACCGGGATCGTCTTCAACCCGCTCGACTAGCCGCCGCCCGGACGGTGGACGCGCGGGAGTAGCATGCCGCGCCGTGGTCAAGATATACACGCGCAAGGGCGACGACGGCTCGACCGGCCTCTGGTACGGCGGCCGGGTCTCGAAGTCCGACGCGCGCCCCGAGGCGTACGGGTCGGTCGACGAGGCCGGCGCGGCGCTGGGGCTCTGCCGAGCCGCCGCGGAGGGCCACGACGAGCTCGGCCGCGAGATCCTGGCCCTTCAGCGCGAGCTCTTCGTGGCGGGGGCCGAGCTCGCCACGGCGCCGGAGGCCGCCGAGCGCCTCGAGGGCGGCGTGTCGAAGGTCACCCCGGCGATGGTCGAGCGCCTCGAGGGCGTGATCGACAGGTTCATGGATCAGGTCGACTTGCCGCCGAAGTTCGTCATCCCGGGCGGCGGCGAGCTGTCGGCGCGGCTGGACCTCGCCCGAACCGCCCTGCGACGCGCCGAGCGCCGCGTCGTCGACCTGGCCGGGAGCGGGGAGCTCGTCGACGACACGCTCCTGCGCTATCTCAACCGCGCCTCGGACGCGCTCTTCGCGATGGCGCGTTACGCCGACGAGCCGCAGCCCGAGCTGTTCGAGGGCCGGGCATGAGGGCCGTGGCGCGCCGATCGAACGGCACTCTCGAGCACCACATCGAGATCGGGCGCCACCACGTGGTCTCCGACGAGCCCGAGAGCCACGGCGGCACCGATGCCGGGCCGAGCCCGCAGGAGCTCCTCGCCGGGAGCCTCGCGTCCTGCACTGCGGTCACCGTCGAGATGTACGCCCGGCGAAAGGGCTGGGACATCGGCGACGTGGTGGTGGACGTGGACTACGAGCCCGCGCAGCGCGGGTCGCCGACCCGCTTCACGATGAAGGTCCGGCTTCCGAAGGAGCTGCCCGAGGAGCAGAGCGAGCGTCTGATGCAGATCGCGGCGAAGTGCCCCGTTCACCGGACGCTCGAGGGCGAGGTCATGTTCGAGGAGAAGCTGGAGCTGGCGTAGCTGTCGGGCGTAGGGGAACTTCGAGAGCTGCTGTTGACGCCCGCGGCGGCGGCCGCGATGGACGCGCCCGGCCAGACCGACGCCGCCGTGCTCGTGCCCCTCTACGCGGACGCCGGCGAGCTCCATGCGGTGTTCACGAAGCGGCGCGAGGAGCTGCGCCGCCACGCGGGCGAGATCTCCTTTCCCGGCGGGCGCCAGGATCACCCGGACGAGGATCTGACCGTGACGGCGCTTCGCGAGGCGGAGGAGGAGATCGGGCTGGCGCGCGCGGAGGTCGAGCTGGTCGGCGCGCTGCCCCCCACCCCGACGATCGTGACCGGCTACCGGATCCACCCGTTCGTCGGCGTGATCAGACCGGGACACGCCTGGACTCCGCAGCCGAGCGAGGTCGAGACGATCCTCGAGCTCTCGCTCCCTGCGCTCCGCGACGGCTACGAGTCGAAGCGGCTGACGCGCAAGGGTGTCCCCTTCAAGACGGCCACGTACACCGTGGACGGCAACCTCGTCTGGGGCGCCACGGCGCGGATCGTGAAGGCGCTGCTCGAGCGGCTCGATCCGGTCCTGTGAGCGGTCAGGAGCTCGCGTAAGCGAGCCGTAACCCGTCCGTGGATAGTCTCGCCGCGTGGGTGAGCGCAGCTTCGACGTCGTCGTGATCGGCGCCGGTCCCGCCGGCGAGGAGCTGGCCGGCCGGCTGGCCGACGACCTCGATGTCGCGATCGTCGAGCGCGAGCTCGTGGGCGGCGAGTGCTCCTACTGGGCGTGCATGCCCTCCAAGGCGCTGCTGCGGCCGGGCGAGGCGCTGGCGGAGACGCGGCGCATCCCGGGCGCGAGCGAGCGGGTCGCCGAGACGGTCGACACGGCATCCGCGCTGCGGCGCCGTGACGAGGTGATCCATGACTTGGAGGACGACGCCCAGCTCCCCTTTCTCGAGAAGCGCGGGATCGAGCTGGTGCGGGGCCACGGCCGCCTCGACGGAGAGCGCCGCGTCCGCGTGGGCGACGACGTGCTGACGGCGCGGCGGGCCGTCGTCGTGGCGGTGGGAAGCGGCGCCGAGATACCGCCGATCGAGGGGCTGGCGGAGGCCGCCGCCTGGTCGAACCGCGAGGGCACGACGGCGAAGCGGGCGCCGGACCGGCTGCTCGTGCTCGGCGGCGGCGTGGTGGGAGTCGAGCTGGCCCAGGCGTGGGCCACGCTGGGCTCGAGCGTGACGCTGGTCGAGGCGGAGCCAGCACTCCTCGCGAACGAGGAGCCATTCGTGGGCGAGCAGGTCGCGGACGGCCTCCGCGCGGTCGGAGTGGACGTCCGGCTCGGCGCGAAGGCCACCGCCGTTCGGCGTGACGGCGCCGAGGTCACGCTGGAGGTGGAGGGCGCGGATCCCTTTGTGGCGGACGAGATCCTCGTGGCGGTCGGGCGCCGCCCCCACACGGACGACCTGGGCCTCGACACCGTCGGCCTCGAGCCCGGCGACTCGATCGAGGTGGACGACCAGCTCCGCGCCCGCGGCAGCGACTGGCTCTACGCGATCGGTGACGCCAACGGGCGGGCGCTCCTGACCCACAGCGGCAAGTACCAGGCGCGGATCGCCGGCGACCACATCCGGGGCCGCGACGTAGCGGCCACGACGGACGGGCCGATGTCGCCGCGCGTCGTCTTCACCGACCCTCAGGTCGCCGCGGTCGGGCACACGCTCCAGTCCGCGCGCGAGGCGGGGCTCCCGGTGAGGGAGGTCGACCACGCCACGGCCGCGGTCGCGGGGGCCAGCTTCTACGGCCGCAACGCGGACGGCACCGCGCGGCTCGTGATCGACGAGGACCGCCGGCTCGTGGTCGGCGCCACGTTCACCGGGCCCGACGTGAGCGACCTGCTCCACGCGGCGACGATCGCGGTTGTGGGCGAGGTGACGCTCGACCGTCTGTGGCACGCCATCCCGTCGTTTCCCACGCGCAGCGAAGTCTGGCTTCGCCTCCTCCAGAAGTACGGCGTCTGACCGAGCCTCCGGCTCGCTCCCGGGCCTCGCGTGGCAAGATGCTCCCTGCATGAGAGGGAGCGGCAAGCCGATCGCCGCGGCGGTGCTCGCGGCCATGCTGCTGACGGCGGCGCCCGCCTCCTCGGCGCCCGTGCCCGCTCAGCCGATCCCGGAGGAGCCGAGCGCCGAGGCGCCGACGTTCATCGGCGAGCGCGCCAAGCCGAATGAGGTCTCGGCTCCGGGCATCCCGCGCCACCCGTTCATGGCGCCGAACGACGACAGCAACATCCACGACAACGCGTACATGTCGGACACCTATCGGCGCGCGGGCCCGCGCGGGCGGAAGTTCGACCGCACGTCGACGTTCCGTGCCGCCGACTGCGCGTCCGTCACGTTCGACGATCGCGGCCGCGTGGAGACGATCTGCGTCGGGCTCCTGGGCCCCGAGCTCGTGCTCCTCGACCCGCGCACGCTCGACGAGCTCGCGACCTTCCCGCTCCCGCCGCGGCAGCCCGGCGCCGGGAACCCGTTCACGGACTTCACCGGCGGCGGCTACTTCTACCTCGATCACCGCGAGCGCGCCGTGATCCCGAGCACGACGCGGCACATCCTCCGCGTCAAGCAGGGTCCCGGCCCGAGCTTCGAGCTGGGGCGCGACTACGACCTCACGTCGGCGGTCGAGCAAGGTGACTCGATCGTTTCGGCCCTCCCCGACTGGTCGGGGCTGATCTGGTTCGTCTCGACCGAGGGCGTCGTGGGCACCGTCGATCCGGGCACCGGGGAGGTCCGCTCGCTCGAGCTCGACGGCGAGGGGATCACGAACTCCTTCTCGGTCGACGAGGACGGGGGCGTCTACATCGTCTCCGACCGCGCGCTCTATCGATTCGAGGCGAAGGGCAACGGGCAGCCGGAGGAGGCATGGCGGTCCCGCTACGCCAACACCGGCGAGCAGAAGCCGGGCCAGGTGGACGACGGCTCGGGCACCACGCCGACCGTGATGGGCGACGAGCTCGTGGCGATCACGGACAACGCCGATCCGATGCAGGTCGACGTGTACGAGCGCGAGGACGGCGGCCGCGTCTGCCGCGAGCGGGTGTTCGATGAGGGCGCGAGCGCGACCGACAACTCGCTGATCGCGACCGACGACTCGATCGTCGTCGAAAACAACTTCGGCTACGAGGGGCCCTCCTCGACGTTCCAGGGCGGGGTGACGAAGCGCGGGCTCGAGCGCGTCGACGTGGACGGCGGACGCTGCGAGACCGACTGGAAGAGCGAGGAGCGCGCGCCCAGCGTCGTGCCCAAGCTGTCGCTCGAGAACGGGCTGGTCTACACGTACACCAAGAACCGGGACGCGGACGACCCCTGGTACCTGACGGCGATCGACTTCCGGAGCGGCGAGACCGTCTTCAAGCGGCTCGCCGGGTTCGGCCTCGGCTTCAACAACAACTACGCGCCGGTCTCGCTCGGGCCCGACGGGACCGCGTACGTCGGCGTCCTCGGTGGGCTGGTGGCGCTCCGGGACCGCGAGCGGAGCGAACCTGTCGGCGGGGGCTTCGACCGCGGAAGCCCGCCGCGCTAGGTCGCCCTACACGTCCTTCTCGATCGGCACGTCCACGAGATTGCCCCACTCGGTCCACGAACCGTCGTAGTTCTTCACGTCGCTCTCGCCGAGCAGCTCGTGCAGCACGAACCACGTGTGCGCCGATCGCTCGCCGATGCGGCAGTAGGCGATGATGTCGTTCCCGTCGACTACGCCCTTGCCGGAGTAGAGCTCGCGGAGCTCGTCGGCTGACTTGAAGGTGCCGTCCTCGGTCACGGCCTGGGCCCAGGGCACCGAGGCCGCGCCGGGGATGTGACCGGCTCGCTGGGCGCCCTCCTGCTCGTAGCCCGCCATCGCGATCAGCTCGCCCGAGAACTCCTGCGGCGAGCGGACGTCGACCAGCCGGGTCGAGGAGTCGAGTGCCGCGGCTACCTCGTCGCGCTTCGCGCGGATCGCGTCGTCGCCCGGCTGAGCCTCGAAGCGAACGGGGTCGTACTCGGGCGCGTCCGACTCGGTCGGCCGCCCCTCCTCGATCCATTTCTCGCGCGGCCCGTTCATCAGCTTGACCTCGTCGTGCCCGTAGTACTTGAGGTACCAGTAGGTGTAGGCCGCGAACCAGTTGTTGCGGTCGCCGTACAGCACGATCGTGTGGTCGTTCGATATGCCGCGGCTGCCGAACAGCGACCCGAACTCCTCCTGGCCGAGGAAGTCGCGCTTGACCTGGTCCTGGAGGTCCGACTTCCAGTCGAAGCCGATTGCGCCGGGTATGTGCGCCTCGGCGTAGAGCGCCGGGTTCTCGTCGACCTCGACGACGCGGATCGAGTCGTCGTTCAGGTGCTCCTGGACCCAATCGGTCTCGACGAGCACGTCGTTCGCGTAGTCAGCCACCTGCACCTCACCTCCGGGTAAAGCGATAAAAGTCGCTAGGGATTCAACTATTTGTATCAGGGCCCGTTCCTGAGCTCCGCCTCGGTCCGCTCGCACCAGGCGGCGAGCGACTCGTAGAGCTCGACGCCGAAGCGCGCGGTCAGCAGCGGGAACTCGCCGGGCGCCTCGGCGGCGAACGGCTCGATCTCGTCGCGCAGCCGATCGGCCATGCGCCGGTACCGCTCGCGCATCGCGGCCACGTTCGCGATCTGCTCGGCCGGCTCGAGCGCGTCGGAGAAGAAGAACCGGAGCAGGCCCTCGTCGCGGATCTCATGCGCGGGCTCAGCGGACGAGGTCAGCCACTCGCGCAGCGCGTGCCTGCCCGCCGCCGTGAGCTCGTACTCGGTGCGACCGCGGCGGCCGCGGCGCAGGGGCCGCCCGCGCACCAGCCCCCCCTCGTCCAGGCGGCGGAGCTCCGGGTAGATCTGGCCGTAGCTCGCCCGCCAGAAGAAGCGCGTGGAGCGATCCACGATGCCCTTGATGTCGTAGCCGCTCTTCGGGCCGCTCGCGAGCAGCCCCAGGATCACCACGGCCGTGTTGTTGAGCGTGATCGACATCACGCTCATATATATCGGACCGTCATATAGTCGCTTCGATGCTGGCGGCGATCGCCTCGCTTGTCCATCGCCATTCGCGCGCGGTGATCGCGCTCGCGGTGGTCCTCGCTGCGGTGGCCGCCACGTTCGGCCTCGGCGTCGCCGACCGGCTCGAGCCCTACAGCGCCGACGACCCGGCGACCGAGAGCGTGCGCGCCGAGAACGAGATCGAGCGGGCCACGGGCCGCGCGGCGGGCGCCGGCGTGCTCGCACTCGTGGAGGCCGAGGACGGCCGCGTCGCGGCACCGGGCCTCGACCGCCGCGCGGGTCGCCTCGGCGACCGCGCGCGCGAGCTTGGCTCGCGCGCCAAGGACCTAGCCCGCGAGGCGCGGCGGGCCGGCGCGCGGGCCGAGCGCCAGGTAGAGCGCGCGACCGCGCTCCAGGCGTCGGCCGCGGCCGGCTCGCCGCGGTCGCCCGAGCGTCTCGCGGCCGCCCAGGGGCGGGCGGAGCGGCTCGGGGCGCGGGCCGAGGGCCTCGAGTCGCGCGCCGTCGCGGCGGGCGAGCGCGCCGAAGCCGCGGAGCGGCGGGCGACGCGGGCGCTGGACCGGGCGCGGGACGCCCGCTCCGACGCGGCGCGCGACCGCGTCCGGCGCGTCGAGGAGATCCTCGAGGCGGAGCCCGCGGTCGACCGGGTCGTGACGTACTACGAGTCGCCGGACCCGTCGCTCGTCTCGGACGACCGGCGCTCCACATACCTGCTCGCCTACTTCGCCGCCGCGGGCGACAAGGAGCAGCAGGAGGCCGCCGAGCGGGTCGAGCAGGCGCTCGCGTCGTTTCCGGGCGTAATCCTCGGCGGCGCGGCGGTCGCCAACCAGCAGGTCAACGAGCAGGTCTCGCACGACCTCGAGCGAGCCGAGCTGCTCGCGCTCCCGCTTCTCTTCCTGCTCTCGCTCGTCTTCTTCCGCGGGCTCGTGGCGGCGGTGCTCCCGCCGCTCCTCGGGGGGCTCTCGATCATCTTGACCTTCGCCGCGCTTCGTGCGGTCAGCGAGGTCGTTCCGGTGTCGATCTTCGCGCTCAACCTCGTCACCGGGCTCGGGCTCGGCCTGGCGATCGACTACTCGCTGTTCGTCGTGTCCCGCTACCGCGAGGAGCTGGCGCGCGTCGGGCCGGGCCTCGAGGCGATCCGCAACACGCTCGCCACTGCCGGCCGGACGGTGTTCTTCTCCTCCATGACGGTGGCGGCGGCGCTGGCCTCGCTGCTCGTCTTCCCGCAGGGCTTCCTGTTCTCGATGGGCCTCGGCGGCGCGATCGTGGCGGTGATCGCCCTCGGCGTCGCGCTGCTGGTCCTGCCGGCGATCCTCGCCCTCCTCGGCGCGCGCGTCAACGCGCTCTCCCCGAAGCGGCTCCAGCGCGCGGCGGCGCGCGACGCGCGCCCGGCGACCGAGGGCTTCTGGTATCGCCTCTCGCGGTTCGTCATGCGCCGGCCGGGGCGGATCGCGCTTCTCACGACGACGCTGCTCGTGGTCGTCGGGCTGCCGTTCCTCGGCATCCGCTTCATCGTGGCCGACGCCGAGGTGCTCCCCGCCGACGCCAGCGCGCGGCAGGCGAACGACATCCTCACGGAGCGCTTCGACCAGAACGCGACCGAGCCGCTGCGGCTCGTGCTCGGCGCACACCCCGGGAAGCAGGTCGACCGCTTCGTTCGCGACCTGCGCGACGTCGAGGGAATCAAGTCCGTCTCGCCTCCGGAGCGCGAGGATCGGCGGACGACCCTGGTCAGCGCGACGTCGCGCTACGACGCGCTCAGCGATCGCGGCCAGGAAGTGGTCGAGCGGGTCCGCGCGCTCGAGGCCCCGTTCCCAGTGCTCGTGGGCGGCTTCTCGGCGTCGTTCGTCGACGTCAAGGCATCACTCACCGATCACCTCCCGCTCGCGTTCGCGATCGTCGTGGCCGGGACGCTCGTGCTCCTGTTCCTCATGACCGGGTCCGTGATCCTGCCGGTCAAGGCGCTGCTCATGAACGTACTGAGCCTCAGCGCGACGTTCGGGATCCTGGTCCTGATCTTCCAGGACGGGAGGCTCGAAAGCCTCCTCGGGTACACCAGCCAGGGCGCGCTCGAGGTGACCCAGCCGGTCCTGCTGTTCGCGCTGGCGTTCGGGCTCTCGACCGACTACGGAGTCTTCCTGCTGTCGCGCATCAAGGAGGCGCGCGACGGCGGCGCCTCGGACTCGGAGTCGGTGGCGATCGGGCTCGAGCGGACCGGGCGAATCGTCACCGCCGCGGCGCTCCTGTTCGCGGTCGCGATCGGCGCGTTCGCGACCTCGCAGATCATCTTCCTCAAGGAGGTCGGGATCGGCACGGCCCTGGCGGTGCTGATCGACGCGACGCTCATCCGCGCGCTCCTCGTGCCCTCGCTGATGGAGCTGCTCGGCCGGTGGAACTGGTGGGCGCCTCGGCCGCTGCGATGGCTCCACGAGCGGGTCGGCCTCGCCGAGAGCGGCCCGGGCGGCGCGCAGGAGTCCGCGGGCCCCTCCTAAGTTCGCGGCGGCTCTTAGCCGAGCAGGCGCGCGGCCGCCCCCCGCGCCTCCTCGAGCCAGCCCGCGTGATCGGCCGGGTCGCGGGTCAGGACCTCCACCGGAATGCTGTGAGTGGCCGCCGCGCGCCGCGCGATGTCGGCGCCCCGCTCGAGCCGGCCCGGCTCGACCGTGCCCGCCGCCTCGTAGGCGATGCCGCGAACCGGCGTATCCACCAAGGCGTCGAGGAATGACTCGAGCCGCTCAGCGTGGATCGCGGCCACCGTGCCGGGATCGCCGGTGGCCGTTCCCATCAGCCAGTAGAGCAGCCCGATCCCCTCGATCTGCGGGAGGAGGGTGGCGAGCCGGTCAGGGTCCGCCACGATCCCCTCCGCCCCGGCCGCCTCGATCCCCTGGACTCGTGACTCGTCCCGGGTCGTCCCCCGCACCGCGTGCCCGTCGGCGACCAGCGCCCGCGCCAGCTCCCGCCCGCGGCAACCGCAGCCGACGATCAGCGCCCGCGCCAACCTCGGCTCGCCCCTCCTGCCTGCGTCAGCGGTCCTCGCGGTAACGCTCGGCGCGCTCGTCGATGGCACGCTGCTCCGCGTCGACCTCGGCACGCACCCCGTTTTCGGTCAGCTCCTCGCGGCCCGAGGCTCGGCGGCGCTCGTTCTGGGCCTCGAGCATCTGGTCCACGTCGTCGAGCTCGAGCTCGATCTCCTGCTCCGGTGACCGCGTCGGGGTCCAGTCGAGCACCTCGGCCCCGCTCTTCGGGTGGTAGCGCCCGATCGCGAGGAAGACCAGGAACATCACGATCAGGGCGCCTACGACCAGCAGCGTGAACGGGTCCACGGGGGCAGTCTAGTTACGATCGCCCCGTGCGCGAAGCCTTCATCGTCGACGCCGTCCGCACCCCGATCGGCCGCTACGCGGGCGTACTCTCGACGGTCAGGCCCGACGATCTCGCGGCACGAGCGATCGAGGCGGTCGTGGAGCGAAACGGCGTGCAAGGGTCCGAGCTCGCCGACGTCTACATGGGCTGCACCAACGCGGCGGGCGAGGACAACCGCAACGTCGCGCGCATGGCGTCGCTCCTGGCCGGGCTGCCGGTCGAGGTTCCCGGCGCCACCGTCAACCGCCTGTGCGCCTCGGGACTCGAGGCGGTGGCGCAGGCGAGCCGCGCGGCGCGGCTCGGGGACGGCGACCTTCTCCTGGCCGGAGGTGTCGAGTCGATGAGCCGCTCGCCGCTCGTGGCGCTCAAGCCCGAGCGCTCCCTGCCGCGCGGGAACATGGAGCTCGTGGACACGACGCTCGGCTGGCGGTTCGTGAACCCGCGCATGGCCGAGCGGTACTCGACCGAGTCGATGGGCGAGACGGCCGAGAACGTGGCGAGCCGCTACTCGGTGTCGCGCGAGGCCCAGGACGAGTTCGCTCTGGAGTCCCATCGGCGCGCGGTCGCGGCCGCCGAGGCGGGACGATTCGACGACGAGCTCGTGACGGTGGCGGCGCCGCAGCCGAAGGGCGAGCCGGTAACGGTCCACTCCGACGAGGGCCCGCGGCCGGACGCGACGCTCGAGCGCCTGGCGCGCCTGCGGCCGGTCTTTCGGGAGGGCGGGAGCGTGACGGCGGGCAACTCGTCCGGCATCAACGACGGAGCCGCGTGCCTCCTGGTGGCGAGCGAGGAGCGGCTCGAGGAGCTCGGCCGCGAGCCGCTCGCGCGCGTGGTGACGACCGGCGTCGCCGGCGTTGACCCGGCGTACATGGGAGTCGGCCCGGTTCCGGCCACGCGCATCGCGCTCGAGCGAGCGGGCCTCTCGGTGCGCGACCTCGACCTGGTGGAGCTGAACGAGGCGTTCGCCGCCCAGGCGGTCGCGTGCATGCGCGAGCTCGACGTCCCTCACGAGCGCCTGAACGTCAACGGCGGAGCGATCGCCCTGGGTCACCCGCTCGGATCGTCGGGCGCGCGGATCCTCGGGACGCTCTGCTGGGAGCTGCGCCGCCGCGGCGGCCGCTACGGGCTCGCGACGATGTGCATCGGCGTGGGGATGGGCATGGCGATGGTCGTGGAGAACCCGGCCGCGGCCTGAGTCAGGCCGAGACCTCCTCGAAGCGGTTCTCGCCGGGGATCCGCCGGACCGACCCCCAACCCTTGATCGTCCACACGACGAGCAGCGCCGCGCCCAGGATGGACCCGGACGCGTCCGCGATGAGGTCGCCGACGGTGTCGTCGTTCGAGAGCGACAGGTTCGACCCGAGGACCCCGTCGGAGGACCACTCGACGACCTCCCAGATCGCGCCGATCGCGAGCCCGAGGGCGAGTGTGACGACGAAGATGCCCAGGTAGTGGCGCATGTCGGTGTCGTCGCGCGGGTCGGGCAGGACCTCGAGCCGGGCCAGCGCGATGTAGGCGACCGGTGCGCCGAGCAGCGGCACCATGAAGTGGACGAGGTTGTCGTACCACCCGATCGCGTCGTAGAGGCCGAGCGCCTCGCCCCATCCGGTCAGATACATGGCGAGGACGAACGCGAGGTCGTACACGCGCGGAAGGTTCACGAGGCGCGCGACCACGACCGCGACGGCGGCCACGAGCAGGTTCGCGGTGCCCTTGACGTCGCCGACGATCGCGAAGTAGACGGCGCCGAGAATGAACGTGATGCGGAGCAGGTCGATCGGGTCGCGCACGATCCGACCCCAGTCGCCGAGCAGCAGCTTGCGGGTGCTCACGCCGCGGACTATGAGGGATCGACGCGCGGGATCCGCCATTCAGTAGGTTCCCGCCCTTGATCGGCTTCGGGCTGACGGATGAGCAGCGGCTGGTCCGCGAGACGGCGCGGGAGTTCGTGGACGGCGAGATCGTGCCGGTGGCGCGCGAGAACGACCGCGCCGAGAAGTTCGATCTCGAGGTGGTCAAGAAGCTCGGCGACATGGGCTTCCTCGGCGCGATCGTGGCCGAGGAGTACGGCGGCCGCGGGCTCGACTACCGGACCTACGGCCTGATCGTCGAGGAGGTCGGCCGCGGCGACTCGTCGGCGCGCACCGTCGTGTCGGTGCAGACGTCGCTCGTCTGCTCGTCGATCGAGCGCTGGGGGAGCGAGGAGCAGAAGCGCAAGTGGCTCCCGCGCCTCTGCTCGCGGCGAGCGCGCTCGGCTGCTTCGGCCTGACCGAGCCGAACACGGGCTCCGACGCCGCGAACCTCTCGACGCGGGCGAAGGAGATCGACGGCGGCTGGGAGATCAGCGGCCAGAAGCAGTGGATCTCGATGGGGAACTACGCCGAGGTTGCGCTGATCTTCGCCCAGACCGATCCGGAGCAGGGTCACCGCGGGCTTGCCTGCTTCCTGGTCCCGACGGACGCCGAGGGCTTCTCGTCGTCGGCGATCCACGGGAAGCTGGGGCTGCGGGCATCCGACACGGCCGAGCTGTCGCTCGACGCGGTGAAGGTCGGCGAGGACGCGCTGCTCGGTGACGTCGGGGACGGCTTCAAGGTCGCGATGTCGGCGCTCGACTCCGGCCGCTTCAGCGTGGCCGCCGGCTGCGTGGGCATCTGCCAGGGCTGCCTCGAGGCCGCGGTCTCGTACTCCAAGGAGCGCGAGCAGTTCGGCCGCCCGATCGCCGCGTTCCAGCTCGTGCAGGAGATGATCGCCGACATGGCGGTGGACACCGACGCCGCGCGCGCCCTCGTCTGGCGCGCCGGCTGGCTCAAGGACTCGGGCAAGCCGAACACCACCGAGACGTCGATCGCCAAGCTCTACGCGACCGAGGCGGCGGTGAGCAGCGCCAACACCGCGATCCAGGTGCACGGCGGCTCGGGCTACGTCGACGACTACCCGGTCGAGCGCTACCTGCGCGACGCGCGCGTGACCACCCTCTACGAGGGCACGTCGCAGATCCAGAAGCTGATCATCGGGCGCGGCGCTCACGGGCATCAATGCGATGACGTAGCTCGCAGATGGCAGATGGCAGATCGCAGATGGCAGAGGAGGCAGCGCCGCCGGTGCTGGCATCTACGCGTGGCCACGTCGGACTTGCCCAGCTGAACCGGCCCGAGGCCCGCAACGCGCTCTCGGCCGAGCTGATGGAGGCGCTCGCTCAGCTCGTCGAGGCGTGGGACGCCGACCCGGGGATTCGCTGCATCGTGATCGCCGGTGGCGACGAGTTCTTCGCCGCCGGGCGCCGACATCAAGGCGATGCGGGAGCGGACCTTCCAGGAGGCGCTCGTGACCCCGTCGGCGAGCTTCTGGCCCCGCGTGGCCGCGTGCCGCACCCCGCTGGTCGCGGCCGTGTCCGGCTACGCCCTGGGCGGCGGCTGCGAGCTCGCGCTCCTGTGCGACATGATCGTGGCCTCGGAGACCGCCGAGCTCGGGCAGCCGGAGATCCAGCTCGGGATCATTCCCGGCGGCGGCGGCACGCAGCGCCTCGCGCGCGTGATCGGCAAGCAGCGGACGATGGAGCTCGTGCTGACCGGGCGGCGGATCGACGCGCGCGAGGCGCATCGCCTCGGCCTCGTGAACCAGGTGGCCGGGAGGAAGGACTGGCTCGACAAGGCGATCGAGCTCGCGGACGTCATCGCCCGCCGCGCGCCGATCGCGGCCCGGCTCGGCAAACAGGCCGTACTCGCCGCGGACGAGACCGGCCTAACCGCGGGCCTCGGACAGGAGCGCCGGCTGTACGAGCTCGCGATGGCGACCGAGGACCGGGTCGAGGGCATGACCGCGTTCCTGGAGAAGCGCCGGCCCGAGTTCGAGGGTCGCTGAGCTGCGTGTTGACGGAGATCACCTTCGTCGGCCACGCGACCGTCCAAATCCGCACAGCGGGTATTCGGCTCCTGACGGATCCGCTGGTCCGTAGCCGTGTCGCGCACCTGCGGCGGATCGTCCCGCCGCCCTCGCTCGCGGAGCTCGAAGCCCCGGACGCGGTGCTCGTCTCCCACGCGCACCTCGATCACCTCGACGTTCCGTCGCTGCGGCGGCTGAACGGTGCCGGGCTGATCGTCCTCCCGAAGGGCTGGGCGAGGCTCGGCCGACGCGCCGGATTCAGGGAGATCGCGGAGGTGGAGGTCGGCGACCGCGTGAGCATCGGGGCGGTCGAGGTCATCGCCACGCCGGCGGAGCACGACGGCCGGAGGATTCCGCTGGGTCGTCACGCTCAGGCACTCGGCTACCTGATCACCGAGGCGGAGCAGATCTACTTCGCGGGCGACACGGACCTGTTCGACGGGATGCGGGACGTGGCCTCGCGCCTCGACGTAGCCCTGCTGCCGGTGGCGGGCTGGGGTCCGAGGCTCCCCGCCGGGCACCTGGATCCCGAGCGCGCCGCGCGCGCAGCGGCGTTGCTCCGGGCGCGCCTCGCGGTACCCATCCACTGGGGAACGCTCGCGACCCCGCGGGGGCGGCCCACTGACCCGGAGCGTCCGGCACGGGAGTTCGCTCGGCTGGCCATGTCCCTCGCGCCCGATGTGGACGTGCGGATTCTCAGACCGGGCGAGACGCTGTCGCTGCCATCACCGCGCGGCTAGGTGGGTTGCGCCGCAGCTGACGGCGCGGCCGCCTCCTCCGGCTCCTCCTCCGCTCGGGGGCGGCCCAGGTCCGCCGATATGCGCGTGATCGCGGCCGTCGTCGGCGCCGCGAGGATCAGCCCCACCGCGCCGAAGAGGGCGCCCCCGGCGATCGTAACGATCAGGACGGCGAGGGGGTGGATACCGAGCGCGGCGCCCATGGCGAGTGGCTGGACGAGCTGCTGGAGCACGCTGTTGGCCAGCAGCTGGACGACGATCATGCCGGCGGCGGCCTCGGTCCCGGCTCCGCCGAGCGCAATCAGGACGGAGAAGGCCCCCGCGGTCCAGGCCCCGAGGTACGGGACATAGGCCGCTAGCAGGGTGACCACCGCGATCGCGCCCGCCAGCGGAACGCCCAGCAGCAGCGCTCCAACGCCCACCACCACAGCGTTGAAGACCGCGACCAGCGTGACCCCGAGGAAGTAGCCCCGCAGCGACTGGAGGGTGCGGGTGGTGACGGTGCGGGCCACCGGAGCGGGAACGCCCATGTGGCGCTCGCCCCACGCGCGGATCTTCGGACCGTCCGCCAGCAGGAAGATGAGGCTGAGAGCGGTCATCGCGAGGAAGAAGACGAGCGACGAGAGCCGCGCAATGCCCGTTCCGAGACCATCGAGCAGCGCGCTCACGGCCTGGGTCGCCGACCCACTCGCGTCCTGCTTCGCGTCCTCCGCCTTCGTCGGATCGACGCCAAGGTCCTCGAGCCAGCCCCGGATCGTGTCCTTCGCATCCGCCAGATGCCCGCTCAGGTCGCCGATCTGGCTCGTCAGGCCCGCGAGGACCATGAACACCACCAGCGCCCCAAGCGCCACGATCGCCAGCAGCAGGAGGATCGCGCCCGCCGGACGAGGCACGTGGTGACGCTCGAGCCAGGCAATGAGCGGCGCGGCGACCGCGGCGATGACGCCGGCCGTGATCACCGGGATCACGATCGTCTCGGTGAGCGAGAGCAGCCAGATGGCGCCCGCCAGGAAGAGGGCCACGCCGACCAGCAACCATGCGCTGAAGCCGACGTCACGAAGCCAGCCCGGAGCGGCGAAGACACCCGTCAGCTGCGAGGCATCGATCTCGACGAACTCGTCCTCGCCACGAGGTTGCTCCGGATCGCTCCCGCGGCGTCGGAGGCGCGCACGCATCAGGCCGAGACCTCGTCCCGATAGGCCTCGTGTCCGAGCTCGGCGAGCCACGCCCTTAGGTGGGCATGCATGTCCTCGGCGCCTACGACCGGCGATCCCGGAGCGTCCCAGCTACAGGGGACCAGAGCGAATGGGAACGACTGGGCACCGCCCATCCCGCCGTGAGAGCCAACCAGCTCCTCAAATGCCGCGACCTCGTCCGTCTCCGGCCAATAGGTGCTGTTGACCACGACGTCGGGGCAGTGAGGGAAGCCGTCAGTGCGCTTGACGTGTCGGGGGGCGTTGGGCCCGTAGGGGGCGAGCGGATCGTCTCCCTCCACCCGTCCTTCGTCCAGGTAGCTGATTCCGCCGCGGCTCATCACGGTTGCGCCGCGGTCCTCCGAGCGCACCAGGAGGAATCCGATCCCTGGATGCTCCCGCAGGGTCGGGATCAGGCTCGGCCAGCACGATTCGATCTGCTCGAGCGTGACACGGCCCGGCTCGCGCGGGAAGGTCACGAGGCCCAGGCAGCCCGACGCCATCACCGAGAGCTCGGGCAGCTCCCCATCCCCTTCGTCGTCGTCGTGCCCTTGCCCCAACTGCACCGCCCCGTCCACCTGTCGGCCGCGCGTCGCGGCCCCCATGGCTCGCCCGGCCGCGGACTCGGCGCCCGAGGCCTCGGTCAGGGAGGCGCTCAGGTAGCCGAGCGCCTCGGCTGAGCCCGCGTGCTCGACCTCGATTGCCTTCGCCTTGCAGGCACCCTGCACGAGGTCCTCGAGCGAGACGCCGTAGCGGTCGAGGAATGTGGCCCCCTGCGACTGGCCGTGGTCGGACAGGACCACGAACCGGTACGGACGCGGGGCGTCGCGGGCCGCGGCCGCTATTCGTCCGATCTGCCGGTCCACCCGACGGAGGACGGCGAGCGCGTCGGCGCGCTCGACGCCGGAGTGGTGCGCGACCTCGTCGTAAGCCAGGAAGGTCGAGTACCCGACCGGTCGACCGGCATAGATGTCGGCGATCACGGCCTGGACCTGCAGGTCGGTCTGCACGACCGTCCCCCAGGCGCGGACGAGCGAGTACCTGCGATCCCGCTTGATTCGGGGCCGGACGTCCCGGCGCCGCTGCTGCGCCGCGTAGCGGCGCTCCTCCGCGATGTCCGCGACGACGAGCGCGATCGTTCGCGTGACGTTGTACGGATTCGCGAAGTAGGCGAAGTAGTCCTGCCCGATTCGTCCGGGCCGATCCCGGTCGAGCACGGTGCTCATCGTGAGCAGGGTGTGGACGGCATCGCCGGAGACGATGTTGGCACGACTTGCGCCGTCCTCATGCAGCAGGCCCCGCCCGTTCGAGTGGCGCCGCTCGATCTCCGCGGCGTCCCTCGGATGGTTCGTCACGATGGGCGCCCCACGGTCCTTCTCCCACCACCGGAAGGCCGGTATGTCGTCGTTGTCGCCGTGGAGCAACCCCGCCTGGCAGGCGCCGGTCTGCGACGACCAGTCGGTCTCCCAGCGAAGCAACCGGTGGCTTCGTTCGTGCAGCCAGCTTGCGAGATTCGGGGCGTTGCCGTCCCGCACCGCGCGCCGGAGGACGTCATGTGCCAAGCCGTCGATCTCGAGGAAGTAGACGCCCGGCACGCTGAGATCGCCCTCGGCCTGGAGCCGCCGCGCGCGCCGCTTGACGGCATTGCGGTACCAGAAGTCGTCGTCGTCGACAGCGAGCAGCGCCGTGACGAGCGTGTTCACGACGGTCAGTCCGACGGCCACGACGATGGCAGTGCCCAGGCCGTCGACGCGAAAACCCGGTTCGAGGGCGGAGACCGCCAGTACGACCGCGCCGTTCAGCACGAGCGCCCCCATGCCCAGCGTGAGCACGGTCAACGGCAGAGCAATAGTGATCGCGATCGGCCAGACGAGCGCGTTGATGAGCCCGATCACGGCGGCCGAGACGAGCGCGATCGCGAAGTCCTCGACGTCGAAGCGCGCCAGCAACGCGCTCAGCAGCATCAGGGTGCCGGCCGCGGTCAGCCAGACGACGACCACGCGGGCGAGCCATGAAAGGCCTGCTCGCCGTCTCAGGTGAACTCCCCGCCGGTCAAGGCGACCCCGATGTCGATCGTCTTGGCTTCCATCTGTACCTCCTGTCGCCGGCCCGGCGGCGTCAGTATGCGGCAGCGTACGTTCGCGGGCAATCCTGCGGCGAGGGTGCGTGCACTAGAGCGAGAGGGGTGGAGGCGACCTCAGCGGCGGCGAGATCATCAAATACGGTGCCTCACACATGAACGTCCAGATCCTCCCGCTCGCGATCACGATGATGGCCGGGCCCCAGATCCTGTCCGACATCGTGTTCATGACGAGCAGGCGAGCCGTGGCCGTGAACGGGGCCTTCCTGATCGGAGTCGCGGTTGCCGTGACGGCCGGCACCGCCATTGCGTGGGGGCTCGTCTCGCTGCTCGGCATCGACCTCGGCGACCCGTCCGATTCGGGCTCGACGGGCACGATCATCCAGCTGGCGCTCGTCGCCCTTCTCGTCCTGGCATCGATCAGGAACGTCGTGCGCCGCGACACGATCGAGCCACCGAAGTGGCTGGGCACCCTTCAGGAAGCGGGCCCCAAGAAGGCCTTCACGACTGGGCTGCTCGTAATCCTGGCCATGCCTCCGACATCTTGATCATGCTGACTATCGGCACCAACCTGGAGCAGTCCGGCTCCTCCTTCGTCGACGCGCTCCCGTTCATCGCAGCGACCGTGCTCGTGGCGGCGCTGCCGCTACTCGCCTACCTCCTGTTCAGGCGTCAGGCACAGACCTTCTTGCCACGGGTTCGTGACTGGATGCGCGACAACGCCTGGGCGGTCAACGTGATCGTCTGCGGGATCTTCATCGTGCTCATACTCGCTTAGATGGAAGGACGATCCTCAATGCCCAGCTCGAGCGCATCGCCTGACCGGCGCCACCGCGTCCTCGTGTGGTCGCTGCTCGTTCTCGCGTCGGTACTGCTGATCCTCTCGATCACCGCGAACTGGGTGCAGCGCGAGGCGCTCGACACGGATCAGGTGGTGCAGACGACCGACGAGATCATCACGGACCAGGACGTGCAGGAGGCGCTCAGCATCTATGCGGTCGATCAGCTCTACGCCAACGTCGATGTCCAGGGCGAGATCGAGCAGCGCTTGCCGGGCCCCGCCAAGGCGCTCGCGGCTCCGGCCGCGGCGGCAGCCAGGCAGTTCGCCCTCGACGTGGAGCAGAAGGCGCTCCGCTCGCCACAGGTGCAGGAGCTTGTCTCGAGCGCCGTCGGGCTGGCACATCGGCAATTTGTCAGCCTGATCAGGAATGAGTCCGAGTACGTCTCGACCACGGACGGCGAGGTCACGCTGAAGTACGGGCCGATCGTCGCCGACCTAGCTGCGCGCCTGGGCGTAGATCCGGCAACGATCGCCAACGTGCAGGGCGTCGTGCAGGACTTCTCAACGGATCTCAGGCAGGACCTGACCGCCGCTCAGACAGAGATCGCGTCGGTGCGCACAACGCTGTCCCAGCTGCAGGGAGGGACGGTGAGCCCGGAGCTGCAACAGGAGCTCCAGGCGCTCGACACCCGTGTCGTCGGAGCCCGAGAGAAGATCGCGAGCCTCAGGACGGGGATCAAGAACGCTCGGGCGAAGGTCCCTTCGCCACTCCAAAGCCGTCTCGCGGCGCTCGACGGCCGGCTGTCCGACCTCGACGATCGGCTGACCGCACTGGGCGATCAGGCAGCCGCCGTGCTCGAGGACCCGAGCCAGGCGAACGTCGAGGCGCTCGACGCCCCGCTCGCCAGGCTTCAGACACTGGTGACCGACGTTCTCCAGCTGCCGGTCGTGCAGAGCCCTGGGGAGCTCGTGCTGATGAGTTCCACCCAGCTCGACGAAGTCGAGACCGTGCTTCGAGTGCTCCGCAGCCTGGGCTTCGTTCTGCCGCTGCTCGTGGTTCTGCTGTATATCGGCGCCATCTATCTCGCCAAGGGGTGGCGCAGGAGCGCCCTGATCGCGGCCGGGGGCGGGATCGTGGCGGCGACACTCTTGGTTCTGCTGACGAGGCGCGTGCTCGGTAGCACGGTGGTCGACTCGCTGGCGAGCTCCGAGACCGTTGAGCCCGCTATCAGATCGGTCTGGGAGATCCTCTCTGACGGACTGCGCGAGCGGGCGCTGTTCATCTTGGTGATCGGGCTGGCGTTCGTCGGGAGCGGTGTCCTGGCTGGACCGGCCCGCGGCGCCATCAGGGTGCGACGCTTCCTCGCGCCGGCCCTGCGCGAGCAACCGGTCGCGGTCTACTCGGTTGTAGCCGTGCTGTTCCTGCTCTGGCTGGCCTTCATTCCCGGGATCGAGAACATCGGTCAGATCCTGGCGATCGTCGCCCTGGCGATCCTGGCCGTCTTGGGCGTCGAGGTCCTGCGGCGCCAGACGGCTCAAGAGTTTCCGCCGTCCTGAAGGCTCTTGGCGGCCGACCTGGATCCCCCAGCTATCCGATGCGCTGGTCCTCGTCGAGATCCTCCCCGAATCGCTGCTCGAGCTTTTGAATGAGCATGCTCAGTAGCTGCGTCTGGGCCTCGAGCCGGGACTCAAGGTCGGCGACGCGCTGATCAAGCGAGCTTGCAGCCGCGGCCGTGCGTCGTTGTTGGCCCTGCTGTGCCAATTCCCATAGAGCTCCCATCTTTCAGTCCCCTTTCAGGAGGGTGGAGTAATCCGACGACCCGCCGGCAAAGCGCTTGGACCGAACCGCCGGGCTCAAGACCACTAGCGCGAGCGACGCTGCGATGCGATCCAACCGATTGCGGTCCCGACCAGAAGCGACAGAAGGATGACGACGATCAGCGGCGTGTCCCAGGTTGCGACGATCCAATTGACCTGCACGTCGTCGAGATTGAGCACGGCGAACAGTACGACTAGCGCGCCAAGCGCAAACGCGGCGGCCAGGCGCAGACGCTCTTCGCGGGACCTGGCCGGACCTTGACGGCCCGGAGTCCCAGCGTCACGTTCACTACTCGCCATCGGGCTCATTCCGCCGCGCTAAGCGAGCGCCTTCGCCTTGATCGCCTCGAATTCCGCCTGACTTATCGATCCGTCATCCAGGAGCTCCTTGGCCTTCGCGATCTCGGCCGCAGACCCTCCGGCAGATTCCCGCACGTACTGGTCGAACGCCTGCTTTTGAGCCTCGATCTGCTTCACGCTGCGCTCGCGCATCCCGTCGTGCTGAGCGATCAGGTAGACCAGCACGCCGAGGAACGGCGCCACGATCACGAACACGACCCACGCCGCCTTATGCCAGCCGCCGATGTCGTGGCGGCGGAAGACATCAGTGAGCACGGTGATCGCGATCCAGATCCATGCGACCCAGGCGAAGAATACGATTATCGACCAGAGGACCTCGAGGAACGGGAGGTCTGCCGCCGCTATGTGCATCTGCTCTCCTTGGCGTCGCTTTGTTCCGTCACCCTATCCTCTCCGACGCTTCGGACGGTCAGTGGTGTGCTGCTTCCTGCGCACGATCACGACTTGACGCCCCGAGCCCCGAGATGGACGCTGTCGACATGGCCGCGCGCACGTCGCACCTGAGCGCGACGTGCTGTACACGGTTCGCCGTCCTTCGGCGGGCCCTGACATCACGTGCCCACCGGTGAGCTGGGCGCTCGTATCAATCGCCGTGGCCATGCTCGCCGTCGCGGCGGTTTCGCGACGGTTGAGCGGTACGCCGGTCACCCCGGCGATGGTGTTCGTGCTGATCGGCGTGGTCATCGGTCCGCTCGTCATCGACGGAGTCGAAGTCTCGCCCGAGGGGGCTGCCGTCCGCACGCTGGCGGAGGCCACGCTGGCCATCGTCCTGTTCTCGGACGCGGCACGGATCAAGGTCACTGCGCTCCGGCGCGAGTACGGGTTCCCATTGCGATTGCTCGGCATCGGCCTGCCGCTCACGATCGTGCTCGGGGGTCTCCTTGCGGCCGGGATCTTCGACGAGCTCACGATCACCGAGGCGCTAGTGCTCGCGGTGGTGCTTGCCCCGACGGACGCCGCGCTCGGGCAGGCGGTGGTCGCAGACCGCCGGCTCCCGTCACGGATACGCCAAGGCCTCAACGTGGAGAGCGGACTGAACGACGGGATGTGCGTACCGCTGCTGCTTATCGCGCTCGCGTCCGCCGAGATCCAGTCGGAGGTAGCGCCAGGCCGCCACGTGCTCACCATCATCCTCGAGGAGATCGGCTTCGGGCTCGCCGGAGGGCTGACAGCCGGCATCCTCGCGAGCGCCGTGCTCGTGCTCGCGGGGCGGAGGGGCCTGATCGCGGGACCCTGGCGGCAGGTCGTCCCCGTGGCGGGCGCCGCGCTCGCCTTCTCCCTGGCCGCCGGTCTCGGCGGCTCGGGGTTCATTGCTGCGTTCGTCGCCGGAGGGATCTTCGGCGGCCTGGTCGGTCGCGAGTCAGACGAGGCCGCGCGGCTGAGCGAGGAGATCGGCGACCTGCTCGACGGAAGCACCTTCGTGGTCTTCGGTGCGGTCTTGCTGGGCCCGTCGCTCTCACACGTCGACTGGCGCGTTGCGGCCTATGCCGTCCTCAGCCTCACTGTTGTTCGCATGCTTCCGGTGGCAATCGCCATGCTCGGAACCAAGGCGCGACAACCCACGGTCGCCTTCGCTGGGTGGTTCGGGCCGCGTGGCCTCGCGTCTATCGTCTTCGCGGTCATCGTCGTTCAGGAGTCTCACCTGCCGCATACCGACACGATCCTGCTCGTGGCCTACACCACCGTGGGCCTGTCCGTACTGGCACACGGCGTCACCGCCGCGCCGCTGACCAACCGGTACGTGAGCTGGTATCGATCGCGACTCGGAGCGGCTCCGCCGTCCATGGAGAGCGCCCCCGCCGGCGAGCAACCGGCACGTGAACCTCGAGGCGCCTTTCGTGGGGCGGACGCCGCCACGAGTCGGACCGGACTCGCCGACGAGGCGCGGCGATGAGCACGCCGAGCCCCGCGCCCACGGGCATGGAGCAGGCCGGCGAGTTCCTCGTCGTCGAGCGTACCTATAGCGATGACACATCGATGCCGACCGTGGGACTGGCGAACATCCACGCGATTGTTCCAGGCATCGAGGAGAACAAGGCGAAGATCGAGCGTGCATGCCGCGTGTTCCAGCAGCGGGGCGTCAATTTCGCCGTCTTCCCCGAGTTCTGCGTCTCGGGGTACTTCTGGGAGGACGCGGCCGCGTGCTGGGAGTACATGGATCAGGCCGTCACCGAGCGCCACCTCGACTGGATCGATGGGTCACTGCGCCCGCTGCTCGACGACACATTCCGCGTCATCGTCCTGAACAACATCACGCGCGGGAAGGACCGGCGATTCCTCAACACCACGTTTCTCGTCTCGGATGCGGTTCCCGATCCGCTCGCGCCCGAATGGACGTACTACAAAGTGTTCCTCCCGGGCCTCGAGAAGGTGTATACCGAGTCGGGCCGCGACGATCGACTCCTCGTGACGAGCCGGACGGGCAACGCGAAGGTCGGCTTCACTACCTGTTACGACTATCTGTTCAACGATCTCCTTCGCGAGTATGCAGTCGTCGACGAAGTTGACGCAGTTGTCGAGATCGCGTCCTGGCGCGCGGCCGCGACCCGGGACTACCCTGGAATGAACGTTCGAACGGACCTCTATTACGGGGATCTATGGGACAGCGTGCTATCGGCGTCGTCGGCCACGAATCAGGTTTGGACGATCGCCTGCAACGCGGTCGGCCGGCACGGGGTCAGTGGAGTGCCGTTCTGGGGCGGATCGGGCATCTGGGCGCCATCGGGCCTCAAGCTGATCGAGGCCTCCCACCTGAACGAGGAGCTCTTGATCGTCCACAACCTCGATCTCGCGGGGGCACGCCGGCAGGAGAAGGACGACTTCGACTATGCCTTCGACTTCTCGGAGGTGTACCGCCCGATGGAGGGCGGTCATGGTTACACGCGCGAGATTCCTCTGGGGACAGGGACGAGCACAACGGAGCCCTCACCTGAGGCTTGAAGGTCGTCGGAACCGCGATCGGCTGGATCGCATCGCAAGGTCGCTCGAGCTAGCAACCCTCTGACGCCATGGCGCGCACGCGCGCGGAGCCCGCGAGTGGCCAAACGGCATACGCCGACTGCGTCACGCCTTCTATAGGCCTGTGTCTCGATCACCGATCCACCCCGCTTGGGCGACGCCGGAATCCGGAATCCGAATCCGGAATCGTTTGCAGGCGCCTTATGCGGTGGCGAACCGTCCGATCGTCTCGCTGGGATCGACGTTCCCCAGGCGCTCGGCGAAGATCCGATAGTACGCGAGCTCCTCGCGCGTGCGCAGGGCCGGGTCGACGGTTTCGGCCTCCGCCGCGAACTCCTCCTCGGACACGCTCCCCTCCATCCTCTCCTTCAGCACCGAGGACGCGCCGCTGCCGTCGCCGAACTCCTCCTTGCCGCGCCACAGGGACTCGTCGGGCAGCCAACCCTCGAAGGCTTTGCGCAGCAGGCGCTTCTCCATCTGGCCCTCCTCGGCCAGCTTCCAGCCGGCCGGGAGGGCCAGGCCCAGCTCGATCATGTCGAGCTCGAGGAACGGGACGCGCCCCTCCAGTCCGTGGGCCATGGTCACGCGGTCGGCACGCTGGAGGTTGAGGTTGTGGAGGCCCTCGATGGTGCGCACCAGCTCGTCGTGCAGCTCTGCCTGGGTGGCGAAGTCGCCGAGGTACTCGTAGCCGGCGAAGATCTCGTCGGCGCCCTCGCCGGTGAGCACGACCTTGACGTGCTCGGAGGTCATTTCGCTCAGCAGATAGTTTGGCACGGCGCTGCGCACCAGCGACGGATCGAACGACTCGATGGTGCGAACCACGGTCGGCAGCACGTTGAGGGCTTCCTGGGCCGTGTAGATCTTCTCGTGGTGCTCGGTGTCGAGGAACTCGGCCACCACCCGGGCCGCTATCAGGTCGGCCGAGTCCTCGAGGCCGACCGCGAAGGTCTTGAGCTGCTGGCCGTGGCGACGCGCCCATGGCGCGGCGATGGCCGCCACCAGGCTCGAGTCGAGCCCCCCCGAGAGGAACACGCCCACCGGCACGTCGCCCATCATCTGGCGCTCGACGGTGCGCACCAGCGCCTCGCGGACCAGCTCGAGCATCTCGCGCGGGATGGGGGCGCCGGGCTCTGACGGGCCCTCGAAGCGGGGCACGCCCTCCTCCGGCACGGCGGCGCGGAAGCGCTCGAGGCCGCCCTTCGGCGTCCAGTGGAACCCGGGCGGAAAGGCCTCGACGTCTTCGAGCCATTCGCGGTCGAAGGCGCGCAGCTCTGAGGCAAAGCGCACCTCGCCGTCGCGCTGGGCCCAGTAGAGGGGCTTAATGCCCACCGGATCCCGGGCGGCGATGAACGTCCCATCGTCGCCGGCCACAAGGAAGGCGAACATGCCGAGCACGTCGCCAAGGGCGTTCGGGCCGCGCTCGGCGATCAGCTTGAGGGCCACCTCGTTGTCCGAGGCCGTAGCGTAATCGCGGTCGCGCAGCGTGGCCCGAATCTCGTCGTGGTTGTACACCTCGCCGTTGCCGACCAGGTAGAGCTTTCCGGACGGGGTGAACAGCGGCTGGCGGCCTCCCTCCACGTCGACGATCGACAGCCGCCGGTGGCCTAACCAGGAGCCGGTGACGCGCACCGAGCCCTCGTCGTCGGGGCCGCGGTGAACGAGCCTATCGAGCATCCGCTCGGTCGCACGCTCATCGACCTTGCCGTGGCATCCGACTATTCCGCACACGGTCAAGACGGTAGCTCACCGGCCCAGGGGCTTCACCCGTCCTCGACAAAGCGGTGTCTGCGTCAAACTGGGCGGAGTAGGCGGACGGTGTTGCTCGGCCGTCCCCCGGCTAGGGTCGGCGGCGCGGCCGCACCCTGACGAAGAGACCGCGCAGCACGTCGAGCAGGTAACGGCCCGCGGACGCGCCGCTCTGCTCCTCGAGCGCCCGATCGATTGACGCGGCCGTCGGGAACAGGGACGCGCGGGCTGCGACATGGGCCCCGTACACGATCGCGATGGCGTCGACGTAGGCGGAGAAGACGACCACAAGCAGGACGCCCAACGTGCCATAGACGGCGCTCGTGTCGCCGAACGCCGAGAAGTAGGCCTCTGTCCCGAGCTGCACGAGAACCAACCCCGCGAGCGCCACCAGCCCGCCCAGGGCGGCCGCCCGCAGGCTGGCTCGCGTCGCGGGCAGGACGCGGAGGAGACCGACCAGAGTCGCCAGCAGGAGGGCGACCGGGACGAGCTCCGTCACGGCGAACTGCGCTACCGCCACCATCCAGGGGTGGTCGCCGATCGTCGCCGCGAGCGAGCCCGACAGCTTCAGCCCGAGGCCCAAGAGCAGCGTGGGGGCGACGATCAGGGTCAGGCCTGTGTCAAGCGCCTTCGCCGGCGCGTATGGCCGGGTGTCCTGCTCACCCCAGGCCTGATTGACCGCGTGGCGAAGCGCGCCGATCGCGCCGCTCGCCGAATAGAGAAGGGCCACCGCTCCGATCCAGCCGAGGCTTCCGGCCCCGGCCGCGACGTCGTCCAGGAGCGCTTCCACTTGGCGCTGATCGGAGGCGTCCGCCAGCGGGAGCGCCTCCACGATCGAGTCGACGATCGACTGGCGCACGCTGTCGTCGTCGAGCGCTGCCGAGAAGCACCAGACCAGTAACAGCAAGGTCGCGGGAAACGACATTACGAGGAAGTAGGCGACCTGCGCGGCATCGCGTGTGCCCGCCTTGGCAATCAGCGTCTCGGCGCCCCCCCGCAGCAGGAATGAGGCGTGTGCCGGAAGCCTCCGGACGCTCACTGCGGGATGCGGTGCGGCGACGCGTCAGTCCTGGTCACGATGGAAGACAACCAGATCGCGTTCCCTGCGACCATGTCGGCCGCGAAGTCCCCGGCCCTCGCTCGACGGGCGCGGCGGCTAGAGTCGCGCTGGTGCCGTCGCAGCGCTACGTGGAGCTCGACGGTTGGGCGCGTAACGAGCGCGTAGTCGCTTGGGTTTACGGGTCGACCCTCGTCGGCGCCGCCGTGGTCGTCGCTGCGGGCGTTGTCGCGTCTCGACCGGGGCAAGTGCCTCTCTACGTCGCAGCGACGATGGTGGTCGTCTGGTTGGCGCACTCGTACGCGGCCTTCGTCGGCCAAGGCGGTCGCGTCCACCTCACCGGCTTGGGCAGTCGGATTCGCAACGCCATGGGCGGCGAGTTGCCGGTGCTCGCTTCGGCCACGCCAACCTTGGTCGCCCTCACCATTGCGTGGCTGGCGGGCGCTACCGTGAACACGAACGGGTTGGTCGGCCTCGCGACGTCGATCACGGTTATGAGCACAGTCGCCGGGAGCTCGGCTTGGCGATCAGGAGCCGGCACGCTCGGGGTTGTCGCGGCGGCTGCCACCGCGCTCGTGCTCGGCGCGCTGCTCGTCGGCGCGAAGGTTGCGCTCAAGTAGCGTCGCGCCGACGTACCGTGCGCTCAGACGAGCAGCTCGGTGAGCTGATCGAACTACACGTCCGGCTGAGCCTCCACGCGCCCCGAGTCGACAGCGTCCACGAGCGACCGGTAGTCGCGCTCGTTCTGGTCGGCGTATGTCTCCGCGAAGTCACCGAGCGCGCGATCGAAGCGGTCGCCTCCCCCGAGGTAGCCGGCGATCGCGATCCGGTCACCCGAGCGGGCGTGCGCTCGTGCCAGGATCGCTCCGCAAATCCGCGCGTAGATGGTCATCCGCTTCGGCGACATCAGCTCTACGAGGGCCGAGCCCTTCTGGTCCCAGAGCTGCCTGACGTAGAAGTCACGCTTCTTGCCGTCGGGACCGACGGCGGCCAGCCAGCCGAGAAGGATGTCGCTCGCGGCCTGGGTCAGACGCTGTCCCTCGACCACCCGCTGGCCCTGGTGCGGGAACTCGGTGGGCGCGGTGTACGGCTCGAGCACCGACGCCTGGGCTTCCTTGACCTGCAGGAACAGGGGATCGTCCTCATCACGACCGATGAACAGCGCGAGCCAGGCGCGCGTTCCCACGCTGCCCACACCGACGACTTTCCGCGCGCTGTGAACGAAGCGATAGGTGTCGAGCAGATGTCGAGTGCTCTCGCTTAGCGTCGAACGGTACTCGTCGAGCACGGTCCGGATCCTTGCCTCGGCGGTTTCGAGTTGCTTGCCCGAGAAGATCTCCTCCAGCGGGACCAGGACGGGCGGATCGCTGGCGATCCGTAGTTCGCCGTCGACCCGGCGGGTCAGCTTGGAGAAGGCGCGCAAGCGGTCCTTGCGCCGCGCCTTGGCTATGTTGCGGTCGACGACGCCGAGCTCCTGCCTGCTGATGTCGGCCTCGAAGCGCCGACGTAGCTCGACGATGCCGGCTCGGCGATACCAGACGTCCAGATTGCCCACTGCCGCGAGTTCGCGCATGCCCTCGCGATAGGCGCGCGCGACCGTGCCGACGATCCGGCGCCAAACCGAGCGATCGAATCCGCGTTCGCGCCCCGCGATCTCGAAGCTCACGGCGAGGCGCTTGAGATCCCATTCCCACGGCGCCGGGAGGGTCTCGTCGAAGTCGTTGATGTCGATAACCAACTCTCGGTCGGGGGCCGCATAGCCGCCGAAGTTCGAGAGATGCGCGTCCCCGCACGCCTGCACGCGGAGCCCTGAGCTGGGTCCCTGAGCGAGATCCGCGGCCATGATTGCGGCCCCGCCCCGAAAGAACGTGAACGGCGACGCGAGCATGCGCCCGTAGCGCAGGGGGACGAGCTCGGGCACGCGATCCGCAGCCTGCCGCTCGAGCAACTCGACCGGGTCGGCGCGGCCGGCCGCAGGCTCCCAGTGTCCGTGGCTGGAGCGGGGCGCCCGCGCTCGCGCGGCCTTACCGGAGGCCGCGCGCTCGCTTGGGGACGCCCCGATCACCACTTCAGCTCGATCTCGAGCTCGCGTTCGTCGGTCTCCACCTCGAGCTCCAGTTTGAGCTCGACCTCATCCGCGACGTGCACGGTGAACCGCATCCCACCGCGCTCAAACTCGATCTCGTTGTGGCGAGCGAGCATGTCGGCGAGGGTTCGCAACCTCGCGGCGGCCTCCTCGCGCGTCAGCCGCTCCTTCTGCTCTACCTCGAAGATGTCCATCAGGACCTCCTTTGCTCTTGTTCGACCGACAGGGTGGTCGTTTCCGCGGCGGACGGCGCGGGCAGTGGGTCACGGCCCGCCGCGATCCGCACCAGCGCGATCACACCCGCGCCGAAGCCCTCGGGCAGCGTCGCCGATGGCGAGGCGCCGGGATGGCGGCGCGCGATGCGGACGCGCAGGACCCTCGGGCGGATGCGGAAGCGGAGCGGCGGGTCGAGCCTCGCCGCCTCGCCATCAATGCCGGCCGGCACAGGGCGATCCGAGTCGACCTCGAAGCTCGGGGCGGTCCATTCGCGCCACGGTCGCTGCAGCAGACGCCCGCCCTGCCCGCGACCCGAGGGCGCTCCGGCGACCGTGACCCCGAGCAGGCCGTCGTCGATCCTGGGGCGGGTCCCCGAACCCACGGCCCGCCCGAGCCGGTAGCGGTTGTTCGAGACCAGGATCGCGGCGCCCGAGCGGTGCTCGTGCCCACCGGGTCCCGTCCAGCGAAGGTCGAGCCCCTGCCCGGAGGGGCCGAGCGCGTCGGGCACGGTGTCGAGCAGGGTACGGAGCTTCGCGTCACGGTAGCTCTGGCGCTGAACCGCCTCGGCGTAGACGCCCAAGGAGACGTTGTTGACGAATACACGCCCGTTCACCTCGGCGAGGTCGACCCTGCGTTCCCGTCCGTCCACGAAGCTGTCGAGGGCGCCGACAACGTCGTCGCGGTCGACCCCGAGGTCGAGAGCGAAGTGGTTTCTAGTGCCCGCCGGCACGCAGGCGTACGGCAGGTCGAGCTCGGCGGCGACCGTGGCGACAACGGCCTGCGAGCCGTCGCCGCCCGCCATCGCGAGCGCGTCAGCCCCGCCGGCGACCGCGTCTCGGACAAGCGTCTCGAGGTCCTGGCCCGGACCAAGCTCGATCGGCTCGATCCCGCGCGCTCTGGCTTCGGCCGCAAGCGAGAAGCGCTCCGCCTTGCCGCCGCCGGAGCGCGGGTTGAAGACCAGGATCGGCCGTTGGGGCGCGGCCGCCGGGGCCAGTCGCGGTCGTCCACTCACCGCGGCCCTCGCGCAGGCAACGGCAAGTACGCACCCGCCGACGATCACGACGACCTCGAGCGGCCGCTCGCCGAGGAGCAGCGCTATCGCCGCCCCTAACGCGACCGCTGCGACGGACAGGCCCACGAGGCGGCCCAAGCCGCGGCGGAGGACGCCGTGCCAGGAAGCGAACCCGGCGAGGGACAGGAAGCCGAGCACGATCAAGCCCCGCGGGAACTCTTGAATCGCCATGATCACCGCGAGAGCGACCGCGGCGGAGCCAAGCACCAGCGCGCCGATCGCCGCGGCCCGACCCCGGGCCGTAGGATCAGACGGCATGGGATCCGCCACCGTCAGGCCCGGGAGACCGACGCAGTGGGGCTGGCTCCAAGACGTCCAGCGCATCGACCTCGCCATATACGCTGCCGTCGCACGGACTCCGACGCCGGCACTCGACCGCCGGATGGCCCGCCTCACCCGCGCCGCGGACTACTCGCGGCTGTCGATGGTATCGGCGGCGGTTATCGCGACGTTCGGCGGCCGCCGGGGCAGACGCGCCGCGGCAATGGGGCTTGCCTCCGTTGGGGTGACCGCGACCCTCGTCAACCTCGGCCTCAAGCCGCTCGGACGCCGGCGTCGCCCGGACAGGCTCGCGAAAGAGGTCCCGGTTGCGCGGCGGACACGGGAGCCGATCTCGCCAGCGTTCCCATCCGGGCACTCGGCGACCGCGTTCGCGTTCGCGACCGGCGTCGGTCACGTCCTCCCGCAAGTCGCGACCGCCCTGCGGACGTTGGCCGCTCTCGTGGCCTACTCGCGGGTCCACGTCGGGGTGCATTACCCGGCCGATGTGATTGTGGGCAGCTTGGTCGGGAGCGTTCTCGCCCGCCTGACCAGGCACGCTCTCGACCGCGGCTGAGGTGGCGGCAGCCGTTCGGCCGTCATGATCGGACGTCGAATGACCACCGCGACCTCTGATCAGATGAACGCGCGCTCAGGCTCCCACGGCCCTCTCTCCCGCCGCCCTCTCGTCCTCACCGAGAACCAGGATGCCGTGGACGACGTAGACACACAGGAAGAAGACGCCGAGCGACCACCAGGGGTTGGCCCCGCCGATCGACAGCAGCGCCCCGATCGCGCCGAGGCTTCCGGCGATGACCCCGATCACGCGTCCGAAGGGCCGGCCGCCCATCAGCGAGAAGCCTCCGGCTAGCTGAAGGACTCCCAAGATGATCAGGACCCAGCCGAGGGTGTTGAGGTTCTCGAGTATGAACCTCGTGTCCCTTACGAAGATGTTCGCTTCGTCGAGGGCGCCGATGCCGTAGATGATGTTGATAGTGCCCGCGATCAAGAGCAGGAAAGCTGCGAAGACTGCGCGACCAGCACCTCTCATTTAGGGGCTCCTTTCGGTGGTTCGGCCGCTCGCGGGCGGCAGCGTGAATCCAGCGCAATCCTCGTGTCCGGCGCGCCGCGGTTCAATGGGGCGAGCCACACCTCTCCGAGGGTGCCGGCACCCCCTCCGCCGGGGGGTGGTGCCCGCTGCCCCTCCGTGACACCGGCAGGCGTCCTTGCTCGGACGGGAAGAGCGAGGCAGCCTTGGGCGGGCCCCGGCTGCGCCGGCCGCAACGGAGGTTGACACGCACTACGACCGTTCAGAGACTGCAGGGGAGCGTGACTCCAGCCCAATCGGGGTGATGACGGTGGACGACCAGCCGTACTTCCGCGCCGCGGCACGGGACGTAGTCGACGCGGCGGGCGGCTTCGCGGTGGCCGGCGAAGCCGCTTCGGGCGAGGAGGCGCTCAGGATCGTGGGGGAGCTGCGGCCGCACTTGGCGCTCGTCGACGTGCGCATGCCCGGAATGGATGGCATCGAGACCGCGCGGCGGATCAAGGCGGCGCACCCCGACGTCATCGTCGTCCTGATATCGATCGAGGATGCGACGAACCTCCCCGCCGCGGCGGCGAACGCCGGTGCGGCGGCCCTCCTGCGCAAGCAGGACTTCGGGCCCGCCACGCTGCGCGCACTCTGGACGCAGCATGGAGGATCCAGATGACTGACGTCCGGGTAGCTGTCGGCTGACGGCTGTGCGGCGGATATCGTTTCCGCGTGGCGATCCGTGTTGTAGTCGGTGAGGACAGCGTCATCGTGCGCGAAGGGATCCAGCAGCTGCTTGCTCCCTCACCCACCGTGGATGTGGTCGCGGCATGCGGCGACCTCCCCTCGCTCGTCGACGCGATCGATCGCACCCGGCCCGACGTCGTCCTCACGGATATTCGAATGCCGCCCGGCCGGTCCGATGAGGGCATTCAGCTCGCGGCGCGCCTGCGCGAAAGTCATCCGCAGACGGGTGTGGTCGTCCTCAGTCAGTACTCCGAGCCGGCGTACGTCCTCGACCTTCTGAGGGTCGGGTCCGACCGGCGCGGCTACCTGCTGAAGGAGCGGGTACACGGCCGCGGGCAGCTCGTGTCCGCGATCGACACCGTGGCCGGCGGCGGCTCAGTGATCGACCCGAAGGTCGTCGAGGTCCTCGTCGCGGCGAAAGCCAGGGCCCAGAGCTCGCCCTTCTCTGAGCTCACCGTGCGGGAGCGCGAGGTGCTCGCCGAGATCGCTGAGGGGAAGAGCAACACCGCTATCGCCGAGTCGCTCGTGCTGACGAAGCGTGCGGTCGAGAAGCACATCAACTCGATCTTCATGAAGCTCGGGCTGTCGGCGGCCGAGGACGTCAGCAAGCGCGTGAAGGCGACGTTGGTGTTCCTCGCCGATGCGGACGAGAGGCGGACGGCGAACACCGCGGACTGAGCCGGATCGAGAAGCCGAGCTAGCGCTCGAGCGGGACGCTGCCGCCGACAATGGTGCCCTGTCCGGGAACGGATCGCACCTCGAACTCTCCACCCACCGTGGCAAGACGGTCGTGCATGTTCGTGAGTCCCGTTCCATTCGCCCGGACGGCGTCGAACCCGAGGCCGTCGTCGCGCACCTCGAACCGCAGCGCGCCGTCCTCCTCCGCGAGCGTGATGCTTATCGTGCTCGCGTCCCGCGCGTGCTTGGAGGCGTTCTGCATTGCCTCGAGGCAGCAGAAGTAGACGGCGGTCTCCACGTCCTGCGGGTAGCGGTTCACGCCGTCGGGACTCACGGTCGTCGGCGCCGGCATCCTGAGCGCAGCGGCTCGCACCGCCTCGACCAGACCGCTCCTCGCAAGCAAGGCCGGATAGACGCCTCGCGCAAGGGACCGAATCTCATCGACGGTCGCGTCTACCTCGTCGTGGAGCGCGTGGAGCTTCTCCCGTCCTGCGGCCGGATCGGTTTCCAGGAGCCCCTCCGCCAGCTCGATCTGGATGCCGAGCGCGACGAGGCGCTGCTGTGCGCCATCATGCAGGTCGCGCTCGATCCGGCGGCGCTCCCGATCGGCGCTCGCGAGGATCCGAGCTCGCGACGCGCGTACTTCACGAAGCGAGGCCTCCACCTTCGACGACAGGCGCCGGTTCTCGAGCGCGATCAGCGCGTACGCTGCCACGGCCTCCACGAACTCGCGCTCATCTCGGAGCGCGGCGTCATGGATGATTCCGGCCACGAGCCGGTCGCCGTCGCGCACCTCGGTCATCGACCGCCCCGACTCGGGCTCCGGAAGCCGCACGTCTTCGCCGGACGCGTCGACCCACCGATCGCGACCGCCGTCGACCCAGAACGTGAGCTCGAGCGACGGGTCCTCGAGCGCTTCAGACAGAGCGTCGCACAGCTCGTCGCGGGTCAGGTTGGCGCGGACCCTGTGCCCAAGCTCCTGCAGCGAGTCGGCCACATACAACCGACGCCGCAGCAGACCGACGAGAAAGGCAGCTGCCAGCGCAGGGACGGCGAGGGCGATCATCCAGCCGAAGGCGTCGACCACCGTCGAGTCCGGAATCACGCGGCGAGCGCTGATCCCGATCGGAAGGAACACGAGCCGCGCGATCGCGATCGCCAGCACGGGAAGGATCGTGCGCCGCATGAGGCGGCTGGCGCGCCTCACCCGCTGCGCGAGCCGCAGGGTTACCGCGATGAAGACGAGCACCGTGAGGAGCTCCCGCACCGGCACGACGACGGAGTCGATCACCGACGGCTCGGAGCCCAGCACGAAGAAGGCGTTCTCCGGACAGCCGGCCTCACACGTCGTGAACGGACTGGGCGCCGGATACGCGTCGACGAACAGCGCGGTCGGGAGATAGAGCAGCGCCACTATCGCGCCCATCCCCCACACCAGCGTGCGGTCGAACCTTGTGCTGAGCCGGCCGGAAGGGAAGGCGAGGACCAGCCATATCAGCCCCACTTCTATCGCCCAAGCCGAGACGCGCCCGATGCTGTAGAGCAGGCTGTCGTCCGACTCCGCCAGCGTCGAGAGGAAACAACCGACGCCGACGACGACGAGCAGGCGGCCGAAACGCTCCGCGGGGCGCCGATGCCATGCGTACAGCCCAACCCCGAACGGCACGGCGACCATGCAGGCGCGGCCGGCCGCCGCCAGATCCGCACCCTTCCCGGTGACGTTCGCGGCCGTGATCACGGCGGTAGCGACCGCCATCGCGACGCCGATGACCCCCGTGGCGGCCAGCTTCAGCCGGGGTCGCCCGCCGCCCGAGCCTGCGTGGGCCCGCTTTGGTTGCCGCACAGAAGAAGTCACGGGCTGGACACCTTCGCCTGACATGAAGCGGCCCGGATCGACTCTACCTCGCCTGTATCGGCGATGGCAAGGCCGTGTCAGGCACACTGCGCATGTGACAGCTCGCTCGAGCGTGGACGCGCGCTGGTCGATCCTGGGAGCGCCGATCGACTCGTCGGGCGCCGATCGAGCGGAGGCGCGGGCGCCCGAGGCCCTGCGCGCCGCCGGGCTGCTCGAGGCGCTTCCGATCCCGGACCGGGGCGACCTCGCCGTGACGATCGACGACCCGGCGCGCGACGTGGCGAGCGGAGTGATCGGCTTCGAGCAGGTCCGCCGCGGCTCAGAGGCGATCCGCGGCGCGATCGGCGAGCTGCTCGCCGCCGGCGCCCGGCCGCTCGTGCTCGGTGGCGACTGCACGCTGCTGATCGGCGTCTTCGCCGCGCTGCGCGACCGCCTCGGCCGGACCGGGCTCTGGTTCGTGGACGGCCATGCGGATTTCTACGACGGCCACAGCTCGCCGTCCGGCGAGGCCGCCGACATGGAGCTCGCCGTGCTGACCGGCCACGCGATGCCGGAGCTAGGCCTCGGGCGCCTGATCGACCCCGACGACGTGATCGTCGCGGGGCACCGAAGGCCGGCCGACGCCGACGGCCCCGAGGAGCTCGAACGGGTGGACCCGGGCGTCCAGATGCTCGACGCGCCGAAGGTCTCGGCGTCGGGCCCCGCGCGCGTGGGGCACGAGATCGAGCGGACGATGGCGGAGCGGGTCGGGGCCGGCTGGCTCCACCTCGATCTCGACGTCCTGGACTCGCGCTCGCTCCCCGCGGTCAGCTATCAGCAGCCGGGCGGCCTCGACTGGGACGAGCTGCAGGAGCTCGCCCGTCCGCTCGCCACGTCGGGCGCCATCGTCGGAATGAGCGTGGCCGACTACAACCCCGACCTCGACGAGGGCGGCGCCTGCGCGCGCCGGATCGTGGACCTTCTCGCCGACGTGCTGGAGCCCGCGTGAGCGGCCTTCCGGAGCGGATCGGCGTGGTCGGCGCCGGCACGATGGGCGCCGGAATCGCCCAGCTCGCCTGCCTGGCGGGGATGGAGACGTTGCTCCACGATCCCATCGGGGACGCGCTGACGGGCGGCATCGAGCATGTCCGCGCGGGCCTCGCGAAGGGCGCGGACCGGGGGCGCTGGAGCGCCGCGGAGGCGAGCGCCGCCGAGGGGCGCCTGCGGCCGGAGGCGACGCTCGACGCGCTCGGCGGCTGCGGGCTCGTGATCGAGGCCGCGCCGGAGCGAATCGAGCTCAAGCGGGAGCTCTTCGAGCGCCTGTCCACCGTCTGCGGTCACGACGCGGTGCTCGCGACCAACACGTCGTCGATCCTCGTCACCTCAATCGCGTCGGCGGCCGCGCGGCCCGAGAACGTCGTCGGGATGCACTTCTTCAACCCGCCCCCGCTGATGGCGCTGCTCGAGCTCGTGGCCGCCGACCAGACGGGCGATCGCGCGCTCGCCATCGCGACTCGCGTCGGCGAGGCGATGGGCAAGGAGGTGATCGTGGCCGCCGACGGACCCGGGTTCCTCGTGAACCGCTGCGCGCGTCCGTTCAGCGGCGAAGCGCTCCGGCTGCTCACCGAGCGTGTCGCCACTCCCGAGCAGATCGACCGCATCTGCCGGCTCGGCGGCGGCTTCCGCATGGGCCCGTTCGAGCTGATGGACCTGGTCGGGATCGACGTCGGGCTCGCCGTCGCGGAGTCGTTCACGGCGCAGAGCTTCGGAGAGCCGCGCTGGCGGCCTAATGCGCTCCAGGCGCGGATGGTCGCCGCCGGCCGGCTCGGGCGGAAGGCCGACCGCGGCTGGTACGAGTACGCCGACGGCGGGGGGCGCCCGGACGACCCCGATCCGCCGACCGCGGGCGGCGGCGAGGGCCGCCTGGTCGCTATCGACGGCGCCGGCGCGCTCGCCGGCGAGCTGCGCACGGCCGCCCGCGCGGCGGGCTTCGACGCCCGGGAGCTGGGGACGCTCGATGGAGAGGAGCCCTTTCTCCTGATCGACGCGGCGATCCCGGCGCCGGTGTCGGACCTGTCGAGCGGCGATCTCGGGCCGATGCCGGGCGGGGCGCCGGAGCTCGTCCTGTGCGCCGAGCGCAGCCTCGCCGAGCGTCGCGCGATGGACGCCGTCGGTTTCAACCTCGTGCCGCCGCTCGACTCGGTGCGGCTCGTTGAATTGACGCGGGTGCCCTCCACGACCGGCGCCGCCGCCGAGCGCGCGGAGCGCTTCTTCGCCGCGCTTGGGATGCACGCGGAGTGGGTGGCTGACGCGCCGGGCCTCGTGCTCGGGCGCATCGTCTGCCAGCTCGTGAACGAGGCGGCGTTCGCGATCGGCGAGGGCATCGGGTCGCCCGGCGACGTGGACACCGGCCTGATGCTCGGGCTAAACCACCCACGCGGGCCCGTCGCCTGGGCCGAGGCGATCGGGGTCGACCACGTGCTCGCCGCAATCGACGGTCTGTGGGGCGAGCGCCGTGAGGAGCGCTACCGGGCCGCACCGCTCCTGCGCGCGGCGGGGGCGAGGGGCGGCGGCCTCGGCTGACGGCGAGGCTCACCGATGAGTCCGTGCCGGCGGCGAGTCACAGTCCTCAGGTCAACGACACATGAGGTGAGAACGATGCCGATCGAACACGTCCTTGCGGTGGTGCCCGTCTCCGACCTGGAGCGCGCCGACGCGTGGTACGAGGCGCTCTTCGGGCGCCCCGCCGACAACCGGCCGATGCCGAGTCTCGTGGAGTGGCAGGTGACCGGCGCCGGCTGGGTGCAGGTCACGGTCGACGCCGACCGCGCGGGTTCCGGCCTGCTGAACCTCGCCGTGGGCGACCTCGCGGCCACGAGGAGCGAGCTCGCGACGCGCGGCGTGGACACGGGCGAGATCCAGACCGCCAGCAAGGGGGTCGAGCTGTCGTCGACGACGGACCCGGACGGCAACACGATCACGCTGATCGGGAGCTTCCGCGTGAAGTACTAGCCGAGGCCGGCCGGCGGCGGCTCACTATCCTGGCGGCACGACCGAGCGACCCCAGGGAGACCGATGACGACCGCCACGACCGACGCCCTGTCCGACGCCGCCCGCAAGTTCGTCGCGGCGGGCCCGCACAAGCTCCTGATCGGGGCGGATTGGGTGGAGGCCGCGGACGGACGCACGTTCGCGACGATCGACCCAGCGACGGGCGACGCGATCGGCGACGTGGCGCACGCCGGCGCCGCCGACGTGGACCGCGCCGTCGCCTCCGCGCGGGCGGCGCTAACGGGCCCCTGGGCCCAGATGCCGGCGGCGGGGCGCGGCCTTCCCATGGCGAAGCTCGCGGACCTGGTCGAGGCGAACGCCGCCGAGCTCGCTGAGATCGAGGCGCTCGACAACGGAAAGCCGGTGCGGATGGCCGGCGCGGTCGACGTGCCCGGCGCGGTCGCCCATCTGCGCTACTACGCGGGCTGGCCGACCAAGATCGAGGGCGAGACGATCCCGGTCTCCTGGCCGCAGATGCTCTGCTACACGCGCAAGGAGCCGGTCGGCGTCTGCGCCCAGATCATCCCGTGGAACTTCCCGCTCCTGATGGCGGCGTGGAAGATCTGCCCCGCGCTCGCCGCCGGGTGCACGGTCGTCCTCAAGCCCGCCGAGCAGACGCCGCTCACCGCGCTCCGGCTCGGGGAGCTGGTCCAGGAGGCCGGATTCCCCGAGGGTGTCGTAAACGTCCTCACGGGCGACGGCGAGACCGGCGCGGCGCTTGTCGAGCACCCCGGCGTGGACAAGATCGCCTTCACCGGATCGACCGCCGTGGGCCGGACAATCGGGGAGACGGCGGGCCGCATGCTCAAGCGGGTGACGCTCGAGCTTGGCGGCAAGAGCCCGAACATCATCCTCCCCGACGCCGACCTCGACGCGGCCGTCAAGGGATCCTTCCAAGGCATCTACTTCAACACCGGGCAGGCCTGCAACGCGGGCTCGCGGCTGTTCGTCCAGAAGGAGCAGTACGACGAGGTGGTCGCGGCGCTCGCCAAGGCGGCGGAGTCGGCGCGCGTCGGGCCGGGGCTCGACAAGGCGACGCAGTTCGGTCCGGTCGTCTCGAAGGAGCAACACGAGCGGGTGATGTCCTACATCGAGGCCGGCACGAGCGCCGGGGCCGAGATGGTGGCCGGCGGATCGAACGGCGGGGCCGACGGGGGCGGCTACTTCGTGGAGCCGACATTGCTCGCGGGCGTGACCGACGACATGTCGGTGGCCCGGGAGGAGATCTTCGGTCCCGTCCTCGTCGCCCTCCCCTACGACAACATCGAGGAGGTCGCCCGGCGCGCCAACGACTCGGAGTACGGGCTCGCCGCCGGCGTCTGGACGCGCGACGTAGCGAACGCGCACCGGCTCGCCGCGATGCTCCAGGCCGGATCGATCTACATCAACGTGTGGGGGCCGAGCGACCCGGCCGCGCCGTTCGGCGGCTACAAGGCGTCGGGGTTCGGCCGGGAGATGGGCCACGCGAACCTCGACGCGTACCTCGAGGTCAAGACGGTGTGGACGAGCCTCACGTAGGCGGCGCCGAGCGCGAGCATCGGCTGATCCGCGCGCAGGCTTGACGCGCCGCCCGCTTTGGCGGATAGTCGCGCCGAGGTCGACCGGAGGAGAGCGATGGAGGTCACGGCCCCCGCCGTGCACGAAGCACGCCCGCGCGCGCTCGACGAGCGGACCCTCTGCGGCGCGTTCCAAGCTACGGCGGCCGAGCGGCCGGACGACGTGGCGCTCCGCACGGAGGGAGACTCCACCCGGCTGACGTGGGCCGAGTACGCGGCGCGAGTGGCGGAGCTCGCCCCGGGTCTCGCCGGCCTCGGGCTCCGGCGCGGGGAGCCGCTCGCCCTGATGCTGCGAAACCGGCCCGAGTTCAACCTCGTGGACACCGCCGCGATGCACCTGGGCGCTGTGCCCTTCTCGATCTACAACACGGCGGCGCCGGACCAGGTACGCCACGTGATCGACGACTCGGGGGCGCGCATCGTCGTGACCGAGCGGGCGTTCCTGAACAAGGCGCTCCGCGCGAAGGACCAGTGCACGACGGTCGAGCACGTCGTCGTGGTGGACGGCGGCCCGGACGGCACGCTGTCGCTCGCGGCGCTCCAGATGTGCGCCGACCCCGGCTTCGACTTCGAGTCCGCCTGGCGCGCCGTCGGCCCCGACGATCTCCTGACGCTGATCTACACGTCCGGCACGACGGGCCCGCCGAAGGGCGTGGAGCTCACCCATCGCAACCTGCTCGCCGCGCTCCGGTCGATCGCCCAGGTCATACCCGCCGCTCGGCCGGGCGGGTCCGTCATCTCATTCCTCCCGGCGGCGCACATCGCGGACCGCGCCACGACGCACTACGCGTCGATCGGGCTCGGCTGGACCGTGACCGCCTGCGCCGACATGGCACGGCTGTTCGCGTGCGTGCCGGACGCGCGCCCGACGGTGTTCGGCGGCGTCCCCCGGGTGTGGGAGAAGCTGAAGACGCTGATCGAGGCGGGGATCGAGGCGGAGCCCGACGAGCGCAAGCGCGAGGCCACGAGGTGGTCGATCGACGTGGGCCTGAGGAAGGTCCGCGCCGAGCAGGCCGGCGAGGAGGTCGGCCCGCGGCTCGCCGAGGAGCACCGGCGTGCGGAGGCCGAGGTCCTTTCGCGCATCCGCGAACGGCTCTCGCTCGAGGGCGTCGAGTGGTTCGCGGTCGGCGCGGCGCCCACCCCCTATGCGGTACTCGAGTTCTTCCTCGCGCTGGGGATCCCGATCTGTGAGCTGTGGGGGATGTCGGAGACATCGGCGATCTCGACGGTCAACCCGCCCGGTCGGATCAAGCTCGGGACCGTCGGGCCGCCGCTCCCGGGCGTCGAGCTGCGGATCGCAGCCGACGGCGAGGTGCTCGTGCGCGGGGAGACCGTGATGCGCGGGTACCGGAACCTCCCCGAGGAGACCGCCGAGGCCTTCACCGACGACGGCTGGCTTCGGACCGGCGACATCGGCGAGCTCGACGCCGACGGCTTCCTGCGGATCGTGGATCGCAAGAAGGAGCTGATCATCAACGCGGCGGGGAAGAACATGTCGCCGGCGAACATCGAGGCGACCGTCAAGGAGGCGAGCCCGCTCATCGACGTGGCATGCGTGATCGGCGAGGGCCGGGCCTACAACACCGCGCTGATCGCGCTCGACCCCGACTCGCTGCCGGCGTTCGCGGCGCGCAACGGGATCGAGAATCCGGCGCCGGCGCTGATGGCCACCGACGAGCGCGTGACGGCCGAGATCGGGCGGGCGATCGACCGCGCCAACGAGCGGCTGGCGCGGGTCGAGCAGATCAAGCGCTTCACGATCGCGCGCGACGAGTGGGAGCCGGGCGGCGACGAGCTGACCCCAACCGCGAAGCTGCGGCGAAAGCCGATCTCGGCGAAGTACGCGGCGGAGATCGAGGCGATGTACGCGGAGGGGGCGCCAAGTCAGAGCTCCCGCTCGTAGAAGTAGTTGACGGGCCCGTCGGGGCGACCCTCTCGATTGCTGAAGCCGAGGCGCTCGTAGAGGGTCCGGGCGGCGACGTCATCCTCACTCGTGCCCAGGTCCATGTGGGTCGCCCCCTCGGCGCGGGCGAGCTCGATAGCGGACTCCATCAGCGCCCGCCCCATTCCCTGCCCGCGGCGCGCGGGAGCCACGTAGAGCTCCGCCAGGTAGCACTCGAGCGCATCCGTCCAGATGGAAGGGCGGAATCGGAGCACCGCCACTCCGTGCGGCGGTTCGCCGCCGAGGAGGACCTTGGTCTCGCCGCCGGCGAGGAGCTGCTGAACGCGCTCGCCCAGGGCATGCGGGCCAGGGGTCACATCGTCGAACTCGGTGTTGAAGTCATGCAGAGAGCCGCCCGACGGCATCGGCGTCCGCGACCTCCGCCCGGCGCACGACCTGGTCGCCCATCGGCCGCGGCCCGCTTACGCGACTTCCGCGCCGTCCTCGAGCGGCACCTGCTCGCCCTTCTCCTTGAGGTAGTGGAGCAGGCCGCCCTCGATCAGGATCTCGCGCTCCTTGGGGGCGAAGTCGTGGGTGACCGTGAACTCGTCGCCCGAGTCGTCGATCCGGACCGTGACGGTGTCGGAGCCCTCGGCCAGCTCGCGCTTGACGTCGGGGAGCGACCAGGTCTGCCCGACCTCGGCGCGGTCGTAGTCCGACTCGTCGGCGAAGGTGAGCGCGAGGATGCCCTGGGCGACCAGGTTGCGCCGGTGGATCCGGGCGAACGACTTTGCGATCACCGCCTTGACGCCGAGCTGCAGCGGGGCCAGCGCCGCGTGCTCGCGCGACGAGCCCTGTCCGTAGTTGTGGCCGCCGACGATGAAGCCGCTCCCCCACTCCTTCATGCGCTTCCGGAACTCGGGGTCGCGGTGCTGGAAGGTGAACTCGGCGATCGCAGGGATGTTCGAGCGGTAGGACATGACCACGACACCGTCGGGGGCGAGGTCGCCGGTCGAGATGTTGTCCGGCTGGACCGTCGCGAGGCGCGCCTCGACCGAGTCGTCGAGCGGGACGTGCTCCGGCGGCGTCTTGATGTTCGGTCCGCGCGGCACCTCGACCGCGTCGGCCTCGGCCTCCGGCGCCGGGGCGAAGATGTGCACGTCGTCGACGTAGGGCTTGAGCTCGGGCGGCGCGCAGCAGCTCGGGCGGGTCGCCGTACTCGCGCGGGTCGGTGATCCGGCCCGTCAGGAGCGACGCCGCCGCGACCGCCGGCGAGCAGAGGTAGACCGAGTCCTCCGGCGTGCCGCTCCGCCCCGGGAAGTTGCGGTTGAACGTGCGCAGCGAGTTCGAGTCGGACGGCGGCGCCTGCCCCATCCCCACGCAGGGGCCGCACACGGGCTCGAGCATCCGCACGCCGCCCTCGACGAGCTGGCGGTAGACGCCGGACTCGGCGATCGCGGTGAGGATCTGGCGCGAGCCGGGCGTGGCGGTGGCGGCGATCGAGGAATGCACGATCTGACCGCCGCGGTCGGCCAGCATCGCTCCCGGCAGCGCGAGGTCCGCGTAGCCCGAGTTGACCGACGAGCCCATGCACACCTGCCCGAGCTCGGTGCCGGCGACCTCCTCGATCGGCACCACGTTGTCGGGGTTATGGGGCTTCGCGACGAGCGGCCCGAGCGCGTCGAGGTCGATCTCCACGCGGTCGTCGTAGGAGCACCCGTCGTCGGGCGCGAGCTCCACGAAGTCGTCCTCCCGCTGCTGATTGCGGAGCCATTCGCGCGTCTCCTCGTCGGGCGGGAAGACGGCCGAGGTAGCCCCGAGCTCCGCGATCATGTTGGCGATCGTTCCGCGCTCGGGGATGGAGAGGTCCGCGGTCCCGGGGCCCGTGAACTCGAAGATCTTGTTCTTCCCGCCGCTCACGGTGAGCCGCCGCAGCAGCTCGAGGATGATGTCCTTCGCCTGGACCCAGGGGCGGGTGAGGGCGCCGGCGAGATGGACCTCGACGATCTCGGGGCAGGCGATCTCGTACGGATAGCCGCCCATCGCCACGGCCACGTCGAGGCCCCCGGCGCCGATCGCGATCATCCCGAGCGCGCCGCTCGTCGGCGTGTGCGAGTCGGCGCCCACGAGGATGCCGCCGGGCTTGGCGTAGCGCTCGATGTGGACGTAGTGGCAGATGCCGTTCCCGGGCCGCGAGTAGTCGATCCCGTGCTTCCGCGCCAGCGCCTGCAGCATGCGGTGGTCGTCGGGGTTCTTGAAGTCGAGCTGGATGACGTTGTGGTCGATGTACTGGACCGCGCGATCGACCCTCACCCGCGGCACGTCGAGCTGCTCGTACTGCATGCAGGCCATCGTCCCGGTGGCGTCCTGGAGCAGCGTCTGGTCGACCCGGAGCGCGATCGGCGAGCCGGGCGTGAGCTCGCCCTCCACCAGGTGGTCGTTCAGGATCTGGCGCGAGAGGTTCTCTGGCATGTGCGTGGGTGCTCCTGTCTGGTGGGGGCTTAAACGCTACCTGTGCTCGGGCGGGCGACGAACGTCGCCCGTGCCGTGGCGAGCGGCTCGCCGCCGTCCGCCGCGGACGCGCTCGGCGCTCACCCGGAGCGGCTCACCGTCCCGGTCGTCGACGGCCGCGCTCAGCTCGACGAACGCCCCGATCGGCGCTTCGCCGCGTCAGGTCGAGCTCGAGGCGTCGCAGCTTCCCGTCGAGGCCCTCGGCGCTGAGCGCCAGCGCCATCGCCTCCTCGAGCGCCGCCGCCAGCACGCCTGGATGGGCGAATCCGGGCGGCCCTTGGTGGTCCTGCTTCACGAAGAAGCGGCCGCGCACCCCGCGATCCTGGGGCTCGACCTCGACATGGAGGCCGAAGACGTTGACGCTGCCGCACCCGAAGCACAGATCGTGGTGGCTGAGCGGCACCGCGCGCAATCTAGCGCGACCCGCGGAGTAGGCTCGCGACCGTCATGCCGCTCCACGACGTCGCCTGCGTGATGCACCTCCACTCGACGCACTCGGACGGCACCGGCACCGTGCCGGAGATCGCCGCGGCCGGGGAGCGCGCGGGCGTGGACGCCGTGCTGTTGACCGACCACGACACGCTGGAGGCAAGGCGACGAGGCGAGGAGCGCTGGTACGGATCCACGCTCGTGCTCGTGGGCGAGGAGATCTCGCCCCCGAACGCCAACCACTACCTCGCGTTCGGCCTCGACCGCGAGATCCCCCACCGCGGGCGGTCGGCCGGGGAGATCTGCGCGGCCGTGGCCGAGGCCGGCGGGTTCGGCTTCGCCGCCCACCCCTTCTCGCGCGGGTCGGAGCGATTTCGCCGCGGCGCGGGCGGCATGCCTTGGCGCGACCTCGACGCGGCCGGCCTGACCGGCATCGAGCTGTGGAGCTTCGTCACCGACACGGCCGAGCGCCTCGGGAGCATCCGCGACGCGATCCGCTTCGTGGTCCGTCCCGGCGCGTTCGTGGACCACCCGCCCGAGCGCAACCTCGCCGAATGGGACCGGCTCTGCGCCGATCGGAGGGTCACCGCGGTCGGGGGCCTCGACGCACACCAGTTCGGGCTGCGGGTGGCCGGCCGGGTGCCGCTCCGGCTGATGGCCTACGAGCGCTCGTTTCGATACCTCCGGACGCACGTGCTCTGCGACGGCCCGATGAGCGGGGACGCGCCGAGCGACCGCGAGCGGATCTACGCGGCGCTCAGGGCCGGGTGCTGCTACATCGCGATGGACGCGCTCGCGCCGGCGCGCGGATTCGCGTTCGGCGCCAATGCCGGGGGGCGCACGGTCGCGATCGGCGAGGAGGCGCGCTTCGACGACGGCCCGTGGCGGATCAGCGCCCGGACGCCACGTCCGGCCGAGCTCCGCCTTCTGCGCGCCGGTCGGGAGGTGGCTCGCGTCGAGGGCCGCGAGCTCGAGGCCACGGCCGCCGAGCCCGGCGCGTACCGCTTGGAAGCGCGCGTCACGGCGGGCGGCCGCGACCGGACATGGATCATCTCGAACCCGGTGTACCTGCGATGACCTCGGCCGACCGTGAGCTCACGCGCCTGGAGCACGCGCTGGAAGGTGTCGAGGCGCCGTTCGCGCTCGTGGACCTCGACGCGATGTGGGCGAACGGCGAGGAGATGCTCGTGCGCGCCCAGGGCAAGCCGATCCGTGTGGCGAGCAAGTCGGTCCGCGCACGACGGCTGCTCGAGGCGATGCTCGCCCGCGACGAGCGCTTCCGCGGGCTGATGACGTTCACGCTGCCGGAGACGCTCTGGCTTGCCGAGGCCGGCTTCGAGGACCTCCTACTCGCGTATCCGAGCGCCGACCGGACGGCGCTCGCCCGCCTCGCCCGCCTCGAGGGCGAGGCGCGGCCGACCGTGATGATCGACCGCGTCGCGCACCTCGACCTGATCGACTCGGCCGCGGTCGAGCGGGCCGCGCCTATCCGCGTCTGCATCGAGGTCGACGCCGGCTTCTGGCTCGCCGGCGGGCGCCTCAAGATCGGGCCGAAGCGCTCCCCGGTCCGCACGCCGGAGGCGGCTGCCGCGCTCGCCCGCGCGATCGTCGAGCGGCCCGGCTTCGAGATCGCGGGCCTGATGGCGTACGAGGGCCACATCGCCGGCCTCGGCGACCGGCCCGCGAGCAAGCGCCTGCGCGGAGCGGCGATCGGGGCGATGCAGCGCTCCTCGGGCCGCGAGCTGCGCGAGCGGCGGGCCGCGATCGTCGACGCCGTGACGCAGGTCGCACCGCTCGGCTTCGTGAACGGAGGCGGCACCGGAAGCCTCCACACCACCTCGGCGGAGTCGGCGGTGACGGAGGTCACCGCGGGCTCCGGCTTCTACGCGCCCGCGCTCTTCGACGACTACTCGGCGTTCTCCCTCCGCCCGGCCGCGATGTTCGCGGCGCCGGTCGTGCGAAAGCCGGAGTCCGGCGTCGCGACGCTCCTCGGCTGCGGCTACCCCGCGTCGGGCCCGGCCCAGCGCGACCGCCTGCCGCGGCCGCACCTGCCGGCCGGGCTGCGGCTCGACCCCTTCGAGGGCGCCGGCGAGGTGCAGACGCCGGTGCGAGGACGGGCCGCCGCGGGCCTCGAGATCGGTGATCGCGTGTACCTGCGTCACGCGAAGGCGGGCGAGCTCTGCGAACGCTTCGACACCCTCTACCTGGTGCAGGGCGACGCGATCGTGGACGAGGTCCCCACGTACCGCGGCGAGGGCCGCTGCTTCCTCTAGCCGCGTCTCGCGGCAGATGCGATGCTCGCCTCTCCAAGGCCAACGCGAGGGAGGAACGATGCCGCTCTATCTATCGAGGTTCAGCTACACGCCGGATACGTGGGCCAGGCTGATCGCCAACCCGGAGGATCGGCGAGCGGCCGCTCAGGCCTACATCGAGTCGGTCGGCGGAAAGCTGCACGGGTTCTGGTACGCATTCGGCACGCATGACGGCCACACCCTGTGGGAGGCGCCCGACAACGTGTCCATGGCCGCCGTGGCGCTCGCGATCACCGGCGGCGGCGCGCTCGACTCGTTGGAGACGACCGCCCTCCTGACCGTTGACGAGACGATGGAGGCCCTGCGGAAGGCCCAGCAGGTCGAGTACCAGGCGCCCGGCGCGTAGCGGCTCGCGCCGGCGGCAGCCAGGTCACGCCACCGCGACGTCCCGGGCCAGCGGCCCGAGGACGCGGTCGGTGTAGTCGTTGCGGAACAGGCCGCTCGGGTCGAGCCGGCGGCGGACGGCCTGGAAGTCGTCCCAGCGCGGGTAAAGGTCGCGGAGCGTGGCGGCCGACTGGTAGTGGCGCTTGCCCCAGTGCGGGCGCCCGCCGTACTCGCCCATGATCGCCTCGACCGCCCGGAAGTAGGACTCGAACTCCATTCCCCGGTACATATGGACCGCTACGTAGCAGGTCTCGCGCTCGTGGGCGGGGCTGAGGTAGGCGTCGTCCGGAGCGACAAAACGGACCTCGATCGGGAACGCCACAGGCAGCTGGCGGCGCTCGATCAGGTCGAGCACGCGCTCCACGGCCACCCGAGCGGCGGCGCGCGGGATGGCGTACTCCATCTCAGTGAACCGGACCTCGCGGCGCGTCGCGTACAGACGGTGCTCCATGATCGAGCCGCTCCGACTTCCCGATCAGCCGCATGAGGCCGCGATTGATCGCGGGAATCGCGCGTGGTGCCGCCTTGCCGGTCCGGAAGGCGAGCTCCAGCACCCGGTTCTCGAGCACCGTGTCCCGGAGCCACTCCGCGCGTGCGTCGACCGGCTTCGGCTCGCGATCGGTCCGCTCGGTCGAGCGCGTCAACGCCAGGCCCGAGTAGGGGAACGTGAAGAGCTCGAAGTGGTCGTTCGCATCGGCCAGCTCGTCGAGCGCGGCGAGGACCTCGTCGAGCGGCCGCGGCTCGTCGACGCGGTGGATCGTGAAGAGCGGGACGCAGCGCAGCGTCACCGACGCGATCGCCCCGAGCGCGCCGAGACCGACCCGCGCGGCGCGAAACGCCTCCGCGTCGGACTCCTCCGAGACGTCGATCGAGCGACCCTTCGGAGGTCACGATCCGGAGCGCGGCGATCTGCGCGGAGAGGTTCGGGAAGCGCGCGCCCGTGCCGTGAGTCGCGGTTGAGATCGCCCCGGCGAGCGTCTGGGAGTCGATGTCGCCCATGTTCTCCATGGCGAGCCCGCGGGCCGCGAGCTCGGGTCCGAGGGCGCCGAGGCGAATGCCGGCCTCGACCCACACAAGGCCGCTCGCCGTGTCCACGTCCAGCACCCGCGCCATCCGGTCGAGCGCGACCATGTGACCGTCGGTGCAGGCGATGTCGGTGAACGAATGGCCGGACCCCGCAACCTTGAGCGGCCGGCCCGTCTCCGCGGCGCGCGCCACCGAGCCCACGAGCTCCGCCTCATTCGCGGGCCGCTCGACCACGTGCGGCGCGCACCGCTGATCGCGCGCCCAGTTGCTCCAGACTGTGCCGGGGCGCTCGTCCTTCAAGGCGACCGGACTAGCGGGCCGCGGCCTCGGTGGCCCGCTTCTCGATCGCGTCGGGATCGGGCTCCCAGTGGGCCTCGGCGTCGATCGGCGTGTCGCGCAGGTAGCGCTCGGCGTCGAGCGCCGCCTGGCAGCCGCTGCCCGCGGCGGTCACGGCCTGGCGGTACGTGCGGTCCACGAGGTCGCCCGCGGCGAAGACGCCCGCCAGGTTGGTGAGCGTCGACTTGCCCTCGGTCTGCACGTAGCCCTCGTCGTCGGTGTCGACCTGGCCCGCAACGAGCGCCGAGTTCGGCTGGTGCCCAATCGCGACGAACGCGCCGTCGATCTCGAGCTCCCGCTCCGAGCCGCCCGTCGGGTCGCGAAGGACCGCTCGCGAGAGCGATCCGTCGTCGCCGTCGTCGAAGCGCTCCACGACGTACGGGGTGAGCAGTTCGATGTTGTCGGCCTCGCGCGCGCGGGCGAGCATGATCCGCGACGCGCGGAACTCGTCGCGGCGGTGGACGATGCCCACGCTTCGCGCGAACTTCGACAGGAAGATCGCGTCCTCCATCGCCGTGTCGCCCCCGCCCACGACGATCGTCGGCTTGTCGCGGAAGAACGCCGCGTCGCAGGTCGCGCAGTAGGAGACGCCCTTGGCGGCCAGCTCCTCCTCGCCGGGCACGCCGAGCTTCTTAGGCTCGGCGCCCATCGCGAGGATGATGCTGCGGGCGCGGTGCTCGACGTCATCGACGAACACGCGGTGCACCCCGCCGTCCGGGGAGAGCTCGATGCGCGTCGCGTCCTCCGAGACGAAGCGGGTGCCGAAGCGCTCCGCCTGGTCGCGGAACTGCTGCATCATCTCGGGGCCCATGATGCCCTCGGGGTAGCCGGGGTAGTTCTCCACGTCGGTCGTCTGCTGGAGCAGCCCGCCCCACAGGAAGCCCTCGATAACGAGCGGCTTGAGATCGGCCCGCGAGGTGTAGAGCGCCGCGGTGTAGCCGGCCGGCCCGCTGCCGACGATGATCACGTCCTCGACGCGCCGGGCGCTGTCCACCGTCTCGTCGCTCACTTGCCCTTCGCTCACGTGACCCCTTCCGTTACTTTACTTTGTATAGTATAGCCGTCCGACTCGGACTCGCTCTCCCATCGCGCCGCCGTGCGACGGAGCTGGAAGTAGGCGACGATCCCCGGCGGAATCGGCAGCCAGAACGCCATTACCCGGTAGACGAGAACGGCCGGGAAGACGAGCGCGCTCGGCAGGCCGAACAGCAGGAACGCGGCGATCATGCCGGCGTCCACGGTCCCGACGCCGCCCGCGGGCGAGGGGATGAGGTTCGCCGCCATCCCTACGAAGAAGCCCTGCACGAGCACGGCGAAGGGGACGTCGCCGCCGAAGGCCTCGAAGCTGGCCCAGAGCACGGCGATGTTCGCGCCCCAGAACCCAACCGCGCCGCCGAACGCCAGCGCCCCCCGCCGGGGCCGCCGGACGTAGTCGATCGCCGTGCGAATCCCCGTGGCCACCGTCGCCGGGCCCGTGGCGAGACGCGCGGCGACGCGCGACATCCGCGGGTGCCGGCGAATCCGCTGGAGGCGCCGCTCGACGTCCCCCGGTATCAGCGCGAGCAGCCCGATGACGACGAGCGCGGCGAACGCCAAGGCGGCGGGCACGATCGTTCCGCCGACCGGGTTCTCGCCGGGCAGCACCCCGACCCTGAGCAGCACGCCGAAAACCACCAGGGCGAGCAGGTAGACCAGGTATAGCGTCGCGAGGAAGGCGACCATCCGGCACGCCGCGCGCCGGCGCTCCATCCCCGCCCTGCGTAGCGCCCAGTAGGTCAGCGCGATGCCCCCCGCTCCCGCGGCCGAGAAGATGCGCGTCGCCGCGAGGCCCGCCATCGTGATCTGGTACGACGCCCGAGCGTCGAGGCGCCGCCGTAATTCGGAATCGGTCGTGCCGCCGAGGATTCCGCGGAATAGAGCGACGTAGGCGCCGAAGCTCGCGATCGTGAAGACGACGGCGAGCACGATCCAGTACCAGGTGGCGTCGCCGAATCGCTCGAGCGCGTCGTCGAGCCCGACGACCGCGGGAAACAGGACGTAGATCGCCACGACGATCAGGACGAGCGCGAGGAGCCCGGTGGCGAGGCGCCGGCGGTCCTGGAGCAGCGCCAGGCCGCGATCCTCGACCGCCATCGAGTCGGAGGGCTGCTCCTCGTCCCGCGGGCGCACTTCGGCGGGGCTCATCGCGGCGCCTCGAGCTGAAGCCGTCCGATCGTCCCTCCGACCGAGCGGAGTGCAGGCGCGGCGTGCGGCGCCACCCGCCGCAGACCCTCGGAGAGCGCGTAGCCGGCGGCGAGGTCGACGACGTAGTGCTCGCCCAGATAGACCAGCGAGAAGCCCAGCGTGAGCGCGTACGCCCAGCCGATCAGGCCCGGCCCGCGCCCGACCTCGGCGAGCATGCGCGCCGAGGTCACGGAGGTTGCGAAATGAAGTGAGGGCATCGCCGCGAAGGGGTTGCCGCCGATCGAATCGTAGAGCGGATTCCAGTAGCGGCCCCAGACACGCCTGCCGGCTTCAGCCATCAGGCGGCGGACCGGCGGCATGTCGCCGTTCTCGCCGGCCCACCACGGCGGCGCCGTGGGCACCGCCCAGTAGACGATCAGGCCGAAGTCGAAGGTCGCCGCGACGAGGCAGGCGGCGCGCGGAAAGCGCTCCCGGTGGCGCAGGAGGACGTAGGCGACGGTGCCGTGGGGAACGAAGTACCAGACCCAATGCACGACCGACAGCGCGAGGTCGTGCGGCATCACGCGACCCTCGCGGCCGAGCGCCCGCTGGAGGCGCAACGTCGGCGTCTCCCCCAGCCCGAGCGCGGTGTCGACGCGGATCGGATAGCTGACCTTGAGCCGGTCGAGAAGCCGGTCCGGATCGTCGTTCGGCATCTGGTAATGGGCGATGTACGCCCACATCTGGAGCGCGTAGATGCCGGCGTCGCGCGCCGGCGAGCGGGGGACCGCGATCGCGAGCGACACCGGCGCCTGCCACGCGAGCCCGGAGACGGCCACCGGCGGGAGACTGAGCCGGCGCCGGACGAGCGGGGCCAGGACGCCGGCGGCCACGGCCGCCAGCGCCACCCCTCGTACCGCCTTCGATCGCCGCCACCCGCTCGCCCTCCGAGCCGCGGATCGGCGACCCCTCAGCTCACCCGCTCCATGATCCTCACGTCGACGGGAGCCCTGTCGGCGAAGGCGCGCGCGTCGTCGTGGGTCCCGAGGTGCTCACCCCAGTGCATGGTACGGCGATCCGCGGCCCGATCCTGCGCGCCGCCTCGGCCGCCTCGTCGGGCGTCATCACGTAGGTGCCGCTGACCGGGAGCAGCGCCACGTCCACGCCTGCGACCGAGTCCATCTCCGGGAATCACGTCGGTGTCACCCGAGTGGTAGAGGCGCTCGCCGCGGACGTTCAGGTCATAGCCGACCCAGCCCGCCTCGCGCGGGTGGAAGGCGCTGCCGCCGGCGTCGCGCTTCGAGGTGTTGTAGGCGGCGACCGCCGGATCTCGAGCCCGGGCGCGAGGTCTCGATCCAGCGTCTCGCCCGGCCGCATCGACAGCACGCGCCCGGCAACCCGCTCGGCCACGGCCGACGGCCGATGATCCACGTGCGCTCGTGGGACAGGCGCTCGACGGCCAGCGGAGCGAAGTGGTCGTAGTGCCCGTGGGTGATCAGGATGACGTCCGCCTTCGGGCCGTCGCCGACCCGGTAGGGATCGATGTAGATCGTCGTGCGATCGACCGTCAGCCGAAAGCCCGAGTGGCCGAGCCACTGCACAGCGTCGATCAGCACGGGGGAACATTAGGTGGCAGGTCGCAGGCTGGCAGGGTGGCAGGAACGGCGGCCGGAGCCTCGGCCCGCGACTGCGATCTGCCACCCCTGCGACCCCAACGGGAAGGAGCGACGTGACCGACGAACTGGTGCTCTGGGAAGCGGCCGACGGCGTGGGCCGCATCACCTTGAACCGCCCCGAGACCCTCAACGCCTGGACGGCGGAGTTCGGCCGACAGCTCAAGGAGATCGTGACCGAGCGGGCGGCCGAGCCATCCATTCGCGCCGTGCTCGTCACGGGCGCGGGCCGCGGCTTCTCCTCCGGGGCGGACCTCAGAGCCGGGTTCGAGCAGCATCCGGACGACGGAGGCCCCGACGTGCGCAAGGAGCTTCACGAGATCTACCACCCGGTCATCGCCGGCGTGCGCCGGCTCGAGAAGCCGGTGGTCGCCGCCGTCAACGGCCCCGCGGTTGGGATCGGCTGCTCGCTCGCGCTCGCGTGCGACCTCGTCCTCGCCGCGGAGTCCTCGTTCTTCGGGCTGGCCTTCGTGAACATCGGCCTGATGCCCGACGGCGGCTCGACGCTGTTCGTGCCGGTCGCGGTCGGCAAGGCCCGGGCCTTCCAGATGGCGCTCCTTGGCGAGCGCGTGACGGCCGAGTGCGCGCTCGAGTGGGGGCTCGTCAACGCCGTCCACCCGGACGCCGAGCTGGAGGCGCGCGCGGACGAGCTGGTCGCGCGCCTGGCGACGGGCCCGACGCGCTCCTACGCCGGATCGAAGCGCGCCCTCAACCAGATGATCTACCCGGACCTCGACGGGCAGCTCGACGCTCGAGGCGGAGCTACAGCACGAGCTCGCCCGCACGCAGGACTTCGTCGAGGGCGTCGGAGCCTTCGTCGAGAAGCGCGATCCGGCCTTCCGCGGCGGCTGAGCAAACGGCCCGCCGCGGGCCGTAGACCCGACGTTATGATTCTGCCGCCCTTGCGACCAGGAGCCTCCCACCTGCGCCGCCGCGCGCTCGTCGTCGCCGTGATCGGGGCGCTGGCGGCCCTCCTGGTGCTGGCCCCCGCCGCGTTCGCGGGCTTCATCACCCCCGAGTCGGGCGGCTCCCCGAACGCGGACAAGATCTCGACCCTCTACAAGATCACGCTCGCGATCGGCGTCGTGATCTTCCTGCTCGTCGAGGGCATCCTCCTCTACTCGCTCTTCAAGTACCGGTTCCGGCGCTCCGCCCCGTCGCCCGCCCAGATTCGCGGCAACACGCCGCTCGAGATGGGCTGGACGATCGGTGCCGCGGCGATCCTGGTGGTGCTGGCGGTCGTCACGTTCATCTACCTCGGCGAGATCGAGGACCCGCCCGCCTCTGGCGCGGAGGGGCTGCAGGCCGCCGAGGGCGTCGAGTTCGCGTCGATCGACCAGCCGGAGCCCCCGGGCGGCTCACCGCTCACGATCGACGTGAACAGCCAGCAGTACCTCTGGCGCTTCGACTACCCGAACGTGGGCGACCAGCAGTTGTTCACCTACTACGAGATGGTCGTGCCGGTCGACACGACGGTGACGCTCGACATCACCTCTCAGGACGTCAACCACTCGTGGTGGATCCCGGAGCTCGGCGGCAAGGCCGACGCGATCCCAGGCCACACCAACGAGACCTGGTTCAAGATCTCCGAGCCCGGGATCTACAACGGCGTCTGCGCCGAGCTCTGCGGCGAGAATCACGCGGACATGCGCGCGCGCGTGCGCGCGATGGAGGTCCCCGAGTACGAGGCGTGGGTCGAGCAGCAGGCCGAGGACATCACGTCGGCCCAGGAGCTCCTGGCGGTCGAGCGCCGCCAGCGCGAGCGAGCGCTCGAGCAATAGGGGGAGCTGACCGGCGATGGCGACAGCGGACCAGACGGTGAACGGAGGAGGCGTTGCCACGATGCCGCGCCCGGAGGTCGTCGTCCGCGGCGCGGAGCAGCGCCCGCGCGGCTGGCTCTCCTGGCTCACGACCACCGATCACAAGCGGATCGGGATCATGTACCTGTTCGCCACCTTCATCTTCTTCCTCCTCGGTGGCGTGGAGGCGCTCCTCATGCGCCTCCAGCTCAGCGGGGCGAGCAACACGCTGATCGACGGCCAGACCTACAACGGCCTCGTCTCGATGCACGGGACCACGATGATCTTCCTGTTCGTGGTGCCGGTCCTGGCCGGCTTCGGGAACTACCTGCTGCCGCTCATGATCGGCGCGCGCGACATGGCGTTCCCGAGGCTCAACGCGCTCTCGTTCTGGCTGCTCCTGTTCGGCGGGATCGCCTTCTACGCGAGCCTCTTCTTCGAGCCGCCGACGGCCGGATGGACCAGCTACGCGCCGCTCTCCGACGACGCGTACCTCCCGGACGGCGGCATCGACGCGTGGATCTTCCTGATCCACCTCACCGGTCTGTCCTCGATCATCGGCGCGATCAACTTCGTGGCCACGATCCACAACATGCGCGCGAAGGGCATGGGCTGGGGTCGGATGCCGCTGTTCGTCTGGTCGCTCCTGATCTACTCGTACCTGCTGATCCTGGCGCTGCCGGCGATCGCCGCGGCGGTCACGATGCTCCTCACCGACCGCCACTTCGGCACCGCGTTCTTCGACCCGACTGGCGGCGGCGACCCCCTGCTCTGGCAGCACCTCTTCTGGTTCTTCGGCCACCCCGAGGTCTACATCATGATCCTGCCCGCCTTCGGGATGATCTCGGAGATCCTGCCGGTGTTCGCCCGCAAGCCGATCTTCGGCTACAAGGCGCTCGCGGCGTCGATCGCGGCGATCGCGTTCCTGAGCATGATCGTGTGGGCACACCACATGTTCACGACCCCGACCGCGACCGTCGTGCTCGTCTTCTTCATGCTCTCCTCGTTCGCGATCGCCGTGCCCACCGGCATCAAGATCTTCAACTGGCTCGCGACGCTGTGGCGCGGCTCGATCCTGTTCAAGACGCCGCTCTACTTCGCCGCCGGCTTCATCGGGCTGTTCGTGATCGGCGGGATCTCGGGCGTCATGATGGCCATCTTCCCGGTCGACTGGCAGCTCCAGGACAGCTACTTCATCGTCGCCCACATCCACTACGTGCTGTTCGGCGGGAGCGTCTTCGCGATCTTCGCGGGGCTCTACTACTGGTTCCCCAAGATGTCCGGCCGGATGATGTCCGAGGGGCTCGGGAAGGCGTCCTTCTGGGTGATGTTCGTCGGCTTCAACCTGACCTTCCTCGTGCAGCACTCACTCGGCCTCGATGGCATGCCGCGGCGGGTCTACGACTACCCGGAGGGCATCGGCTGGGAGGGGCTCAACCTGGCCTCGACGGTCGGCTCCTACCTGCTCGGCATCGGGATCATGATCACGGTCGTCAACGTGCTGATCAGCCTCCGCTCCGGCCGGCGCGCGGGCAACGACCCCTGGAAGGGCAACACGCTCGAGTGGTTCGTCCAGTCGCCGCCGCCCGAGAACAACTTCGACGTGGTCCCGCGGGTCCGCAGCCTCGAGCCGATGAAGGACATCCGCAACGAGGTCCTCCGCAAGTCCGGGGAACCGGCGGGCACCGTCGCGCAGCCGGTAGCCTGACGCCGCGTGAGCTACCGGATCGCAGCGGCGTGAGCGCCGCGCCCTCCACCGGCTTCAGGCGGCTGGCGCTCGTCACCGGGATCGCGACGTTCGTGCTGATCGTGCTCGGAGGGGTCGTCCGCGTCTCGGACTCGGGCCTCGGCTGCGGGCCGGCGGGAAGCGGGTTCAGCGGGTGGCCGCTCTGCAGGGGCGACGTGCTGCCGGGGCTCGACCTGAACGCCGTGATCGAGTACCTGCACCGCGCCCTCGCGGCGGCCGTCGGGCTCATGATGATCGCGCTCGCCGTGGCCGCGTGGCGCCGCTACCGCGACCGGCGCGGGATCGTCGTGGCCGCGATCTGCGCGGCGGTGCTCGTGGCCGCGCAGGGTCTGCTCGGCGCCGCGACCGTGGAGGAGAACCTCGAAGAGGCGCTCGTGGCCGCCCACCTCGGGCTCGCGATGCTCCTGCTCGGGCTCGTGATCTACATCTGGCGCGCCTCACGCCCGGAGGTCGTCGGGGCGCCGGCGGCCGACGGCGGCCCGCGCTTCCGGGCGCTCGCCGCCGCCGCGCAGACGGCCCTGTTCCTGACGATCGTCGCCGGCGGCTACATGGCCGGGACGCAGAACTACGGTCGCGCCGACTACCAGCTCGGCGACGGCGCCCACCACGCGTGCGGGCGCGAGTTCCCGACGTGCAACGGGGAGGTGCTCCCGTTCGGCCAGGCGCCGCTCGTCGACATCCACCTGACCCATCGCGTCCTGATGTACGTCGCCTCGATCCTCGTGATCGCGCTCGTCGTCGTGGCGGTGCGCCGCCGGCCGAGCCAGGGGATCGTTCGGACGGCATGGGCCACGGCGGCCCTGCTCGCGGTGCAGATCCTGCTCGGGGCGCTCAACGTCTGGCTCGCGGAGTACGAGCTCCTGATCCTCGCCCATCTCGCGGCCGCGACGCTGCTCTGGGCGCAGCTCACCGCGCTCAACCTCCAGCTTTACCCGGTTCCCGCCCCCGAGGCCGGCCGCGCCGGGCGGCGCGCCCATCGCGGCGCCGAGGCGGCGGCGGCGTAGACATGGAAGCCGGGACGGGCTCAGCACCCCGTACCGCCGCGGCCAGGGTCGGGCTCCGGACCGCCGTGGGCGACTACGTCTCGATGACGAAGCCCAAGGTGCAGTCGCTCCTCCTCTTCACGACGATCGCGACGATGTACGTGGCCGGCGACCCGTCGCTCGGCCTCGTGGCGCTCACCTGCCTGGGCGGCGCCCTGTCGGCCGGCGGGGCAGGGGCGATCAACCACTACTGGGACCGCGACATCGACGCGGTGATGAGGCGGACGTCCGATCGTCCCGTGCCGTCGGGGCGGGTGGCGCCGGCCTCGGCGCTGACCTTCGGCATCGTGCTCGGCGCCGCGGCATTCGTGCTCCTGACCCTCACGGTCAACCTCCTGGCCGCCGCGCTTGCGCTCGCCGGGCTGCTCGGCTACGTGCTCGTCTACACGATCTGGCTCAAGCGCTCGACCCCTCAGAACATCGTGATCGGCGGAGCCGCCGGCGCGGTGCCGCCGCTCGTGGCCTGGGCCGCAACGACCGGCTCATTGGACGGGAGCGCGCTCTACCTGTTCGCGATCGTCTTCTACTGGACGCCGCCGCACTTCTGGGCGCTCTCGCTCCTGATGAAGGACGAGTACGCGAAGGCCGGCGTGCCGATGCTCCCGGTCGTGCGCGGCGAGTCCGAGACGCGCTGGCAGATCCTCCTCTACTCGATCCTGCTCGTCGCGGTGACCGTGCTGCCGTTCGCCGGGCACCTCTTCGACGCCGACGTATCTGGTCGCCGCGCTCCTGCTCGGCTCGGCGTTCGTCGGCCTCGCCATCCGCCTGCGGCGGAGGGCGGACCGCCGCTCCGCGCTGCGGCTCTACCTGTTCTCGCTCGCGTACCTGGCGCTGCTGTTCGCGGCTATGGTCGTGGACGCGAGGCTCTGATCGTGGCCGACTCCGAGCCACGCGTGGTGAGCGGCGACGGCTATGCGGTCTCGTCGCTCGACGACCTAGGCGAGGGCCCCGGGTTCCGCAAGATCCGCACGGGGCTGGGCGTGACCGCGTTCGGCATCAACGCCATCGTCCTTCCGCCGCACTACGAGACCGGGCGGCACTTCCACGAGCAGCAGGAGGAGACCTACTTCGTGCACAGCGGGCGGGTCGAGTTCGAGTTCGGCGACGGCTCGCGCCACGAGCTCGGGCCGGGCGGCATGGTCCGAGTCGACGCCGCGACCGTGCGCAGGGTCCGCAACCTGGGCGACGACGAGGCGGTCTACGTGATCGTCGGCGGCAAGGACGGCTACGTGGGCCGCGACGGGCGGCTACCGGAGGGCGAGGAGAGCCGCTTCGGGCCGAGCGGGCCTCCCGGCGCGTAGCTCACAGCGGCCTCCCGGGCGCCGGCCGTGAACTCGACCGGCATCGAGGTGAGCGAGCGCGGCTCGAGCCCGGCCCGGCGCGGGCGCGAGCGATGATTTCCCCGCCCTATGGGGTGGGAATATGGACGCTCACCCGGGGAGCCGCCCGGCCGCCGTGCGGCGTCGCGCAGTGGTCAGTCGCCCGGGTGCCAGCCGAAGAACTTGTTCGCGCGGTCCTTGTGGTCGCACTGCCCGCCGTCGCGGAAGTTGCTCCCCGAGGCGCAGTCGAAGTTGCGTGGCTCGTCGTCGCCGCGGGTCTTGTGGAGTCGCTTGACCCAGTGGCGCGCGTTATCGCACTTGACGTTGTTCTTGAAGAGCACGTAGTTGTCGCCGCCGTAGCGCACCGTGTCACAGCCGCTTGCCGAGGCCGCGGGCACGCCGAAGAACATGGGAACCGCCAGTGCCGCGGTCACTGTGAGCCCCGCCACCGTCGCTCGTGGTCTCGTCACGTCAAGCCCCCTTCGTCGGATGCGGCGACCCTAGACTCGATCGCCGGGACGGGCAAGGCCTCGCGCTCCCGAATGGACGTTTGCGCCCGCGACCAGTGCAAGGCCGTCATGCGCCCGGACTCGGCTACCGGTCGGTCTTCGCCCGCATGAACTCGCGCGTCGTCGAGAACTCCTCGGTCTCGAGCTCCTGCTCGGCCCGGATCACGTGCATGACCGCGTTGATCAGCGCGAGGTGCGTGAAGGCCTGGGGGAAGTTGCCCAGATGGCGCCCGCTCCGGGCCTCGATCTCCTCCGCGTAGAGGCCGAGCGCGCTCGAGTGGGAGAGCAGGCGCTCGCAGAGGTCGCGCGCACGGTCGAGCTCGCCGATCTCGGCGAGCGCCGACACGAGCCAGAAGGAGCAGATCGTGAACGTGCCCTCGTCGCCCTCCAGGCCGTCGTCGGTCTCGCCGGCGCGGTAGCGCAGAACCAGGCCGTCCTGGGTCAGCTCGTCCTGGATCGCCAGCACGGTCTTCTTGACGCGCTCGTCGTCTGGCGGGAGGAAGCGCACCAGCGGGATCAGGAGGACGGAGGCGTCGAGCGCAGTCGTGTCGTAGTGCTGGCAGAAGACGCCGCGGTCGTCCACGGCGTTCGTGCAGATGTCCTCGTGGATCTCGTCGGCCGCCGACTGCCATCGCGCGGCGCGCTCCAGGTCCTCCTTGAGCTCGGCGAGCCGGGCGCCGCGGTCGGCGGCCACCCAGCACATCAGCTTCGAGGCGGTGAAGTGCTTGGGCTCGCCGCGCACCTCCCAGATCCCGCGATCGGGGTCGCGCCAGTTGTCGAGCGCCATCTCGACCTGCCGCGTGAGGATCGGCCAGACGCGCTCGGGGAGGTAGTCGCGCGACTTCGTGTGGAGGTAGACCGAGTCGAGCACCGCACCCCAGACGTCGTGCTGGTCCTGGTTGTAGGCGCCGTTCCCCACCCTCACCGGGCGTGCCCCCTCGTAGCCCGAGAGGTGGTCGAGGATTTCCTCCGGGAGCTCCTTCCTGCAGTCGATCCCGTACATGATCTGGAGCTGGCCCTCCTCGGACTCGGCCACGTCGGCGACGAAGTAGAAGAAGTCGTTGGCCTCCCAGTCGAAGCCGAGCGTGTAGAGGCCCCAGAGCGTGAACGTCGCGTCGCGGATCCAGCTGTAGCGGTAGTCCCAGTTGCGCTCGCCGCCGGGCGTCTCGGGAAGCGACGTCGTGGCCGCCGCCAAGAGGGCGCCGGTCGGCGCGTAGCTCAGGCCCTTGAGCGTCAGCGCGCTCCGCTGGAGGAAGGTGCGCCACGGATGGTCGGGGAACTGTCCGCGATCCAGCCAGTGCTGCCAGTGATGCGCGGTCCAGACCGAGCGATCGTAGGCGTCCTTGTACGTCTGCGGCGGGTCGTGCTCGCTCCAGGACAGCGCGCAGTAGCGCGTCTCCCCCTCCTTCATCAGCGTCCGCGCCGTGGCCCGCGGGCCCTCGAAGCCGAGGTTCATGTCGCTCGTGAGCTTGAGCTCGACGTCGATCCCCTCGGCTCGCACGACGCCCTCGTGGTAGCCGGGCCCCGTGTACTCCCACTCGCCGCGCACCCGGCCGTAGTCGAACGCCGGCTCGCAGTCGAGGTTGATCTGGACCTCTCCGTTCACGCACCGGACGAGGCGCAGGAGCACGTGATCGGCGTCGTAGTCGGTCGGCGATCGACGGTGGGTGTGCGATCGGTCGCCCTCGTGGTGCCACGGCCCGATCAGCAGCACGTCGCGGACGATCACCCAGCCGCTGCGCGTTCCCCAGCTCGTCTCGAGCAGCATCGTGCCGGGCAGGTACCGCCGCGCGGCGGGCACCGCCACGTCGTCAGGCGCGAGGCGGAATATCCCCGCGTCACGGTCGAGGATGGCCCCGAAGACGCTGGGCGAGTCCATGCGCGGCAGGCACATCCACTCGACGTTCCCGCTCGGCGCCACGAGCGCGCAGCTCTCGCAGTCGGACAGGAAGCCGTACTCCGCGATCGGCGGGAAGGGGCTCCTGCTGGGAGTCGAGGCGCCGATGACGCTCCGGTTCCTCACCGGGCCTCCGTGGGCTCGGGGAGGCGCGCCGCGGCGGCGCGATCGAGCACCAGCGTGAGCGACCCGTCCTCCGGGCTCACCAAGCTCGCCGGCGCGTCCGGGTCGGCGATGCCCGAGAACGCGCGCCTGACCGCGCTCGCCTTGTCCTCGCCCGTCACGAGGAAGACGACGTCGCGGGCGGCGTTCAGGACCGGCAGGGTGAGGGTGACGCGCGCCACGAGCGGGGCCATGCCCGGGGTATTCACCCCTACCGCCAGCCGATCCTGCACGCCGAGCGCGTCGTCGCGCGGAAAGAGCGACGCGCAGTGCGCGTCGGGGCCGAGCCCGAGCAGCACGAGGTCGAGCCGCGGGACCCCGTCGCCAAAGGCGGCGCGCAGGGTCTCCTCGTACGCTCGGGCGCCCACGTCCGGCCCGCGCTCCCCCTCCATGCGGTGGACGGCGGCCGGCGGCTCGGGGAGGCGGTCGAAGAGCGCCCGCTTCGCCATGCCGTAGTTCGAGTGCTCGTCGTCGGGCGGAACGCAGCGGTCGTCGCCGAACCACAGGGTCGCGCCCGACCAGTCGGCGCCGAGCGCGGGCGCGCGCTCGTAGGCGAGCCGGGGGGTCGAGCCGCCGGTGAGGGCGATGTGGTCGCCCTGGCCCGCGGCGCGCGCGAGCCGCTGCGCGACCTCGGTGGCCGGGTCGTCGACCACGAGCGTCCGCGTCGGCGTCACGAGACCATCTCGGCCGCCGCCGAGAGCGCGGGGGCGTAGGTCGGGTCACGGAGCAGGGCCTGGCGGATCCCCTCGCCGAGGATCCCGGACTCGCCGCGCGAGGCGCCCAGGACGGTCCAGCGCGACTCGCCGCCGTCGCTGCCCCGCCGCGACGCCGCGAGCCCGCCCGGGCCGCGCTCGAGCGAGATCGACATCCCCGACGCCGTCTCAACCGTGATCCCGGCCAGCCCCGGCGCGCTCTGGCGCTGCTCGGGCTCGAGCCGCAGGGAGACCTCCTGACGCGGCCCGCGGGCCCGTCCGTAGTGCGATCCGTCCTGGGCGACGAGGCGGCCCGGCTCCCAGCCGAGTCGGGAGGCGAGCCAGCCGAGGAAGAGCAGCCCGCCCGCCGCGGAGTCGGGACGATGCCGAACCGTGACGGCGCTGATGCGGCGCAGCTCGCCGCTCCACGCTTCGGGGTCGAACGTCGCGGCGATTCGCTCGCGCCATGGCGTGCTCCGGAGCCATGCGAGGTCGACGACGTAGGCGTCCTGCGAGAGCTCGCGCGCGCGTCCCAGGGCGGCGCCGATCGAGGGCTCCTCGATCGAGTCCACGAGCACGACCTGGGCCAGTCGGAGCAGGGAGTCGACCGCGTCGGCGTGCCCGTGCGGCGCCCACACCACGGTCGCGAGGTCGGTCACCACGAGCGGATCGACGATCGACCCGAGGTGGCTCAGGTGGCGAGGGCCGATCTCGAGGACCACGCGCTCGTGCCCGAGCCTGATCGATCCGTCGCCCTCGTCCTCCCCCATCGTGACCCGCGCGTTGAGCTGCTCCTGGCGGTCGTCGACCGAGCAGAGGATCGTTCGCGAAGGGTGGTAGCGGCCAACACGCTCGAGACGATTCTCGACCTCGCCCCGCCACTCGCGGTCGGCGATCACCACCAGGTTGAGGACGCGCGCCGGGACGAATCCCTCGTCCTCCGAGTGACGCTCCTTGAGCAGCTCGCGAAGCGCGGCCTCGACGTCGGCGGGATGCGTGGCCTCCTCGGACCACAGGTGCTCGCTAATGGTGGCCCTCCTCGACGACGCCCTCGTCTAGATGGCGCGCCACTTCTGGCCCTCTTCGAGCAGCTCGTTCGCCTCGTCGGGGCCCTGGGAGCCCGCGTCGTACTGCGGGAGCGGCCCCGGCATCTCCTCCCAGGCCTTGACGATCGGGTCGCAGATGCGCCACTGCGCCTCGACCTCGTCGTCGCGGGTGAAGAGCGTCGCGTCGCCGCGCATCGCGTCCATGATCAGCCGCTCGTAGGCCTCCGGGGACTGCGACAGGAACGCCGTCCCATATAGGAACTCCATGTTCACGGGGCGGATCCGCATCCGCGTGCCGGGGATCTTCGCGCCGAGCGACAGCGACACGCCCTCGTTCGGCTGCATCGTGAGGATCAGCTGGTTCGGCTGGACGCCGACCGATCCGTCCTGGCTGAAGGCGAGGTGCGGCACCGGCTTGAGGGTCACCGCGATCTCCGTGACCTTGCGCGCGAGGCGCTTTCCCGTACGCAGGTAGAACGGCACGCCCGCCCAGCGCCAGTTGTCCACGTCCAGGCGCAGCGCCGCATAGGTCTCGGTCGTCGAGTCCTCGGGCACGTCGTCCTCCTGGAGGTAGCCGCGGACCTCGTCGCCTTCCGCAACACCGGGCGCGTACTGGGCGCGGATCGCCATGCGAGGCACGCCGTCACGGGTCGGCGCGTCGATCGAGTGCAGCACCTTGACCTTCTCGTCGCGGACCTCGTCGGCGGAAAAGGAGACGGGCGGCTCCATGCAGAGGAGCGTCAGGAGCTGAAGCATGTGGTTCTGGACGAGGTCGCGGAGGGCGCCTGACTTGTCGTAGTAGCCCGCACGGCTCCCGATGCCGATGTCCTCGGCGGCGGTGATCTGCACGTAGTCGATGTAGTTCCGGTTCCAGAGCGGCTCGAACATCCCGTTGGCGAATCGGAAGGCGAGGACGTTCTGGACGGTCTCCTTGCCCAGGTAGTGGTCGATCCGGTAGACCTGCTGCTCGTCCAGGACCTTGAGCACGTCCCGGTTGAGCTCTCTGGCCTCCTCGAGGTTCGTCCCGAAGGGCTTCTCGATCACGACGCGGACGTCGACCTGCTCGTGATGGTCGAGTCCGCGCTCGCCGAGCTTCTCGACGATCACCGGGAAGAAGGCCGGCGCGGTCGAGAGGTAGAAGACCCGATCGAAGGGCGAGCCGGCCTGCTCGTCGAACTCGGCCGCCGTCTTCTCGAGCCGTTCGTAGACCTCAGGGTCGTCGAAGGTCCCGGGCAGGTAGCGAACGTTCTCGAGTAGCCCGTCGAGCACGCGCTCGTCGACCTCGCGGCGAGAGAACTTCTTGATCCACTCGCGCGCCTCGGCCTGGTAGTCCTCGTGCGGCTTGTCGCTGCGGGAGATGCCGATCAGGTTGAAGCGCTCCGGGAGCGCACCCTCGTGCGCGAGGTTGTAGAGCGCCGGCAGGAGCTTGCGCTGCGCGAGGTCGCCGGTGGCGCCGAAGATCGTGAGCGTGGTCGGGTGGACGGGGAGCCGCTCGAGGCCCTCCACGAGCGGGTTCTCCTCGTGTGTCGCGGTGGCCACTCCTACTCCGCCTGCGGCTCAGTCTGCGCGCCGGGGTCGTGCGCCCGTACGTCGTGGCCCCCGAACTGGTTGCGAAGCGCCGCCAGGACCTTCGCGGTGTACTCGCCGTTCTGCCGCGAGTAGAAGCGCGCGTAGAGCGAGCTGGTGATGACCGGAGTCGGCACGTCCTTGTCCATCGCGTCCTCGATCGTCCAGCGCCCCTCGCCGGAGTCCTCGACGTAGCCCTCGAGCCGCTGGAGGTCGTTGCCCTCCTGGTCGAACGCGCGCGCCGCGAGCTCGCAGAGCCAGGAGCGGACGACCGAGCCCTGCATCCAGAGCTTCGCGATCTGCGCGTTCTCGAGCTCGAAGTCCGACTTGTGGAAGAGCTCGAACCCCTCGGCGTACGCCTGCATTATCCCGTACTCGACGCCGTTGTGAACCATCTTCACGTAGTGCCCCGCGCCGGTGTCGCCCATGTGGCCCCAGCCGGGGCCCCACTCCTCGGTCTCGGGGGGAGCGAGCACCGTGAGGACGTCCGCCACGCGGTCGACCGCCTCCTGCGGGCCGCCGACCATCATGCAGTAGCCGACCTCGAGGCCCCAGACGCCGCCGCTCGTGCCCACGTCCACGTAGTGGATCCCCTTCGGCTGGAGCTCCTCCGCGCGGCGCACGTCGTCGGTCCACTTGGAGTTGCCGCCGTCGATAATCGTGTCGCCCTCGCCGAGCAGCTCGGCGAGCTTGTCGACAGTCTCCTGGGTCGGCCCGCCGGCCGGAACCATGATCCAGACGGTCCGCGGCGCCTCGAGCTTCGACACCATGTCCTCGAGCGAGGACGCGCCGGTGGCCCCGTTCCCCTCGGCCTCCTTCACCGTGTCCTCCGAGAAGTCGAACGCCACGACGGTGTGGTCCGAGTCGCGGTGGATGCGGTGGACCATGTTGCCACCCATCTTGCCGAGGCCGACGAAGCCGAGCTGCATCAGTGTTCCCTCCATGAGAGCACGCCCGGCTCTGGCCGCGAAAACCGAGTGTGGGGAGGACGCAGGGAGTCCCTGTGCTGGAGGCACAGGGGCGACCGAGGACGCTGCCACGCGAAGGTTTGCAGCGAGCCAGAACGGGTGTGATCGAGTGGAGGGGACACCTCTAGATGAGTCCCTTCAGTCGCTGGGTCAGGTCGCGTACCGCCTGCGCCGGGTCGCCCGCGAGCCGGACGCGCTCGGCGGGCAGATCGTGCGCCCGCAGCGTCTCGAGGTCACCGGTCGCCTGCGCATCGCGAAGCGTGCCGAACGTGTACCCGGCGCCCGGGATCTCGACGTCCTCGGCGACGTCATGGACGAGCTGGAGGAAGATCCCTGTCGGCGGGCCGCCCTTGTGAAGCTGGCCCGTCGAGTGCAGGAAGCGCGGGCCGTACCCGAACGTCGTGGCCGTTCGGCGCGCACCGCGGATCGCCGCGCGGAGCTCCTCGATCGCATCGTCGAACTCGTCCGTGGGCTCGACGTAGGCCATGATCGCGACGTAGCTCGGCGGACCGGCGTCCGCGAGCAGCGCGCGCAGCGCGTCGTCGTCAGCGTCGGCGACCTCGGGCAGCTCGCCGCTCTGGGAGACCCCGTCGAGCACGCGATTCGTGTTGTCCTTCGCCTCCTGGACGTTCGGCTGGTCGAACGGGTTGATGCCGAGCACCCAGCCGGCCACGGCGGTGGCGAACTCGGCGAAGAAGAAGATCCGGCCGAGGTCGGCGGCCCCGAACGAGTTGAGCGTCAGCGTCGGGTGGCCGGCCTTCGCCAGCTCGACGAGCTGCGCCGCGAGGCCCTCGTCCGGCTCGCTCGGGTCGTCGGGGTTCCGCAGGTGGGCGAAGACGCGGTCGTCGCCGTAGGCGTCGGGATCGCCCAGCGGTTCGCCGGCGACCGGGAGGATGCCCTTGCCGTGCTTGCCGGTGCTCTCCGCCACGAGCTGCTCCGCCCACAGGCCGAAGCTCTCGATCGGCTCGGACACGACGAACGTGAGCTTGTCGCGGCCGTCGAGCGCCAGCGCGCCCATCGCGATGCCGAGCCAGAGCCCCTGGTTGTGCGACTGGTCGTAGTTCGCGCACGCCTCCTCGGCGACCTGTGAGGAGTCGAGCAGCGCCGCCACGTCCACGCCCATCAGCGCTGCGGGAACCAGCCCGAAGTAGGACAGCGCCGAGTAGCGCCCGCCGATGTCCGGGTCGTTCTGGAAGACGCGCCGGAACCCGTTATCGCGCGCGAGGTCGACCAGCGACGTGCCCGGGTCGGTGATCGCCACGAAACGGCTCCCCGCATCGTCGCCCAGCCGCTCGGCGGCCAGCGCGTGGAAGTGCTTGAAGAACGACATCGGCTCGATCGTGCCGCCGGACTTGCTCGAGACGACGAAGAGCGTCCGCTCGACGTCGATCGCCCGCTCCACGGACCGGACGGCGCCCGGGTCGGTGGAGTCGAGCACGTGCAGCGTCAGGCCACCCTCCGTGTCCCCGAAGCTCCGCCGGATCACCTCCGGCGCGAGACTCGACCCGCCCATGCCCAGGAGCACGGCGTCGGTGAGGCCGTCGGCGCGGCACTCGTCGGCGAACGCGCGGAGGTCGCCGGCGGCCTCGCGCATGGGCTCCGTGATCGTGAGCCACCCGAGCCGGTTCGCGATCTCGGGCGTTCCGGCCTCGGCCCAGAGCGTCTCGTCCTTGCGCCAGATCCGCTGGGTCACCTTCTGCTCGGCCGCCGCCTCGACCCGCGCCGCGATCGCCGGCTCGACGTCGTCGGGAAGCACCGACTCGATCGTCTTCGGCCGCCCCGTGACGACCGCCTCGCGCTGCGACTCGACGCCGGCCAGCAGCTTCTCCATCGGCTCGGTGAACTTGTCGATGCCCTCGATCAGCAGCGTCTTCGTGACGTCCGCCATGTCGATGCCCGCGTCGGCGAGCGCCTTCAGGTCCTCGCTCGGGTCCTGATCCGCGGTCGCTCCCGCGATCTCGCTCCGCTCCGCCGCGGCGAGCAGCGTCTGCATCGGCATCGTGTTGACGGTGTGCGGCGCCACGAGGCCGTCCACGTACATCGTCTCCGAGTAGTGCGGGTTCTTGACGCCGGTCGAGGCCCACAGCGGACGCTGGACCGGGGCGCCGGCCTCGCGCAGGCGCGCAAAGCGCTCGCCCTGGAAGATCTCCTTGAAGCGCTGATAGGCGGCGCGCGCGTTGGCGAGCGCCGCGATCCCGGCCAGTTCCTCGCGACCCAGCTTCTCGAGTCGCTTGTCCACCTCGCTGTCGACGCGCGAGACGAAGAAGCTCGCGACCGAGTAGATCGCGTCAACCGCCTGGCCCTCGTCGAGGCGCCGCTCGAGCCCGCGGATGTACGACTCGGTCACCGCCGTGTAGGACTCGACCGAGAAGAGCAACGTGACGTTGACGTTGATGCCCTCGTAGATCGCCTGCTCGATCGCCGGGAGGCCCTCCTCCGTCCCCGGGATCTTGATCATCACGTTGGGGCGGTCGAGGCGCTGCCAGTACATGCGCGCCTGCTCGAGCGTCGCATCGGTGTCGTGAGCGAGCGTCGGCGCGACCTCGAGCGACACCACGCCGTCGCCCCCTCCGACGGCGTCCCAGACGGGGCGCAGGACGTCGGCGGCGAGCTGGACGTCCTTGATCGCAATCGCGTCGTAGATCTGGGCGGCGTCGAGGCCCTCGTGGGCCATCTCCACCAGCTCTTCGTCGTACTCGTCGGAGCCGAGGATCGCCTTCTCGAAGATCGACGGGTTCGAGGTCACGCCGCGGAGCGAGTCCTCCGACACAAGGCGCTCGAGCTCGCCGCCCTCGATCAGGCCGCGCTTGATCTGATCGAGCCAGACGCTCGTCCCGGCCTCGGTCAGCGCGGCGAGTCGCTCGTTGACCTCTGCAGCAACACTCATCCTCGGGCCTCCTTGGCAGCTCGTCGCGGGGCAACGCGGATTAGATCACACGGTCGATTACGAAATCCCGATAGCTTGCGGGCGTGCGGCGCCCGACCCCGGACGAGCTGGCGCGCGGGTCGGTCGCCCTCTTCTTCGTGGGTGCCGGCGCGCTCCACTTCGTGAAGACGGGCGCCTACGAGCGGATCATGCCGCCGTTCGTCCCCTACGCGCGCGAGGCGGTGCTCGTCAGCGGCGTTGCGGAGATCGCCGGCGGGGCGGCCGTGCCCGTCCCCCGACTCCGCCGTATCGCCCGATGGTGGCTGATCGTGCTGCTCCTCGCCGTCTTCCCGGCGAACGTGTACATGGCCATGGCGCCCGAGGAGATTCCGGGCCTCGAGATCCCCGGCTGGCTCCTGTGGGCCCGTCTCCCGGTTCAGGGGCTCTTCATCGCCTGGGTCGTGCGCGGCACGCGCTGACCCTCAGCCCGCCAGCCACTCCGCGATCAGCGCGCCGATCCGCTCGCCCTTGTCCTCCTGGAGGAAGTGGCCGGCGCCCTCGATGACCGTGAGCTCCTCCGCCGTCGGGAACAGGCCCTGGACGGCGCGCCCGACGGGGTCGAGCGGGAGCGCCGGGTCCGAGTCCGCCCACAGGAGAAGGGCGGGCCGCCAGTCGGCGGCGAGCGCCTCAGCCACGGCCTGCCCGGCGGCGGCGCCCGGAGCGTCGGGAGTGAGCGGGATCATCGGCGGGAACGTGCGCGCGCCGGCCTTCGACTCCCGGCTGGGGAAGGGCGCCTCGTAGGCGGCAATCACCTCGTCGGTCAGCTCCGAGACGCAGGCGTTCTGGATCAGGAGGCCGATTGGCAGGTCCGGGGTGCGCTCGACGAAGTCGCGAAAGCGAAGCCAGCCCTCGCTCATCTCCTGACGTCCGTTGAAGACGCCTGTGTCCATCGCCACGATGCGAGCCACGCGGTCCGGCAGCTCGGTGGTCGCGACACGCAGGCCGATCGGGCCGCCCCAGTCCTGGACCACGACCGTGACGTCGCTCAGGTCGAGCTCCTCGAAGAGCGACGCCAGCGCGGCGGTGTGGTTGTCGTAGGAGTACCAGCCGTCGTCGAGCGGCTTGTCGGAGCGTCCGAAGCCCGGCAGGTCGGGCACCACGCAGCGGTACCCCGCCTCGAGCAGGACACGCATCATCTTGCGGTACAGGAATGACCAGGACGGCTCGCCGTGGACCATTACGACCGGCGACCCCGACCCCTCGTCGAGATGCGCGAGCCGGAGGCCCTCCCAATCGCGATAGTGCGGCGCCCAGGGAAAGTCGGGCAGTCCCTGAAAGCGCTCGTCGGGGGTCCGGAAGGCCTCCATCGAGCTATCTGAGCCGGTTGACCTCGAGGCCCGGGGCGGACTCGATCTCCTTGCGGCAGAAGAGCATGTCCACCCACCGCTTGTCCGAGTACATCTCGGTCTGGTCGGCGAAGTGGGGCGAGTTCGGGTTAGTCGACTGCGAGTAGGTCAGGATCGAGCGCGACTTCGGGCAGTTGTCCGTGAAGCGCGTGGCCATGACGAAGCTCGACCCGTGGGGGACGTTCGGGTAGCCCTTGCCGTCCGAGAACGACACGTTGATCGCATTGAAGACACCGAGAGTCCCGGGCCCGCCGTGGATCGGGATCTCCTCCGAGCCGCGCTTCTCGTACTGATAGCCGCGAAGCGGGGCGTCGAGCGGGATCCCGGAGTCACGAAGCTCCTGCACCGCCTCGCCGAGCGCCCGGCGGACGTCGGGGTTCTCGGTGTTGAGGCCGCGCGGCGTGTCCACGGGATCGTTCGGGTCGAACGGCTCGTCGTAGATCGCCGGGTTCTGGCCCGGCGCGCCTCCGGGGAGGCCGAGGACACGATCGACGAACTGGCGGAAGAGCACGGCGCCGTCGCTGTCGAGGTCGTCCCTCAGGTCCCAGTCGGCCAGGATCGGGCACGCCTCGCTCACGTTCACGGGGCCGCTCTGGGTGGCGATCACCGGGTTCTGCTCGCACATCTCCACCAGCTCGTCGCGGAACAGCTCGCCCGCGTACTGGCGGTTGTTGAAGACCGTGCGCTGGATTCGCTTCAGGCCGAACCGCTTGCCGTCCGAGCCCTCGAGCCGGTCGCGAACCATCACCAGGCCGAGTCTGGTCCGAAGCGACCGCTGCGTCTCCTCGTCGCCGATGATCCGATTGAAGCCGGTGAGCGGCTCGTCGGGGTTCGAAAGCCAGTAGCTGTCGTTCGAGTTCGTCACGTAGTCGCGCCGGAAAAGCGAGGGCAGGTTGCCCGGGCCGAACGTGCCGCGCTGGATGGCGTCCGGATCCTCGCCCCAGTTGCACGACGACTGCGAGCCGTCGAGCACCGGCAGCCGCAGCAGCTCGAAGGTCACCCGTCCGAGCGCGGTGTTGCAGCGCTCGGCCTTTTCGTCCGTCACGTGAGGGACGACCGAAATGTCGGCGTAGTACGCCCGCCCGTTCGCGTCCGCGCCGATCGTGTTCACCCACGGGATGCCCTGGTTTCGCTTCAGCACCCGATCCAAATCGCCCACGCTTTGCGCTTGGTTGGTCTCGAAGAAGTGGTTCAGGTAACGGAAGTTGGCCGCGTTCGCGTCGCCCATCGCATAGCCCTGGACGGGGGTCCAGGGGAACAGGTCCTGCCCGAGGAGCGAGGTGAACATCGGCCCGTACTCGGTCGAGTAGAGCGTTCGGCTGCGCCGCTCGCCGCCGCCGACCGGAACTTCGACGTCGTCCTCGGCCATCTCGCGTGGCTGTCCGTCGACGAGGTAGGTGGTGGGCGACCCCGGCACGAGCTTGAGCTCGAACGGGGTGAACCGGTACCCGGTCGACACCGTATGGCTCCAGGCCAGGCGCTCGGTGTGCCCGATCAGGACCACCGGCACGCCGAGGAGGCTCGCCCCGCTCACGTCGATCTCGCCGGGAATCGTGAGCTGCGCCTGGTAGAAGCGCTCCGAGCCGTCCCAGGGGAAGTGCGGGTTCCCGAGCAGCGCGCCGCGCCCGTTCGTCGTCGCGTCGCTCCCGAGGCCGTACGCGTTGCTCCCCGCGCCCTCGAGCGGGAACGGGAAGTCGCGCGGGTCGAGATCCTCGGGATCGAAGGGCGGCCCGCCGTTCGCCGGCGGCGTCGGCGGCTGAGCCGACCCGATCCCGTCGATCGCCACGCCCGAGCTGGCGAGAAGGGCGAGCTGGTAGAAGCGCCGGTAGGCGTCGATCTCGTCGATCGGCTTGACCCAGGACTCGCCGCGGCAGGCCGGATCGGAGATTCCGTCCACGCCCGTCTTCTTCAGGTAGCGGTTGTAGCCGGCCACGTAGCCGCGCACCGCCTCGAGGATCTCCGGCCGCGGCCCGTCCGGCGGCTCCTGGTCGAGGAGCTTCTCGACCGTTTCGCGGTCGATGATCCGCTGGAAGAAGAAGTCGCTGTTCAGGTTGTTGACGGTCGAGCCGTTCCCCCGGAAGACGTAGGACTCGTCGGGTCCGAAGAACTTCGAGCGCCGCGCCCTGACGGTCGTGTAGGAGTCGGCGAGGACGCAGATGTTGTCCTCCGCGAGGGCGTACCCGTAGCCGTAGCCGAGCCCGGCGTAGTCGTCGGCGAGCACGTGCGGGATCCCGCGCGAGGTGCGCCGGATCGTGGCGCTCAGGTCGTCGCGATGCGTGGATGCGCCGACCTCCTCGGCGCTCCCCTCGCGCCCGCTCGCCGGCGCCGCGAAGAGCGCGGCCAGCGCGCTTATGGCGAGCGCGGCGAGGAGCGCCCGAAGCGCCGTCCTCACGGGCATCTGCGCCGCCGCCCCCACGGACGCGAACCCTATCGCCGCACGCGCCGGCGCGTGCGCGGGGCCGGGTTCTCTACGCCGCGATCTCGACCCGCATCGCGCGGGCGAGCGCACCGCCCAGGACGTGCTCGGCGCGACCGAAGCGAACCGTGATCGGGCCCTCGAACGGCTGGCGGTCCACGACCTCCAGGCGGTCGCCGATCCCGATGCCGCGCTCCTCCAGGTAGCGCAGCATCTCCGGGTCCGAGTCGGAGACGCGGACGAAGCGCCCGGCGGCGCCCGGCGTGAGCGTGTCGAGGCTCTGAGTGAGCGGATCGTCGATCGCGAGGTCGGGCGTGGGGATCGGATCCCCGTGCGGATCGCGGGTCGGGTTGTCGAGCTTCGCGGCGATGCGCGCCTCGAGGTCCTCGGAGATCACGTGCTCGAGCGCCTCGGCCTCCTGGTGGACGCGGTCCCACGGCACGTCGAGGTAGGTCGCGAGGTAGAGCTCGAGCAGGCGGTGGTGGCGGAGGACCTCGAGCGCGACCTCGCGCCCGCGGGACGTGAGCTCAACGCCGCGGTAAGGCACGTGGGCGACGAGGCCCTGCTCCGCGAGCCGCCTCACCATGGCCGAGGCGGACGCGGCCGAGACGCCGATCCGCTCCGCGAGCGCCGACGTGGGGACCGAGTCCCCGAGCCTCGCCTCGAGCGAGTAGATCGCCTTGGCGTAGTCCTGCACCGCCTCGGTGGTGGCTGTCGCGGCGCCTGGCGTCACAGCGAGATAAGGAGGCCGGTCGCGTACATGAGCGCCAGGCCGGCGAGGAGGCCGCCGACCGCGAGCGGGTGCAGGAGGCGCCCGCTCGCGTCGCGCACGCTCGGCGCGATCTGCACGATCACCTGCGCGATCGCCCCCGCCCCGAGGCCGAACATGAACGCCGCGAGGCTCGTGTCGAACGCCGACGCGCCGATCCAGGCGCCGAGGATCGCGGGCGCCCCGGCCAGGAGGCCCAGGAGTGCGAGCTGTCGCAGCCGGCGCCCGCCCGTGGGGGCATTCGAGTCACCGGCCACCGGCGCGACGATCGCGAGGCCCTCGGTGGTGTTGTGAAGCGCGAAGCCCACGACGAGCGCGGCGCCGAGCGCGAGCGAGCCGATCGCGTACGCCGAGCCGATCGCGAGGCCCTCGCCGAGGTTGTGGAGCCCGATGCCGAGCGCGACGAGCAGCGCGAGCTGGAACGCGCCCGCCCGCGAGCCGCTCCGCCTCCCGGTGGTGCGGCGGCGGCCGCGCAGGTACGCGTCCACCCCGGCGAGCGCGAGGTACGCCGCGACCGCGCCCAGGAAGACGAGCGCCGGCCCGCCGAAGGCCTGCGCGCCCTCGCCGGCGAACGCCACGCCCTCGAGCAGCGCGTCGATCCCGAGGAAGCCAAGCAGCCCGAGCGTGAGCGCCAGGAGGAACGTGACCCAGCGCGGATCGATCCGGCGCACCCACGGGAGCCAGAGCATCCCGATCGCCACCGGGATCACCCCCACGTAGAGCCCGATCAGCGCCATCAGGCCGTAGAAGCCGAGATCCGCCGAGGGGGTCTCCGTCGCGGCCTCGATCGTCGCGTCGACCGTGCCGCCGGTCGCGGTGAGCAGCGCTACCTCGTAGCTCTCCCCCTCGATCCACGGGTAGCCGATCGTGATCCGGTCCTCGCCGAGCCGGCCCACGCTCTCGTGCGTCTGCGTGAAGGCGGCGAACCCATCGTTCACGATCGCCTGCTCGACCGCGACGGCATCGGGGCCGTCGTTTCGGACGTGCAGCTCGATCTCGCCCGGCCGCAGGACGGTCCGGTCGACCACGAGCTCCTCGACCGGCAGCCCGCGCCGCTCGAGCCCCGGAGCGTCGAGCGCGACGAACAGCGCCGATCGCCGCCGCCGAGCAGCGCGAGCGGAACGAGCCCGGCGAGCCACGCCGGGAGCCGCGGGGCCGCGCGCGGCGTCGCGATGCGAGCCGGCCTCCATCAGTCGATCGACCTCGAAAAAGCCCATCCAGCCCAATTCGGCGAACTCCGACACGTGCGCGTGGAACATGAACTTGCCGGTGTACGGGAAGCGCAGCTCGAGGATGTCGCGCTGCCCCTGGCCCTGGGTGATCGTGTCCGTGAACTCCGTCGGCTGCAGCCGGGTGCCGGTCGGGTAGCGGTCGAAGAAGTTGGCGTGGATGTGGAACGAGTTGAGGAGGTCGAACTCGAGCATGTTCACGAGGTAGATCCGCACCAGCTCGCCGCGCTTCACGCGGATCGGCTCCTGCTCGTAGGCGAACGCGACCGTGTTGACCGCGTAGATCTCGTTCTCGCGGTCGAAGTTGGTGTCGAACCCGTTCTGGACCATCACGAGCTCGTCCGCGTCGTCGCGTCCCGCGCGCGGGTCGATGATGAACGCGCCGTACAGGCCCTTGGCGATGTGGTCGGCGAGCGGCGTCGAGTGACAGTGGTAGAGGTGGAGGCCGAACGGCTCGGCGTCGAACTCGTAGACCGTCGACTCTCCGGGCGCGAGGTTGCCGTCGCCCACGCCGGGGATGCCGTCGTGGACGTCGCGGTGTATCCCGTGGAAGTGCATCGTGTGCGGGTGGGTCGCCCCGTTGACGAAGCGGACGCGGAGCCGCTCCCCCTCGCGCGCCCTGAGCGCGGGCCCCGGCACCCGCCCGTTGTAGGTCCACGCCGCGTACTTGATCCCCGGCGCCACCTCGATCTCCTTGTCCTCGGCCACGATCTCCCATTCGCGCGTGACCCGCCCGCCCGTCCGGCGGGTCTTCCCGTAGTCGAAATCGCGCACGAGCTTCGCCGGGTCGAAGCCGTTGGCCGCCGGGTCGACCGAGCCGACGAGGCCGCGGTGCCCGGAGGCGGCATCGTGCGCCGGCCCGTGCGCTTCCGGCGCCGTCGGCTCGGCCGCGGAGGCGAGCTGGTCATGCACCCCGCGGTGCGGAATGAGCTCGTGGGCGATCGGCAGCGCCGCCGCGGCCGCCGAGCCGCCGGCGAGAAGCTTGCGCCTGGTGACCTTCTGCATCGCCCGCGATTAAAGCAGAAGTTGGCGGAGACTAAACCTCTCGCTGTGGCACGGCGCCGCCTCGAGCGGGTGTGGGGAGCTCTCGCCGTTACACGTCCGTCGCGTACCGCGCTCGGCCGTGTCAGTGTCCCGAGCGCGTTCGACTTTGACGCTCATAGTCATGCGGAAAGTCGAGCGATCTCGTGGCGTCGATACTCACCGCCACGGCAGAGGCGCGACTGTGACGACTCGGCGACGGGTCGCGGCCGGCCCTTTACGAGCCGTCGTCGGCTGCTGGCTACCGCGCGGACGGGATGGCCGAAGCCCAACCGTCCTGCCTAGGGTTCGCTGTGCGAACTAGGGCAGGACACCTCCGCAGCAGCCGGCGCCGGGACGCCGCCTCACTCCCGCGCAAGCTCCTGCGCCGCCAGCAGGCCGGCGCCGATGACGCCGGCCTCCGGGCCGCGCCGGGCGAGCGAGATCGACACGCCCTCGAGCGCGGCCGGGAGCGCCCGGGCCCCGGCCTCATTGCGCGCCGCGTCGAGGAACAGATCGCCGGCGCGCGAGAGCCCGCCGCCGATCACCACGTGCTCGGGCTCGAACGTGTTGACGAGGCCCGCGATCCCCACGCCGAGCCGGCGACCGAGCTGCTCCATCAGCCCGATGGCGTCGGGATCGCCCGCGCGGGCGAGGTCGACGACGTCGTGTCCGCGCACCTCGCCGGACTCGGCCACGAGGCGACCCAGCGCGGACTCGGGCCGCGACCGGCCCATCGCGGTCGCGTCGCGCTGGAGCGCAGTGCCGCTGCAGTAGGCCTCGAGGCAGCCGCGGCTTGGGCATGTCCCCGGGCACTCCGGCCCCTCCTCGTTGATGACCGCGTGGCCCAGCTCGGCCCCGCGGCCGCTGCCGCCGCGAAAGGTCGTCCCCTCGATCACGACGCCGCCGCCGACTCCGGTCCCGAGCGTGTACATGACGAGGTGGCGCGCGGGCCCGCCGGGCGTGACCTGCGCCTCGGCGAGCGCGGCGCAGTTGGCATCGTTGTCGACGAAGACCGGGACGCCGAGCCGGCCCCCGAGCTCGTCGCGCAGCGACACCCCCTCGAGCGGGATGTTCACGCTCGCCACCACGCGGCCGGCGGCGAAGTCGATCTGCGAGGGCACGCCAACACCGGCGGCGACTGGCGGCCCCGCGCGATCCACGACCTCCGCGACCGCCGCCTCGATGCCGCCGAGGAGCTGCTCGGCGTCGTCCGTGTCGGTCGGACGCTCGACGGATTCCGCGACTTCTCCGCCGACGACGGCCGCCACGGCGACCTTGGTGCCACCCACGTCGACCCCGAGAACCGGCGGATCGTCGCGGCCGGGACCGTTCGGAGGCGCCAGCATCGCGCCATTCTGTTCATCAACGGAGACGGATTGCAACCGGGCGGCCCGAGACGCGCGCACGCGCGAGGCCCCAGGGTCTAAGATCCGCGCCGATGGATCGACGGCTAGCGCAGAGCAACGTTCGCACCGGGTTGATCGCGGCGGCGATCTCCACGCTTGTGTTTGCCGCGTCGTTCTTCGCCGGCTACGTCTACTGAGCGTGGCCGAGCCGCTGCCCGAGGAGGACCGGCCGGACGCGACGGTCGCCCCTCCCACCGAGCAGGTCCACCTGCCCGGACCGTCCTACCTGCCGGTGATCGTCGCCTTCGGCATCACCCTCGCGATCGTCGGGGTGGTGCTCAACGTGATCATCGTGGCGATCGGCGCGCTGATCACGCTCGTCGCGGTCGTCCGCTGGGTCCGCGAGACCCAGGCCGACATCGCCGAGCTCCCGCTCGAGCACTGAGCGCGGAGCGGCGGGCGTCGGGCAGCCACCGTGCGGACCCGCGGCAAGCTCAGACGTCGCAGGTCGCGCCGTCGCGCGTCCAGCAGCGGACGATGTCGCGCATCGAGAGGACGCCGGTCGTCTCGCCCCCGTCCACGACGATGAGGTGGCGAAAGCCGCCCTTCACCATCGCCTCGGCGGCCCGTTCGAGCGACCAGTCGGGCGCCGCGAAGGTCAGGTTCTCGGAGAGGTGCTCGCCGACCCGCTCGGAGTCCGGGCTCTGACCGGAGCCGATCGAGTCGAGCAGGTCGCGCTCGGTGAGGATTCCGGGGCCCGGCTGCTCGGGATCGATCACGATCGCGGCCCCGACGCCACGCTCGGACATGAGGCGCGCGGCGTCCCTGAGCGAGTGGCCCGGCCCGATCGTGAGGACCGTCTCGCTCATCCCGTCCCGGACCTGCATGCGCTCCTCCCTTCGTGCCGATTGGCGCGAGCTTAGCTAAAGCGCGCCGCCGTCGCCAACCCGGTCCAAGGCGGCCGCGCCCTCGGTCGGCCCGCTGAATTACACTCGCGCCCCGTGACGAGCCGCCGACCCGTGAACGCCTCCCGCGAGGCGCGCAGCGATGCGTAAGCACCCGCTCGCGCAGATGCTCGGGATCGGCGTGATCGCCTCGATCGTCGGCGTGATCGCGGTGCTCCTCCTCGACTGGTTCCCCCCACAGGCCTCGACCGCCGCCGACGGCGTGGACACGCTCTACGACGTCCTCCTGATTGTCTCCGTGCCGATCTTCGTGCTGGTGATGACGGTCGCCATCTACAGCGTCGTCAAGTTCCGGGCCCGGCCGGGAGATCAGGGCGACGGCGCTCCGATCCACGGCAACACCCTGCTCGAGGTCATCTGGGTGACGGTGCCGTTCCTGTTGGTGAGCGCCTTGGCCGTCTACGGCTGGATCGTCCTCGATGACCAGGAGGAGCCGCTGCCCAACACGATGGTCGTGAACGTGACCGGGCAGCAGTTCGCCTGGAGCTTCCAGTACCCGGGCGAGGCGGGCGCGGCGCCGGTCACGTCGAACGACCTGATCCTCCCGGTCGGGCAGCCGGTGGACTTCAAGATCCAGGCACTCGACGTGATCCACTCCTTCTGGGTCCCCGCGTTCCGGCTCAAGTCCGACGCGGTGCCCGGCGTCGAGACCGAGTACCGGGTGACACCGAGCGCCGAGGGCAACTACGACGTCGTCTGCGCCGAGCTCTGCGGCCTCGGACACTCGACGATGCGCCAGACCGTGCGGATCGTGCCGCCGGAGGAGTTCGACACGTGGCTCTCCGAGGAGCAGGCGGCCGCCGAGGAGGAGCAGCCGGAGGAGGGCGCCGAGTCCTCCGGCGGGGGCTCCACGATGCCGCCGCCCGACGGGGGTGAGCCGGCGCCGGAGGCCGGCGGCGCATGAGCTGCGTGGCGGAGCCACTCGTTACCATCCGGCGGGCGTGACGATGGCGGCCAGGCTCAAAGCTCCGGGCTGGTACCGGGCGGCGATCGCGCTGCCGATCGGCGCGCTCGTGGCGTTCGCGCTCGTGGCCGGCATCCGCGCCGCGTACGGCTGGGATCCGGTGATCGACGGCAACGCGATCACCACGGTGGCGCTCATCGCGATGCCGCTCGCGTTCCTCGTCGGGATCGGCTGCTTCGACTACTGGTTCCGCTGGGCCTCCGGCGCCCCCACCCTGCCCGAGGACCACTCGGGGCACGGGGCGCGGTCGTGGCGCGACTACTTCCGCGTCAACACCGACCACAAGGTCATCGGCATCCAGTACATCGTCACGACGTTCGTCTTCTTCATCCTCGCCGGGCTGATGGCGATGTTGATCCGGGCCGAGCTGGCCGCGCCGGGCACGCAGTTCATCGACCCGAACACCTACAACGGCCTGTTCTCGGTCCACGCGTCGGTGATGATCTTCCTCTTCATCATCCCGGTCTTCGCGGGCATCGCGAACTACGTCATCCCGCTGATGATCGGCGCGCCGGACATGGCGTTCCCGCGCCTGAACGCGCTCTCCTACTGGATGCTGCCGGTGGCGGGGATCATGATGCTGGCGAGCTTCTTCGCGCCGGGAGGAGCGTTCGCCACGGGCTGGACCGCGTACGCACCGCTCTCCACCGAGACGCCGCTCGGCCAGACCTTCTTCACTATCGGGGTGCAGTTCGCGGGCGCCTCCTCGATCGCGACCGCGCTCAACTTCCTGGTGACGATCATCACCATGCGCGCTCCCGGGCATGACGTTCTTCCGAATGCCGTTGCTCGTGTGGGCGAACTTCACGACCTCGCTGCTGGTCGTGATCGCCACGCCGTTCATCGCCGGCTCGCAGTTCTTCGTCCTACTCGACCGCGCGCTCGGCACCGACTTCTTCAGCTTCTCGAACGGCGGCGACGTGATCATGTACCAGCACGTCTTCTGGTTCTACTCGCACCCGGCGGTCTACATCATGATGCTGCCCGGCTTCGGGATCATCAGCGAGGTCATCTCGGCGAACGCGCGCAAGCCGGTGTTCGGCTACCGAATGATGGCCTTCTCGCTGATGGCGATCGTGATCCTCGGGTTCACGGTCTGGGCGCATCACATGTTCGTGTCGGGCATGGCCTCCTGGCTGCGCGTCCCGATGATGATCACGACGATGCTGATCGCCGTCCCGACGGGCATCAAGATCTTCTCCTGGCTCGCGACCCTGTGGCGCGGCGTGATCCACCTCACCACGCCGATGCTGTTCGCGCTCGGCTTCATCACGATGTTCACGCTCGGCGGGATCAGCGGGATCATGCTCGCCGTCATCCCGGTCGTGATCCACGTGTCGGACACCTACTTCGTGGTGGCGCACATCCACTACGTGCTGTTCGGCGGCAGCGTCTTCACGATCTTCGCGGGGATCTACTACTGGTTCCCGAAGATGACCGGCCGGATGTACGACGAGACGCTCGGCAAGATCCACTTCTGGCTGTCGTTCATCTTCTTCAACCTGACGTTCGGGCCGATGCACCTCGTGGGGGTCGACGGCATGCCCCGCCGCGTCGCCGACTACGCCGAGCAGTTCGCGACGCTCAACGCGCTGATCTCGATCGTCGAGCTTCATCTTCGGCCTGTCGTTCCTGATGTTCCTCTACAACATGATCGCGAGCTGGCGCCACGGGCCGAAGGCCGCGGCCAACCCGTGGCGCGCCCACACGCTCGAGTGGCAGGTCTCCTCGCCGCCGCCGATCTTCAACTTCGACGAGATCCCGACCGTCGTGGGCGGCCCCTACGAGTACGGCGTGCCGGGCGCCGTTCACGGCGTCTTCAAGGACCGCAAGGAACCGGTCCCTGCCGGCACCGCCCCGGCGACGGCGACCGAATGACCGAGCGCGAGCCGGTCAAGATCCTCGTCGTGGCCAACGAGACGCGTCGGCGGCCGGGCGCTCGATCGACGACGGTCCGCAAGCGCGCGGAGGAGATCACCGCCGAGATGCGGCCCTATTCGGTCATGGTCGATCTGCCCGCAGAACGAGCCGAAGCACGGCTACGTGATCTACGACGACGCGGTGCGGAGCGCCGCCGAGAACCGGCTGCGAGACGACGCTGGCGCAGCTGCGCGCGCCGGCATCGAGCGCCGAGGGCGAGATGATGGACCCCGACCCGTACTGCCGCGACGATGGACGCGATCGATCAGTTCCGGCGCCGACGAGATCGTGCATCTCGACCCACCCGGAGACGCGCTCGGGCTGGCTGCGGCGCGACCTGGTCGACCGCGTGCGCGACGCCACCGGCCTGCCCGTCGAGCACGTCGTGGTCGACCTCGACGCCGACCGCGCCGAGGCCACGCGCACGCCTGGTCGTCGCCAACCAGACCGTCGGCGGCGAGCCGCTGATCGGCCTGCTGAGGGGCAAGGCCGCGGAGGGACCGCACCGCTTCACGTGATCATGCCCGCAGGGACGGGCGACGGCGACACGGGCGCGCCGAGCGCCTGGCGCACGTGCTCGAGCGCCTGCTCCGAGGAGGGGCTCGAGGCGGTCGGCCAGGTGATCCACCCGGACCCGTTCACCGCGATCCAGAACGCGCTCCAGTTCTACGCGGTCGACGAGATCGTGATCTCGACCTTCCCCGACGACGCGCTCGGGCTGGATGCGCGGCGACCTGATCGGCCGCGTCGAGCGCTCGACCTCGAAGCCGGTCGAGCACGTGGTCGTGAGCCAGGCCGAGGCCGCCGAGGGGGCCGGCCTGATGGAGTCGGCCTCGCGTCGCGCGTCGGCCACGCGCACGCACGACGAGCACCACGGCCCGCCGGAGGCGAACCGCTCGTCGCGGGTCGAGCGCCCAGATCCTCGGGATGCTGCTTTTCATCATCTCCGAGGTCATGCTCTTCGGAGCGTTCTTCACGGCGTACTTCTTCATCCGGGTCGTGGCGGGCGACCCGTGGCCCGCCGAGGGCACGGAGCTGCCGGTCGCCGTCGCCGGCGTCAACACGGCGATCCTCGTCTCGTCGAGCTTCACGATGCACTGGGCGCTCGAGTCGGCGCAAGAACGAGCAACCGCTTCGGCGCTGCGCGCCGGGCTGCTCACGACGTTCCTGCTCGGGCTCACCTTCCTGACGATCCAGATCAACGAGTACGTGCACATCGGCTTCGCGCCGTCCGACAACGCGCAGGGCTCGATCTTCTACGGCCTCACCGGGCTGCACGGCGCGCACGTGTTCGTCGGCCTGACGCTGCTCCTGTTCGCGACCATCCGCGCGTTCCGCGGGCACTTCACGCCGAAGGAGCACCGCGGGGTCGAGGTGCCGGGCATCTACTGGCACTTCGTCGACGTGATGTGGATCGTCGTGTACACGACGATCTACATCCTGTCTGACCCAGGCGCAGGCGCCGTGCTGAACCCCTTGCGCTCCGAGGCGGAGGCCTTCCGCTTCCTGGTCTACGTGGGTCGTGGTCGTCGCGCGTCGTGGCCGTCGTGCTGATCGCCCGGGCGCTGCTAGCGGCGCTTGACGACCTCGAGCTCGCCGAGCGCGCGCGCGCGGCTGGCGGGCGATCTGCTGCTCGAGCGGTTCGGCGGCCCGGCGCGAGGGAGTCGCCTCGAAGTCGTCCGACACCGACCTGGTGTCCGAGGCGGACCGCGCGGCGGAGGCGGCGATCGTGGAGCTGCTCGCCGCCGAGCGCCCGGACGACGGGATCCTCGCCGAGGAGGGCGCCGCGCGAGCTCAGGCACGACGGGCAGGCGCTGGGTCGTCGACCCGCTCGACGGCACGACCAACTACCTCTACGGCTACCCGGCCTGGTCGGTGAGCGTCGCGCTCGAGGACGCGGGCGGCGGCGCTCGCCGGCGTCGTCCACGATCCCGCTGCGCGGCGAGACCTTCCGCGCCGAGCGCGGGCGGGGCGCGGACGCTGGACGGGCGCGCCGCTCGCGCGTCCGCGACTCCGGCGACCTCGGCACGGCGCTGATCGCCACCGGGTTCGGATACGACGCCGGCCGTCAGGGCGGCCCAGGCACGAGACGCTGCGGCGCGTCCTCCCGTCGGTCAGGGACGTGCGCCGCGGCGGCTCCGCCGCGCTCGACCTCGCCTGGGTCGCGGCCGGGCCGCGTCGACGGCTACTGCGAGCGCGGCCTGAACCCGTGGGACTGGGCCGCCGGCTCGCTGCTCGTGCGCGAGGCGGGCGGCGCGGTCGAGGCGCTCGACGGCGAGCCCCGCGGGCTGGCGGCGGCCGGGCCGGCGCTCCTGCCGGCGCTCGTGGCCCTGGTGCGCGACGCGGAGGCGGCGGCCGGGCCGAGCTAGCCGAGCGCGCTCACTGACCGGACTCGCCCAGCAGGTACTGCGCCAGCGCCTCGATCTGCTCCGGGGCGAGCTGCTCCGCGTAGTTCGCCGGCATGACCCCGGCCTCGAAGCCGTCGGCGATTACCGCGTCCGGATCCTCGATCGACTCCACGGCGTACTCCGCCGGGTCGGCGTTCGCGGCCTCGGCGGCCTGGGCCAGCTCGTCGAGGCTCGGGCCGATGCTCGCGGATGTCCCGGCCGGGGCGAACGTGTGGCAGCTCCCGCAGCCCGCGGCGGTGAAGATCTGATCGCCGGTGGTCGCGTCGGCGAGCCCCGCGGTCGCGAGCGCGCCCATGTCCTCTCCCGGCATGCCGGCGACCTGGGCGACGTAGGCGGCGACGTCGCGAGCGTCCTTCCCGGTCACGAGGTCCTCGGGCATGATGCTGCCCTTGCGGACGTTCGCGATCTGGTCGTGCACCACGCCCTGGACCGTCTGCTCGCCGAGGCCCTGCTCACGCGAGGGGCCGAACGCCTCGTCGAGGTTCGGGCCCGCGCGTGCCCATCGTGCCCGCCCGCTCGAGGACGTGGCAGCTGCCGCACGTCCCCTGACCGATGAACTGCGCCTTGCCGTTGACGAGGTCGGGCTCGTCGCTGGCGGCCACCGCAGCCGAGCCGCCGAAGAGCGCCGACGGCCGCGAGGGCGACGGCGAGCGGCGGCTGACGCGTGTCCTGAACGAGCGGGTCAAGCGCCGGAAGACTACCCCGTCGATCGGCGCGGCGGCTCACTCCCGCTCGACTCGGGCGCGGCTCGCCGTCGCGCACCGACGGAAGCTCGGAGAGGCGTCCGCGGGCGGCCGCGAGGACGCCGTTCGGCCACCGCTCCCCAGCCGTAGCGCCGGCGCGCCGCGGCGGACAGGCCCTCGGCCGCCTCGACGCGCCGCGCCGGGTCGAGCTCGAGCCAGGCGATCAGGTTGCCGGCAAGGTGCGCGCACCGCGTCCGGCCCCAGCTCGAAGGCGAGAAGCGGGCGCAGCGGCGGCTCCACGGAGGGGGCGAGCGACGCGGTCACCTCGGCCAGGCCGGAGTGCGCCGCCGAGACGGGGAGCAGCCCGCAGCAGGCCGCCTCTGCCGCCACCATCCCGAAGGCCTCGGGGAAGGTGCTCGGCACCGCCTGCGCGGTGCAGGCCGGCAGCACGTCGCCGAGGTCCGCGTACTCGAGCCGCCCGGTGTAGCGGACTTGATCCATCGCGCTCGCCGCGCTCGCCAGATAGGCGCGGCGCTCCTCGCCGGCGAGGCCGTCCAGGAAGCTCGCGGAGGTAGCGGAGCTCCCCCCGCGGGCCACCCTCGAGCTCGCGCCCGGCCGCCGCGATCTCGCCGACCGCCTCGAGGTCGCCCGCGGCCAGAGCGCGGCCGAGCTGCGTCGAGGCCGTCGCGGTAGGCGCCGAAGCCGACCACAAGGAGCGTCGCCTCCGGAAAGCGCTCGTGGACGAGCGGCCAGGCCGCCAGCAGCAGGTCGACGCCCTTCGAGACGATGAGCTTCCCCACGAACGCCGACGATGGGGTTCCGCGGATCGAGCCGCCGGAGCGCCGCGGCCGCGCCTTCGTCGCCGCCCCAGGCGGCGGTCGCGCCGGCCTCGATGCGATCCGCGAGCGCCGCGAGCGCGCTCGCCGCCTCGCGCTCGCCGCGCGGGCGGAACGCGTCGACGTCGACGCCCGGCGGGCCGAGCCGCGTGCGCCCCGGGAGCCCGGGGTCGCCGATGACCTCGAACAGGCTCTCCGCCGTGTGGCGCGAGCCCACGAGCACGCCGCTCGCCGCATCGAGGCCCTCGCGGGCGAAGGGAAGGAAGCGCTCGGGGTTGGGACGGAGCGTGTACTCGAGAGCGCTGCCGTGGACCTTCACGGCGAAGGGGACATCCGCCGGGGAGGCCCCGGGCCAGGATCGCCGGACCCATCAGCACGTGGTTGGCGAGGGCGACCTCGACCCCGGCGCCATCGGCCACCTCGCCGACCGCAGCGACGTTCGCCTCGACGTAGCGGTCGACGGCGACGTCGTCGAGCTCGCCGAACGTTCTCGCGTCGAAGCCCTCGTACTCGTCGGCCACGTAGACGGGCAGGGTCCGCCCGATGTCCGGCAGGTACACCGTGCACCGAGCCGGCTCGCGGAGCTCCTCGACGTGGAGACGGCCGTCGACCCAGGTCCCGACCGCGTCGACGAAGGGCAGGTCGCCCGCATGACGGTCCTGGCAGAGGAGATGGACCTCGTGGCCGAGCTCGACGAGGGCGGGCGCGAGGCTCGCGTTGTAGATGTTGCTCCCCGTCCCGCGCAGCATGTACCCGTGGAAGATGAGGATGCGCACGCGGCGAGTATCGCGGGGGCGGGTGGAGCGGGCCGCAACGAGCGGCCCGGGGGCGCCGCACGGCGCCGCGAGGTCATGGCGCCGCGCGCATCGCGGCGTCGCCGGTTCCGTCAGACCGGTTGCTATGTTCCGCGGCCGTGAGCGCCCGCCAGAGATACCGCCTGCGCGCCCGCTCGGACCGCGAGGTCATTCGCGAGGTCGAGCCCGGCAGGGTCTACGTGGACCGCGACAGCGGCGAGGAGTTCGAGATCGTCGGCAAGGTCCTGCCGCTCGCCCCGTCGCCGAGCCGGCTCCCGTGGTCAGTCGAGAACCTGCGCCTGTGCGGGTGCTCGCTCGAGCAGCTCCTGCCGAAGGACCTCAATGACTGCCCGCACTGCGGGCGCCGGATGCCGGCCGTGGAGCCGTCGGAATGAGGCGTCCGTTCGCGCTCGGCCTGTGTCTCCTGGCGCTCGGCGTCGCCGGGTGCGGCGGCGACGACGAGGCCGAGGAGCCGCTCCCCTCGCCGCCCGAGCTCACCGTGCCGCAGGACAAGGACGGCCCCGACCCGGCGGACACCGAGACGACCGACGAGACGACCACCACCGACGGCACCACGACCGACGAGACCACCACCGACGGAACCACGACGACCGGCAACGCCGATCCCGGCGGCGGGGAGTCGGGCGCCGGTGCGGGCGGCGCCCCGCAGGGGCCCGCCGGCTCGTCGGGCGGCGGGTCGGGCGGTGGCGGTGGCGGATCGGGCGGCGGAGGAAAGCCGGACCCCTCGAAGCCGGACGGACCCGACAACGACACTCCGCCACCCCCCGGCAGCCCCGAGGAGGCGTTCGAGCGCGACTGCGAGCGGAACCCGGAGGCCTGCGGGTAGCAGTCAGGCGCGGCGGATGGCGGGTGCCGGGGAGCCCGGCAGGCGGACCCGCGACGGCACCGGCCCGGGCGCAGGCGTCCCATGCCTCCGCTCCGGCAGCCGCCACGGGCGGCCGTGATCGCGTAGTCGCCGGCCGCCTTGACGGACGCGCGAGCGCCTGCCGCCGGGGCGCGGGCTGGGGCGCGGTCCCCGATCGAGACCTCCACCGCCACCGCCCTCGTCCTCCGGCTCGTCGCCGTCGTCGTCGCGAAGGCGGAAGAACCACAAGAGCCAGATGACCAGCAGGCCGATGTCGAAGATCCGAAAGCCCACCATGAAGATCCAGCCCTCCAGGCTCACTGTTCGCGATGGTAGCGCCGATGCGCCGCAGGTAGAAGGCCGCCGGATCGGGGCTCGCAGGAAAAGGACCCGGGGGACCCCGGCTTCGCCGTGAACGTCCATTTCACCAGCCCATAGGGGGGTGAAATTGACGTTGGCGGCCCTTTGACAGCAGCCGCGAGACGCTACCGCGCCAGCCCCATGGGCCGACCAACTACTTGTAGCGGTACGTGATCCGGCCGCGGTCGAGGTCGTACGGCGAGAGCTCGATCTTGATCCGGTCGCCGGGCAGGATGCGGATGTAGTGGCGGCGCATCTTGCCCGAGATGTGCCCGAGTACCTCGTGGTCGTTGTCGAGCTTGACTCGGAACATGGTGTTGGGGAGGGCCTCGAGGACCTCGCCCTCCATCTCGATCTTCTCTTCCTTGGGCAAGTGGCTCCCGACGGCCCGCCGGCCGCGCCCGGTGGCCCGGGCGCGGCGCGCCTCGGCCGACCTAGATCTTGGTGACGTTCACTGCCTTCGGGCCCTTGTCGCCGGCCTCTTCGTCATAGGAGACCTTCGAGTTCTCCTGCAGCGTCTTGAAGCCCTGGCCGTTGATGCCCGTGTGATGCACGAAGAGGTCACGGTCGCCCTCGTCGGGCGTGATGAAGCCGTAGCCCTTCTCGTCGTTGAACCACTTGACGGTTCCGGTAGCCATGCGTGTAAGCACCCTTCCTGTCTTGCCATGCCCTGCTCGGTGCTCAGCTGGCGATCCCGAACGTGACGGCACATGCGTTTCCACCGGGATCAGCCCGGCCACTGGGGCGGAACGCTAGCAAGCCGACTGGCCGGAAGGACGCTCATCGGCCCTCAAAGCGCGCCTTGCCGGGCCCCTCGTCGAGGAACGACCTGACGCCTCCCTTCAGGTCCTCCGTGTCGAACAGCGGGCCCACGATCTCCCCTACCCGCGCGTCCGCTCCGCGCACCCCCTCGTCGAGGAACGCCCGGACCATCCGCTTGGTGGCGGCGTTTGCCAGCGTGGGGCCGGCGGCGAGCCGCTCGGCGAAGCGCAGCGACTTCTCCGCGAGCTCCGCGTCCGGGACGACGCGGTTCAGAACGTTCCATCGCTCGAGCACCGCGGCCTCGTACAGGCCGCCGCTCATCACGAGCTCACGCGCACGCGCGGGGCCCGCGCGCTCGGCGACGCGCTGCGTGCCGCCCATGGCGGGCGTGAGCCCGACCACGATCTCGACGAGTCCGAAGCGCGCGGACTCGGACGCCCAGATCATGTCGCACGCCAGCGCGAGCTCGAACCCGGCCGTGAGGCACAGGCCGTGCACGGAAGCGAGCGTCGGTATCGGCATGTCCTCGAGCGTGTGCACGATGCGCACCAGATCCGAGAAGAAGTCGCTCGCCGCGGCGGGAGTCTTGCCGTCGAACACGTGCACGTCGGCACCGCCCGTGAAGAGCTCGCCGTCCGCGCGAATCAGGAGCGCCCGCGGCAGCTCCCGGCCCACCTCGTCGAGCGCCGCGATCAAATCGCGCGTCAGCTCATCGCCGAAGAGGTTCAGCGGCGGCGCGTCGAGGACGACCTGGGCGACGTCGCCGTGGCGCTCGAGGCGGACGCTAGCCACGCAGCTCCTCCGCCACGGCCTCGATCGCCTCCGCCGGCTGGGGCTCCGGCCGTGCGGGCACCGCGAGCGCATCGTCCTCGTAGCGCGGGATCACGTGGATGTGGAAGTGCCAGACCGTCTGCCACGCGACGGGCTCCGACGCGTTCAGGAGGTTCACGCCGTCGCAGCGCAGGCGGTCCTTCATGCGGATCGCCAGTCGCTTGGCGGCCGCGGCGGCGTGGCTCAGGTCGGAGTCGCCGACGTCGTAGAGGTTCGTCGAGTGAGCGCGCGGGATCACGAGCGCGTGGCCGCGGGTCCATGGATTGATGTCCATGAACGCGAGCGTGTGCTCGTCGCGGTCGACCACCTGGGCGGGCGCGTCGCCGGCGGCGATCGAGCAGAAGACGCAGTCGGCGGCCACGAGGGGCCGAACCCTATCGGCGCGGCGTCAGAGCCAGCCGGCCCGTCGAAATCCCCTGTAGATCACGGCGCAGGCCAGCGCCATGACCACGAGTACGAGCGGGTACCCGTAGCTCCAGTCGAGCTCCGGCATGTGCTCGAAGTTCATGCCGTAGATCGCAGCGATCATGGTCGGGGTCGCGAGGATCGCGACCCACGCCGAGATCTTGCGCACGTCGTTGTTCTGCTGAACGGTGACCTGGGTCTGGTTTGCTTCGAGGACACCGGTGAGGAGCTCGCGCAGGGCGTCGACGCGCTCCGAGGCCCGGAGGGCGTGGTCGTAGACGTCGCGGAAGTAGTCGCGCACCTCGTCGTGGACCAGGGGGAAGCTCTCGGCCGACAGCCGCTGGAGCGGCGTGAGGAGCGGCGCCGCTGCGCGGTGGAACTCGAGCGCCTCGCGCTTCAGCTGATAGATCTTCTCGGCGGAGTTCGTCCGCGTGGGCGAGAACACCTCCGCCTCGACGTCCTCGATGTCCTGCTCGATGTCGTCGATCACCGGCGCGTAGTCGTCGACGACCCGGTCCACGATCGCGTGAAGCACGGCGCTCGGGCCCGAGCTGAGGAGCTCGGGGCGCCGCTCGGTCTCGCGGCGGACCTCGCCCAGCGCGCTCGCCGACCCGTGGCGCACCGTGATGATGAACCCCTCGCCGAGGAAGATGAGGATCTCGCCGAAATCGACGGCATGGTCGGCCTCGACGAAGCGGGCCGTGCGCAGGACCACGAACAGGGACTCGCCGTACACCTCGAGCTTCGGGCGCTGATGCGCTTTGATCGCGTCCTCGACGGCGAGCTCGTGGAGGTCGAACTCGCGCGTCACGGCGTCGAACTCCTCGCGGGTCGGCTCGAGCAGGCCGATCCAGACGAAGTGGTTCGGGCGGTCGCGGAAGCCCGAGGCCTCGTCGAGGCCGATCTCGCTCGACCTCCGCCGGCCCTCCTCGTAGACGGCGCAGTCGACGATCATCGCGGCGGATTGTTACGCAGGCGCCGGGCGTAGGCGATCGCCTCGTCCCGCGTCTCGACCTCGCCGGCGAACGACGCCGCGCGCAGCGCGGCGAGCAGCGCCCCCAGCTCCGGCCCCGGCTCGAGCCCGAGCGCCGCGGCGAGCTCGCCACCGCGAACCGGCGCGGGCGGCGGCCCCTCGGCCCGCCACTTCAGCGCGTGCGGCATGAGCTCGCGCGCGAGCTCCAGGTGCGCGGCGATGGCGCGCTCCGCGTGCCGTCCCCGGGTGGCGAGCCGGTCGGCGCACGAGAGGACCGTGACCTCGACCTCAACCGGCTCGCACGTCGTGAGATAGCGGTAGACGCTCGCCTGCGAGAGCGGCCGCTGGTGGACCATGAAGCCGAGCACCAGGTGGTGGCGCGTAATCGCGGCGACGAACTGGGCGAGCCGCATGCTCGTCCGGAGGCGCCGGCAGATCGCGGTGACCATGTCGGCACCGAGCACGTCGTGCCCGATGAACGTGACGCGGCCGTCGGGGCGGACGCCGCGCGTGGCCGGCTTCGCCACGTCGTGCAGGAGCGCCGCGAGACGCAGGCCCTCCCGGCGCGTCATCTCGTTCGCGAGCGGCGCCTCCAGCGCCGCCTGGACGGCCGCGCCCTGGTCGCCGAAGACCTCGTCAAGCCGCCGCTCGATCTCGATCTGGTTGCGGAGGACGTCGATCGTATGGCTGTGGACGTCGAGGTGGTGGAACTGGCTCTGCTCGACCCCCTTGAGCGCCTCCAGCTCTGGCAGCACCGCCGCCATCAGCCCGAGGCGGTCGGCCAGCTCGACCGCCGCGAGCGCGTGCTCGGCCCGAAGCAGGCGCCTGAGCTCGGCGAAGACCCGTTCGCCGGAAGCCTCGACCACCCGCGGCGCCGCTGCGAGCGTCAGGCGCTCGGTCTCCGCGTCGGGCGCGAGCGGGAGCTCGGCCGCGAGGCGCGCCAGCCGCAGCGGGCGCAGCGGATCGGCGTCGTATGACCGCTCCCCCAGAACGCGGAGGACCCCGGCGTCGAGGTCCCGGCGCCCACCGTGCGGATCGATCAGGCGGCCGCCCTGGATCGGCACCGCCATCGCGTTGACGGTGAAGTCGCGCTGGCCGAGGTCGGCGTCGATCGCGTCCCCGGCCAGCGGGGCGACGTCACACACGAACTCCTCGCGCGGGTCGATCGCCCGCCACGCGCCGAATGCCTCGGACAGCGGAAAGACCGGACCCCCGATCGCGTCCCCGACGCTCCGTGCGGCGGCCTCGGCGTCGCCCGCCACCGCCACGTCGACGTCGATCACCGGCCGCCCGAGCAGCGCGTCCCGGATCGACCCGCCGACGATCCACGCGGGCGGGCCGCGCTCCGCGAGCGCGGAGCGCACGGCGTGGATGGGGCGCCCCGTAAGGACGCTGTCGATCGCCTCGGTCAACCGCCCTCGTAGGTGCGCCGGACGCGCGCGGTCAGCCCGCATGGGATCTCGTAGTTGATCGTGTCGAGGCGCTCCGCGAGCTCCTCGCAGCGAATCCGCTCGCCGTCCTGCGCCCCGATGAGGACCGCCCGGTCGCCCGGCTCCACGTCGGTCTCGCGGCCCAGCCAGATCGTGACGTTGTCCATGCTCACCGTCCCCACGAGCGGCCGGCGGCGGCCGCGCACGAGGAGGTCCGCGTTGTTCGAGAGCCCGCGCCGCACGCCGTCGCCGTACCCGATCGGCACGACTCCGACCCAGGACTCCTCCTCTGCGCTCCAGCGGCGCCCGTAGCCGGCGCTGTCCCCGGCGGCGAAGCGCTTGACGTCCGCCACGTAGGACTCGAGCGACAGGGCGGGCTCGAGGCCGCGGTCGGCGGGGTCGCCGCCGAAGGGGTCGAGGCCGTAGATGGCGATCCCGCAGCGGACCATGTTCAGGTGGCTCGCCGCGTCGCGATACGCGGCGGCGCTGTTGGCCGCGTGCGCGATCACGCGCGGGTGGCGATCGCGGACCCGCTCCACGAAGGCGACGAACCCCGCGAGCTGGCGCCCGAAATGGTCGTCGTCGCCAAGGTCGTCCGCGGTCGCGAAATGGGTCATCACCCCCACGAGCTCGAGGGCCGGGGCGGCATCGATCCGGTCCGCCAGCTCGATCGCGCCCGCGGCGTCCTTGGTTCCGAGCCGGCCCATGCCGGTGTCGAGCTTGACGTGGACTCGCACCGGCGCGCCCGCCTCGACGGCCAACCGGGAGAGCTCGTCCAGCAGCTCGGGCCGCCACACGACGACGTCGGCCCTCGCGGCCGCCGCCACCGCCGCGTCGGCACGCGTCAGGGCGCCCATCACGAGCACGCGCTCGTCGAAGCCCTCCTCGCGCAGGGCCGCCGCCTCGGCCGCGGTCGCGACGCCGAGCCAGGTGGCCCCGCCGGCCACCGCCGCCCGCGCCGCGGGCGCCTGACCGTGCCCGTACGCGTCCGCCTTCACGACGGCGCAGAGCTCCGTCTCGGGCGCGAGCAGCCCGCGCAGGCGCCCGCAGTTCGCGGCGATCGCCGCCGGGTCGACGCGGGCCAGGGCGCGCTCGGGGCTCACCGGGCCTCCCGTCGCATCGCTTCGGGCAGCGAGTCGATCACGTCGCCCGCGATCGTGTGGTCCGCGCCGATCCGCCGGGCCGCCACCTGTCCCGCGCGCGCGTGGGCGAGCGCGCCCGCCGCCGCGGCGCCGAACGCGTCCACGCCCTTCGCGAGGAGCGCCCCGATGAGACCGGAGAGGACGTCGCCCGTGCCCGCGGTCGCGAGCGCCGGAGTGCCCCCCGGGCTGACCGCGACCGGGCCGCCGGGCGCCGCGACCAGCGTGTCATCGCCCTTCAGGAGGACCACGGCGCCGCTCTCCGCCGCCGCGCGACGAACGGACTCGAGCCGGTGCGCCTCGATCGCGGCCGTGTCCGTGTCGAGCAGCCGGGCGAGCTCGCCGGCATGCGGCGTGAGAACCGTGGGCCCGGGGCGATCGGCGAGCGACGACAGCCGTCCGGCATGCGCGTTCAGGCCGTCGGCGTCGATCAGCAGCGGGGCGGTCACCGACCGGGCGACCAGGCGCGCGAACTCGAGCGCTCCCTCCGATCGGCCGACACCCGGCCCCAGCACGACCGATCCCGCCCGGCCGGCCAGCTCCCCGACGCGCGCCGCGCCCGCGGGGACATGCGCTCCGTCGGCCTCCTCGAGCCCGACCGTCATCTGTTCCAGGAGCCGCAACTCGATGGCCGGCTCGACCGACGCCGGCACCGCCACCTGCACGTAGCCCGCCCCCGACCGCGCCGCGGACATCGCCGCCATGCAGGGCGCGCCCGTGAGGCCCGCGCGCGCCGCCCGCGACGACGACGACCCCCGACGTGAACTTGGAGCCGTCGCGCGAACGCCCGGGGACCCTCGCGAGCGCCCGCTCGGAGATGAGGCCGGCGGAACGCGGCGCGGGGCCGCCGCGCGGGATGCCGATGTCGACTACCCGGACCTCGCCGCGCCGAAAGGCGCCGGGCGCCACGTGCAGCCCGACCTTCGACCCGTGGAAGGTCGCCGTGAGCGCCGCGTCGACGGCCTCGCCCGCGACCTCCCCGGTCGAGGCGTCGACGCCCGAGGGCACGTCGCAGGCCACGATCGGCGCGCCGGCGGCGTTGATCGCTCCGATCGCGCTCGCCGCCGGCTCGCGCGGCGCGCCCGAGGACCCGGTGCCCAGCAGGCAGTCGACGACGCAGGATGAGCCCGCGAGCGCCGCCGGGTCGAACGGGCGCGGCCGGCTCCCTGGGGAGCCGCTCGAGGTTCGCGCGCGGCGTCGCCTCGAAGGTCATCGAGCGGCGCAAGGGACAGGACGTCGACCTCGCGGCCGTCGCCGCGCAGGACGCGCGCCGCGACCAGGCCGTCGCCGCCGTTGTTGCCCTTGCCGACGACGACCGCGACCTGCCCGCCCGCCGGCGCGACCTCGGCCGCCGCCCGCGCCAGACCCTCGCCCGCACGCTCCATCAGGTCGATCGACGGCGACGCCGCCGTGCTCGACGGACCATCCGTCGGCGGCTCGCATCTCGTCCGCGACGTAAAGCGGGTCGAGCCAGTCCGGGAGCGTCATGCGGGGAGCGCGAGCGCCACCGCGGCGGCCATGGCCCGATCGTGGGTCAGCGAGACGACGGGGCACGCGCCCAGCCGGCGGGCGCGCTCCGCCGCCGCCCCGGACAGGCGCACGGCGGGCGCGCCGGCGCCCGCCACGACCTCGACGTCGCGGAAGCTCCAGCTCTCGATCCCGAGCGCCTTGGCCACGGCCTCCTTGGCGCAGAAGCGCGCGGCGAGGTGGCGGGCGGGCTCGCGCGCGGGCGTCCGCGTAAGCGCGCTCGGCGTCGGTGAACAGCCGCTCGGCGATCCGCGGCCGCCGCGCAAGGGCCCGCTCCACGCGCCCGATCTCGATCAGGTCGATCCCGATCCCGCTCACCCCGCGAGCGTACCCGGGCGCCGCCGGGCGGCAGCTACTCGACGGTGACCGTCTTGGCGAGGTTGCGCGGCTGGTCCACGTTCAGCCCGCGCGCGCGCGCGATGCGGTAGGCGAGGAGCTGGAGCGGCAGGATCGCGAGCGAGCGGCTGGAGCAGCCAGTCCGTGCGCGGCACGTACACGACCTCCTCGGCGACCTCGGCGACCCGCGTCGCTGCCCTCGGTGGCGACGGCGATCACGTGCGCCCCGCGCGCCTGGACCTCGGCGACGTTCGACAGCACCTTGTCGAGCACCGGCGCGTCGGTGGCCACGCAGACGACCGGCGTGCGCTCGTCGAGCAGGGCGATCGGGCCGTGCTTCATCTCGCCGGCCGCGTAGGCGTCCGTGGGGATGTAGGAGATCTCCTTGAGCTTGAGCGCGCCCTCGAGGCACACCGGGAGGCCGACGTGGCGCCCAGGTAGAGGAAGAAGCCGGCGTCGCGCAACTGCTCGGCGAGCGGCGCGCACGTCGCTCGTCGGAGCGTCTCGAGCCGCGCGGCGATCAGCGTGCGGCAGCGCGGTCGCAGCTCGGCGATCAGCTCCGCAGCCGGGCCGGCTCGAGCGTGCCGCGCACCTGGGCGAGCTTGAGGCGCGAGCAGGTACATCGCCGCGACCTGCGCGACGTAGGTCTTGGTGGCGGCCACGCCGATCTCGAGGCCGGCGCGCGTGAAGAGCACGCCGTCGGCGTCGCGCGTGGCCTGGCTGCCCATGACGTTGGTCACCGCGAGCACCTTCGCCCCGCGCTCGCGCGCGAGGCGCATCGCCGCGAGCGTGTCGGCCGTCTCGCCCGACTGGGAGATGCCGATGACGAGGTCGCCCTGGCCGACCACCGGGTTGCGGTAGCGGTACTCGGAGGCGATGTCGATCTCGACCGGCACCCGCGCCCACTCCTCGATCGCGTAGCGGCCGACGAGGCCGGCGTGGTAGGAGGTCCCGCAGGCCACGATCACGATGCGCCGCGAGGCCGGCGCAGCTCCTCGTCGTCACGCCGATGTCGCCCAGCTCGACGCGGCCGCCCGGCGAGCCGGTCGGCGATCGTCTCGGCGACGGCGTCCGGCTGCTCGTGGATCTCCTTGAGCATGAAGGTCTCGTAGCCGCCCTTCTCGGCGGCCTCCTCGTCCCAGTCGACCACCTCGGGCTCGCGCTCGATCGGCGCGCCCGCGGCCGCGTCGAGCAACTCGGCGCCGTCCGGGCGCACGGCGACGATCTCGTCGTCCTCGACGAGCTGGACGTCGCGCGTCTCGCGCCAGGAAGGCGGGGATGGCGGAGGCGATGAAGTGCTCGCCCTCGCCCACGCCCACGACGAGCGGGCACTCCTTGCGCGCTCCCACGAGCAGGTCGGGCTCGTCCGGCGCACATCGCGACGAAGGCGTAGTGGCCGCGCAGCTCGGCGTAGGCGGCCGCGCACGGCCTCGACGAGGTCGCCGTCGTGGTGGCTGGCGATGAGGTGCGCCACGACCTCGGCGTCGGTCTCGGACGTGAAGTCGGCGCCCTCGGCGACGAGGCGGCGCCTCAGCTCCGCGTGGTTCTCGACGATCCCGTTGAGCACGATGTGGATCGCGGTTCGCGTGTCGAAGTGGGGGTGGGCGTTGGCGTCGGGACACCGGCCGTGGGTCGCCCAGCGCGTGTGGCCGATCCCGGTGGTCGGCTCGCGCTCCGCCGTCGCCACGGCGCCGCCGTCCGCGGCGGCCGGTAGCGCCGCGACCGCGTCGCTGCAGCGCCGAGAGGTTGCCCACGGCGCGCACGGACTCGATCCGGTCGTCGGCGAGGAGCGAGACCCCGGCCGAGTCGTAGCCGCGGTACTCGAGCTTCTCGAGGCCCGCGCAGGAGGAGGTCCCGGCACGGGCGGCCACCGACGTATCCAACGATTCCGCACACGGGCTTCACCTCCTTACGGCCCGCGTCGGCCTCGGAGCGCCCCTGAGAACGCGAGGAGCCGCTTCGTCGCGGCTCCCTCGAAACCCTCCTGTGGGCGGTCGATGCTACCAGCGCTTCCGCGTCCGCCGGCGGCGATCAGTCGGCAGGTCGCGCTCCACCGCGTCCACGAGCCGCCGGCCACCTGGTCGCACTCCTCTCGGTCGGGCGCCTCGACCATCACGCGCACGAGCGGCTCCGTCCCGGAGGGGCGCACGAGCACGCGCCCACGGCCCTCAGGAGACCCGGCTCGCGCGCGACGGCCTCCTCGGAGCCGCGGACGCCGACTCGAGGTCGCCCGGCGCGGTCGACGCGCACGTTGACGAGCGTCTGCGGGAGCTTCGTCATCGCGTCGCGGTCGGCCAGGTCGCGGCCGCCGAGCGCCTCGAGGGTCAGGAGCGCCGCCGCGATCCCGTCGCCCGAGGGCACGAAGCCGGTGTCGATGATGTGGCCGGACTGCTCGCCGCCCAGCGCCCACCCGCGCTTGAGGAGCTCCGCGAGCACGTGGCGGTCGCCGACCGGCGTGGTGGCGACCTGGATCCCGGCCGCGCGCATCGCCTGGTGGAAGCCGTAGTTCGTCATCACGGTCACCGCCACGCCCGCCTCCGGCAGGCGGCCCGCGCGCCGCAGGTGCAGCGCGGCGAGCGCGATCAGCTCGTCGCCGTCCACCACGCTCCCGTGCCGATCGACCGCCAGCACGCGATCGCCGTCGCCGTCGAAGGCGAAGCCGAGCTCGTGGCCGTCGCGGCGGACCGCGTCCGCCAGGCGCTCGACGTGGGTCGATCCGCACTCGTGGTTGATGTTCCGGCCGTCGGGCTCGGCGGCGACCGTCACGACCTCCGCGCCGAGCCGGCGGAAGAGCTCCGGCGCCACGCGGTAGGTCGCGCCGTTGGCGCAGTCGAGCACCACGCGCCGCCCGCCGAGGTCGAGCCCGTCGAAGCGAGCCTCGAGGCCGCGGACGTAGTCGGCGCCCGCGCCGTGCATCTCGCGTGACCCGTCCGGGGCCCGCGTCGCCGGTGACCGCCCCGGCGGCGACCGAGGCCTCGATCCGCTCCTCGTCGGCGTCCGAGAGCTTCGTGCCATCCGGGCCGAAGAACTTGATCCCGTTGTCGTGGAAGGGGTTGTGGGAGGCCGAGACCACCGCCCCGAGGTCGAACCCGAAACACCGGACGAGCACCGCGACGCCCGGCGTGGGCAGAACTCCGCCGATCAGCGCGTGCCCGCCGGCCGCGGCGACGCCCGCCGCGAGGGCGACTCGAGCATCTGGCCGGACTCGCGCGTGTCGCGGACGATGAGGACGCGCGGTCGCTGCGGCCGGGGAGCCGGCCGCCGCCGCCGCGACCGAGCGCGAGCGCGAGCTCGGCGGTGAGGCGCTCGCCGACGCGCCCGCGAACCCCGTCGGTGCCGAACAGGCGGGTGTGCGAGGGTCCCGGCGCCGCTGCGGCGCTGGACTCGGCGGCTGCGCCGGCCGTCACGGCGCGCTCAGCGCTTCGAGAACTGCGGGCGCTTGCGCGCCTTCTTGAGGCCGGCCTTCTTGCGCTCCTTGACGCGTGGGTCGCGCGTGAGGAACCCGCGCCGCTTCAGGTCGCCGCGAAGGTTTGGGTCCGCGCCGACCAGCGCGCGCGCGATGCCGTGCCTGAGCGCTCCGGCCTGGGACGAGACGCCGCCGCCGTGGAGCTTCGCGACGACATTCATCCGGCCGTCGTAGCCCGCCGTGCGCGAGCGGCTGACGAGCCGCCTTCTGCAGCGTGGGACGCGGGAAGAACTCCTCGAGCGGGCGCCCGTTGACCGTGTAGCTCCCGTCACCGGGGCTGAGGATCACCCGAGCGACCGAGGTCTTGCGCTTGCCCGTCGCCGTGTAGCGGGCGTCGGCGGCAAGCGTCATCGGGGTCGCGGCTTGTGGCTCCTCCGCCGGGGCTGGGGCCTCGTCGGACGCGGGCGGAGCCTCGTCGTCCTCCGCGGCCGTGGGATAGCGCTCGGCGGCGTCGGCGTAGCGGTCGTCTTCCTGAGGCCGATCGTCGAGGACGAGGTCCGGCTCCAGGTCGGCCCCCGGGACGACCTCCTCGGCCTGCTCGCCCGCCGACGCGCGGTCGCGCGGCGGAGGGGCCTCCGCCGTGGGCGGAGGCTCTGCCTCGGGCTCGCGCGGGCGGCGCGGCCTCCTCGGCGTGCGGCTGGTCCGGCGCCTCCGCCTCCGGCTGCTCCGGCTCGTCGGCCTGTGGCTCATCCGGCTCCTCGGCGACCGCGTCGGGCGTCTCCTCGGCCGACTGCTCGTCAGCCGCCTCGGGCGCCGTGGACTCCTCGGCGGCGGCCTCGGGCGTGCCCTCCTCCGGCGTCTCGGGGCGCTCCTCGGGCGTGTCCGGGCGCTCGTTCTCAGTCATCTTGCTTGGACCTCCATCGGCTGCGGCTTCTGTGCGGCGTGCGGGTGCTCCGGCCCTGCGTAGACCTTCAGCTTCGTGAGCTGCGCGCGCCCGAGGCGGGTCCGGGGCAGCATGCCGCGGACCGCGGTGCGGATGACCTCCTCGGGCCGCCGGGCGAGCTGCTCGCGGAGCGTCCGCGAGCGCAGTCCGCCCGGGTAGCCGGAGTGGCGGTAGTAGCGCTTCTCGTCGAGCTTCTTGCCGGTCACCGAGATCTTCTCCGCGTTCACCACGATCACGAAGTCGCCCACGTCGCAATGCGGGGTGTATTCGGGCTTGCGCTTGCCGCGGAGGGCGTCGGCGAGCTGGGTCGCGAGCCGGCCGAGCGTCTGCCCGGTCGCGTCGACCACGAGCCAGTCGCGCTCGCGGGTGGACGGTGTGGCCACGTAGGTCTTCATCGAAAGGGGAAGCCCGGCGCGAACGGCGAGCTGCCGGCCGCGCCCGAACAGCGGACTATCTTGGCACACCCGCCGATCGCCACGCGGGGACCTGGAGTCGCAGTCGGGGATTCGCCTCGGCCCGGTGATAGCGGGAAAAATCCGCCTCCGGGCCGGATCTGCCGCCTGGAGCGCTCCTATACTGGCGCGCTGATCGATACAGCCTGCCGAATCCGCGCGGCCCGGCCGCGCGGAACGGGGGAACCAGTCGGCGGCCCGCAGCGGGTCGCCGTGGGGCGAATCGGGCGAGGCGCGCCTGCGCATCGCCGGTAGCGCCGCTCTTTCGGCGCGAGCCCGTCAGCTAACCCCGTAGGCCCTTCGAAGGAGAGGCGAGCGCGCTGGCGCGACGTGCAATCGAGCGAATCGGCGGGATCGGGCGTGGTGCGGCGTTGGCGTGCGCAGCGCTCCTCGGCGTCCTCGCGACGGCCGGTCCGGCGAGTGCGGCCGAGCTCCAGCCGGCCACCGGCTCCGGCGACTCCGACGGACCGAAGGTCGAGACGGCCACCAGTCGGTCGACGATCTACTACAACGCCGAGAAGATGATCAAGTTCTCGTACCGGATCGACCACTCCGAGCCGGTGTCCGCGCGGATCGACCTGATCCGCGACGCGGACGGCGAGCGGATCGAGACGTGGAAGCCGCCGCCGGTCGAGTCCGACGAGGTCCAGTCCGTCAAGTGGGACGGGGTCGCGGACGATCGCGTCACGGACGAGGGGCGCTACCGCTTCCGGCTGACCGCGCGTGACGACGAGGGGCTCGAGACGGCCAGCGCCGATCCGGACGACCGTAGTCGCGACGACTTCAAGTTCTACCGCCACTACTTCCCGATCCGCGGCCGCCACGACTACGGCGGCAGCGGGTCGCGCTTCGGAGCCGGGCGATCAGGTCACTCGCACCAGGGACAGGACATGTTCGCCGACTGCGGCACCGACCTGGTGGCGGCCCGCGGCGGACGAGTCCAGACGCGCCGCTACCACTACGCTGCCGGCCACTACCTGGTGATCGACGGCAAGAAGGCCGGCGAGGACTACGCCTACATGCACCTCAAGAAGGAATCGCCGCGAGGGCCGGGCGAGCGCGTCCACACCGGCGAGCGGATCGGCGCCGTGGGCGAGACCGGCAACGCCCAGGGATGCCATCTCCACTTCGAGCTGTGGTCGGCGCCTGGCTGGTACGAGGGCGGGTCTCCCTACGACCCGCTCCCGTCACTGCAGCACTGGGACTCGTTCTCGTAGGTCGGAGCGGCGCGTCGGCCGCCCCGCTACTCCCACTCGATCGTCCCGGGGGGCTTCGACGTGATGTCGAGCGTCACCCGGTTCACCTGCGGGATCTCGTTGATCATCCGTGAGGCAACGCTCTCGAGGAGGTCGTACGGGAGCCGGGCCCAGTCCGCCGTCATCGCGTCGTCGCTCGTGACCGCCCGGATCACGATCACATAGCCGTAGCTCCGCTCGTCGCCCTGGACGCCCACCGTCCGCAGGTCGCCCGGCAGGACGCAGAACGACTGCCACAGCTCGCGGTAGAGGCCGGCGGCGCGGATCTCGTCCTGGAGCACGAAGTCCGCGTCGCGCAGTACGTCGAGCCGCTCGCGGGTCACCTCGCCGCCGACGATGCGGATCGCGAGTCCGGGGCCGGGGAACGGCTGGCGCCAGACGAGCCGCTCCGGCAGGCCGAGGGTCGCCCCCACCTCCCGCACCTCGTCCTTGAAGAGCGCCCGGAGCGGCTCCACGAGCTCGAACCCAAGGTCCTCAGGCAGCCCGCCGACGTTGTGGTGTGACTTGATCGTGGCCGCCCCCGTGCCGCCGCCCGACTCGATCACGTCCGAGTAGAGCGTCCCCTGGACGAGGAACCTGGGGCTTCCGAGCTTCGCCGCCTCCTCCTCGAACGCGCGGATGAACTCGGCGCCGATGATCTTCCGCTTCGCCTCCGGATCGATCACGCCGCGAAGGCGCTCGAGGAAGCGGGCCTCGGCGTCGACCGCCACGAGCGGCACCTGGAACGAGTCCCTGAACGCCGCCACGACCTGCTCGCCCTCGTTCTTGCGCATCAGCCCGTGGTCCACGAAGACGCACGTGAGCTGGTCGCCGACCGCCCTGTGCACGAGCAGCGCGGCCACCGAGGAGTCCACGCCGCCCGACAGGCCGCAGATGACCCGGCCGTCCCCGACCTGGGCGCGGATCCGCTCGATCTGCTCATCGGCCACCGACGCGGCGCTCCACGACATGTCGCACTCGCAGACGTCGCGCAAGAACGTCGTGAGGATCTCGCCGCCGTGCGGCGTGTGTACGACCTCGGGGTGGAACTGGATCCCGAAGAGGCGGCGATCTCGATCCTCGAGCGCCGCCACTGGTGACTCCTCGGACGCGGCGAGCGCCTCGAACCCGGGCGGCGGCTCGAACACCGAGTCGCGATGGCTCATCCAGCACGCCTGCTCCGCCGGCAGGCCGGCTAGCAGCTGCCCGTGGCGCATGACGGTGAGCCGCGTGCGGCCGAACTCGCCGTTCGGCGCCTGCTCGACCCTGCCGCCGAGCTCGCGCGCCATCGCCTGCATCCCGTAACAGATGCCGAGCACCGGAATCCCGAGCTCCAGGACCTCGCGTCGCAGGGCGGGCGCCCCCTCGGAGTAGACCGAGGCGGGGCCGCCGGAGAGGATCAGCCCGCGCGGCGCGCGGCGCACGATGTCGGCCACGGGCAGGTCGTGCGGCAGGAGCTCCGAGAACACCCCGCACTCGCGCACGCGCCGCGCGATGAGCTGCGAGTACTGACCGCCGAAGTCGAGCACCAGCACCTCGTCAAGCGCGGGACGGCTCGGCCGGGCGTCCCCGGACGCCGGCGTGGCGGGCTCGGGGTCATGCCCGCGGCCCGTGACCACGCGGTCGGCCACGGCCTCGGCGACGCCCGCGCCAGCCTTGGCTCCGGGAGCGTCGCCCTCGGGCGCCCGGCTCACTCGCGAACGGCGGCGGGCTCGCTCCGCTCGGGCGCGGCCGGCGCGCTGCCGTTCGTCACGCCGTCGCGGGACGGGGCCGCGGTGGCCGTCTTCCCGCCCATGCCGATCGCCTGCTCACGCTGGAGCTGCTTGCCCTCCGACTGGAGCGCCGGGGCCACCATGACCTCGGCGCGGTGGAAGGACGGAATGTCCTCGTACCCGCAGGTGGCCATCGACGTGCGCAGGCTGCCCATCAGGTTGAACGTGCCGTCGTTCTCGTGGGCTGGGCCGAGCAGGATCTGCTCGAGCGTCCCGTTCTGGGTCGTGCGGACGCGCGCCCCGCGCGGGAGCGACGGATGGAAGGTGGCCATGCCCCAGTGGTAGCCGTGGCCCGGAGCCTCGTGCGCGCGGGCGAGCGGCGAGCCGATCATCACGGCGTCCGCGCCGCAGGCGAAGGCCTTCGCGATGTCCCCTCCGTTCCGCATCCCGCCGTCCGCGATCACCTTCACGTACTCGCCCGTCTCGAGCATGTGCTGCGAGCGGGCCGCCTGGACGTCCGAGATCGCCGTGGCCTGGGGAACGCCGATGCCCAGGACCCCGCGCGTCGTGCACGCCGCCCCCGGTCCGACGCCCACGAGCACGGCGACCGCCCCGGTGCGCATCAGGTGCAGACCGGTCGAGTACGACGCGCAGCCGCCGACGATGACCGGGATCGGCACCTCGCGGATGAACTCCTTGAGGTTGAGCGGCTCGGACGTCGTCGAGACGTGCTCCGCGGAGATGACCGTGCCCTGGATCACGAGGATGTCGAGACCGGCGTCGAGCGCTAGCTCGTAGTGGTCGCGGACCCGCTGCGGGGTGAGCGACGCCGCGCACACGACGCCCTGGTCCTTGACCTCGCGGATCCGCCGGGCGATGAGCTCGGGCTCGATCGGCGACGAGTAGATGCGCTGCATCTCTCCGGTCGCGACCTCGGGCGGGAGCGAAGCGATCCGCTCGAGCTCGGCGTCGGCGTCCTCGTAGCGCGCGTGGATCCCCTCGAGGTTGAGCACCCCGAGCCCGCCGAGCTTGCCGACCGCGACCGCCGTGGCCGGCGAGACGACGCCGTCCATCGCGGCGGCGAGGAGCGGCAGCTCGAACCGATAGGGCCCGAGCGTCCAGGTGATGTCGACGTCGTCGGGGTCGCGGGTCCGGCGCGACGGCACGACGGCGATGTCGTCGAAGCCGAAGGCCCGACGACCCTTCTTGCCCCGGCCGATCTCTACTTCCATGACGGCATCCTAGATTTGGCGGCGGATCGATGCTCACCCGGCGGCGAGCCGGACGAGCCACCTTAGCACCGGCCGCGCGGCGCTCAGAGACGGAAAAAAGCGCTGCTTGCGGGGTCGAACCGCGCGGAGGTGCGCGCTAGGCCGGCGACTCGACGGCCGGCTCGGCGAGCGCCTCCACCTCGACGTCCCCCGCGAGCCGCTCGACGGCCCGGGGATCCAGGTCGCCGGCGCCGAAGTGCTGCGTCGACTCGGCCCCGCAGGCCACCGCGAAGCGAAGCCCGTCCTCGATCGGGCCGCCGCGATAGCGGGCCGCCACGTAGCCCGCGAGAAAGGCGTCGCCCGATCCCACGCCGGAGACCGGCGTCTCGACCGGCTCGAGCCGCACGCGATAGAGCCGGGGCCCATGACCGGGCGCCTCGCGATCCTCCACGAGGGCGATGCAGCCCGACGACATCGTCATCACGGCCTCCTTGGCGCCGAGCTCGACGATCTCCCGGATCGCCACGATGCGATCCGCGTCGTCGGCGAACTCGTGCCCGACGAGACCCTCGGCCTCGAGCTCATTGGGCGTCACGACGGTCGGCTCGGCGCGCGTCGCGAGCCGCAGCGCCTCGCCCTCCGAGTCGAGGAACGTCGTCACCCCGAGCTTCCGGAGCTCGTGCACCAGCTCGCCGTAGAGTCCGGGGTCGGCGCCGCGCGGGAGGCTGCCGGCGAACACGCACATCGCCGCCCCCTTCGCGAGGTAGAGCAGCTTGTCGCGGAAGAGGTCGAGCTCGGCCTCCGAGACCTCGGGCCCGTGCTCGTTGATCTCGGTCTGCTCGCCGGAGGCCGGATCGACGACCGCTGTCGAGGTGCGCGACTCCTCGCGGATCCGCACGAAGTCGTTGAGGATCGCCTCCTCGGTGAGCTGCTCGATGATGCGCGTCCCGGTGGGCCCGCCGGCGACCCCCGTGGCGATGACAGGCTGTCCAAGCGACTTCAGCGCCCGTGCGACGTTCACGCCCTTGCCGCCGGCGCGCGACGTCTGCTCGACGGCGCGGTGGCGGCGCCCGAGCCGGAAGTTCGGCACGGCCAGCGTCTTGTCGACGGCGGCGTTGAGTGTGACCGTGATGATCATGCGGATCGAGCGCCGGAGCGGCGCCGAGACCCCGACCTGGGCCGGATCAACGCCACGGCGACGACCACAACGATGGCGAAGGCGAGAACCCAGGTCAAGGGGGACTCGACGGCCGAGCGCGCGCGGTCGACCGCGTCCGGCGCCGGAATCGCGCCCGCGGTCACGAGCGGCACGCGCTCGACCACGTCGCCCCGGTAGAGGACCTCGACCGTGCCGACGCGCCCGCGAGCGGGGGTGGGGCCTTCGAGCTCGTCGGGTGCGTCCACGCGCGTCGTGGGCTCGTCCGCGCCGCGCCTGACCGTCACGTCCACGTCCTCGCCGGCGGTGAGCGTCGCGACGCGGTCGCCCTGGTGCGCGACGCGGGCGGTGGCCACCTCGTCGCCGACGTGGAGCACAGGGCGGCGGTGGAACTGGTCCATCCCGAACTCGAGCAGCGCACGGGTCGCGCTGTCGCGCCGGCTCTCGCTCTCGGCCCCGAGCACCACGCTGACGACGCCGGCGTCGCGCTCGGTCGCGGCGCCGATCAGCACGTAGCCGGCGCCCGCCGTATGGCCCGTCTTCACGCCGTCGACCTCGGGTCGCTCCGCGATCAGCCGGTTGCGGTTCTCGACCACGCGGCGACGAGAGCCGCTGCTCAGCACGGCGCGCGGGCGGTCCACGATGCGAGCGAAGGTCGGGTCCTCCAGCAGGTGCGTCGCGAGCGTTGCGAGGTCGCGAGCGCTCGAGTAGTTGCGCGCATCGTCGAAGCCGATCGGGTTGGCGTAGTGCGTGTCCTCGAGCCCGAGCTCCCGCGCGCGCCGGTTCATCGCCTGCACGAACCGCGGCTGCGAGCCGGAGACGCCCTCCGCGATCGTCCCGGCGGCGTCGTTCGCGCTCTCGAGCATGAGCGCGGTGAGCAGGTCGCGCACCGTCATGCGCTCGCCCTCCTCGAGGTCGATCTTCGACTCCACGGGCGAGGCCTCGTAGTCCGGCGCGGTGAACGTCTCCCCGAGCTCGGCGCGCTCCAGGACGAGGAGCGCCGTCATGAGCTTCGTGGCGCTCGCGATCGGCCGACGCGCGTTTGCGTCCCTGGCGGCGAGCGCGTCGCCGGTCGCGGCGTCGACCAGGATCCCGGCGGGAGCGTCGATCGACGGCGCCTTCGGGGGCGCGGCACTCGCCATGCCGGCGGCCGGGCAGGCGGCGATCAGCGCCGCGACGGCGGCGGCGAGGAGGCGGCGGGCTGTGACGCTCACTCCCGGAGCTTGATCTTCTGGCCCGACACGATCGCCTGGGGGTCGAGGTCGGGGTTCAGCACCTGGAGCTCGTCGACGTCGATCCCGGTCTTCTCGGCGATCGAGTCGAGCGTGTCACCCGACTCCACCGTGTAGCTCTTCTTGTCGGCGGCGGCTCCCTGCCGCTCGCCGTCCTCCTCCAGCTGGCCCGACTCGTTGACCGCCTCGCTCGAGGACGGCTCGTCGTCGCCCGACGAGGTGAACAGGACGATCACGAAGACGATGCCGAAGAGGACGAGGGCGGCGGGCGCCACCAGACGCATCGGACTGGGAGAGCCTTGGCCCATGCGCTACCCGATGGTACCGGCGAAAGACCCCGCATACGAGCGATTCGGGAGCCCTGAAGCATCGCCGAAAGCAGGTCGCGGGCACTCAGGCGCGGGCGATGCTCCACGCCGATTCGCGGATCGCCTCGGCGGCGGCGCGGGCGGCCGAGCCGGGATCGCCGCCGCGCTCGGCGTGGGCGCCGACGATCGAGCGCGAGGCCGCCACGAGGCCCGCGGCGGGGTGGGGCGCGAACGCAGGGCCGAGCGCCTCGACCTCGCCGCCCTGCGCCCCGACGCCGGGGAGGAGGAAGACGGTCCGGGGCATGAGCTCGCGCAGGCGGCCGAGCAGGCCGGGGCTCGTGGCCGCCACCACCGCGGCGACGCTCGAGAGGCCCGCGTCGCCGACGGAGGGGGCACCGAGCTCCGCGACCATCGTCGCGAGCAGCTCGTGAAGAGGGGCGTCTGGCGCCGCCGCGTCCTGGAGCTCGGCGGCGCCCGGGTTCGAGGTCCGCACGAGCACGAAGCATCCCCCGCCGCTCTCGACCGCCGCCGCAAGCAGCGGCTCCAGCGCGTCGCGGCCGAGTAGCGGGTTGGCGGTGAACGCGTCGGCCCCCAGGCCCGGGACGGAGCCGAACGGGCTCGGCGTCTCGCCCACGAGCGCCTGCGCGTACGCGCGGGCGGTCACCGGCACGTCGCCGCGCTTGCCGTCGGCGATCACGAGCGCCCGCGCCGGCGGGCATGCTGCGTCGCGCTCGCGAGCGCCTCCCACCCGGGAGCGCCGAGGCGCTCGAAGCAGGCGAGCTGCGGCTTGACCGCGACGCAGGGCCGAACAGGTGCGGCACGGCGTTGCGGTACAGGTCGATATCGGCGTCGATGACGACGCGATCGTCCGGCCGCGAGGCGAAGCACACCTGCAGATTGCCCTTCTGAAGCGTCTTCTGCTTGAAGCTGCCTTCCTTGAACCGGTGCAGCGACGCCGGCGCCTTCTCGAACGCGTCGTCCGCGGCCGATGTCCGTCGATGATGTGAGCGGTCGGCCTCGAAATAGATCCGATCGGAAAGACGTGCGAACGACCTCGACGCCGCGCTCTGTCAGCAGCGGCCGGCCGGAGGCGCGGGTCGCCTGGATGCGGGCCAGGATGTTGAGCAGCGCGAACGTCTGCACGCCGCTGAGGCCGTCGTAGAGCGTCGGCGGACGATGTATTCGCAGCAGTCGCCGAGCTGGCCGTGCGGCAGGAAAGAGCGGAATCGTGAGCTTGCGGAGCAGCTTCGCGACGTCCTCCGCGACCTTCCTCGACGCCTTGATGACCGGCGCGAACACGCTGAACGCCTCGGGCGCTATCTCGAGCCGCTCGTCGGCTCTTCTGCAGCGCCGCTCGTCAGCTTCACCGGCGCCTGCGTCGAGCCGCCGCCGCAGCGACGTCCGCGTCGGCTGCCCGGCTCTCGGCCAGATCGTTGAGCAGCGTGTTCACGTCGGCGAACGCCCGCGCCACATCGTCGGCGATCGACTGGATCTCACCTGCTGCTCGGACGTGATCCGGCTGCGCTGCACGACCGTCGTGAGGATGTCGGTGTAGCGCTTCCACTCGAATCTTCTCGAAGTCCCACAGCTTGACGTTGACGCTCGCGCAGCCCCTGCGACCGCGCTGGGGAAGACGGCCGCCGCGACCAGCTGCGCGGCCTCGTCGAGCGGCAACCAGCGCGATCGTCGAATGCGTCGCGGACGAAGTGCTGCCGTCCGACCGCTCTCCGAGCTCGCGCAGCGCCGACGCGAGTCGGGCGGTCTCGCCCTGCAGCCGCACCTGCATGTCGACGATGTCGAGCGCGGTCAGGTCGATCAGGGTGAAGGACCGCGCGATGGCATCCGACGCGGTGCGGGCGCGCGCGGTAATCTGCGAGCAACTCGTCGAGCGCCTTCGCGCGGCAGCCGCGGCGGGTCGGCCGGAGTTGATTCGACCTCGCTTGACCAAGGCGGACAGGTGGCCGTTGAACCGTGCGAGTGCGGCAAACGCGCGATCGCCGAACTTCGACATACGTAATTCCTCGCAGGAACGCTGTCGAAATTACCTGCTCATGGGCGATGTCGCCCTCAATATCAACGGCCCTCGCCGTAGCATCCGCTCACAAGCTCAAGCTGCTGCCGTCGTGTAGCGCCTTCAGCAGCGTCTTGCGGCGCTCGTTCGGCGAGTGTCGAGGTTATCTCGCGCAGCAGTGGCTTAAACGGCCACTCGACGTCGAGCGGCGGATCCCACAGTTCCTTGAGCCGGGAGAGATGGCCATTGAAAGCGCCTCATTGGCCATATTGGTACGTGCACGCACCATGGAACCATTGATTCATCCTCGTGGTGAACGCATCGGCAGTGGGTTCACCGGCTGCCAACGCCTGCTGCAGGTCCTTGCGCCGCCGGATGAAGCGCCTATCGGTGCACATGGTCGCGATGCGT
>CAWHPV010000008.1:0-15612 GCA_963831365.1 uncultured Thermoleophilaceae bacterium
GTCGTCGGCGCCCAGCTCGACGCGGCGGTCCCCGACGCGGCCCGCGACGGCGCCGCAGCCGGCCTCGACGCGGTCGGAGGACGCCGCGGAGGCGCGCGGAACGCCGCGCCCGCGCAGGTCACCGATGCCGGCGGCGGTCGGCGTCGCACCGCCCGCGCCGGCGGGTGCGACGTCCAGCACCTCGATCCGGAAGCGCTCGCCTCGCACGGGCCGCGGCAGCGCGACGCCGCCGTCCGGGGCGATCTCGACCGGGGGGCTTCGATCCTCCTCGGTCACGACTCGGACGCGGCTAGGCGCCCGCGCGGGCGGCGCGGGCGGCGCCAGCTCGAGCTCCCGGAGTGTCACCGGCCCGCGCGTAAGCCATCCGACCCACGCCGGGCGATCGGCGGAGAGGCGGTCGACCCAATCCCGTCCGTGGGCGCCGTCGAAGGCGCCGGACGCCCGGAACCCGGGCCTCCCGTCGAAGCGACCGGACGAGGCGAAGCGCACGCCGGGGCGACCCGTGCCGGCGATGCGGTCGAGCGCGTGGTCGGGCACGTCGGCGCCCACGGACACCCAGCCGTCGACCGTCCAGCGTCGCGCCGCGGGCGGCGAGAGCACCCGCTCGATGGCGCGCTCGCCGTCCCCGGCCGCCCGGATCAGCTCGGCCTCGGCCTCGGTCCGATCGCGCACGCGGTCGGTCGGTGGCGGGGGCGGCGGCACGGGCGCCCTGGCGGGGTCGTCGCCCGTCGTGCGCTCGAACACGTACGACAGGTCGGCCGCATCGAGCTCCTGTCCCGCGAGCGCCCGCTCCACCAGCACCGGCGGCCGGAGACGCTCCTCCACGTCGAGGCCCGCGACCCTGATCTCGTCGAACCCCCCCGCGCTCTCCGACTCGTCGACCGGCGGATCCGTGCCAACGATCTCGACGCGGAGCGAGCTGACGCCGCGCAACCCGACCTCGAGCCGGTTCCACCCGGGCCCCACCGGGTAGCGGACGCCCGCCACCTCGACCTCCGTCACGCGCGTCCGCGGGTCCTCGATCGGGAGCACGTCGACGTACTCGACGTCGCGCGCCTCCTCGAAGCCGACCTCGATCCAGTGGCGGTCGTCGTCGAGCGCCGGGTCGGCGGCCCAGTGCGTCTCCTGGACGCCATCGAACGCGGCGAACGGCCGCTCCTCGGGGAACTGGGCGAAGCCGGGCGAGAACGGCGCCCTCACGTAGCGGGCGCCCTCGAGCGCGGCCACTGTCTGCGCGTCGGTGCCCTTCGCGGGAAACAGGTCGAAGCCGGCAGCGTCCTCGGAGATGGGATCCGCCGGCGCCGAGCGTCGTGCCGAAGGTCTGGCGGCTGCCGCGACGGCACGAACACGCGGCTTCCGGTTCGAGTCGGTGATCACGAACTCGCCGCCCTCCGCCGCGGCGTCTCGAAGCTCCCGCGGGGAGCGGTCGCCGGCGTAGAAGAGCGGCGATTCGGACGGGAGCCCTCCGAACGCGGCGAGGCCGGCGAGCGCCTGGGCCGAGCCGTCGACGACCGTGGCGGGAACTCGGGGCAGCACGCGGACGACGCCCGCCTCGGGATCGAGGTCGTAGCGCCGGACCTCCGGAAGCGACACCGGCGGGTCGGCACCGTCCGCCGGCGACGCGAACTCGCGCTCGGGTCCGTAGGTCGCCTCGGGGCGCTCGAGGGCGGGCTGGGCGGCTAGTGCGCGCGCCGCCTCGGCCGGGGGCATCCCGCCACTCCGATCCACGTCGTCGTCGGTCGCGGTGACGACGGCGCCCACGGCGAGCAGGTCGAGGAGCGGCGCCAGCTGACCGGGGACGAGCCGCTGCTGCTGGACCATCAGGTCGACGGTCCAGAGGAGGTCGACGGCGTGGAGGTCGGCGTAGGGCGGGACGTTTCGCACCGCAACCGGGGCCTCGGTGAGGGCGGGCAGGATGGGGTCGATGGTCCCTCCCCACTCGTAGAAGGCGAACGCCTGGCCGGGGAGCACGAGCGCGCGCTCGTTCGCCGGGAGCCCGCCGCCGAGGTCGTCCGCCACCGCCTCCCACGCCGGCGGGATCTCGTCCCGGGTCACCTCCGGGTCGACCGCGTCGCCGCTCGTCATCGGCCAGGCGGCGAGCGCCAGCAGGGAGACGCCCGCGAGCGCGAGCGCGCCCCGCGCCGCCGCGCGGCGGCGCCGGCCCTCGACTCGCGGACCCACGTCCAGAGGGTCGCCGCCGCCCCGCCACCGAGGCAGGCGAGCCCGAGCGCCACGAGCGGGCCGGCCTTGTAGGTCGTGCGGAGGAACTGGACCGGCGAGAAGTGGTTGTAGGCGAACGTCGCGGCGCGGCGGAGCGGCGACCCCTCCGGGAAGCCGACGCTCATCACGAGGAGCGCCGACCAGCGTGAGCGCCAGGAAGAACGGCGCCGTAGCGCCAGCGGCGCGTCCAGGCGAAGCCCCCGAGCGCGAGCGCGGGCACGAGCAAGCCGGCGACGACGACGACCGGGTCGAACAGGAGCGTCGGCGAGTCGGAGAAGTACGGCCGGAGCGAATCGCCGTAGCCGACCCCGAGGTAGGAGATCCAGTAGCCCATCAGGCGCAGGCTCTCGGGCAGGCTCGTGGTGTTCCAGATCGTGCCGGTCTGCTCCGTGAACTGGAGGAAGTCGAGCCCGAACCGGGCCTGCACGAGCACCGGAACGACCCACCACGCCGACGCTGCCGCACTGGCGACGGCCGCGCGCCAGGCGAACGCGCGGACGTCCGACCACGGGACGCCGCCCCAGAGTGGCTCGTAGAGGAGCAGCAGGACTGGGCCGATGAGAATCCACGCGGTGACCGCCGCGTTCACGCCGCCGCCCGTCGAGGTCATGATCAGGGCGAACGCCGCCGGCCACCACCACCGCGAGCGGTGCTGGCGGAGCCCGCGGTGCACGGCGAGAAGCAGCCACGGCAGGGCGGCAAAGCCGAGCAGGGTCACGCTCGTCCGGTTGGCGAACACGACCACGTAGGGGTTGAGCAGCATCGCCGCGCCAGCCACCAGGTGCAGGGCGCCCCGCGGGCCGCCCAGCGCGTCGAGCAGCCGCACCGTGCCCCACGACGCAAGCGCCAGCACCAGCCCGAGCCACAGGCGCTGGACGAGCCACGGGGAGACGCCGAGCGAGTGGAGCACCGAGTAGAACGGCCCCATCGGCCAGAGGTAGCCGCCGTACTGACCGCCTTGTACGTGTCCGAGCGAGCCCGTCGGGGTCCAGACGGAGGCAATGTCGGCGAGGAACCCGGTCGGGTCGACGTGGAGGTCGATCTTCGTGTCCGACGAGGCGAGGCCCGGGCGCTGGGCTAACGCGAGGGCGAACGCGGCCACCGCAAGCCCGAGGGGGATCGCGCGCTCCCGATCGAGTCGCGGCGCGCCGGGGCGCGTGAGCCGCACTCAGGCCGCTCCGGAAGGGGTCGCCGCCGGCACGTCGGGCGGCTCGCCGGCGTCTCGCTCGCCCGCGCGGTGGCGGCGGTCGAGGAGCGCGGCGACGGCCACGGCGGCGAGGATCACGATTGGGATCTCCGCCGCGTGACGGAATCGCGGGATCCCGTAGCTCAGCACGCTCGTGACCGTGACCAGGACGACCGGGGCGAGGAGGATCAGGAGCCTCGCCCGGAGCCGGCGTAGGACGACGACGCCATAGATCGCCAGCGCGGCCAGCACGAAGTAGACGGCGATGCCGGCCTGCTCCGCGCGCACGTGGCGACCCTCCGCGAAGAGGACCATGCGTCGCGGCTGGAACAGGTCCCAGGTGCGCAGCACTCGCAGCGCGGCGACCCGCGGCAGCTCCTCCACGTTCTCGCGCGCATAGTCGAGGCCCAGCCGGTGCCATCGCGCGGCATCCACCGCCTCGTTGGCGCTCGTTCGCTCCGGGATGCACTCGATCTTCCAGTAGGCCACGTCCGGTCCGTGGTAGGCCAGGTCGCAGTTGGCGCCGGCGAGCACCGCGCCCTCGTTGGTGGAGATCGCGACGGGACGGTCGAACGCGGACCAGTTCCGGATCGTCCAGGGAGCGATCGTGAGGGCGGTCGCGAGGCACGCGAGCGCGACTAGTCCCGCGCGCCGGCCCCAGCCGGGCGCCGCCCGCCAGGCCACGGGCGCCACGAGCAGCGGCAGGAAGAGGAGCGCCTCGGGCCGCGTGAGGGCGGCCAGGCCGATGAGGAGCCCAAGCACGAGCGCGGCGGCGCTCGTCGGTCGATCGAGCAGCCGGTACGCGGCGAGCAACGAGAGGGCCACGAGGAGGCCGTAGACCGTCTCGCTCATCAGCGCGCCGTCGGCCGCGATAAGGAGCGGGTAGGAGGCGCCGATCGCCGCGGCCAGAAGCCCCACGCGCGCGCCGCCCACCCGCCTGCCGAGGAGCCCGAGAACGGCGATCACGACTCCCCCGACGAGGCAACCCACGGCCCGGTGGGCGAGCGGATCGGTGCCGCCCAGGAGGGACATCGGCGCGAGCACCGTGGGCCAGAGCGGCGGGTGCGAGGCGCTCGGCAGCTCCGTGCCGTCGCGCTGGAAGGCGAAGGGGTCGATGTAGCCGTGACCCTCGGCGAGCAGGTTGGCCTGCGAGTGGAAGAACTTCCAGTCGCCGACCCCCACCACGTCGGGGGCGAGCACGAAGACGTAGACGAGCCGGGCCGCCACGCCGACGACTACGATGGCCGTGAGCCTGGCATGGAATCCGCGCAGCCGAGAGGACACGACCCGGCATTCTCGCCAAGCCCGCGGTCGGGCGGCGCAGGCGCGGCGCTCGATGCGGCGCAGCGCTCGCCGGCGGCCAGCAACGGCGTCCCGCTCCTCAGCGTGCTCGTGCCGGCCTACGAGGAGGCCGCGACCGTCGAGCAGGTGCTCCGCCGGGTAGCCGAGCTCCCGATGCAGACTGAGATCATCGTGGTGGACGACGGCTCCCGCGACCGGACTCCCGAGGTCCTCGCAAGGTTGGCCGAGGAGCTGCCGGGCCTGAGGGTGATCCGGCACGCGGAGAACCGCGGGAAGAGCGCCGCGGTGCGATCCGCGATCGCCGCCTCGCGGGGGTCGATCGTCGTGGTCCAAGACGCCGACCTGGAGTACGACCCCGGCGATCTCCCCAAGCTCCTGGCACCGATCGTCGATGGTCGCGCCGACGTGGTCTACGGCACCCGGCTGCGCGGCGGCGAGCCCCAGCGGGCGCACCTCTTCTGGCACTACGCCGGCAACCGCTTCCTCTCGCTCATGACCAACGTTCTCTACAACACGACGATCTCGGACATGGAGGTCGGCTACAAGGCGTTCAGCGGCGACCTCATCAGGTCGATCCCGCTTACCGCCGAGGGTTTCGGCTTCGAGCCGGAGGTAACCGCGAAGCTGCTCCGGAAGGGCGACGTTCGCCTGTACGAGATACCGATCTCGTACTACGGCCGCTCGTACGCGGAGGGCAAGAAGATCACGTGGCGGGACGGGGTGATCGCGATCGGCGTGCTGCTCCGCTGCCGTTTCGGCCGATGAGCGCCCGCACGCTGCCGGCCATCCCGTCGCCGCCCCGCTAGCCGACTGTGCGCCGACCGCGGACCGGCCTCCGGCTGGGATGGAGGCTCGGTGGGCTGGCCCCGAGCCGCCGTGAGCGCCTGCGCACGGTGTTCGCCTCCGCGTGGTTCGCGGGCGGCCGCCACACGCGTCGCGTGGCGCGCCGGCCGCGCATCGAGGTGAGCGCCTTCGGGCGGATCGTGTCGCTGCGGGTACACGACCGCGCGGCGCTCGAGGTCGTCCGCGAGGTGTTCCTGGACGACGTTTACCGGGGCGCCTCGACCGCGACGCCCGCCCCGACGATCCTCGACCTCGGGAGCCACGTCGGGGCGTCCGCCCTCTACTTCCACGCGCGCTACCCGGACGCGACGATCCACGCCTTCGAGCCGGACCCGGACAACTTCGCCCTCCTGGTCGCAAACACACGCCATATCCGCGGCGTGACGGCGCACAACGCGGCCGTCGCAGGCTCGACGGGGCCTCGGACGCTGTGGCACGACGGCGAGTCGTGGACCCCGACCCTCTCGTCCGCGGGCCGCCGCCGCCGGTCGGTCGCGGTCGACGCGTGGGGCCTCGACACGGTGTTGGACCGGCTCGCGCTCGAGCGCGTGGACGTGCTCAAGCTCGACGTCGAGGGGGCGGAGTACGAGGTCGCCGCCGCCTCCGAGCTGCTCGCGCGCTGCGAGACGATCTGCGGCGAGGTCCACTTCGACCTATCGAACGCGTCGGTCGACGACTGGCGCGCGCTGCTCGCGGACTATGAGGTCGAGCTCGACGCCGTGTCCGAGAACCGCGCACTGATGGTGGCGCGACGCCTCCCCGGCAGCGGCGGGCGGCGACCCGGCCGCGTGCGATATTGAGGCCATGTCCGTCGAGACCCGGACGGCCGAGCCGTCCCCGACGCCGGCGGGCGGCGCGCGGCGGCACGACCTCCTCGTTCGCCTGCTTCCCGTCGCCGCGGTCTTCCTCGGGGCGGCGCTCATCAGCGGCTTCACGATGCTTCGCGAGCTCGACCCCTTCGACGAGGGACTCGTGCTCCAGGCGGCGCGGCGCGTTGGCGAGGGCCAGCTCCCCTACGCCGACTTCCTCTGGGCGTACGGGCCGGCGCAGCCGTTCCTCCTCGCACTCGTCAATGAGGTGTCGGGCGTCTCGCTGCTCGACTGGCGCATCCTCAGGACGCTCGCCGACGCCGGCGTGGCCACGACAGTCTTCGCCCTGGTGCGCCGCGAGACGGACTGGCGCTGGGCGCTCGCAGCGGCGCTCGTCGCCGCCTGCGCGATGGCGCAGCCGCGGAGCGCGAACCCCTTCCCGTACGCCCTGTTGCCGGTCCTGCTGGGCTTTCTCGTGGCCACCGGCGGCCGCGCGGGCTCGACGCCCCGCGCCGCGGCCGCCGGCGCGCTGATCGGCCTGGCTGCGGGCTTCCGGCTCGACTTCGCCCTCTACGGTGGGGCGGCGATCGTCGGGGCGCTCCTCCTGCGCCCCAGCGGCCGCGCGTCCGCACGATGGCGGCCTGTGGCCGTGGCGACCGGGGTCGCCGTCGCGGTCGGGCTGGCCTTCTACGGCCCGTTCCTCGTCGCGATCGGGCCGGCCGACCTGTACGACGCGCTCGTGGGCACCTCGCTGCGGGAGTCCGACTACTGGTCGTTGCCGTTCCCGCTGCTCTACGACGGGGCCTTCCGGGGCTGGCCACCCGCCGCGCTCCTCGAAGACCTGAAGGACGTGCTCGACTTTTACGTCCCGCTCCTGCTCGCGATCGGGATCGTCCTCGCGGTCGGTGCGACTGCCCTCAGCTCGCGTGACGACCGCCGATCGGCGTGGCTTCCGGCGGGCTTCCTGTTCCTCGCCGGCGGGGCGCTGTTGTACATGCTGTCGCGCACCGACGAGTTCCACACCCAGCCGCTCGACGTGGTGCTCGCCGTACTCCTGCCGATCGGCGCCGTCGGCGTGCTCTCCGCGTCGAGGGGCGCTCCGCCGCGCGCTCGGCGCGCACTCGCCGGCGCGATGGGCGCGCTGCTCGCCGTGCTCGTGCTCCAGGGCGTCGCGAACCGCACGTCGGCGCTGGCCCTGCCGCCCCGCGAGCTCGCGCCGGTCCCGGTGGCAGTGGCCGACGGCGTCAAGGCGCCGCCCGAGGACGCCGCAGCCCTGGGGCGGGTGGTGGACGTCGTCCAGTCGCGGGTCCCGCCGGGCGAGCCGATCTACGTCCTCCCCCGTCGCTCGGACCTCGTCCGCTTCAGCAACCCGCTCGTCTACGTGCTCACCGAGCGCACCAATCCGACCCCGCGCGACTTCGGGCTGCTCACGTCGGAGAGCGCCCAGCTGGAGATCATCGCGGCGCTCGAGGCCGCCCGGCCCCAGGTGCTCGTGCGTTGGAACGATCCGCTGTCGTTCCAGCCCGAGCCGAACCTTCGCGGCGAGCCGAGCGGAGCGCGCCCGCTTGACGCCTACGTGGCGGCGCGCTACCGGCTGCTCGAGCGCATCGGCGACTACGACCTGCTCGTGCCCGGCTAGCGGATCTGCGGAAGCGAAGCCGGCTCGACCGAGGTCGGGGCGACGGGCTCCGGCGCCGAGGCGATCGACGCCACCGGCCCGCCACCCGAGCGCACGTGCCCGAGCACCTCGCGGAGCAGCGGGCGCTCAGCGCGCCACGTGACGAGCGCGGTAACGCCGAGGAAGACCACGAGCTCCAGGATGGCCGCCGCGAGCGATCGCCCGCCCTGCCACGGCGCGGCGCGCACGAGCAGCGCGGCCAGCGCGCCGGCGGCGACCGGCGCCGCGCCGCGAAGACCGAGGCGCAGGAGGCTCACGGCCGGCAGCAGCCGGCGCACGAAGCGGCGTCGGACGCCGAGCACGAGCGCCGCGCTCGACACGCGCCCCGCGACGAAGCCGGACGGACCGAGCACCAACAGGCCGGGCACCGCGAGTCCGAGGAAGCTACCGACCATCACCGCCGACTCCGTGGCCTGCGGCCTCGGGTTGCCCCGGGCGCGGTAGAAGGAGACCCAGTTGAAGCCGAGCTGCTGGAGCGCGGCGGCCCCCGCTAGGCCCTGGATCAGGATCGTCGCCGGGCGCCACTCCTCGCCGAGCACGAACGTGACCAGGTCCGGGGCGAACAGGATGGCGCCCACGCACAGCGGGAGGACCCACATCAGCGTGAGCCGGTTCGACTTCACGAAGACCTCCTCGAGCGTCTTCGTCTGGTCGCGCACGGCGCAGATCGCCGGGTAGATCGTGGCCGCGACGATCTGGTCGGCCCGCTCGGCGAGCCGCATCAGGGTCACGGCCAGCGTGATGTACCCGGCAGCGACGAGCCCGCCGTCGAGGTCGAACAGGAAGACCTGCCCCTGCTGGACGAACAGCAGGGCCCCGGCCGAGACGAGGATCGGCCACGAGAAGCGGACGTAGTGGGTCCACGCCGCGCGGTCGAAGCGAAGGCGTATCTGGTAGGGGGACATCCCGACCCCGACGGCAACCGCCGCGACGTGTCCGACGAACGGGCCGATCACGAGGCTCCACACCCCGACGCCGGCGAAGGCGAGCGGCACCGTGACGACGAAGGAAACAACGGGAAGGACCGCCTGGACGATCCTGACCCGGACGAAGTCCATGCGACGCAGGAAGATCCACGTGGGCGCCTGGAGCGCGAACGCGATCGGGAGGTAGGCGACCGCGAGCATCAGGAGGAGCAGCTCGTCGTCGCCGTAAGCGAGCGCCACGAGCGGGGCGAGGGCGGCGAGCAGGAGTGAGAACGCCAGGCCGACGATGAGCTCGAGCGAGAACGCACGCTGGAACTCGAGCTCCTGGCGCGCGTCCGACTGCTGCACGAAGGCCTCCTCGATCCCCGCTCGCCGAAGCTCGACGACGCTCATCGCCGTCGTGGTGACGATGCCGTACAGGCCGATCGCCGCCGGGCCGAGCAGCACGGTGACGATCAGGCCCTGGGCGAGCACGATCGCCTCCGAGCCGCCGCGGAACGCCGCGTTCACCACCACCCCGCGCGCGGTCCGGCGGCGAAGCTCGGTGCGCGGGAAGGGCAGGCGCTCCTCGGTCACGTCGTCATCGTGCCATTCGCCGCGGCCGCTCGTCCCCGGTCGCGCGCCCCCGTCGCCTACCAGCGCGTCGTGGCGCCGCGGGCGGTGCCGGCGCCGAGGCCTCGGAGCTTCGCCAGCGCCACGGCCGCGCGCAGCCGCGAGCGACGCCGAACGGCGCTCGCGGCCATGTGCAGCACGTCGATCGCGCCGATCAGCCAGAGCCAGGCGCCGCCCGCCACGTCGCCGGTTCGAAGCTGCTTCATGGCGAAACCTGACCACGCTGCGAGGTAGCCGCCGTAGAGGCGCGGGAGGTCGCCGCGCGCGCGCCACTGCTCGTGTCGGGCGCGCACGCGCGGCGTGACCCACGTCCGAGCCCCGCTTCGCAGCAGCCGGTAGTTGAAGTCCATGTCGTCGGCGGCGGGAAAGCCGGCGACGCCGGGGCCGAGCCGCTCGTCCCACCCGCCGAGCCGCACCGCGACAGACCGGCGGACGGCGAAGCAGACGCCGAAGGCGATCGCGCCGGGGTGCGTGAAGCGGCCGCGGCGGACGCCCTCGCGCGGCACCGGGAAGAGCGCGACCGGCAGGTAGTCGCCGCCCGGGAGCGCGGTCTCGATCACCTCCCCGCTGACGAGGGCGACGTCGGGGTGGGACCGGATCGCGTCGACCAGCTGCTCGGCCCAGTCCGGCTCCGGAACGCAGTCGTCGTCCACGAACGCGATCCACTCGGTGGCCGCGCGGCGGAGCGCGATGTTGCGCCCCCGCGACAGCCCGGTGCCGGTGTCGCGGCAGATCTCCAGCCGGATCCCACCGTTCGCGTGCGCGTCGAGCGCCGGAGCATCCGCCGTCTGGTCGACGACCAGGACCGGCAGACCGGTGAGCGTCTGATGCCGGAGGGCGTCGAGCGCCCGTGAGAGCTGCTCGGGCCGATCGCGGGTGCAGATGGCGACCGTGAGGTCGGGCTCGGTGCCGGCGCCCGTGGTCATCGGCTTGGCATCGCGCCACAGTCTAGGCTCGCCGGTCGTGGACCTACTCGTGACCGGAGCGCCGGGGTTCGTCGGCCGCCACATGGTCCGCCACGCGGCCGCATGCGGCGCACGGGTCACGGGCTGGGGGCGCCGCCGCCAAGCTACGCCGCTTGCGGAGCCGCCGGCGGTGGGCTATGCGGCGGTCGACCTGACCGATCCCCGTGCCGTCCGGGAGGCGCTAAGGGCGGCCCGCCCGACCCACGTCGCGCACCTCGCCGCCGAGGCCTCGGTCTCCGCCTCCTGGCACGAGCCGCGGCGGACGATCGTTGAGAACACGGAGCTCGCGGCGAACCTCCTCGAGGCGGTTCGCTACGAGGCCCCCGAAGCGCGCGTCCTCGTGGCGTGCTCGGGCGAGGAGTACGGCCCCGTGCCGGCGGAGCGCTTGCCCGTGCTCGAGTCCGAGGAGCTCCGGCCGCAGAACCCCTACGCCGTCAGCAAGGCGGCCGTCGACCTGCTCGCGGGCTTCCACGCCGACGCGCACGGGCTCGACGTGGTCCGCTCCCGCGCGTTCAACCACGCCGGGCCCGGCCAGTCGGATGCCTACGTGGCGGGAAGCTTCGCGCGCCAGATCGCCGCGGCCGAGCTGGCCGGCGGCGGCTCGGTCGAGATCGCGACCGGGAACCTCGAGGTCCGCCGCGACTTCACCGACGTCCGCGACGTGGTGCGCGCCTACTGGCTCCTGCTCGACCGCGCGCCGCCCGGCGCCTACAACGTCTGCAGCGGCGCCTCGACTAGCATCGCCGAGATCTTGGACCTCCTCGCGGCGCACACGGGGCTTCGCGTCGAGCGGCGTGTCGAGGCGGCACGGGTGCGCCCGCACGAGGTCATGGAGATCCGCGGCTCGGCCCGGAGGATCGAGGACGCGACCGGGTGGCGGCCGGAGCTGCCGCTCGAGCGAACGCTCGCGGACGCGCTCGACGCCTGGCGCGGCGCCGGCGAGGGCGCGGCGGCGTGAGCGAGCCCCGCCGAGCGCTGATCACGGGAATCACTGGCCAGGACGGTTCGTACCTGGCGGAGCTCCTGCTCGAGAAGGGCTACGAGGTCCACGGAATGGTCCGCCGGTCCTCGACCGAGGCCTTCCAGCGCCTCACCCATGTGCGCGACCGGCTCGTGCTGCACACGGGCGACCTGCTCGACGCGCGCTCGCTCTCCGACGTGATCGCCGAGGCGCAGCCGCACGAGGTCTACAACCTCGCCGCAATGTCGTTCGTCGCGGCGTCCTGGAGCCAGCCTGTCCTTACCGCGGAGTTCACCGGCGTGGGCGTGACGCGGATGCTCGAGGCCCTGCGCGACGAGGCCCCGGACGCGCGCTTCTACCAGGCGTCGTCGTCCGAGATGTTCGGGCGGGTGCGCGAGGTGCCGCAGAACGAGCTGACGCCGTTCTATCCGCGCAGCCCCTACGGCGTGGCAAAGGCCTACGGGCACCACATCACGGTCAACTACCGCGAGAGCTACGACCTCTACTGCTGCTCGGGGATCCTGTTCAACCACGAGTCGGAGCGGCGCGGGCTCGAGTTCGTGACCCGGAAGGTCACCCGCGCGGCCGCCGCGATCAAGCTCGGCTTGAGCGATCGTCTCCTGCTCGGCGACGTCGAGGCGCGCCGCGACTGGGGCTATGCGCGCGACTACGTCGAGGCGATGTGGCTCATGCTCCAGCAGCCCGAGCCCGACGACTACGTGGTCGCCACCGGCGTCTCGCACAGCGTCCGCGACCTGGTGGACCTGGCTTTCACCCGCGTCGGGCTGGACCCCGACGAGCACGTCGGCACCGATCCGAACCTGCTGCGACCCGCGGAGGTGGAGCACCTGGTCGGCGACGCGAGCAAGGCGCGCGAGCGCCTCGGTTGGGCGCCACGGACGTCGTTCGAGGAGCTGGTCGGGCGCATGGTCGACGCCGACCTCGACCTGCTCGCGAGCGGCGTGCCCAAGGCGCAGGCCGGATAGGCGCGCTCCACGCGTCAGTACGGCCAGCCGCGCCCGCGGTGGCCGAGCGCCCGCGCGAGCCCGCGCAGGCGCGTGACCAGGGCGACCTTGATCGCCACGTTGCGCGCGAACCAGGGGAGCTGCGCCAGCTGGCGGGCGGCGCTCCGCGCGCGCCGGCGCCCGGTCATGTCCTCGCGCCGGTACTCGGCGAGCGAGCGCGTGCGGCCGATGTAGCGGAAGCGGCCGCTCGCCGCCAGGTGCCGGAGCTGCGCGAGCGTCACGCCGATGGAGCTGAAGGCGTCGTGGACGAGCAGGGTGCCGCCCGGTCGCAGACGGACGCCCCACCGCGAGATGTCGGCAGCGGCGGGCCGGTAGCGGTGGGCGCCGTCCACGTAGAGGAGGTCGAGCGCCCCCTCGACGACCGAGAGCGCCGCCGCCGAGGGGAGCGCCACGTGGCGCACCTCCCCCGCGACGCCGGCCGCCTCCAGGTTCCGCGCGAACACCTCCCGGTCCTCTCTCCCCTCGCGGGCGAACCCCTCGATCTCCTGCGGCCCGCGGTCGTTCCCGGCGTGGGGATCGACGGCCACGACCTCGACGGCCTTGCCCGCTCCCCGCGCGAGCATGATCGTGGAGCGCCCGCGATAGCTCCCGATCTCGAGGATGCGTCCCCGCTCGGGCACGCGGCCGGCCGCCGCCCAGAGACGCCGCGCCTGCCCCTGGCTTAGCCAGCCGTCGACGCCGGCGATCGCCCTCAGCGCCGACTCGAGCGATGCCCCGTCGGCGTCGCCCGTCACGCCACGGGCTCGGGCGGGCGCGCCCCGATCCGCGTCCGCCACGAGAGCGCGAGCATAGTCGTGGCGCAGACGAGCTGGAGCGCGGCGAGCGCGACGGCGACCTCGGTGAGCCGGGCGCCGATGCCCGCGAGGAGCAGCACCTCGACGGCCGCGGCCACGCCCAGGACCCAGACGAAGCTCGAGCGCCCGAGCGCGAGCAGGTACTGGACCGACAGATACGCGCACGCCAGGAGCGTCATCGCCACCCCCAGCCACGGCAGCGCGCTCGCGGCTCCCACGAGGTCGGGGCCGAAGACGGCGGCGAGGAGCGGCTCGGCCGCGAAGAAGTAGATGGCGAGCATCGGTGCGGCGACCGCGACGATCAGCGCGACAGTCCGCATCAGGATCGGCCGAGCGTCCACCCGACTGTGGGCGCGGCGCGCGGCCTCCGGGAGCAGGTACAGCCCGAGTCCCACCGCGACCCAGATGATCGCCTTGGCGGCGACCGCAGCCACTGCGTACGAGCCGGCCGCGTCGCCCGTGGCCTCGTGCTTGACGATGATGACGTGGACCTCCTGGAGCGCGAACAGCAGCATGAGGCCCACGACCGGGATCCAGGCGCCCGCGAGCAGGTCGCGGAGGCGAGAGCCGGCGGGCCCCGCCTCGTGCGCGCGCCGCTCGCGGTCGGCAAGCGCCAGCCCAAGCACACACCCGACCGCCGCCAGGGAAAACGCGGTGGCAACGAACGCACCGGTGACGCCGAGCCCGATCGCCACGAGCAGGACCCCGAACGCGATCCGCGCGGCGGCCTCGCCGACGATGCTGAAGCCGACCGCCTTGTAACGCTGGAAGCCCTGCAGAGCGCCGCGCTCCACGGAGACGACCATCCACAGGACGCTCGTCAGCGGGATCGCCGCCGCCGCCCAGAGTTGGTCGACGTTGATCGCTGCCCCGATCGCCTCGCGCAGCGGGATGGCGATCGCCGTGAGGACCACTCCCAGGAGAAGGAGCCGCTCGAGCCAATGGCGCAGGCCCGCGCCGGCGCGCGGATCGCCCGCCGCGACGGCCGTGCTGACCTCCCGCGCCACGGCGATCTGCAGCGCGGACCCCGGGACCATCAGGATGATGTACGCGGAGAGGAGCGCCGCGAGCGACCCGTAGTCGGTCGCCCCGAGCAGCCGCGCGAAGATGATCGTGAACGCGAGCGCGATCACGTTGCTCGCGATCACGGCGGCCGCCAGCCCGCCGGCGCGGCCGGTGTCGGAGCTGCGCAGGCGCTCGCCGAGCGAGGGCGCCTCGCCCGCCGCTCTCCGCTCGTCCTCGAGCGCCGCGAGGTTGCGCTCGGCGGTCCGGTCCCAGGTGAACTCCTGGACCCGCTCGTGCGCCTGGCGTCCGAGCCGCTCGCGCAGGTCCGGGTCGCGCACGATCGAGCGCGTCCGCTCCGCGAGCTCCTCGGAGCTGCCGGCGAGCAGGCCGGTCCGGCCGTCCTCGATCGATTCCGGCAGCCCGCCGACCGCGAGCGCGGCGCTCGGGGTCGCGCAGGCGGCGGCCTCCATCACCGTCAGGCACCAGCCCTCGGCGGACGAGGCGGTGAGGTTGACCCAGGAGCGCTGGAGCAGCTCCAGCTTCTTCTCCTCGCTCACGTGGCCGTGCATGCGCACCCGGTCGGCGAGGCCGCGGCGCTCGATCTCGGCTTCGATTGCGGCGGCGGTGGTCGCCGTCGCCGGCCATGTCGAGCACCGCCTCGGGCATCGCCTCGAGCACGTCGAGCAGCACCTCGATCCGCTTGTAGCGCTTGAGCCGGCCGAGGTAGAGCAGCGTCGGCTCCGCGGCACGCTCGCCCGGCTCGAAGGCGTCGAGCTCGACGCCGATGTAGCTCGACGTCGATCTGCTCGCGCGGGACGCCGTGATGCGGCGATCTCGCCCGCCGCCGCGTGGGAGATCGTGAGGAAGCGCGAGCCGCGGTAGAGCCAGCGCAGCGGCGCGGTCTCGAGCAGGAAGGCGGCGAGCCTCCCGAGCGCGGCCCATCTCGCGCACGTAGTGGTCGCGGTGCACGTGGTGGATCAGCGCGACGCGCGGCGTGCGCAGCCAGAGCGGCGTGAGGAACGTGATCCCGTTCACGACCTCGAGCACCACGTCGGCGTCGGGCACGAGCCCGCGCCACTGCGCCCAGATCACGCGCGGGAAGACGGTCGAGCGGCCGCCCATCCGATGGATCGTGAGGTCGCCGAGCCGCTCGTGCCGCACGGCGCCCGGATAGGAGCAGGCGATGACCGTGACCCGGTGGCCCCAGGCGAGCCAGCGCGAGACCTGTCCGAACAGGTTGGTGCCGGTGCCCCCGCCCTGAGGGTGCGTCCAGTCGCGGTCCGTCA
>CAWHPV010000009.1:0-24774 GCA_963831365.1 uncultured Thermoleophilaceae bacterium
GCCCTCCCGGGCGTGATCGTGGCGCTGGCGCTGGTCGCGATCGCCACGCGCTACGTGGACCCGCTGTACGGGACGCTCGCGCTCCTGGTGGCCGCCTTCGTGATCCGCTTCCTGCCACAGGCGATCCAGGGCGAGGAGGCCGGGCTCCAGCAGGTCGGCCCGAGCCTCGGCGAGGCGGCCCGCGGCCTCGGCGCGTCGCGCTCGGCGGCGTTTCGCCGCGTCGTGCTCCCGATCCTGGCGCCGAGCGTCGCCGCGGCCTGGGCCGTCGTCTTCCTCACCGCGGTCAAGGAGCTCCCGGCCACACTGATCCTGCGCCCGCTCGGCTTCGACACGCTTCCGGTTCGGGTGTGGACGCCCGCGCGCGACGGCCTGTACTCGCAGGCCGGTCCATCCGCGCTCCTGCTCGTGGCGATCTCGATCGTTCCCCTGTACATCCTTCTTGCCCGACGGCGGGACATGGCGACGGCGATCGCATGAGCGTCCGGCTCACGGGTGTTTCGAAGCGGTTCGGGCTCACCCGCGCGGCGGAGGACGTGGACCTCGAGGTGGGGCGCGGGGAGCTCTTCGCGGTCCTCGGCCCGTCCGGATCCGGCAAGACGACACTTCTCCGCCTGATCGCGGGGTTCGAGCGACCGGACGAGGGGGAGGTGAGCGTCGGCGAGCGGCTCGTCGCCGGTCCGCGCGATTTCGTCGTTCCCGAGAAGCGCCGAATCGGGATGGTGTTCCAGGACTACGCGCTGTTCCCGCACCTCACCGTGGCCCGCAACGTCGCCTTCGGCCTCCGCCGCGCGGAGCGCGATCGGGCGCGGAGCACGCTCGAGCTCGTGGGCCTACAGCACAAGGCCGACCGCTTTCCCCACGAGCTCTCGGGCGGCGAGCGCCAGCGCGTGGCGCTGGCGCGGGCGCTCGCCCCGCAGCCCGAGGTCGTTCTGCTCGACGAGCCGTTCTCCAGTCTCGACGCGACGCTGCGCGCCGGGCTCAGGCGGGAGGTCGAGCTCATCCTGCGCGAGGCCGAGGCGACGGCCATGCTCGTGACGCACGACCAGGAGGAGGCCCTCTCGCTCGCGGACCGCCTCGCGGTGATGCGCGACGGCCGGCTGGTCCAGGTGGGCGAGCCCGAGGACGTCTACGCGCGCCCGGCGGACCGCTGGGCGGCGCAGTTCGTGGGCGAGGTCAACGTGGTGTCGGGCGTCGGGCGGGCGGGCGCGATCGAGACCGAGCTCGGCACCTTCGACGTGCACGGGGCAGCGCCGCCGGCGGGGGGTCGCGGACTGCACGTGGCCGTCCGCCCCGAGCAGCTCGCGCTGCAGGCCGACGAGGGCGGGAACGCCGAGGTGACCCATCGCGAGTTCCGCGGTCACGACGTCCTCTACCGGCTGCGCCACGAGGCCGGCCGCAGCGTCCTGGTGCAGCTGCCGTCGATCGAGCTCTACGACGTGGGCCAACGGGTACGCGTGCGCCCGGTACCGTCGGCCGTGGTCCCGATCGTCGACTGAGCGCGGTCAGGCCGTGGAGGCGGGCTCGCCGCTCTCCACCCCGGCGCGCCGGGCATGGACTCCGGCCAGATCGGGTCCCGGTCGTTCGCCTGGGCGAGCATCTGCCGCGCCACGACGAGCCGCTGGATCTCGTTCGCGCCCTCGTAGATCTGGAGTCGATCCGGAGCATCCGCGGTCGGATCTCGGCGAGCGCAAAGGCCCGGATGCGCTCGCGCAGCTCGCGTTGCGCGTCGGTCAGGCGCCACATGTCACTCGGCGGCGAGACCGGCCGACCCGGTCTCCGGCCGCCCGCATCGCTACGCCGTCTCGACCGACTCCGGCACCTCGATCTCGCGCTTAAGGATCTTGCCCGTGGGGCCCTTCGGCAGCTCGTCCACGAACCAGATCTTGCGCGGGTACTTGTAGCCCGCGACCTCGCCCTTGACGTACGACCTCAGCTCGTCCTCGTCGACGTCCTGGCCCTCCTTGAGCGCGACCGCGGCGCCGACCTCCTCGCCCATCTCGTCGTCCGGGACGCCGACCACCGCGGCCTCGCGGACCGCGGGGTGCTCGTAGAGCACCTCCTCGACCTCGCGCGGGTACACGTTGTAGCCGCCGCGGATGATCAGCTCCTTCTTGCGGTCGACGATGAAGAAGTAACCGTCCTCGTCCACCTTGCCCATGTCGCCGGTGTGGAACCAGCCGTCGCGGATCGAGTCCGCCGTGGCCTCGGCGCGATCCCAGTAGCCACGCATGACGTTGTGGCCCTTGATCACGATCTCGCCCACCTCGCCCTGGGCGACGTCGCCTCCGTCATCGTCGACGCACTTCATCTCGACACCCTCGATCGGTGTGCCGATCGACCCGGGCTTGCGCTCGCGGTCGGGGTGGTTGAACGAGGCGACCGGCGAGGTCTCGGAGAGGCCGTAGCCCTCGAGCACCTTGCACCCGAACGCCTCCTCGAAGCCGCGCATGACCTCCACGGGCATCGCCGCGCCGCCCGACATGCAGAGCCGCAGGGAGGACGTGTCGAAGCTCTCACGCTCGGAGTGGTTGAGGAGCGCGCCGTACATCGTCGGGACGCCCTGGAACACCGTCACGCCGTCGCGCTGGATGATCTCGAGCGCCTTCTCGGGATCGAACCGCGGTATCAGCGACAGGCAGGCGCCGATCGCCACCGTGGCGTTGAGCCCGCACGTCTGCCCGAAGGAGTGGAACAGCGGCAGCGCTCCAAGGAGCACGTCGTCCACGTTCGTCTGGGCGAGGCTCGTTGCCACCCGCGCGTTCGTCGACAGGTTGTCGTGGGTCAGCTCGGCGCCCTTCGGCTTGCCGGTCGTGCCCGACGTGTAGAGGATCACGGCGGTGTCGTCGCCCGAGCGGTCGGCGATCTCGCGGTCGGGCTCGACGTCGGCCAGGAGCTGCTCGAACTCGCCCGGCTTGACGGGGATCACCTCGGCGCCGGCCTCGCTCGCGCCGGTCTCGGCCGCCTCGGCGAAGTCGTGCCAGGCGAACACCAGCTTCGCCCCAGGGTCGCTCAGGTAGAAGGCGACCTCGCGTCCCTTCAGCAGCACGTTCATCGGCACGACCACCCCGCCCGCGCGCAGCACGCCGTAATAGGCGATCGGGAAGTAGGGGACGTTCGGCAGCATGATCCCGACCCGGTCGCCCGGCTCGAGCCCCTTCTGCTTGAGAAGCGCGGCCGCGCGGGCGCTGCCCTCGTCGAGCGCGGCGTAGCTCACGGTGATGTCGTCGAGCTTCAGCGCGGGGCGATCTCCGTGCTCCGCGGCGGTGGCCTCCAGAAGGCTCGCGAGGTTAGCTGGCATCGGGACTCCTCCCCTTGGGTGGTCAGGGTTCTCCCCGCTCGCGGGCATCATTACACCCGCTCGGGCAGCTTGCCCGTCGGGTTCGGTCGGACTCGATGGCTCAGCCTCGGTCGAGAAGGCGATGAAGCCTCAGTGCGATCGCGAGCTCCGCGGGTCGGTCCGAGATCGGACCGCCGAGGCGGCGCTCGATCGCGCGGAGCCGGTTGCCCACCGTGCGCTCGTGCACCGACAAAGTGGCCGCCGCGGCGACGGCGCTGTGGTCCGAGGCGAGGTAAGCCTCGAGCGTGTCGCGCAGGATCCTCGCCCGCCCTCCCGGTGCGGTCAGATCGCCTAGCTCGCGACGCGCGAATGCTCGGGCGCGGGCGTCGTCGTGGAGGGAGAGGGCCTCGAGGGCGACGTCCTCGTGTCGGGTGACCCGAGCGCCTCGGTAGCGCGCAACTCGCTCGGCCTCTCGAGCCTCGGCGTGGGAGCCGCGGAACCCGGCGATCCCGGCGGCCGGCTCTCCGACCGCGAGCCGGGTCCCGTCCGGGAGCGGCTGATTCCCGATCCTACGGTCCTGGGCTTGGCTCAGCTCCGATCCGGTGCCCAGCCAGCCCCAGCAGGTCTCGCCGTCGACCGACAGCGTGAGCGAGCTCACCGCGAGATCGTCCGCGAGCCGTCGGACCGAGGGTTCGGCATCCGGCCCCCACCCGATCACGCCGACATGGACCTGGCCAAGCTCATAGCCGAGCTCCTCGAGCCCTTCCGTCTCATCGCCGGCGAGGATCGACTGCACGAGGTGCATGCGCCGCTGCTCCCTGCCGCGGAGGAGCCGCTCACGCTCGCGCGTGTGCTCGCCCTCCACCCAGGCCGAGCATCGGTCGACGTAGTCGAACATGAACGCCGCTCCCGTCTCGAGCAGAGCGCGGCGCGTCGCGGCTTCGTCGGTGGCGACCTCCTCCACCAACTCGACCCAGGTCTCCCAGAGCGCCGCATGCCCCGCCCGGTAGCACTGCAGCACCACCGTCACCGGAGCGCCGAAGGCGACCGCGGACCTCGCCGCGGCGAGGTCCTCGTCCGGGCAGGACGTCGGAAGCTCCCGGCTCTCGAGTGCCGCGACCTCGCGAGCGATGCTCGCACGGGCGATCTCGCGCGCGCCGCCGCGCGTCTCGGGGCGGGTCCACTCGTCGAGCGCCGGATTACCCCACAGCCGCTCGATCGTCGAGTCGACGATCTCGTCGAGCCGGCTCGACATCCGCTCCGCCACCGCCGCGTAGTCGGCACTCATAAAGCGGGCACCTCCGCGCCAGATCTTCCTGAATCCGTAAAGCTAGAACGCCATGCGGGCGGGAACGGTCAAGACATGGACATCTTCACCGTGATCGTATTCGGATCGATCGCCGCGATCTTCCTCATCTTCCTCGCGCTCGGACGCTGGAGCGGCGTCAGGGCATCGGACATTGCGGGGCGCAAGCAGCACAAGGCATGGGGCGCGCAGGCGGCGATCGAGGATCGGGACGTCGGGGAGATGGTCGAGGGTCAGAACGTCTATCGGCGACGCCACGGCGAGGACGAGACCACCGAGGGCGAGGTTCGCGCCAGCGTGGGCTCGGAGGAGGCGGCGAAGCTCGACGAGGCCGACCGCGAGATGCGGGAGCGCGGGCGCTAGGGAGTTAGTCGTCCTCGGGCCACGACGCGTCGCCGCTCGTGGCGCCGCGCATGACCTTGAGGCTGAGGAGCGCGCACTTGCGGCGCGTGGGGGAGATGTCGATCCCGAGCAGGTCGATCACCCAGTAGGCGGACAGCCCGGGAACGCGCTCGACGTCGAGCCCGAGCAGCTCCTCGGAGGCGATCGACGCGGCGGCCTGGGAGATTGCGCAGCCCTGGCCGTGGAAGCGCAGCTCGGCGATCCGCCCGTCCTCGACGCGGACGTGCACGCCGAGCTCGTCGCCGCACAGCGGGTTGTGATCGTGCCACTCGAGATCGTGCGGCACGAGCTCGCCGAAGTTCCGCGGGTTCTTGTAGTGGTCGAGTATGTAGTCGCGGTACAGCGCGTCCATCAGAGCCCGAAGACCGAGCGCGCCTCGTGCAGGGCGTCGATCAGCCGGTCCACGTCCTCGCGCGTGTTGTAGACGTGGAAGGAGGCGCGCGCCGTGGCGGTCACGCCGAGGCGCCGCATGAGCGGCTGGGCGCAGTGGTGACCCGCGCGCACGCATACTCCCTCGCGGTCGCAGATCTCCGCGATGTCGTGCGGGTGGATGCCCTCGATGGCAAACGAGACGACGCCGCCGCGCGCGTCGGGATCGGTCGGCCCGACCACGCGAATGCCGGGGACCTGGGGGAGCCGCTCCAGCGCGTAGGCGCCGAGCTCGCGCTCGTGGGCGCGGACGGCCTCCATCCCGACGCTCGACAGGTAGTCGACCGCGGCGCCGAGCCCGACACCCTCCGCGATCGCCGAGGTGCCGGCCTCGAACTTCCAGGGGAGCTCGTTCCAGGTCGAGGAATCGAAGTCGACGCGCGCGATCATGTCGCCGCCGCCGAGGAACGGGGGCATCGACTCGAGCAGCTCGCGCCGCGCGTGGAGCACGCCGATCCCGGTGGGGCCGAGCGCCTTGTGGCCCGTCCACGCATAGAAGTCGGCCCCGACGTCCGCGACCTCGAACGGGAGCTGCGGCACGGCCTGGGACCCGTCGACGAGGCAGGCGGCTCCCGCCGCGTGCGCGCGCGCGGCGATCTCGGCCACCGGGTTGATCGTCCCGAGCACGTTCGACACGTGGACCACGCCGACGAGCTTGACCCGTCCCTCGGCGAGCACCGCGTCGAGCTCGTCGAGCGACAGCGTTCCCTCGTCGGAGACGCCGAGATAGCGAAGCCGCGCCCCCCGCTCCCGGCACAGGAGCTGCCACGGGACGATGTTCGAGTGGTGCTCCATCTCGGTGATGAGCACCTCGTCGCCGGGGCCCACGTTCTGGCGGCCCCACGTGTAGGCCACGAGGTTGATCGCCTCGGTGGCGTTCCGGGTGAAGATCGTCGTGGCGGTGTCCCAGCCGGCGAAGCGCGCCACCCGGTCGCGGGCGCCCTCGAAGAGCTCGGTGGCCTCGCGGGCGAGCGAGTAGACGCCGCGGTGGACGTTCGCGTTCGAGCGCCGGTAGTAGCTGTCCATCGCCTCGAGCACCTGGCGGGGCTTCTGCGACGTGGCTGCCGAGTCCAGGTAGACGAGCGGCTTGCCGTCCACGCGGCGCTCGAGCACCGGGAAGTCCGTGCGGAGGCCAGCGAGCGGGGTGGCCGCCACCGCCATCAGCGCTGCGCCGTGAACTCGGCCACCTGCTCCTCGGCGGTGGACAGCTTGCGCGCGATCCGCGTGCGGACGAGCGCCTCGAGCGACTCGTCCTCGAGCCGCTGGACGACCTCCTCGAAGTACCCCTCGACGAGCGTCCTTACCGCCTCCTCGCGCGAGATGCCGCGGGTCATCATGTAGAAGACCTGCGCTTCGTCGATCTCGCCGACGGTCCCGCCGTGCGAGGCCGAGACGTTGTCGGTCTCGACGATCAGCGAGGGGATGGCGTCGGCCTTCGCCTTCGGCGACAGCAGCATCGAGTGGGTCTGCAGGTACGTGTGCGAGTTCTGCGCGCCGCGGTCGATCCGGATCAGACCCTCGTACGAGGCGCGCGAGGACCCGCTGAGCGCGCCCTTCCAGACCGTGTCGCCGGTGGTGTCGCCCTGCTCGTGGAGGTCGGTCGTGAAGAGGTCGAGGTGCTCGTCGCCCTCGGTGAAGTAGAGCCCGGTGTGCCGCATGTCCGATCCGCGCTCGGCGGTCACGATGTCGAGCGTCTGCTTGGTGAGCCGGCCCCCGAGGTGGATCGGGACCCAGGAGCAGCGCGCGTCTCGCCCGATCTCGACGCGCTTGATCGAGATGTCGTGCACCTCGCCGGCGCCCCAGTCCTGGAGGTGGGCTACCCGCACCTGCGAGCCGGCGCCGCAGTAGAGCTCGAACGCGCCGGCGTGGAGCGCCTGCCCCTCGAAGTCGGGGGCGAGGCAGTACTCGCGAACCGAGCACTCGCCGAACTCGCCCACCACGCCGAGCGTGTGCGCGTACTGGGCGGTGCCTGGCTCGTCGATCAGGTAGACGACCTGGAGCGGCCGCTCGACCTTGACGTTCGCCGGCACGTGGAGGAACGCCCCGCCGGTCCAGAACGCCGCAGTGGCCGCCGCGAACTTCCCCTCGTCGTGGGATAGCCGCCGCATGTACCAGCTCGCGGACGAGCTCCGGATGCTCCTCAACGGCCCGCTCGAGCGAAGTGAAGACCACGCCCTGAGCGGCGACGTCGGGATCAAGCGAGCGCGAAGACGGTAGAAGCGCCCCGCTGGACAATCAGCCCTGCGACCTGCGACCTGCCACCTGCGGCCTCGGGCAACGCCTCCGTGACGACATGCGGCAGCTCATCGACGGCCTCGACCGCGTCGTAGTGCCTGGGCTGCAGTTCCTCCAGCCGGAGCTTGCGAAGGCTGGTCGTCCAGAAGCCGGACCGGCGCCAGGTCGGGATCGGCTCGCGCTCGTACGCCTCGAGCGCGGCGCGGCGGCTGTCCTCGACGAAGCTAGCCGGCATCAGCGACGCGCCGCCTCCTCGCGGACGAAGTCGTAGCCCTTGTCCTCGAGCTCCGCGGCCAGCTCGGAGCCGCCCTCGCGGACGATGCGCCCGTCGAGCATGATGTGGACGAAGTCAGGCGTGACGTAGCCGAGGATGCGCGTGTAGTGGGTGATGATGAGCGCGCCGAGGTCGGGTCCGCGCATCGCGTTGACCCCGTCGGAGACGATCCTGAGCGCGTCGATGTCGAGGCCCGAGTCCGTCTCGTCGAGCACCGCGATCTCCGGCTTCGAGCATCGCGAGCTGGAGGATCTCGGCGCGCTTCTTCTCCCCGCCCGAGAAGCCCTCGTTCAGGTAGCGGCTCGTGAACTCCCGGTCGATGCGCAGCAGGTCCATGTTCGCCTTGAGCATCGCGCCGAAGTCCTTGACCTTGATCGGCTCGTCGCGCTTCGCGTTCACCGCCATGCGCAGGAAGTTCGCGACCGAGACCCCGGGGATCGTCGCCGGATACTGGAAGGCCATGAAAAGCCCCGCCCGCGCGCGCTCGTCGGGATCGGCCTCGGTCAGGTCCTCGCCGTTCAGGACGATCTTGCCCTCCGTGACCTCGTAGCTGGGGTTACCCATGATCGTGTTGGCGAGCGTCGACTTGCCCGACCCGTTCGGGCCCATGAGTGCATGCGTCTCGCCCTTCTCGACTTTGAGGTCGACGCCGTGGAGGATCTCGCGCTCCTCGGTGCGTACGTGCAGGTTCTGGATCTCGAGGCTCACGCGGTCACTTTCTTCGGGGTCGGCTTCACCAGGTCGGCAAGGGTCATGTCCTCGAGTGTTCCGACGATCGCTCCGTGGACCCGCGTCCACATGAGCTTCGTCGTGCACGCGTCGTCCGTCGTCGCCTCGCGCGTGCAGACCAGCTGCCCGTCGCCATCGGCGCTGATGCACTCGATCGGCGCGATGCGCCCCTCGAGCGCGCGTACGACCTCGGCCATCGTGATGCTAGCCGCGGGCCGGGCGAGCGTGTAGCCGCCCCGCGCCCCACGCCGGCTCTCGACGAGGTCCGCGCGGCGGAGTCGCTGGACAAGGTGCTCGAGGTACGCGAGCGGCAGCCCCTCAGCCTCGGCGATCGAGGCGAGGGAGAGCGGGGCGTGGCCGTCGCGCGCGGCAAGGTGCGCCATCACGCGCACGCCGTACTCGGCTTTGGTGGAGAACATCAAAGGACGAAATACCTACCTGCCGAGTAGGATAACGGCGCGGGTCTCGAGCCCGACTACTCGGCCTCGAGGACGCGGAGATCGTGCTCGAGGCGCTCGGGCGTGGCCTCCTCGAGCGGGAATCCGACGCGCTGGAAGCCCTGCTTGTCGATCAGGACGATCCGCGCCTGGTGCTCGGTGTCCTCGCTCTGCGGCTGAATGTAGAACCCGTTCCAGACCGGCTTCAGCTCGTCCTCCGATCCGACCAGGAACTCCATCCGCCCGGTCATTCGCGCCTCGGACAGGAAGTCGCGCGCGCTCGCGGGCGTGTCGTTGGGCGGGTCGACCGCGATCGCGAGCGCCGGCAGGTCGTGCCCGAGGTCGTCGAGCGCTCCCTTGATCTGCTGGGCCTGCGGCGGGCAGGTCTCCTCGCAGTGCGTGTAGAGGAACGTGACGACGACCGGCCGGCCGCGGAAATCGCGCATCGAGACCTCATCGCCGTCCTGGTTCAGGAGCGTAAAGTCCGGCGCTCGGACCCCATCGGGGAGCGTGGCTCCGGCGAAGCCGGTGTCCGCGGTGAGCTGGTCGACGGCGGGCGTCTCGCCGCGCTCGGCTCGCGCGACCACGATCAGTAGGCCGAACACGCAGATGGCGGCCACCACCGCCGCGATAAGTACGCGCGGGTTCACCCGACCCGAGGGTAACCGGCGGGTGGTGCGGGGCCTCTCCATCGCGTGTCTTCGGCGCCGCCCTCTACCATCGATCTGGACATCGGTTGGCCCGACTTCCGGCACGCGCCAACGCCGCTATACTTTTTGAAGTAATGACGACCGCATTTGAAGGGTTTCACCATGGCTAGCGGAACGGACCTGATCCGGCAGGCGAAGGAGCAGATCGACGAGGTCGATCCGCGCGAGGTCCACGAGCTGCGCCAGAACGGCAGCGCCAACGGGGCCGTGATCGTCGACGTGCGCGAGCAGCACGAGTTCGAGGAGTCGCATCTCCCCGGCGCCGTGCACGTGCCCCGCGGCCATCTCGAGTCGCGGATCGAGACCGCGGCGCCCGACAAGGCGGAGCGCGTGATCCTGTACTGCGCGTCGGGCAACCGCTCGGCGCTGGCCGCCCAGACGCTCCAGTCCATGCTCGGCTACGAGAACGCCGAGTCGATGGCCGGCGGCATCACGCTCTGGAAGGACCGCGGCTACGAGGTTGACGTGCCGCGCGCGCTCACCGCCGAGCAGCGCCAGCGCTACTCGCGGCACCTGCTGATCCCCGAGATCGGCCTCGAGGGCCAGATGAAGCTGCTCGACGCCAACGTGCTGCTGCTCGGGGCGGGCGGCCTCGGCTCGCCCGTCGCGCTCTACCTCGCCGCCGCCGGCGTCGGCACGCTCGGCATCGTGGACGACGACGAGGTTGACCTCTCCAACCTCCAGCGCCAGGTCGCCCACACGAACGACCGGATCGGTGTGGCCAAGGTCGACTCGGCCGAGCAGTCGATCAACGAGATCAACCCCGACGTCGAGGTCGTGAAGTACAAGACGCGCCTCGACGCGGACAACATCATGGAGATCCTCGAGGGCTACGACGTCGTCGTGGACGGCGCCGACAACTTTCCGACGCGCTACCTCCTCAACGACGCCGCCGTGCGGCTCCAGATCCCGGTGGTCTCGGCGTCGATCCTGGGCTTCGACGGCCAGCTCTCGGTGTTCAAGCCGTACGACGGGCCGTGCTACCGCTGCCTGTACCCGACGCCGCCGCCGGCGGAGCTGGCGCCCTCCTGCGGGGCGAACGGCGTGCTCGGCGTGCTGCCGGGGACCATGGGCATGCTGCAGGCGACCGAGGTGATCAAGCTGATCGTCGGCGCCGGCGAGCCGCTGATCGGCCGCCTGCTCCTGTACGAGGCCCTCAGCGAGACTTTCACGGAGCTCAAGGTCAAGCGCGACCCGGATTGCCCGATCTGCTCGCGCGACCCCGACTCGATCGGGGCGGAGGAGATGGGCAAGTTCCCAGACTACGAGGCTTTCTGCGCGGGCTGAGCGAGCGGGGAGGCTGCAAACCTTCGCTCTCCTGCGTCATCGGGTCTCGCCTTGGCTCGCCAAGGCTTCGATCCTGCTTCCTTGGATAGCTCGGTTTTCGCGTCCCCCTCGCCAACCCCCGGTGTGAAAAGCTCCGCGCCGTGAGCACCGTCAAGATTCCGCCGGTCCTCCGGCCCTCGACGGGCGGCGAGCGTGAGGTTCCCGCCGAGGGGGCCACGGTCGGCGACGTGCTGCGCGAGCTCGCCGCCAAGCACCCGGACACGGAACGCCAGCTGTTCTCCGAGGACGGCGCGCTCAACCGCTACGTCAACGTCTATCTGAACGACGAGGACGTGCGGGTGCTCGACGGGCTGGACACCGCCGTCACGGACAGCGACACGCTCGTGATCCTGCCCGCGATGGCGGGCGGCTGAAGCCGGACCCTCGCTACACTTTCTGAAGCGATGCTCGAGCCGCGTCTCGACAACCGGCCGTGCGGGGGGAAGTACGGCGACATCGTGCAGGCGATCGGCCACACGCCGCTCGTCGAGCTCAAGCGGCTGTCGCCCAAGCCCGGGGTTCGCATCTACGCGAAGCTCGAGAGCTACAACCCGACGGGCTCGGTCAAGGACCGCGTGGCGCGGGCGATGATGGAGAACGCCGAGGCCGAGGGCCTGATCGCACCAGGCCAGACGATCCTCGAGCCCACCTCCGGCAACACCGGGATCTCGCTCGCGATGATCTGCTCGCGAAAGGGCTACCCGCTCAAGGTCGTGATGCCGGACAACGTGACCGAGGAGCGCACGGCGCTGCTCGGGATGTACGGCGCTGAGATCGTCTACTCACCCGGCGAGCAGGGATCGAACGGGGCGGTGGCGATGGCGCTCGACATGGCCGAGCGCGACTCCTCCTATTACATGCCGTACCAGTACGGGAACCAGGCCAACCCGATGGCCCACTACGAGGGCACCGCCGTCGAGATCCTCGAGGAGCTCGACGAGGTGGCCGCCTTCGTCGCCGGCCTGGGTACCGGCGGCACGCTGATGGGCAACGGGCGGCGGCTAAAGGAGGAGGACCCGGACACCAAGGTGGTCGCCGCCGAGCCGCTACAGGGCGAGACCGTCCAGGGCCTCAGGTCGCTCGACGACGGCTTCATCCCGCCGATCGTCGACCTGGCGCTGCTCGACCGCAAGATCTTCGTCTCGAACCGCGACGCCGTGATCTGGACCAAGCGGCTGCTCGCGGAGGAGGGCCTGTTCGCGGGAGTCTCGAGCGGCGCGATCGCGGCGATCGCCGTCCGCACGGCGGAGGAGCTCGACGAAGGCAACGTCGTCTTCGTCGTCTGCGACGACGGCTGGAAGTACCTGAGCTCGGGCGTCTACACCAAGTCGCTCGAGGAGCTCGAGCCGACGCTCGACTCGGCCTCGTTCTGGTAGCCCAGCATTCTGCCTAGGCGGACCCAGTCGATCCGCGCACGCTCGTGACTAGGCGCCGCGCGCGACCTGCTTGTCGTCCGCCGCTTGCTCCTCGCGGTCGTCGTCCGGCTCGGTGCTCAGCGCGCTCTTGAACTCGCGCATCCCGCGGCCGACGGAGCGACCCATCTCGGGAAGCTTCTTCGGGCCGAGCACGATCAGCGCGATCACGAGGACGATGATGAGCTCCAGTGGGCCGACGTTCGGCATTTGCCTTCTCCCGTGGTTTGGGTCCTGAGAGGATAGTCCAGGCGGACGGCGCTATTCGGCGCCCGTCTCGAATGCGCGCGGCACGGGCCGGCGGTTCACCGCGAGCCGCAGGAGCGCGAGGTGCTGGCCCTCGTTCGCCATGATCTGCGTGAGCGTCTCGACCAGGCGGCCGCCGCGCAGGCTGTACATCGCCTCGAGGTAGGTCGCGACGATCGACGACTCGAGCTCGAGGAGCAGCTCGGCGATCTCGCGCTCGCCGGCGGAGGGGTCGAGCGCCGGCCGATCCACGGACGGCTCGAGCGGCTCGCCGACCAGCTCTTTGAGCGCAGCCTGCAGCTCGTCCTCGTGGCGAAGCTCCTGGTCGCGTACGTGGCCGGGCCCGTCGCCGGCGAGGTCCCGAAGGACGCCCGCGCTCGCCGCCGCCCCGTAAGCGTCCGCGAGCAGCCGCTCGCGAGCGATCAGGTCCTGCAGGACGACCACCGCCTCCTCGTCGTCGGTAGCCGGGGCTGCGCTCGCGGGCGCGGCGCGACCGATGGAGGCCGCGCCGAGGAGCGTCGCGCCGCGCCGCAGGGCGGCCGCGCGGGTCAGCCGGTCGTGACCGGGGGCCATCGCTCAGAGTGGAAGCGGGTCGCCGCCCACGAAGGGCTCGGACAGCGGCGGGCGGCCCAGCTCGAGCAAGAGGACCGAGAGCTGCTCGGCCTCCGCGGTCACGATCGTCGCGACCTCTCCGCGCATCGCGGCGGTCGAGAGCTTCGCGGTCGCCGCCAGGTAGGACGCGATCGCGGTCCGCTCGAGGTCGGCGGCGAACGCGAGCGCCTCCTCGGGCGTCGCCAGGTCCGGGAAGCCGCGCCGGTAGTCGTCGTCGCGCTGCGGCCCAGGCGCCGTTCGCCCGATGCGCTCGATCGCCGCCGTCACGCCCTCGGCGTGCTCCTCCTCCTGCGCGCGAAAGCGCGCCGCGAGCTGCCGTGCGCCGCCGGTGAGCGCCTCGCCGATTGCCCTGTACGCGACGACGGCCGCGTACTCCTGGTCGAGGAGCGGCGCGAGGACGGCCGCGTCCCGCTCCAGGTTGGGCGTCTCGCCCGAGACGGCCGCCTCGCCGCCCCCGCATGCCGACACGGCGGCCGACCCGGCGACCGCTACGGCGCCGGCGCCGAGCAGCAGGTCGCGGCGCGACCGCGGGCCCGGCGACCCTGGCTCGACGCTCATCCGGCGTGACTCTAGATGAGTGATCCCGAATTACCGTGCCGGCGGGGGCGCCGCAGACCAAGCTGGGCGGTGAACGGGGTCGAAGCCGGTAGCAGCGCTACCGGCGAGTGCCCCGGGTGCCGTCCAGCGCCGGTATGCGGCGTCATCCGGGTGCGGGAATAGGGATTCACTCATCTAGCCTTCGCCTCGTGCGCATGACCAGGACCCAGTGGGACGGCCTAATCGCGCACGCGCGCGAGACCGTGCCGAACGAGTGCTGCGGGTACCTGCGCGCGTCCGGTGGACGCGTAGAGGAGCTCTACCGCGCTGACAACTCGCGCAGCTCGCCGTATGGCTACGAGCTCGACTCGAGGAGCTTGCTGGCCGCGAACGACCTCGACGAGGACGGCTTCGAGGTGGGGATCTACCACTCGCATCCGCGCAGCCCCGCGGAGCCGTCGCAGACCGACATCAACCTGGCGCACTACCCGCACTGGGTCTACCTGATCGTCTCGCTCGCCGGCGACCCCACTGTGCGCGCGTGGCGAATCGCCGACGGCCGGGTCGACGAGGAGGAGCTGTATGTCGAGTAACGGCGGCGCACTCGCCTGCCCGCGGTGCGCCCGCACCTACCCGCCCGAGGAGCGCTTCTGCGAGGTCTGCGTCATGCCGCTCGTGCACGCCGGCGGCGCGACCGCCGAGCCGGAGCGCGACGAGCTCCACGGACGCGCCCGCAAGGTCCGTCCCGAGTACACGCGCGGGGACCTCGTCCGCGTGGCCGGCGGCCGCAACCAGGCCGAGGCCGAGCTGATCCAGAACCTCCTGATCGAGGAGGGCGTGCCCAGCATCCTCCGCCGAAGCGCGGGCTTCGACGTACCCGACTTCCTGGCCGCAGGACCGCGCGACGTGATGGTGCCCGAGTCCGGCGCGGAGGCCGCGCGGCTGATGCTTACCGACGCCGAGCTCGATCCGTCGCAGGATGCCGGTGGGGCGCCCGGCCGGTGGGAGCCGGCGATCGTCCTCACGGCGATCCTCGGGGGCGGCGGCCTCGCCGCCCTCATCGCCTGGGCGCTGCTCCAAGCGGGCTGACGGTCGGCGATACGCCGCCGCCGGCCGGCCGGTAGCCTGCCGGTCGCAGTGGACTTCGCGCCGTCGCCCCGGGTCGAGCAGCTCCGCGAGCGGATCGCAGCCTTCATCGACGAGCACGTCGATCCGGTCGAGGCGGAGGCGCTCGAGGCCCTCGACACCGAGGTCGGGCCGGGGGTCCCGTACCCCGCGCTGCTCGTCGAGCTGCGCGAGCGCGCGCGGTCCGAGGGGCTCTGGAACCTGTTCATGCCCGACGAGGAGCACGGCGCCGGTCTCACCAACTGGGAGTACGGGATGCTGTGCGAGATCACCGGCCGCAACCTCGTGGCGCCGATGGTCTTCAACTGCTCGGCGCCCGACACGGGCAACATGGAGATCCTCGCCGACCACGGCACCGAGGAGCAGCGTGAGCGCTGGCTGAGGCCGCTGCTCGAGGGCGACATCCGCAGCTGCTTCTCGATGACCGAGCCGGAGACCGCGGGCTCCGACCCGACGGGGCTCCAGTCGCGCGCCGAGCTCGACGGCGACGAATGGGTGGTCAACGGCCACAAGTGGTACACGTCGGGCGCCAACGGCGCCGACGTGGCGATCGCGATGGTGGTGACCGAGCCCGACGCGCCGCCGCACAAGCGCGCCAGCATGATCCTCGTGCCCACCGACGCGCCGGGGTTCAACGCCGTGCGGCCGGTGTCGGTGATGGGCCACGACGGCGGCCCCGGCCACTGGGAGGTCCGCTACGAGGACTGCCGCGTGCCGGCCGCCAACCTGCTCGGCGAGCGCGGGGCCGGCTTCGTGATCGCCCAGGACCGGCTCGGCCCGGGCCGCATCCACCACTGCATGCGGGCGATCGGCGGCGGCCGAGCGCGCGCTCGAGCTGATGTGCCGCGCGCGCCGTGGATCGCGAGGCCTTCGGCGGGCCGCTCGCCGAGAAGCAGTTCGTCCAGGACTTCATCGCCAAGCTCGCGCATGGAGATCGACGGCGCCCGGCTGATGGTGCTGCACGCCGCCTGGAAGATGGACACCGAGGGCAAGCGCGCCGCGCGCCAGGAGATCTCGATGATCAAGGTCGTGGCCGCCAACGTCTTCATGGACGTGCTCGACCGCGCGATCCAGGTGCACGGGGCGCTCGGCGTCTCGGACGACACGCCGCTGGCGCTGATGTGGCGGCAGGGCGCGCATGCTGCGGCTCGCCGACGGGCCCGACGAGGTGCACAAGATGGTGATCGCGCTGCGCGAGCTCAAGCGGGCGAGCGCCGGGCGCGAGGCCGAGGCGGCGCGCCCGCGCCGCCGCGGCGCCCGCCTGAGCGCAATGGTCGACGCCACGCTGACGCGGAACGCCGACCTCGCGCTGACCGACGAGCAGCAGGACTTCGTCGCCGCGATCCGCGACTTCTGCGAGCGGGAGGTCGCCGCCCGGCGGCGGACGGATCGCAGGACGGCCACTCGACCGACATCGCCCGCCAGATGGCCGAGCTCGGCTGGCTCGGGCTGACGATCGACGAGGAGTACGGCGGGTCGGGCGGCAGCTTCTTCGACGCCGCGCTCTTCCTCGAGGAGACCGCCCGCGGGCAGGCGCCGATCGCCGCCTACGCGGTGACGCTGATCGTCGTCGGCGCGCTCAACCGGTTCGGGACCGAGGAGCAGAAGCGGGACCTGCTCGGGCGCGTGGCCTCGGGCGGCGCCCTGGCGATCGCGATGTCCGAGCCCGAGGCCGGCTCCGACGTCGCGGTCGCTCAAGACGACCGCGCGGCACGACGACGGCGAGTGGGTCCTGAACGGGACGAAGATGTGGTGCTCCTACGCGCACGAGGCGAGCCATGTCCTGATCGTCTGCCGCACCGGCGACGGGAGCGAGCGCCACGAGGGGCTCTCGATGATCTTCGTGCCGCGCGGGGCGGACGGGTTCGAGATGACCCCGATCGACACGCTCGGCGGGCGCGAGACGAACGAGCTCTACCTGAGCGACTGTCGCGTGCCGGAGGACGCGCTGCTCGGCTCCGAGGGCGGCGGCTGGACGCAGCTCATGGCCGGCCTCAACAACGAGCGCGTGATCCTCGGCGCCCAGGCGCTCGGGCCTCGCCCAGCGGGCGTTCGACGACGCGCTCGCGTACGCGAAGGAGCGTCGCCAGTTCGGCCGCCCGGTCGGCACCTTCCAGGCGATCCAGCACAAGTTCGCCGACCTGGCCACGGAGCTCGCGCAGACGCGGCTGCTGGTCCGCTCGGTCGCGCGGCTGACGGACGCCGACCCCGACCGGATGCTGCCGCAGGAGGCGTCGATGGTGAAGCTCTCGGCCACCGAGCTGGCCAAGCGCTGCGCGCTCGAGGGCATGCAGATCATGGGCGGCTACGGCTACGCGACCGAGTACCCGATGGAGCGCTACCTGCGCGCCGCCGTCGTCACGACGATCTTCGGCGGTACGTCGGAGATCCAGAAGCAACATCATCGCGAAGACGCTCGGGCTCTAACCCGCGCCTCCGGGGCCCTCAGCCCTGTGCGAGCCGCGTCAGCCACGAGCGCCAGTCGCGCTTGACCTCGGCGAGCCGGCGACCGAACGCGTTCTCCAGCGCGGCCCCCGGGCCCGCCGGGTCGAGGCGCGTAGTGAGCGCCACGGCGGCCTCGTCGCCCCGCTCCTCCGCCAGCATCCCGAACACGGAGCCGCCCAGAAGCTGGGCATCGCGTGCCGGAGGCGGCATCGACGGCGGCGGCCCCTCGCGCAGGCGGCGGGCGATCGCGGGGCGCAGGAATTCGCTCTGCCCGGACAGGTACGTCGCCGCGCCCTCGCACAGCCACGCCCACCGCAGGTAGCGCCTGAAGGTCCGGGGCGAGAACGGGGGCGGGAGCTGCCGGTTGTTGGCGCCCACGACCAGGTGCGCGTACTCGTGGAGCGGCGCCAGCCGAAGCGCCTCGCGCGACTCCGGCAGCGCCGACGCGCGACGCTCGAGCGCGCCCGGGGAGAGCACGTGGATCTGGCCGGTCGCGAACCAGCCCGCGAGGTACCGGCGGCTCGCCGGCGCTGCCGCGAGCCACGCGGCCGGAAGCCACGGCTGGCCGAGGGCGAGCTCGAACCATCGCGGATGGACGATCACCGCGACGTCTCCGGGCGTCTGCGCGAAGCGTCCGTCGAGGCGCTCCCGGAAGTGCTCGAGCTCGTCGAGCATCGTCGCGGCGGGGTCGGCGTCCGACTCGTCGTGCCGCGCGGTGAACGAGGCGGACTGCGATTCGACCCAGGCCATGCCTCCTACTTTGGCTACCCCGCGGCGGGCACCTCCCCGCGGGGCCGCGAACGGCGATTAGGCCGCCCGGCGCCGGGTATGCCGCCCCCGAAAGGAGGAGGCATGTACATAGGCATCGGCACCATCGTGGCGATTCTGATCATCATCGTGATCATCGCCTTCATCCTCTAGGGGCGCGGCCCGATCGGGCCGGCCGGCGGCTGAGCCAGCTACTCGTCGCCGGCCGGACCGGAGGCCGACGCGCCCGAATCGTCGGCGGTCCCGGCCTCGGCCTCATCCTGCGGTCCGATAAGGCGCTGCCCCTCGCGCTCCGCCGCGGCCGCCGTTCCGCCGTCCTGGATCTCGACCGCCTGCTGGAACGTCGGGCGGTTGATCCAGTGGATGAGCGGCTGTGTGATCGCCCCGAGCGGCCGGAAGAAGACCTTGTCGAAGCACATCTGGTCGCCGTTCTCGCCCTCGTCCTCGCAGATGTCGTCCTGATAGAGCTCCGACGGGTCGTCGTTCTTGAGCGCCTTGGAAAGCGAGTTCTCGAGCCGCTCGCGGCACCGGCTCAGCTGGCCGCGGCCGCAGTACTCGCGCGAGTACTCGCCCTCCACCGGCTTTCCGAGCACCGTGCGCAGGTCCTTTGAGGCGAAGCCGTACCAGCCGCCCTGGTAGGCGGAACCGAGGTGGGCGCCGTGGTTGTTCGGCTCGTTGTCGACGCCGAGCATCGCGACGAGCCGGTCGTACAGCTTGCTCCCGAGCTCCGGCTTGAACTCCTTCTTGATCATGATCGGCCACCAGGCGTCCATGATCCGGATCGCGCGCGAGTGCTCGTACTCGCCGCTCTCGTCCCGGTCGCGGCGGTGCGCCCCGTCCTCGATCCAGGCCTGGAGGTCATCGATCGCCGCGGCGCGCTCGTCGTTGCCCTGGTCGCCCAGGATCTCGAGTGCGAGCGGCAGCGATCTTGTCGCCGCGCAGGTCGACGGTGCCGGCGTCCTCCATCGCGTCGATCAGCTCCTGGAGGCTCATCTCCTTCCCGCCACTGATCCCGTCCTCGATCCGGTCGTCGAGCGGCTGGGAGCGATAGACAGAGCTGAACCCGAAGTTGGCGTCGGAGGCGCGATAGCCGCGGCGCCTGCTTGTTGTTCCAGCTCGTGAGGTACTCCTGGTTCACGACTTGCGGGTGCTCGGAGAAGGGCGTGTAGTCGGCCTGGTTCGAGCCCGGCTTGTAGTTCTTCCACTCGTATCTGCGCTTGCCGCGAGTGGGGAAGTTCGGGTCGGTGTCCTCAGCGCGCTCGGGGTTGTTGCCCGAGTTGAAGTACGCCACGTCCTCGTCGTCGACGTAGAGCCAGTTGAACGTGTAGCCGATGTCGAACGCGGCGCGCTGGTAGTCGCCCGCGTCGTCGATCTTGTCCGGGTTGTTGAAGTCCGCGAAGCCGATCGCGGAGTCGACCTCGTGGAGGTACGTGCTGCGCAGGGAGGTGTACGCGACGGGGTCGCCGTCGATCTTGCCGCGGTGCGTGACCAGCCCGAGCTTGGTCCGGAACGTGCGGAGCGTCTCGTTGCCCGGCGGGGTCTGGTCGGCGGCGTTCGGCTCCCACTGGTTGTCGCGCCTGAGGGCCTCCATCTCGAGGCAGTCGCCGCGGAACTCGTAGAAGCGGGAGCTCCTCCGGGGCTCGCCCCCGTCCGGGTCGCACAGGTCGACCGCGAACGTGTCCACGTTGTCCTGGCCCGCGGACGTGGCGCTCCACGAGTAGTCGTCGCCGCGCCCGAGCTGCACGTAGAGGTTCGTACCGGGGAACGAGACGCCGCGGGCGTCGATCGGCGGCCCGTCGGGCGTGTCGGGCGCGTGGATGTCCTGCTCCATCAGGATCTGCGGCGCGAAGTAGCCCGTCTGGGGGCCGAAGACCGCGAGCGGGTGGCCCGAGCTCGACTCGCTGCCCGAGACGACCAGCGCGTTCGAGTTCCCGCTCGGGAAGGCGAGCGTCCCGCCGAGCGCGTCCTCGGTCGCCGGCTGGTCGCCGACCTTCGCCGACTGGCCGTCGCTCGAGGACTCCACGACCGGCTCGTCCTCGACGGTGCCGCGATCGGGGATCCCGAGGCTCTCCTCATCGACGTCGTCGGGCGGCTTCTGGTACGGGAACCGCTCGTTCTCCACCGTCGTGGGCGCCTCCGGGTCCTCGGCGGAGCGGAAGTCGCTCCATACGTCCTCTCCGACCGACGAGCCGAACTCCTTCTGCGCCGCCTGGAGGACGAGCGACGAGTCGACCTCGCGGCCGCCGCCCTTGCCGAAGATCCCGCCCACGAGCGCCGGCGATCGCGACGACGTCGGTCTCCTTCCACTCCTCCGGGCCCTGCGGCTGGTTGATCGCCGAGTACTCGCCGGGCTGCGTGGCCGGGTTCCCCTTCACCTCGTCGATGTACGCGTTGACCCCGTCGACGTAGTCCTCGAGGTCCTCCTGGAGCTGGGCGCCCGTGGCGCCGTAGAGCTCGTCGAACTGGTCGACCTGCCGCTGGAGGTCGGCCTCGGTGTACGGCGCGAAGCTCCACTGCTCGCGGTCCATGGCGCGGTTCCCGGCCGACCCGCCCGACGAAGGACGAGAGCTGCGCGCGCCCCACGTGCCGAAGCACGTCGATGAAGAACAGGCGGTCCTCGCCCGCCACGTAGCCGGCGCCGAACATCGCGCCGCTCCGGGTCCCGCCGGAGATGTGGGGGACGCCGAAGCCCTCGTCGCGCTGGATCACCACGTCGGGGCAGTCCTGGTCGAGTGGCGGGCAGGGGTCGTACTCGCGCTCGACCTCGCCGGACGGCACGCCGAAGCTCGCGTCCTTGAAGAACTCGTCGATCTGGCTCCGCCTGAGGCCCGGCGTGGCGTAGACCAGGTCCTCGTACATCTGGAGCTGGTCGTCGCTGTGCGGCGGCCGCTGGTCGTTGTTCGCCATGAACGCGGCGATGTCCGCCAGGGTCGCGTTCCCGTTCGAGCCGGGCGGGAGGATGTTGTGGAACTCCGCCTCGCGGTCCTCATAGGGGACCGGGTCCGCGGCGGACGCTCCGGTCGCAAGCGCCAGCGACGCCACGAACGCAGCGAAGATCCCCCGCGTAAGCCCCCTCACGCCGCGCACTCTAGCTCGCGCCGCGCCGCGATGCGCCGCCGCGCCGGACCTACGCCAGGACCGGGACGGCGTCCGAGGCGATCGTCTCGATCTCCCCGGCTGCGCGCTCGAACTCCTCGTCCGACAGCACCGGGGTGCCCTCGAACGGAAGCTCGCGCTGCACCTCGACCCACGAGCGGCAGCCGCCGTACTCGTCGCGGACCTTGACGGTCACGGGCCGCGGGATCCGGTACGTGCGCAGGAGGATCACGTGCAGCGGGTGCCGGCGCTTCCACGCGAGCCGCTTCTCCGCGTAGTCCGTGCTCCAGACGTAGTACGGCGAGAGCGAGTCGACGCAGCGCGGATCGGCGATCAGGTAGCTGGCCGCGACCTCGGCCCACGCGCGGATGCGTACGCGGTCGGGCTGCGGGATGCCGCCGTCGCGCGTGAGCGCGCTCGCGGGCGGCTCACCGTCGGTCCAGACCCCTTCCTCGAGCGCACGGCCGAGCTCCGGCCGGTGGGAGTCGCGGACCAGGTCGTTCCGCTGGTGATCGAAGGTCGGGTAGAGGAAGAAGCGGTCGTGCTCGATCTCGAAGTGCCGGTTCTCCTCGCGGATGCCGCCCTTGCGGAGGGTGATGAGCTGCTCGCCCTCGGCGAGGGCGCGCACGGTTACAGCCCACTCTTTGAAAGCAATCGGCATTTAGGAAGGGGTACTGCGACCGCGCGGTACGAACCGGGTGGATGCGCGGAGGCCCGGCATTTTACGAAATGAACGAGCAATTTCAAGCTCGATTTCCGCCGCGGCGTCAGCGACGACGCGCGTCGGAGAGCCGGCTCGCGCCCTCGGACACCTCGATCACGGCGGCGAAGTCCCTGCTATCGCCGTCATTCGCGGCGGCCTCGGAATAGAGGCGCTCGGCGCTCTCCGCCAGGGTGAACGGGCTACCGGCCTCGCGGGCCTCCGCGAGGCAATGGCGCACGTCCTTCAGCATGTGGTCGAGCTTGAAGAGCGGCTCGAAGTCGTGGTCGATCATCGGCCGCGCCTTGAGCTCCAGCATCGCCGAGGCGCCCGAGCCCGCCGCCACGACGCGAAGGAGCGCGTCGAGGTCCAGCTCGAGCCGCTGCGCGAGGACCAGCGCCTGCCCCAGCGCCGCCGCGTTGACGGCGGCGAGCGTGTTGTTGATCAGCTTGACCGTCTCACCCTGGCCGGTGGGGCCGACGTGCACCACGAGCTCCCCCATCGCCTCGAGAACGGGGAGCGCGCGCTCGAAATCGCGGCGCTCACCGCCGACCATGATCGTGAGCGTGCCGTCCTCGGCCTTCGGGCTCGAACCGGTCACGGGCGCATCCAGGAAGGCGATCCCGTCCTCCGCCAGGCGGACCCCGATCGCGCGGCTCGCGCTCGCCGAGATCGTCGACATGTCGACGCACAGCGCGCCGTCACCGAGCGTTCCGGCGGCGCCCGCCTCGCCGAACAGCACCTGTTCGACTTCGGGCCCGTCCACGACCATCGTGATGACCGCGTCTGCGCCCTCCGCCGCGTCTGCCGGGGACGCCGCCACCTCCGCGCCGTGCGCTTCGGCGAGCTCCTCGGCGCGGGCACGGGTCCGGTTCCAGGCGACGACGTCGAACCCGGCGCGGCAAACGTTCGCTGCCATACGGGAGCCCATGATCCCGAGCCCGAGGAACGCGACCCGCTCAACCTTTGCCATGTGCGCCACCTCCAGGTGTCTCGAGCCGCAGCCGATCGCCCGGCCTGAGGCTGCCGGCCACCTTACCCGGCAGCTCCTCGCCGTTCAGGAGGTTGCGCCCCGCGGCGCCCGATCCGCCACCCGCCGCTCCCCGCGGAGCATGACGACGGCGCTCGGTGATCAGCGAGTACTCCATCGCCGCGAGCGCCTCGACCTCGCGGATCACGCCGTCGCCGCCCGGCTCGCGCCCCCGCCCGCCCGAGCCGCGCCGGACCGCGTACTCCACGGCGCGCAGCGGGAACTCGAGCTCGAGCGCCTCGATCGGCGTGTTGAGCGTGTTGGTCATCGCCACGTGGATGGCGCTCGGGCCCGCGGCGTCGGCGCAGGCGCCCTGTCCCCCGGCGATCGTCTCGTAGTAGGTGAAGGTGTCGGTGCCGAGCGTGAGGTTGTTCATCGTCCCCTGGCCGAGCGCGTGGCCGAAGGCCGCCAGGACCACGTCGGCGACACGCGACGAGGTCTCCACGTTCCCGGCTGCGACGGCGGCGGGCGGCCGCGCGCTCAGGAGTGACCCCTCCTCGGCGATCACCCGGATCGGGCGGTAGGCGCCCGCACTCGGCGGGATGTCGGGATCGGTCAGCACGCGAACCGCGAAGTAGGCGGCCGACCGGGTGACCGCTAGCGGGCAGTTCAGGTTGCCGGGGTCCTGGGCCGCGGACCCGCGGAAGTCGAGCGTCAGCTCGTCGCCGCGCACGGTCGCCAGCACACGGACGTCGAGGTCGCCGTCCGTGCCCTCGAGCACGTCCGCCGCGGAGCGCTCCCCGTCCTCCAGCTCGGCGATTCGCGCGCGCGAGCGCCGCTCCGAGTACTCGAGCGTCTCGCGCATCGCGTCCCGGACCGTGGGGAGGCCGTGGCGTGCGGCGAGCTCCTCCAGGCGCATCGCCCCGGTGCGGTTGGCGGCGAGTTGGGCCCTGAAGTCCGCCACCCGTTGCGCGGGCGCCCGCATGCGCGCGGTGAGGTCGTCGAGCATCGCCGCGTCGAGCGCCCCCGCTTCGACGAGCCGCGCGGGCTCGATCACCACCCCCTCGTCGGCGAGCGTGCGCGAGTTGGCCGGCATGCTCCCCGGCGTCACGAACTTGAAAATCTCATCAGCAAACTTAACGAGCAGAACGTATCCTACGCATTGTGCGGAGGATTGGCCCTTGCTGTGTATGGATACCCGCGAGCAACAATTGACATTGATATCCTTGTGCCTCCCAGCGAAATATCAAAAGCAAAGGCCGTCGCTAGTGAGCAGGGTTTCCAGCTTGAAACACAGTTATCGGCCCTTGCGGGGGGCGAACTACACATTACGCGGATGACCAAATTCTCACCGGAATTGGAAGATTTCGTGTCTCTCGATATCCTTCACGCTGAGCGCATATTGCAAAACGTCTGGGCCGATCGCGAAAAGATTCCAAGTGACATTGGAGAGCTTTGGGTGCTGTCTCCTGCGGCACTTATCAGCATGAAGAAACTGCGCGGCACTAGTCAGGATATGGCAGATATCGAACGACTAAAGGAGCTTACTGGTGAAGGTTGATATGAGCCCCAAAGCAGTAACGGCAAGACTACGCCAAGTATCACAACTGAGAAACGTGTGCTATGTATTAACCAAAGCCGGTAAATCGCATCGAGAAAAGAAGAGGCTGGCTACCGAAGTTTCCCAGACTCCTAATGAGGACTCGAGCAACTGAATTTGTCACCGCTTAAACTCGGG
>CAWHPV010000010.1:0-5855 GCA_963831365.1 uncultured Thermoleophilaceae bacterium
TGTAGAAGGCGACCGCGGCGTCGATATCCGACACGCCGATGGTCACGAAGTCCGTCCCGTTGATGAGTTGTGTCGATGGGGTCATGGGTGACGGACATCCTCTCAGCCTTCGCGGGCCGCCTGCTCGACCGCCTCCACGATCCCCTCGTAGCCGGTGCAGCGGCACAGGTTGCCGGCGAGCGCCTCGCGGATCTCGCCCTCGTCCGGGTGCGGGTGCTCGCGCAGGAAGGGCTCGATCGACATCAGGAAGCCCGCCGTGCAGAAGCCGCACTGGAGCGCGTGCTGCTCGTGGAAGGCGCGGGCGAGGGGATGCTCCGTCCCGAGCGCCTCGATCGTCCGCAGCGAGCGCCCGTCGGCCTGGGCGGCAAGCATCAGGCACGAGCGCAGCGGCTGCCCATCGAGCTGCACCGTGCATGCCCCGCACACCCCGTGCTCGCAGCCGACCTTGGTGCCGGTCAGGCCCGCGTGGTGCCGGATGAAGTCCGAGAGGAGCGTGCGCGGCTCGACGTCGGCGGCATGGCGCTCGCCGTTGATCTCGATCTCGATCCTCATACGCGCGCCGCCTCGATCGCCTGGGCGACGAGGACCGCCGTGAGCGCGGCGCGTTGCTCGTCCTCGACCAGCTCGGACGCGAGCGCCGCGGCCTCGTCCGCCGCGGCGCCTCGGGCGAGCGCCCGCTCAGCGGCCGGCGCGCGCAGCGGGGTCCAGCCCGCTCCGAGCAGCGCGACGGACGCGTGGCCCGGCCCGAGCACGACGGCCGCGCCGGCGACCGCGAAGTCGCCGTGCGTCCGGGCGTACTCGCGGAAGGCGCAGCGCCCCCCGGCGGGCAGCGGCGGCACCTCGATCTCGGCGAGCAGCTCGTCGACCTCGAGCGACGTCGTCAGCGGGCCTGCGAACAGGTCCGCGGCGCCGATCGTGCGCGAGCCGCGCGCCGTGTGCGCGTGGAAGCGCGCGTCGAGCGCCGTCAGCGCGACCGGCAGCTCCGCCGTCGGGTCCGCGTGCGCGACCGAGCCGCAGACCGTGCCGCGGCTGCGGATCTGCGGATGGCCGACGAGCCGGACCGCCTGCGTCAGCAGCGGCCAGCGCTCCGCCACGAGCTGCGAGCGCTCTAGCTCTGCCTGGCGCGCCAGCGCGCCGATCCGGAGCGTCCCGTCCTCATCCGCCCGGATGTAGGCGAGCTCCTCGATCCCGTTGATGTCGACGATCCGCTCTGGCCGCGCGAGCCGGAAGTTCAGGAGCGGCACGAGGCTCTGGCCGCCGGCGAGCACCTTCGCGTCGTCGTCGAGCAGGGCGAGCGCCTCGTCCACGGACGCGGGCGCCGCGTATTCGAACGGGGCCGGCTTCACCGGCGCCTCCTGATCAGGACGACGGCGAGCGCCGCGGCGGCGAGCCCGCCGAGCACCACGAGCGCGCGCTCACCGAGGGGCCGAGCGGCCGCCATGACGTCCACGCCCGGGACGGCCGCGGGCGGCGGCGCCTGGAGTGCCCGCCAGAGCTTGTCCTCGGTGTACGGCGGGTCGAGCGAGGTTCCGCCGAGCGCCGCCGCCACGGCGTTCCCAACCGCGGCCGGTGTCCCGATCGCGCCCCCCTCCCCTATTCCCTTCGCGCCGAGCGGGTTGAGCGGCGAGGGCGACTCGACGAAGGCGGCAGCGACCGGCGGCATCTCCGCGGCGGTGATCAGGCTGTAGTCGAGGAACGACGCGCTCGTGAGCTGGCCCTCCTCGTCGTAGAGCGCCTCCTCCAGGAGGCACTCGCCGAGCCCCTGGGCCGTCCCGCCCAGCACCTGCCCCTCGGCGAGCAGCGGATTGACGATCGTGCCGGCGTCGTCCACCGCGGCGATCCGCAGCACGCGCAGCCGGCCGGTGGCGCGCTCGATCTCGACCACGGCCGCGTAGGCGCCCGAGGAGAAGACGAGCGGAGACTCGAAGCGTGCGCTGCCGCGGCGGCCGTCCTCGCTCGCCTCGAGGTCCTCGATCGCCCGGACGATCGCGGAGCCGGCCATCGCAACAGAGCGGCTCGCGAAGGTGCCCGTGCCGGCGGGTACAAGGGCCGAGTCTCCGAACTCCATCGTCACCGCGCTGACGTCGACGCCGAGCCGGTCGGCGGCGATCTGGGCGAAGGTGGTCGCGTGGCCCTGCCCGTGCGGCGACGCGCTGCTCCGGATCGTCACCGCCCCGTCCGGCGCGCGCTCGATCTCGGCGCTCTCGAACTGGCCGCCCGAGCGCTCGACGTACATGCCAACTCCCGTGGCGACGATCCGCTCCTCGTCCTCGGAGCGCTCCGGCCGCACCAGCTCGAGGGCGCGATCGAGGCAGCGCTCGTAGTCACCCGAGTCGTAGGTCCAGCCGAGCGGCGTGGCGTGCGGGAACTCGCGGACGAGGTTGCGGCGGCGCAGCTCGACGGGGTCGATGCCGAGCCCGCGGGCGGCGTCGTCGACCACGCGCTCGACGAAGTACGCCGCCTCAGGGCGCCCGGCGCCGCGGTACGGCCCGGTCGGCACCTTGTTGGTGCGACGGCCCGCCAACGCGATGTCCGCGGCCTCGAGCCGGTACACACCGCACATGAGCATCGCGGCGGTGTGCGGCGGCATCGCCGTCGTCGGGATCAGATAGCCGCCGAGGTCGGCGACGAGGCGCGCGCGGATGGCGAGCATCCGGCCATCTCGCGTCAGCGCCAGCTCGACGTCCGCGTGCATGCCACGCCCCTGATAGGCGGCCATGAAGTTCTCGAACCTGTCCTCCGCCCACTTGACGGGCCTGCTCTGCATCAGAGCGGCCACGGCCACGACTCCGGCCTCGGGCGCCAGCACGCCCTTCGAGCCGAACGCGCCCCCGACGTCCGGCACGACGACGCGGATCGACTCGGGCGGGCGGTCGAGCACGTGGGTGAGGTTGCGCAGCTGGCGGTGCGTGTCCTGCGCCGAGCACCAGACGGTGAGGAGACCCTCGTCCGGATCGTTGAAGGCGATCGCTCCGCGCGTCTCCATCGGCGCCGCCACGAGCCGCGGCATCGAGTAGTGCCCGCGCACCACCGCGTCCGCGGCGGCGAAGGCTCCCTCCACGTCGCCCCCCACCCGCTCCCAGCGCAGCAGGTCCTGGGTCGCGGCGTAGGGATCGACGACCGCGTCGAGCGGCTCGTACTCGACCTCGACGAGCTCGGCGGCGTCCTCGGCGAGCGCTCGCGACTCGGCCAGCACCGCGGCCACCGGCTGGCCCGCGTAGCGGACCTCGTCGTCGGCCAGCAGCGGGTGCGGCTCGTCGGCCCCCCATGCCCCCTCGGGTAGTTGGACCGGGAGCGCGCGAGCTCGCTTCGCGACGTCCGCCGCGGTCAGCACCGCGGCCAGGCCCTCGGCCGCTGCCGGCGCCTGGATTCCGGTGATGCGCGCATGTGCGTGGGGGCTGCGCACGAACGCCGCGTGCAGCGCTCCCTCCGGGTCGATGTCGTCGAGGAAGCGGCTCTGGCCGCTCAGGATCCGCGCGTCCTCGGTCCGCGACAGGGGTTGTCCGACGAGCTTCTCCGGCGCCGACACGTCAGGCGGCGGCGATCCGGATCACGAGCTTCCGGTGCGGCGAGTCCGCCTGCCGCTCCCAGGCGCCGGCCACCTCGTCCAGCGGCAGGACGTCGTGATCGATCGCGAGCCGCCCGGCGGCCACCTCGTCGAGCAGCGAACGGTAGACGGCCGCCTTCTCCGGCAGGGGCGTCCAGCCGGAGGAGATCGCGTGGATGGCGCCCTGGCGGTTGCGCACCCGGTCGAGCGGCACTCGGACGTCCGCGCCTGCGGTCTGCCCGACGTTGACGAGCCTGCCGTGCTCGGCGAGCACGCTGAGCGCCGCCATCGCGGGGTCGCCCCAGAGCGGGTCCACGACCACGTCGAGGTCGCCGCCGGCGGCCTCTCTGAACTTCTCCGCGAGGTCCTCCCCCTCGAGCCGCACCGCGCCGTCGGCCCCGAGCTCGAGCGCCCGCGCCAAGCCGTCGCGAGCGCGGCCTGCGGCCACGATCCGCCCCGCGCCGCGCGCACGCGCGAGCTGCAGCGACGCCTGCCCGACGGCTCCCGTCGCGCCCAGCACCAGCACGCGCTCGCCGCCCTCGAGCCGGGCGCGGTCGAGCGCGAGCGCGGCAGTGATGCCGACCACGCCCAGCGCGGCGGCGTGCGCGTCGTCCACGGCGTCGGGGAGCTCTACGAGCGAGTCCTCCTCGATCGCCGCGAGCTCGCCAAGCGTGCCGTGGCTGCCGAAGCCCGGCAGCGCCGCCGGCTCGAAGCGCACGCGCGTGCCCGGCGCCAGCCGGTCGGACTCGACGACCCGCCCGGCGCCCTCCACGCCGGGCACGTAGGGCGGCTCCGGCGGCCGGGCGAAGCTCCCCGACGCCACCCGGATCTCGACCGGGTTGAGCGGCGCGGCGGCAACCTCCACGAGCGCCTGGCCGGCGCCCCGCGCGGGGGCCTCCCACTCCCAGGCCCGCGGCGGCGATCCGACTTCCTGGACGACGGCGGCGCGCATCAGGCGACCGCCGTGCGCCGCTCGCCGAGCGCCTCGAGCACGGTGCCCAGCGCGGCGAGGCCCTCGGCGGCGCCCGTCTCGATCACGGCCTCGCCGCGGATGCAGGCGCCGAACTCGCCGAGCTCCTCCGCCAGCATGTCGCGCTCCTCGAAGCCGACCGGCTCGCCGTTCAGGGTCAGCTCGGTCACGCCGTCGAGCGCCGGCGCGTCCGGCCAGACCGAGTAGTCGGTGCGGTAGTCGAGCACTCCCTCGCTCCCGAAGAGCCGCAGCGAGAGCGTCTTGGGCGACACGTAGCTCCCGGTGACCACGCCGAGCGCCCCCGACTGGAACTCGAGCGTGACCACGCCGACGTCGTCGATGTCGGCCGCCGCGTGCAGGTGCTCGAAGCTGCCGCTCGCCCGCGCGACCGGCCCGAGCCAGTAGGCGAGCGTGTCGACGTGGTGGATGCCGAGCTGCATGATCGGCCCGCCGGGGTTGCGTGCCCGCTCCGCCCGCCAGGCGCCGGCCTTGAAGCTGCCCGGGAGCGACATGTTGGCCTCGGCGAGCACTACCTCGCCGAGCGCGCCCGCATCGATCAGCTCGCGTGTGCGGCGTGCGGCGCCGAGCCGCCGGAACGCGTGCCCGACCATGAGTGCCACGCCCGCGTCGGCGCAGGCGTCGCGCATCCGCTCGCCTGCCTCCACCGCGTCGGCGATCGGCTTCTCGACGAACACGTGGCGCCCGCGCGCGGCGCACGCAAGCGTCTGCTCCTCGTGCGCGTCGTTGGGCGTGGCGAGCACCACGCCCTCGACGCCCGGAGGCCCGATCGCGTCATCGAACGAGGCCGCGGCGGAGCACTCGAAACGCTCCGCGAACGCCGTTCGCTTGCCCTCGTCCCGGCTGTAGCAGCTGACAATCTCGAGCCCGGCCCGCTGCGCGGCGGCCGCCAGCCGCGGGGCCCACATGCCCGTCCCGACGATCGCGACTTGCGCGAGGGGCCGGGCTCGGCCCGGACCGGAGCGATGCCCTCCCGTCATCCCAGCTGCTCCCGCATCCAGTCGGCCGCCACCGGGCGCGTCTTGTAGGGCACGTTCGCGCAGCCGTGATTGCCGTCCTCGTGCAGCACGAAGGTCCCGCCCGGCGCCTCGCGCGCCGCCCGCTCGGTTTGCTCCCAGGGGATCAGCCGGTCGAGCTTGCCGGTGATCGCGAGGTAGGGCTTGTCGAGCCGCTCGGCCACGCCCGTGAGGTCGAGCGCCGAGGCCTTCTCGCGGCCCTCCTCTTCGTTCGAGGAGAACGACTTGGCCGTGAAGGTCTCGCGCGTGAGCGGGGGCAGGCCGTCCCAGATCTCGGCGAAGTTGTAGGGGCCGCTCAGGCCGG
>CAWHPV010000011.1:0-12586 GCA_963831365.1 uncultured Thermoleophilaceae bacterium
GTCTCCTGCAGGCAGACCACGTCAGGCTGCCGCTCGTCCAGCCAGGGGAGCAGCCTTGGAACGCGCTGCTTGACCGAGTTCACGTTCCAGGTCGCGATGCGCACAGGCCCAAGGTACCGGCACCGCCGCCGCCCCCGGTCGCGGAGCTCAGCCGGGCAGGCGCTCGTCGAACCGCGGGAGCCCGTCGTCCGGGATCGGCTCCCACGGCGCCGCGTAGGCGACGAATTGGCGAGCGGACGGCCGGATCCCCGGGTCGCCGTCGATCGCCGCCATGCGCACGACCAACACGGTGCCGCTCTCGGGGTCGCGCCCGAAGACCGCCGAGCCGCACAGGCCGCAGAACACCTTGGCCAGGCCGCCCGGAGGCGACCAGTCGCGCAGGTGCTCAGCCCCTGACTTCAGCTCGAACGAGTCCGGCTCGATGCGTGCCGACGCCTGGGCCGCGGTGCCGGTCCTGCGCTGGCAGCGCGTGCAGTGGCAGTAGGCGGCGGCCACGAGCGGCTTAGCGATCTCGAAGCGCACGGCACAACAGCCGCATCCACCCGTGAGCGGAAGGGGAGGCGAGTCGCTCATGCGGCGGAGGATAGGACGGCTCGCAGGGGTGTCCGGTTTGCGACCCTTCGTTCGTTACGCGACGCCCTACCCGCAACCGTATGATTGCCCTTCGGCGCCGTCCCGCGCCCAACCTCCGATTCCGGTGCTCACGCCGCCGGCTCAGCGGGGGCAAAGGAGGCTCGAGCCTTCGGGACGCCGGGTCAGTTGCCCTTCCCGGCGGGGCGCCGAGAGCGTGAGTCGCGGTGCGCCGCTAGTGAGAAGGAGCAGCCGATGACCGAGCACCGATCGTTCAAGCGCATCGTCCGGGCCCGGATGGAGAAGACGGGCGAGAGCTACATCGTCGACTTCGCGGACGAGGGGCGGTCCAAGAGCACAGTCGCGATCGCCCACGAGCGCCTTCCCGACGCGGCCGAGGCCGAGCGGCTGAAGGCGGCGTGGCGCGGTTCCGTATCCAGGTTGAGGGAGGAGCTCGAGCGATGACCGGACAGACCGACGCGCGCGTCGACGCGTACATCGACGCCTTGCCCGAGTGGCAGCAGCGAATCTGCCGCGAGGTGCGCGAGCTCATCCACTCGGCCGACCCCGAGGTAGTCGAGACGATCAAGCGGACGAGCCAGCCGTATTTCGTGCTCGACGGCAACGTGTGCGCGCTGCAGTCGGCGAAGGACCACGTGAACGTGTTCCTCTACGACGGCGGCATCGTCCCTGACCCCGAACGCGTCATCACCCACGGGCACGAGAACAAGACCGCTCGTCAGGTGGCGATCCGAGAGGGCGAGCGGATCAACGGCGCGGCCCTGCGGGCGATCTTCGAGCAGATCATCGCCAACAACCGCGCGGGCGGTTGGCGCAAGCTGAAGAAGGAGGGACGCCGAGCCTAGGCCACGACTTCGACGCCCCGGCGTTCGGCGAGGCGCTTCTCGGCGTACGCACGGCCCTTCTCCTCATCGCCGAGCACGAACCCGGCGATCTCGGCCAGCCTGAAGATGCGACCGCCGGCGCCCCAGGTGCCGTCGGGGATCTCGCTCGGGAAGACCCATACGCGCATGGGGTCGCGCTCGTAGGCGCCGTCTTCGGCGTCGAGAACCGCCTCGGTGATCGCTTCGACCATCGCTTGGCGACGCTCGTCATCGAACTGGCCTTCAGGCACCGTGGGCTCGAAGCGGTAGCGCGGCTCGGTCGCCGGCTCGCCCGCGACGAACACCTTGGCGGGCCGGTGAAGCCAGACCCACGCGATCGAGCGCGCGGCGGGATCGGCGGGATCGGCGCCCTCGTTGCGCAGGAGGATGTCGGTGAGCTCGGAGAGCAGCTTGCTCTCCGCCTCCTCTGACAGCGCTCCCTCAGGGATGTAGGCGTCGAGTCTTGGCATGCCGGACTCCTAACTGGCGACGTGGTCGCACTTGGATTTGCCGTGCGCAACCGAGCGTACCGCGGGGCTCCCGCCTGCGAGCATCCGACCATGACCGTCGGCGAATGGGCGACCACGGAGCACTCCTCGTGAGCACGGCGTCGGGCGCCACGCTGGAGAGCATCGCCACGCGGCTCCGCGCGGCCGGCTGCGTCTTCGCAGAGGAGGAGGCGCGACTGCTCAGCGCGGAGGCGCGAACGCCCGCGAGCCTCGCCGACATGATGGATCGGAGGACGGCCGGCCTGCCGCTCGAGCACGTGGTCGGTTGGGCGGACTTCTACGGCCTCCGGATCGGCGTGGACCCCGGCGTCTTCGTGCCCCGCCGCCGTACCGAGCTCCTCGTCCAACGGGCGGCCGCGCTCGCGCCGCCGCGGCCGCTCGTCGTGGACCTCTGCTGCGGCTCGGGCGCGGTGGGCGCGGCGCTGGCCGCCGAGCTGGATGCGGTCGAGGTGCACGCAGTCGATGTCGACCCGACCGCGGTGGGATGTGCCCGCCGCAACCTCGCCGCCGCCGGCGGTCGAGTGCACGAAGGCGACCTCTACGAGCCGCTGCCCGACTCCCTGCGTGGTCGCGTCGACGTCCTGGTGGTCAACGCGCCGTACGTGCCGACCGATGCGCTCGAGCTGCAGCCCCGGGAGGCCCGCGTACACGAGCCGCGCGTGGCGCTCGACGGCGGAGCGGACGGGCTTGACGTCGTGCGCCGCATCACCGCCGAGGCCGGGGCGTGGCTCGCGCCGGACGGCCGCCTGCTCGTGGAGACGAGCGAGCGTCAGGCGCCGCGGGCCGTGGAGGCGCTCATGAGAGGGGGGCTGATCCCTCAGGTGGCGAGCTCGGACGAGCTCGAGGCCACCGTCGTCATCGGAGCGAAACCTCGCATGAGCTGACGTTGTGGGCGGTCAACCGCCTCGTAGCGCACGCCGCACGAGCCCGGGGTGGCGACCGACGCTCGGCCCGAGCTTGAGCGCCACGAGCGTGAGCGCGAGCCAGGGACGAAGATGCGGGCGGATCCGCTTGATGCGGCCGTCGTCGGCGAGCTCGAAGACCATCGCGTCTCCGAGCTTGACCCGTCCCACCGAGGCGTCGCCGTGGAGGACGCGCACGCTCCCGTCCCCTACCTCGTCCCGCCAGCGCAGTCCGCTGATGCTGCCGTAGATCGCGGCCAAGAGGATGCGCAGATCATCCCGCCCGCGGAACACCATGCGCCCGGAGATCGGGGAGACCAGCTCGGCGTCGGGGGCGAGCGTCCCCATGATCGCGTCGATGTCGTTCGCCTCGGATGCCGCGCGGTAACGGGCGACGGCGTCGTCCATCCGTCCAATGCTCCCAGAGCCAGGTCGGTACGCGAAGTACTCGACCCGGCGCGCCCTTACTTCACCACGCGATAGCGAAGGTGCGTCACGCCGGATGAGTCGATCACGCGCGTCTTCTCGAGCTCGATCCGCTCCGGTCCCAGCGCCTCGAACAGGCTGGTGCCGCCGCCGAGGAGCACCGGCACCACGTGGATCTGCAGCTCGTCGAGCAGCCCCGCCCGCAGGCACTGCTGGATGACCTCGGCGCCGCCGGCCACGGAGACGTCCTCGTCGCCCGCCGCCGCCCTCGCCTGGTCGACCGCGGAATCGACCCCGTCGGTCACGAAGGTGAAGCTGGTGCCGCCCTCCTTGACCAGCGTCTCGCGCGCGTGATGAGTGACGACGAAGACCGGGGTTCGGAACGGTGGGTCGTCTCCCCACCATCCTTCCCAGGGCTCGTCGCCCCACGGCCCGTCGCCGCCCCCGAACATCCCCTTGCCCATCACCACGGCCCCGGCCCTGTCGGACGCTTCGGCGAGGAGCTCGTCGTCGGTGCCCGTCTCACCGCCCGTCCGGCCGTGGCGCTCCTTGAAGCTCGCGAGCTCGACGGCCCACTCGTGGAGCCGTTCGCCGCCCTCGCCGAGCGGCTGCTCGACGCTCGGGTTGGGGCCGGCGATGTAACCGTCCAGTGACATCGAGATGTCGACCACATTCATTCCCACGCGACTCTCCTCCTCCGTTGGACCGTTCACATTTGAGCTCCCGACCGATCCTGGAATCATCGCTTTCGCTCCGGTTAGGCTCGCGCCAGATGAGAGCGCTCGCCTCGTTCTGAAACCCGTTTGGGCGCGGCCCGGGTGCCCGCTATAGGCCCGCCGCGATCGCCTTCATGGCCGCGATCCCTGGAGCGAAGTAGTAGTCGCCCCCGGTGGTCGTGACGAAGCTCGGCTGGGGGAACAGGAACCTCGGCGGGCGGTCGGGGTCGACGATCGTCATCTTCCCCGCCGGGGTCTCCTCCTCGGCGAGCAGGAAGTCCTTGTCCGAGCCGAGGCCGAAGACGTCGCCGTCGTCGAGCCACCGGCCCTGGATCAGCTCGAACTGGCGCTCGATGCTCGCCTGATAGCAGACGAAGACGAGGCCGCGGTCCACGCCGTCGTCAACCGCCGGGTCGGCCGGGCGGGGGCCGTAGGGCATGCCGCGGCGGATGATGCGGTGCCGCCTCGTGAGGAGCCCGTTCCAGCCGAGGGCGTCGCGCGGGTTGGCACGCCGGATGTGCGCGCCCACCGGACAGCGCAGGCCGTCGGGGTCAGTGCGGTAGCGGAAGTCGTTGATCCGCTCGGCTCGGCTGCCGCCCGGCGCCAGCTCGGGATCGGGCCGGTCCGGTGCCAGCGCGAGCGGCGTGCCGTCGCGCCAGCGGCCCACGATCTTCGCGGCGAGCGCGTGCTGCGCGTGGTCGTCCTCGCCGGCCGACTCGCGCAGGAATCGGTTGAAGAGCGCGACGTGCTGGCGGAGCTTTCGCACCACCATGAACGAGCCGTTGCGACCCACCGGGTCCTCCGGGCCCGGCGCGGGGATACCGTCCTCGTCGCGGTAGCCGAGCACGAACTCGCCGGGCTCGAGGTCGTCCCAGCGCCCGAACCGCCCCGGCGCGCCCTTGCCGGGACGCCTGCCCGGCCCGGCGCTCCCCTGCGGATCGACGATCGTCGGCTGCGCCACCCCGTCGGCGAAGCCGAAGTGCTCGCGGCCGAACTGTCCCTCGGCGGGGTGGTCGAGGAGCGCCGCCTCGAGGCGGCGGGCGAGCGAGACGCCGGGCTCCCGCAGGCGCTCGAGAAGCGCGTCCCGCGGGCGCTCGAACGCGCCTGCCCCCTCCGCCGCGATCGTCACGAGCAGATGCTGGTCGCCCGCGCGCAGCCCGGGGTCCCAGCGCTCCGGCGCGCTGCGCCCGGTGTCGCCGAGGAGGTGGGCACGCGCGGCCATCCCGGCGCGGAAGTCGTCGGGGAAGCTGCGCAGGACGCGGTCGGGCACGCCCAGCGCGGCGAGGCCCGCGTATGTGAGCGCCACGTTGAGCGTGTCCGGAGGCTTTGAGGGTCCCGCCCGCGGCGACCCGCGAGAATCGTCGCGCGGCCAGGGCAGGGCGTTCGTGACCCGCTCCGCCAGCTCGCCGAGGAACCGCCGTCCGGCGGCGCCGTCGTCGATCCGGACGAACGCGTAGAGGGCGTGCGAGAAGGCGTTCCCGTACCCACAGAGGATGTTCCCCTGGAGGTCGGCCTGGTCGACCGAGCTCGCGACGGGCGCGCCTTCGCTCACGCCGGGAACGCCTCTCGAAAGGCGACCCGAAGCTCCGCGGGCGCCATGTCCTGCGCTCGCGGGGCGAACGCCCGGAGGCGCCGGCGGAGGGCGAGCGCGCGCCGGACCTCGGCCACGCTCGCGTTCGGATACGCCGCCACGAACAGATTCGTCCGGAGTCTGTGCCGGCGCATGTACTCGGCGAAGCGTCGCTCGTCGCTCGAGCCGGGATAACCGTCGCAGTGCCCCCAAACGGTGTCGGCCTCGTCGCGGAGCAGGGTGCGCATCGCCGCGAGGTAGGCGTCGGCGGCGCCGTCGAACGTGCTCGTGAAGAGCAGGTGCTCGGCTGCGGCCCGCCCGTCGGCCGAGCCGCCGCGCAGGAGCCCCGGGACGACGACCCAGCGCGCGAAGTGCGTGCCCTCGAGCCGCGCGAGGGGGCTCCGCTCGCCACCGGGTAGCCGCGCGAGGGTCTCGCGCAGGGCGTCCACGCGACCGGTTGCGACCGGCGTGAGGACGGTCAGCGCTCCCGCCTGTCCTCGTGCGTCCGCCACCCGCTCAGAGGTGTCGCCGGAGGTCGACGAGGAGCCGCTCGTACGCCGCGTGGAATTCGTCGGGCGTCGCGTCGCCCGTCTCGCTCGAGAAGGAGTCGAGACGGCCCGCCAGCTCGAGCGCGGAGAGCACCTCCCGGGTGCTCGCGTCGGGGCACGCCACGTAGTAGTGGTCGGCGGGGTGCTCCGCGCCGCGCACCCAGTCCTTGAGCGGAGCCGCCGGCACGGGGCCCGGGAATCCGTATGAGCTTCCCCAGACGGCGCGCATGCCGCGCGGGAAGACGTACGAGAACGCCTCGATGTATCCGTCCCAGGTCCCGTTGAAGTTGCTCTCGAAGAAGAGCCGGCTGCGGGGGAGGCGCTCCCGCTCCCGCCGCGGCGCGCTCGCCGGGAGGCTCGAGAGGACCGCCCAGCGGGCGAAGTGGATCGCGTTCAGGCGGAGCAGCGTCCAGCGCGGAAGCGGCAGCCAGGAGGCGAGCCGGAAGAGCACACGCAGCCAGATCGTCCACCACGAAGGCACCTCGGTAAAGAGGGTCAGCGCCGTCGCTCGGTCAGGCGCCCCGTTCACGTCGCTCAACTGTCGCGTGCTCCGGTCGGCTGGTCGTCCGCCGCCATTCGAAGCGACTCCGCGCGCTCCACGATTCGCGCCATCCCGATCTCGCCTCCGGTTCGGGCGGCCTCGTCGAGCAGGACGATCGCGCGCTCACGGTCGTCCCCTTCACGCCGCGTCAGGAGCATCCGCGCGTAGTCGCATCGAGTGTGCGCGAGCCAGGGGCGCGCGCCCATCGCCGCGTTGTGCGCGAGCGCGTGCTCGAAGTGCTCCGCCGCCCGATCGAGGTCCGACGTCGTCGAGGCGAGCAGCCCCAGGTACCGAGCCGCCGAGCCGATGCTGACGCTTGCCACTCGCCCGAGGACGAGATTGCGCTCCGCGAACGGCAGCAGCAGCTCATACAGGTCCTCTGCGCGATCCGAGTCACCGAGCTGAGCGCACGCATCGGCCGCCCTCGCGATCCCGACGCACCACGTGCTGTCGGGGCGCAGCGCGGCCCAGTTCCCCGCACTCGCGCGTTCGAGCTCGCTGCGCGCGTCCTCCTCCCGCCCGAGCTCGCTGTAGAGCAGGGCGAGCGTGCAGCGCCAGGTCCCGAGGTTCGGGAACCGCTCGACGAAGGACCGCATCGGGGACTCGATCTCCTCGAGCCGGCCCTGCCCATAACGGAGCGTGGCGAGCTGGATGGCGTGGTAGTGGTCCGCGTTCTGCGGATCCGCCCGCCGCCCCGCGGCGAGCGCGTCGTCGGCGAGCCGCTCGGCGGTGTCGAGCCCGCCGGACATCAGCGCGCGCAGCGCGCGGAGCCCGAGCGTGTGCCAGAGGAAGCGGGGCTGACGCAGCTCCTCGGCGAGCCGGGCGGCGGTCTCGATCTCGGCGTCGGCGGTCGTGACATCGCCGAGCTCGAGCAGGCACGACACGCGGAAGGTCCGACCTCGCAAGGCGGTCTCCGCGTCGCGCGCACGGTCGGCCAGGGAGACGATCTCCGTGGCGAGCTCCAGGCGCTCATCCAGGTTGTCGGGGCGCCAGGCCGCGCTCAACCGGGCGTCGAGAACCGAGGCGAGCGTCCGTGGGTCGCCGACGCCGCGTGCGATCCGCATCGCCTCAAGGCTCAGTGAGTCGCCCCGCTCCGGCCCGGGGGAGTAATAGAGCTCGGTGGCCAGGCGGCCGAGGACCTCGGCCTTGAGCGATGTCTCCTCAGGCCCGAGCGCCGACAGCGCCCGCTCGAGCATCGCCACCACCGCCTCGTCGACCACCCCGGTCGTCCAGTAGCGGCCGGCGAAGCCGAGCGCCGCTCGAGCCTCGGCCTGCGGCGCATCGGTCCGCCGGGCCACCTCGGCGGCCTCGGCGAACGCCTCCTTGGCCCGCGTGGGGTCGCCCGAGCGGCGGACCGCCTCGCCGAGGCTCACGAGCAGATCGCAGCGACGGTCCCGATCGAGCCGGCCGTCGAGATGAAGGGCCTGGAGCGCGCGCGCGTATCGGCCCGCGGCTTCCTCGAATGCGAGGAGGTCCATCGCTCGGTCCCCGGCGCGGGTCGCGTAGTCGATGGCCTTCTCCACGTCACCGGCCGGCGCGGACTCCAGGAAGTGGTGTGCCAGCTCGGCGAGCCGGGGCTCGGGGTCCTGGGCGTAGAGCGCCTCGAGCCCTTCGGCCGCCCGGCGGTGAAGGTCGACCCGCGCGGAGGCTCCGAGGTCCTCGTAGAGCACCTCGCGGATGATCGTGTGGACGAACCTGTAGCGGCCGAGCTCGCCGACGACCTCGGTCACAAGCCCACGTAGGGCGGCCGCGTCGAGAAGCACTAGGAGCTCCTCCCGCCCGACCTCCGAGACGCGCTCGAGCGCCGGGAGCGTGAACTCGCGACCGAGGACGGACCCGACCTCGAGCACCCTGCCGGCCGCCTCGGGCAAGGGCTCGAGGCGGCGCCGCACCACCTCGCGCACGCCCTCCGGCACCGGCAGTCTGTCGGCCGACACCGCCTCGGGCCGCTCCAGCAGGCCCTGCTCGACCAAGAGGCGGATCACCTCCTCCATGAAGAAGGGGTTGCCGTCGGTGCCGCCATGGATGGCCTGCACGAGCGCCGGGGATGGGCGCCTCTCGGTGCGGTCCTCGATGAAGTCGGCCGCGGCTCGTTCGTCGAGCCCGGCCAGCGTCGTGGGCTGAGCGCTGGGAACGAGCCGCCGGAGGAGCTCGAGGATCTCGCGCCGTCCCTCTCCGGGCCGGTAGGTCCCGAGTACTAGGACCCTGGCGGCGGGCAGCTCGCGAGCGAGGAAGTCGAGCAGCAGGAGCGACGGCTCGTCCGCGCTGTGCAGGTCTTCCAGGACGAGGAGCAACGGGCGTGACCGGCTCGCGTCCTTCAGGAAGCTCGTCGTCGAGTCGAAGAAGGCGAAGCGAGCCTCCTCGGATTCGGCCGGATGAGACGGGACCGGGTCCGGGCGCCCGTTCCCCAGCTCCGGAACGAGCTGCGCGAGTGGTCGGGCGGCCGGGCCAAGGCGTCGAAGAAGGTCCTCTCCGCCCTCCGCGCGAACGTAGTCCCTCACGACCTGCACCCACGGCCAGAAGGCGGGCGCGCCGCCGCCCTCCCAGCATCGGCCCCAGAGGACGAGCACGCCTCGTTCGCGAGCGCTGAGCGACAGCGCGTCCGCGAGGCTTGACTTGCCCACGCCGGGCTCTCCCGCGAGCAGCTGGATCGAGCCGCGACCTCCGGAAGCCTCGACGAGCGAGCGCTCGAGCCGCTCGAGCTCGCGCTCGCGCCCAACCAGGGGCGCGGGCCCGGACCACTCCGCCTTCCGCTCCTCGATCACCGTCGCCTCGCCCTCGATCGAGGGATCGCGGGCCCTCAGCCCGCCGAGCGCGAAGACCCGCCACAGGCCGGGGACGCCCTTGAGCGTGCGCGCCCCATGGTCGACGAGCTCGAGCCCCGAGCCCGCGACGAGGTCGCGGACGGTTCCCGACACGAGCACCTCGCCGGGTCCCGCGAGCGTCGTGATCCGATGGGCGATATGGACCGCCATGCCCACCAGGTCGTCGCCGACGATCTCGCACTCGCCGCTGTGCACACCCGCCCTCAGCTCGAGGCCGAGCGGGCGGACCGCCTCACAGACCGCACCGGCGCATCGAATCGCCGGGCCGGGGGAATCGAACGCCGCAAAGACCCCGTCACCCACGTTCTTCATCACCCTGCCGGCGTAGGCATCGACATGCTGGGACACGGTGCCGTCGTGCAGCTCGAGCAGCGCGCTCCAGTCCCGATCGCCCAGCCGCGCCACGTGCTCGGTCGATCCGACGATGTCGGTGAAGAGAAGGGTGAGGAGCGCCGGGGACGTGGGACGACCGGCGCTCTCGCCGATCGTCGCGGCCGCAGCTTCCTCATTCACGTCGGTTCCCTCCGTTCCCCGGGCTCAAGACTAAACGCGCGACGGGGCGGGCGCGAGGCGCGACGGCGGTGGAGCCGGGCTGTTAGAGCACCTCCACGAGCGCACCGATTAGTTTGCGGTCGGGGCCGAGGGGCGGCCGTAGGCCGACGGCCGAGATGCGCGGCTAGCGCTCGCCGTCCAGGTAGTCGAGGTTCTCCTCGGGCCGCGCGATGAGCTCTACTCCCTCCGGCCCGGGGTCTGCGCCCGGCGCGTACGTCCGCGCCCACGCCTTGCCGCTGTCGGGGTACTCGTTGAGCTCCGGCGCCAGCATCGTGCTCACGATCAGCACCCGGGCCGGCTCATCACCGCGGTTGTCGACGCGGTGAGCGCCGCGGCGCCCGGTGGGGAAGGCCACCACCTCGCCGGGCGACAACTCACGCGTACCTTCGAGCGTCCGCAACGTCGGCCCTCCGGCGATCACGATCATCAGCTCTTCGTTGGCGTGGTGAACGTGTAGGGGGAAGCTCGACGCTCCGGGCGGCAGTTCGAACAGTGATGCGCCCAGCTTCTCGCCGCCGGCTTGACGCGCGATGCGCGCTCGCCGCCACGTGAAGGGCGCCTTGTCCTGCCCGGCGTCCCAGTCAGGCTGGAACACGTTTGCCATGCGCTCATCCTCGCTGGGCGCCCGGACGGGCGACGAGTCGCGTGCTCGCCAGCCCCGCGGCGTGCCGAGCCTTGGCACGATTCACGCGTGCGAGTGGTCGACGCCGCCGAGCGCCGAGCCCGCCTGGCCCGGCGGCATCGTCTGGCGCCGGGCCATCGAGCCGATGACGTGGTGGCCGCCGCCCGCAGCATGGGCTGCCTGCACGGCACGGACCCGGCGACCATCTACCTCTCCGCCTGGGCGCGCCTCGACGGGATGAGGGTGGCCGACGTGGAGCGTGCCCTATATGTCGACCGCTCGCTCGTGAAGCACCTCGCGATGCGCCGCACGTTGTTCGTGTTCCCGCGCGAGAGCCTCTCGTCCGCGCAGGCGGGGGCGAGCAACCGGGTCGCGGAGGCCGAGCGCCGCCGGCTGATCCGCGACGTCGAGCGAGCCGGACTCCACGACGACGGCGAACGCTGGCTCGCGCAGGCCTCGAGCGAGGTACTGGCGATGCTCTCCGAGGTGGCGGAGGCGACCTCGGCGCAGCTGCGCGCCGAGATCCCGCTGCTCGAGGGCTCGATCACGTACGGCGAAGGCAGGTCCTGGGGCGGGCCGGTGCCGGTCGGTCCGCGCGTGCTGACCACGCTGTCGGCGGCCGGGCGGATCATGCGCGCCTCGAACGACGGCGGCTGGAGCACCTCCCGTCCCCGGTGGGCCTCGAGCCGATCGTGGCTCGGCGAGGAGATCCCGGCCTCGTCGGAAGCCGAAGGCGTCGCCGCGCTGGTCGAGCGGTGGCTGCGCGCTTTCGGGCCCGGCACCGAGGCCGATCTCAAGTGGTGGCTCGGGTCCACCCTCACGGCCGTTCGACGAGCCGTGGCGGACCTGGGCGCGGTCGAGGTCGACCTGAACGGCCGGACCGGGTACCTGCTGCCCGACGACCTGGAGCCCACCGATCCGGTCGAGCCGTGGGCCGGGCTCCTGCCCTCGCTCGACCCGACGACGATGGGCTGGTTCGAGCGGGACTGGTACCTCGGCGCGCACAGGGCAGAGCTCTTCGACACGAGCGGCAACGCCGGCCCCACCGCTTGGTGGGACGGAAGGATCGTGGGGGGCTGGCGGCAGACCGACGCCGGCGAGGTGGTCCTGCACCTGCTCGAGGACGTTGGGGCCGACGGCCAGGAGGCCCTCGAGCGGGAGGCCGGTCGCCTGACGGAGTGGTTCGCCGGCAAGCGAGTGTTGCCGCGGTTCCCCTCACCCCTGTGGAAAGCTGCGGCGGACGGCCCGCGCAGGTGAAGCTCCTCTGAGCAAGTGCCGGGAGTACGATCGCGAGGTCGAGACGGAGAAAGGGGCGTGAGATGCTCGACCACCTCGGCCTGGACGTGACCGACTACGAGCGGAGCAAGGCGTTCTACCAGCGAGCGCTCGCGCCGCTCGGCATCGCGCTGATCATGGAGCCGGTTCCCGAGGTCGGGGGATTCGGCGACCGCCAGATGCCCTACTTCTGGATCGGTCGCCGCGACCGCGGCCCGCAGACCGGTGTGCACGTGGCGTTCAGCGCATCCACTCGCGAGGAGGTGGACGCGTTCCACGCGGCCGCGCTCGCCGCGGGTGCCACCGACAACGGCGGCCCCGGCCTACGCGAGATCTACCACCCGAGCTACTACGGCGCGTTCGTCCTCGACCCCGACGGCAACAACGTCGAGGCCGTCTGCCATACGCCGGCCTGACGGCCCCGGGCCGGGCCGTTGAGCTAACCCGAGGCAGGCTGCGCGGGCGCCGTCGCGCCGCCGAGTTCGACGTGCGCGCGGCTGTCACGGCTGCGAATCAGGAGCAGCGTCGCCACCAGTCCCAGGACCGCGAAGCCGGTCCCGGTCAGGAACGCCGTCTGAAAGCCATCCGTCAGCACCGCCGGGTCGCGCGACGATCCGGTCACCGAGATCGAGACCGCCGCCAGCAC
>CAWHPV010000012.1:0-7543 GCA_963831365.1 uncultured Thermoleophilaceae bacterium
ACGACCGCGAGGTGGCGCGCGAGGCGCTGCGCTCGCTGGGAGCGGAGAAGGCGTGATTCCGCTTGCGCTCGCCGAGATCGAGCCCCTCGGGCGGTTGGACCGCGCCGGCTTCGACCAGCCCGGCGACGGGGGATGGAGTCTGAACTCCCGGCGTATCGAGGAGGGCGACCTGTTCGTCGTCGTGGGAAGCGGCGCCGACTTCGCGAAGCACGCGTTCGCCCGCGGGGCGGCGGCCGTGCTCTACCCGGATGACGCCTTCGCGGCCCTGGCCGCGATGCCCAGGCCGTGCGCGCGCGAAGCAATGCGCGGGTTGTCGGGATCACCGGCTCGACGGGCAAGACCTCCACCAAGGACATCCTTGCCGCGCTCTGCGCGCCGCACGCCGTCGTCGTCGCCGCGGAAGGGGGCCACAACAACGAGATCGGGCTGCCGCTGACGCTCGCGCAGATCGAGCCCGAGACCGAGGTCGTCGTGGCCGAGATGGGCATGCGCGGACTGGGGCAGATCGCCGCTCTGTGCGAGATCGCGCGCCCCGAAATCGGCCTCGTGACGAGCATCGGGCCCGTGCACCTCGAGCTCCTCGGGACCGTCGAGCGGGTGGCGCAGGCGAAGGCGGAGATCGTCGGCGCCCTGCCGACGGGCGGCGTCGCAGTCGCGCCCACGCCCGCGCCGGAGCTGGAGCCCTTCCTGCAGCGAACCGACATCGAGGTGCGGCGGTTCGGCCCGGGCGGGGACGCCTCCGTCGCCGCCTTCGAGGCACATCGACGACAGCGCCGACGTCGTCTTCGAGCTCCGGGGGCGGGAGCTCACACTGCGCTTCAACTTCACCGCGCGCCACCAAGCAGAGAACGCCGCGGCGGCGCTGCTCGCCTACGACGCCCTCGGCCTCCCGCTCGAGGGCGCGGGGGCGGGGGCCGGCCGGGTCTCGTTCTCCCGCTGGCGCGGGGAGGAATCGCCGCTCCCCGGCGAAGGTCTGCTCATCAATGACGCCTACAACGCCAATCCCGTCTCGATGGAGGCCGCCCTCGAGCACCTGTCCGCGCGAGCGGCCGGCCGCCGCCGCATCGCCGTTCTGGGCGAGATGGCCGAGCTCGGGCCGGATGCGCCTGCCTACCACCGCCGCGTGGGGCAGGCTGCAGCCGCCGATGTGGACGTTCTCGTGGCCGTCGGCGAGCTCGCACGCGGCTACGTGGGCTCGGGGGTGGCCGACGAACGCTACGCGGCCACGGCCGAGGAGGCGGTGGCCGCGCTCGAAGGGCTCCTGCGCCCGGGCGACGTCGTGCTCGTGAAGGCCTCACGGGCCGCAGGCCTGGAGCGGATCGCCGAGGCGCTCGGCTCAGCGAGGGTCTGACCGCATGGAACGCGTAATCGCTGCCGGCCTGGTCGCGATGGTCCTGTCGATCATCGTCGGCCCCAAGTTCATCGAGTTCCTGCGCCGGAACGAGCTCGGCCAACAGATCCGCGAGGAGGGCCCACCGGACCACCGCGTCAAGCAGGGCACGCCTGTCATGGGCGGTGTCCTGATCGTGCTCGCGGCGACGCTGCCGTTCCTCGTCCTGAGCGAGTACTCGCTGTCGGCGCTCACCGTCCTCGCCGTCACGATCGCGTGCGCCGCGATCGGCTTCGTCGACGACTTCATCAAGGTGAGGCGTCGCCGCTCGCTCGGCCTGGCCGGTCGCTGGAAGCTCCTCTTGCTCGGCGCGATCACGGTCTTCCTCGTCCTGGCCGCGCGCGAACAAGGTCTCGACACCGACCTCTACGTCCCCGCGGTCGGCCAGATCGACCTCTGGTGGCTGTGGTACCCGCTCGTGTTCTTCATCGTCGCGGGTGCGGCCAACGGGCGTGAACCTGACCGACGGCCTCGACGGGCTGGCCGCCGGCACGGGGATCATCGCGCTGCTGACCTACACGGCGATCAACGTGATCGCGTTCATCCGCGAGCGGGGCACCACCGACCTCGACCTCGCCATCCTGGGCGCCGCGCTGATCGGCGGCGGCGATCGGATTCCTCTGGTACAACGCCTTCCCGGCCGAGGTCTTCATGGGCGACACCGGCTCGATGGCGATCGGCGGAGCGCTGGCCGGCTTCGCCGTGATGACGAACACGGAGGCGCTGCTGCCGCTGATCGGCGGCATCTTCCTCGTCGAGGCGCTCTCGGTGATGATCCAGGTCTTCGTCTTCAAGTACTCGGGCCGGCGCGTGTTCCTGATGGCCCCGATCCACCACCATTTCGCGATGAAGGCCTGGTCGGAGACGAAGATCATGGTGCGCTTCTGGATCCTGACCGCGATCCTCTGCGGCTCCGGCTTCGCGCTCTACTACCAGTATTACCTCTCGTTCCGGCGATGAAGCCTTCCGGCTTCGGCTCTCGTCGTCGGCCTTGCCCGCTCGGGCGAGGCGGCGGCGCTGGCGCTCGCTCGGCGGGGCGTGCACGTCGTCGGGCGTCGACCGCCGTCCGGACCTCGAGGCGAGCAGGCTTGCCGCGGCAGGCGTCGAAGTCCGCCTCGGCACGGAGGACGAGGAGCTGGTGGACGGAGTGGAGCTCGTGATCAAGAGCCCGGGGGTGCCGGGCGAGGCGCCGCCCGTCGCGCGGGCGCGCCAGCGCGGCGTGCCCGTGTGGAGCGAGCTCGAGCTCGGCTATCGCCTGCTGCCCGGGGTGGAGCTGGTCGCCGTCACCGGAACGAACGGGAAGACGACGACCAGCGAGCTGCTCGGCCTGATGCTCGGCGCGCCGGTGGCGGGGAACGTCGGCCGCGCGCTCTGCGAGCTCGACGGGAGCCTCGAGCGCCGGCGAGAGGGTCGTCTGCGAGGTCTCGTCGTTCCAGCTCGAGGACGTGCACGAGTTCCGCCCGCGCGTGGCCGTGCTGCTCAACCTCGAGCCGGACCACCTCGACCGCCACGGCAGCTTCGAGGCCTACCGCGACGCCAAGCTGCGGGTCTTCGAGAACCAGGGCGCCGACGACGTCGGCGGTCATTCCGCGCGGCTTCGGGCCGGTGCCGGGCGCAGCACGGCGGGTGGAGTTCGACGTCGCCGATCCGCTCCCCGCCGAGCCGCGCATTCCCGGCGAGCACAACCGCGAGAACGCGGCCGCCGCCACCGCCGTCGGCGCGCGCGCTCGGGCTCGGGGACGCTGCAATCGCCACGGCGCTGCGCGAGTTCCCGGGCGTGCCGCATCGCCTCGAGCTCGTGCGGGAGCTCGACGGGGTGCGCTTCGTCAACGACTCGAAGGCGACGAACGTGGCCGCGGCCCTGCGCGGGCTTGCCGCCTTTCCGGATCCCGCTCCACGTGATCCTCGGCGGCTCGCTCAAGGGTGAGAGCTTCTTTCCGCTGGCCCGCGCCGTCGCCGCGCGCGAGCGGCATCCGCTCGGTCCAGGTGATCGGCCAGGCGAGCGAGGAGCTCGCCCGCGCGCTCGCCGCGGAGGGCGTGGACTCGACGCGGAGCGGCGACCTGGCCGCCGCCGTCGGCAAGGCTGCAGCCGAGGCCCGGCCGGGCGAGGTCGTCCTGCTCTCGCCGGCCTGCGCGAGCTACGACCAGTTCGCGAACTTCGAGGAGCGCGGCGACGCGTTTCGCGGCCTGGTGGAAGCTCGCTGTGAACGGCCAGCTCGAAGCGCGCCTGCTCACGCTCGTCACGCTCGGCCTTGTCGCCTTCGGCCTCGTCATGGTGTACAGCGCCACCTCGGCACCCGCCGCGCTCGGCGGCGGCGATCCCGGCTACTACCTGAAGAAGCAGGGGGTCTACGCGCTCGCCGGCCTGATCATGCTCGTGGTGGCGTCGCGGGTGCCCTTCCGCGCGCTCCGCGGGCTCGCCCCCGGCCTGGTGCTCACGAGCATCGGCCTGCTCCTGGCCGTGCTCGTGCTGGGAGAGGCCGTCAACGGCGCCCGCCGCTGGCTCACGTTCGGCCCGGCCGTCTTCCAGCCGTCCGAGCTCGCGAAGCTCGCATTCGCAGTCTGGGCGGCGGCGTACCTGGCGCGAAAGCCCGCTCCGCAGACCCTCGGCGAGCTCGCACGGCCGATCGGCCTGCTGGCGCTCGTCTTCTGCGGCTTGGTGCTCGCGGAGCCCGATCTCGGGACGGCGATCACGATCGTGCTGATGCTCGGCGGCGTGCTGCTCGTCTCGGGCACGCCCGTGCGCCTACTCGGCACCGCCGGCGCGCTGGTCGCCGTGGCCGCGCTCGCAGCGATCTGGCTCGAGCCGTACCGGCGCGCACGGCTGTTCAGCTTCCTCGACCCGTGGAGCGACCCGCAGAACGCGGGCTTTCAGAGCGTGCAGGCGCTGATCAGCCTCGGCTCGGGCGGGCCGCTGGGCACGGGCCTCGGCCAGAGCGTGCGGCAAGGTGTTCTACCTCCCCGAGGCGCACACGGACATGATCTTCGCGATCGTCGGCGAGGAGCTCGGCCTGGTCGGGACGACGCTCGTGATCGCGGGCTTCGCCGTCTTCGCCTACACGGGCATGCGGATCGCGCTCCGCTGCAAGGACCCGTTCGGCAAGCGGCTGGCGGTGGCCCTGACGACGCTCGTCTAGCGCCCAGGCGTTCATCAACCTCGCCGCGGTCATGGGGGTGGCGCCGCTGACCGGGATCCCGCTGCCGTTCGTGTCCTACGGCGGCTCGAGCCTCGTCGTGCTCCTCGTCTCGGTGGGCGTCCTCCTTAACATCGCCACCGACGATGCCGGCGAACGACGAGGTTCGGTGCGTGATCGCGGCCGGGGGGACCGCCGGCCACGTCCTGCCCGCGCTCGCGGTGGCGGAGGCGCTCCGCGCACGAGAAGCGCTCGTGACGTTCGCCGGGTCGCCGGATCGCGTCGAGGCGCAGCTCGTTCCTGAGGCCGGCTACGAGCTCGACACTTTCGAAGTGAGCGGGCTGCCGAGGCGGCCTGGCGTTGCCCAAGCAGGGCGCTCCTGCTCGCGGCTCGGGCCCCGGCCGCGTGCGGTCGCATCCTCGAGCGCCGCCGGCCGAACGTTGTGCTCGGCGCGGGCGGTTACGTCGCCGGGCCCATGGTCGTCGCCGCCCGTCGAAGGCGCATACCCGCCGCGCTGACCGAGGCCGACGCGCACCTCGGGCTCGCCAACCGGCTCGCCGCACCGCTTGCGACCCGCGTCTTCCTCGCCTACCACCTACCGGGACGAGGGCCGCCGAAGTACCGGGTCACCGGCCGGCCGATTCCCACTCGCTCGAGAGCCTGGGAGCGGTCGGACGCGCGGGCCCGCTACGGGCTGCCCAGCGAGGGGACGCGTACTCGGCGTCTTCGGCGCGCTCGTCGGGCGCGTCCTCGCTGAACGACCTCGCCGTCGAGAGCTTCGGCATCTGCCGGTCCGACCGTGCTGCACGTCTGCGGTGAGCGGGACTTCGAAGCGATCAGCGCGCGCGTAGGACGCGACGGCTACCACTTGATCGCGTCGGAGCGGGAGTTCGGAGCCGTGCTGGGCGCGATCGACCTCGCAGTCTCCCGGGCCGGCGGCACGGTCTGGGAGCTCGCGGCGGCGGGCGTGCCGGCCGTCCTCGTGCCGTATCCGTTCGCGACCGGAGACCACCAGGCGAAGAACGCGGAGGCACTTCGCGCGCGGAGGCGGCGCGGTCGTGGTGCCCCAGACCGAGCTCGGAACCGTTCCGGAGCTGGTCCGCTCGTTGCTCGACGACGAGCGGCGGCTCGCGCCAGATGCGCGCGGCGATGCTGCGGCTCGCCCGCCCGGATGCGGCCGAGGAGATCGCCGAGGAGCTGATCGCGCTTGCCCGCGCTCGCGGGTAGGAGGCTCTGGTTCGTGGGCATCGGCGGCGCGGGCCTGTCCGCCTACGCCGTCCTCGCGCGTGCCTGGGGAGCCGACGTCGCCGGCTGGGACCGCTACGAGACTCCCTATCTGGCCCACGTGCGCGAGGCCGGGATCCCGGTCGAGGTGTCGGAGCGAACCGTCCGCACCCGCCCGGTTCGAGCCGATCGTCTCCACGGCGTTCGCGGGTCGCGTCCCCGGTCGTACCCGCGCCGAGCTCCTCGCCGAGCTCGTATCGCTGCGCGACGCCGTCGTCGTCGCCGGCGCCCACGGCAAGACGACCACGACCGCGATGATCGCGTTCGTCCTCCGCGAGCTCGGGCGCGATCCGGCCTTCCTGATCGGCGGGGAGGTGCCGCAGCTCGGCGGTAACGCCGGCACCGGCGCCGGCACGCTGGTCGTCGAGGGCGACGAGTCCGACCGGACGATCGAGTCGCTGAGGCCGCGCGTGGCCGTCGTCCTGAACATCGACCTCGATCACCACTCGACCTTTGCCTCGCGCGCCGAGGTCGAGGAGCTGTTCGAGCGCTGGCTCGCCGACGTGCCGGAGGTCGTCCGCGGCGAGGAGCTCGAGCCCGTGGACTTCGAGCTCGCCGCTGCCCGGCGAGCACAACCGCCGCAATGCCGCCGCCGCGCTCGCCGCGCTCGAGCTCGAGGGGGTTCGACGAGAGGAAGCGCGTGGGGCCGCTCGCCGAGTTCCGCGGCGTGGCGCGGCGGCTCGAGCCGCGCGGCGAGGCCGGCGGCGTCACGCTCCTCGACGACTACGCCCACAACCCACCCAAGGTGAGTGCCGCGCTCGGCGCCGTCCGCGAGCGGTACCCGGACGCGCGGGTGCTGGTTCTGTTCCAGCCGCACCTGTACTCGCGGACGCGCCACCTGGCACACGAGCTGGGCGCCTCGCTGGCGACGGCCGACGTCGTCGCGGTCACTGACGTCTATCCCGCCCGCGAGGAGCCTCTGGCGGGCGTCACGGGCAAGCTCGTCGTCGATGCGCTCTCCGAGACGCCGCCCGGGGATGCCGCTCGCATGGACGCCGACCGTGGCGGACGGGGCCGCGTACCTGGCGAGGCGCGCGCGCCCCGGCGACGTGATCCTCACCGTGGGAGCCGGCGACGTCGACGGCGCGATCCCACTACTCCAGGAGGCGCTCGGCGTGAGGCTCGAGGAGCGTGTCGCCGCTCGCGCGCCTGACCACGATCGGAACCGGCGGGCCCGCCCGGTGGCTGGGGCGGCCGCGGACGGTGCCCGAGCTCGAGGAGCTGCTGCGCTGGGCGGCGGGCGAAGATCTCCCGGTCACGACGGTGGGACTCGGCTCGAACGTGCTCGCCGCCGACGAGGCGGTGGACGCGCTCGTGCTGCGGCTGGAGGGCGAGCTGGCGGCCGTCCAGGTCTCCGGGGAGACGCTCTCGGCAGGCGGCGGTGCGGCGAACGCGGTCTGCCTGCACCGCGCTCGGGCGGCAGGGCTCGGCGACTTCGAGTTCGCCTGCGCGATTCCCGGTACTGCCGGCGGCGGTGTCCGGATGAACGCCGGCGCCTACGGGAGCGACTGGAAGACGGTTCTGCTGCGCGCGCTCGTTGCGAGCTCGGAGGGCGCCGGCTGGCTAGCAGCTGACGAGCTCGGGCTCGAGTACCGCCGGTCGGGCCTCGAGCCCGGCCAGGTCGTGGCGGCGGTCGAGTTCCGGCTGACGCCCAGGCCGCCGGACGAGATCAAGGCCGACGTACGCGAGCTCAACGCACGCCGCAAGGCGGCGCAGCCGGTCAAACAGGCGCACA
>CAWHPV010000013.1:0-8132 GCA_963831365.1 uncultured Thermoleophilaceae bacterium
ACTCGTCGTCGTAGTTGACTGACGAGTCAGTCGGACGCCTATGGTACGGCCAATCCCGCCTTCGAGCTCACCGGGCTGGCGCTTGCGGCGGCGCGGGATCAGCCGGAGGGCGCCGGGGCGGCGGGCGCCTTCTGCGGCTCCGCCGGAGCCTCCTCCTGCGGCGCAGGCGCGGGCTCGGCCTCCTCCTCGGGCACGGGAGCGGACTCCGACTCCGGCGCCGGCGCGGGCTCACCACCCGACGGCTGCGACTCGTCGCTCGACGAGCCGGCCTCGTCGCCCTCGCTCGAGTCGCCCGCCTCGTCGGCGGTCTGCTCGCCTCCACCGAAGAAGGTCGTGCCGCCGTCGCGACCCGGCGCGCCGCCGATGACGAGCTCGGGGATCGTGAGCGCGAGCGCGGCGATGACGAAGGCGAGGATGCCGGTGATCAGCGCGATGCGAAGGCGCGGGCGGCCGCGGCGCCGGTAGATCCTCGCTCCGCGGGCGCCGACGGGCGCCGCCGCCCCGTTCGGGGCGCCCTCGGGTGCCGCGGCGTGCTCGCGGCCCCGGTCGGCGCCGGTGGCGCCATTCGCATCCCGCTCCCGCGGACGCGCGGGCCAGGGCGCACCCGGCTCGTCCGCCGCGCGCGCAGGTCGCGGGCTCAGGACGGGCCGACCGGCGCCGCGCGAGGATGCGATCGCCAGCGAGCCCTTGGACGCCGTCGCAGCGCGTGCCCCGGCTGCGGACGCACGCTGGACGGGGCGCCGTAGCCCATCCTTGAAGAGCGAGATGATGACCGGGGTCACCGCGGCGCTGATCACGGTCCCCTGCGCCCAGAACTGGGAAGTGACGAGCGCGGCCACGACCGAGCCGAGCGCGGCGAGGCCGAGCGTCAGGAGGTCAAGCGCGTTCGAGTCGGCTGGGCGCTCGGACGCGCGAGCCGGCGCTCGGGGTTCCGCGGCGGTGGCGGCCGGGCGAACCTTCTCCTGTTCAGTTTGCGGAGCGCGAACGTCCAACATCGCTTCAATCCCTCGAGCCGGCGGGGCCGGCTCATCGACTGCGAACTTCCTGGCAGCGGAGCGCCCGTCGGTCCGAGCGCGAACGTGGCTGCCTCAACGACGGGTTATAGCGAACGCGCTGGCGCCAACTGTGACGCTGGGCACAGAGAGGGTCAGCGGCGGCAGTCTGAGGCGCTCTTCACCTTCTGGCTCACGTCGTCGCTGTAGGTGAAGCGCGCACGGTTCATCCAGTCGCCGTCCGAGGGACAGTCGTCGGGTGTCGTGATGTAGTTCCTGCGCTGGCCGGCCTTGCGCTCCGAATCGGCGTCGATCTTGGCGCGAACGCGCTCGATGGCGGTGAACGGGTCGGGCGGCGGCGTGCCTGGGATCGGCGGCACCTCGCTGATCGTCTTGCGCCCGTCGACGACCGCGCGGACGACCGCCCGGACCGTCGTCGGCGTGTTCGTGGACTCGGTTAGGAAGATCAGCTCGTCCTCGTTGTTGAGCAGGCTCAGGTCGTTCTCGATGATCCGGTTCGGACCGGGGGTGCCGGTGTCCAGGTCGATCTCCCCGCCGCCCACTTGGCTCGACCCCGGGCACGCGTCCGGGCCCTCTCCCATCAGCTCGGCATCGGAGGCCTTGCAGCGCGTGGGCACCGAGGTATCGATCTTCGTGCCGTGTCGCAGGGTCGTGACCACGCGGCGAACGGCCGGCGGCTTGCCCTCCGGATCGTCGGGGTTCACGTAGTCGATCTTCAGCCGGAGGCCGGTTGACTCGTCCGGGCGCTCGTCGGTGAAGGTGACGTCCGCGGTCTGGCGCGACTCGGACTCGGAGCCCGCCACCGCGGCTCCGGTCGCGACCAGCGACGCGGGTACGGCGAGGAGGGCCAGGAGCCGAGGACGGAAGCGAGACACTGGACCGACGATACGCCTGAGGAGGCGGAGTCGCGCCAGTCGCAGGGGCGAATCGCGGAGGGTTGGACAGTTCACCCCTCATATGCGGCGGTCAACTGTCCAATCGTCGGCGCCGCCGGGGTTCTGGGCGCTCGTGGAGCGTCAGCACGGAGTGGTCGCGCGCGGCCAGCTGCTCGAACTGGGCTTCCGCCCCAAGGCGATCGACCGGCGGCTGGCGAACGGGCGCCTGCACGCGGTGCGCCGTGGCGTCTACGCGGTCGGCCGGTCGCAGCTCACTCAGCACGGGCATTGGATGGCCGCGGTCCTCAGCTGCGGGCCCGGTGCGCTTCTCAGCCACATGAGCGCAGCCGCGGCCTCCGGAATCCGCGAACAGGGAGAGGGCCCGATCGAGATCACCGTTCCCGCCGGCGCACACCCCAGGCAGCCCGGCATCGTGGCCCATCGACGGGGCGTGCTCCGACCCGAGCACGTGATCAGGCGCGATGGCATCCCGATGACGAGCCCGATCCGCACCCTGGTCGACATCGCCGACCGCCTCGGCCGGGACGAAATCGAGGCCGCAGTCAACGAGGCGGACAGGCTTGGCCTCACCGATCCACAGTCGCTGCGCTCGGCGCTCGACGGGCTGGTCGGGCAGCCCGGCGCCGGTCGTCTGCGGGAGGTGCTCGACCGCCGGACCTTCACGCTCACCGACTCGAAGCTCGAGCGGCGCTTCCTCCCGCTCGTCCGCGCCGCCGGTCTCCCGGCGCCCCTGACGCAGCGCCGCTTGAACGGATTCAAGGTCGACTTCTACTGGCCGGATCTCGGCTTGGTGGTCGAGACCGACGGGTTGCGCTACCACCGGACGCCCGCGCAGCAGTCGAAGGATCGCCGGCGCGATCAGGCCCACACAGCCGCCGGGCTCACTCCGCTTCGCTTCACGCATGCCCAGGTCCGCTTCGAGCCGGCCGCGGTGCAGGCGACCCTCGCCGCCGTTGGAAAGCGGCTGCATGCGGCGAATCGGCCGCGGCTGGACAGTTCTCCCCCGAGATGAGGGGGTCAACTGTCCAAACGTAAGCCGGCTGGCCTACTTCTTCCGACCCGGCGGCGAGGAGATGATTCGTCCCGGGACCCGCAGCAGCGGTTCGGGCGTCATCTCCGCGATCCTCAGGAGCGCCATGCCCGCCCGCGTCCGGCGGCGGGTCCCGCGGCCGAGCGCGCGGCTGAGGCCGGCGCGATCGCCGGGGAGCCGGTGGTGGAGCGGCCCCTCGGGCGCGGCGTCGGCCAGGGTGCGCCCGATCACGAGCCGCTGGATCTCGCTCGTGCCCTCGAAGATCGTGTAGAGCTTCGCGTCGCGATACCACTTCTCGACCGGCAGGTCACGGACGTAACCCCAACCGCCGCAGACCTGCACCGCCTGCTCGGTCGCGCGGACGGCGACCTCCGAGGCCTTGAGCTTCGACATCGAGCCCTCGCCGAGGTGGAAGGGAACGCCCTTCGCCCCCATCCACGCGGCCCGCCACGTGAGGAGGCGCGCGGAGTCGAGGTCCGCGGCGACGTCGGCGAGCGGGAACGAGATCCCCTGGTTCTCGACGATCGGCGCGCCGAACGCCTCCCGCCCGCCCGCGTACTCGCAGGCGAACTCGAGTGCCGCGCGCGCGACTCCGAGCGCCTGTGCCGCGACCATCGGCCGCGTCTGCTCGAACGCGCCGAGCGTCGAGGACCCGCTCTTCCGCTCGCCGCCGGCGTCCTCGGCCCGCAGCTGCTCGAGCCGGCGCTCCAGCTTCTCGTCGCCGCCGAGGAGATGGTCGGCCGCGACGCGGCAGCCGTCGAAGCGCAGCTCGGCCGTGTGCGACGCGCGGCAGCCGAGCTTCTCGAGCTTGCGGACGAGGGTCAGACCGGGCGCGTCCTTCGGCACCACGAAGAGCGCCTGCGCCCGGTGCCCGAGCTCGGGGTCCACGGTCGCGTTGACCACGTGAACGTCGGCGATCCCGCCGTTCCCGATCCAGATCTTGTGCCCGTCGATCACCCAGTCGTCGCCGTCGCGCCTGGCGGTCGTCCGCAGGTTGGCCACGTCGCTCCCGCCCTGCGGCTCCGAGACGGCGAGCGCGGCGAGCTTGAGCGCGCCGGGCTCGCCGAAGCACTCCGGCCCCCAGCGGAGTAGCTGATCGGGCGTCGCGGCCTGGCCCATCGCCGAGAGCGCCAGGGCGGGCATCACGATGCTGAGACCGATCCCGGCGCAGCCCCAGAACAGCTCCTCCATGAACAGCGGGAGGGAGAGCCCGGTCGGGTCGGCGATCAGGTCGCGGTAGAAGAGCGGGTTGTAGAAGCCCTCCTCGGCCGCGCGCTCGAGCACCGGCCACGGGAACTCCTCGTCGCGGTCGTACCGCTCGGCCGCGGGCCGGACGACCTCGTCCGCGAACCGGTGCGTCCGCGCCACGAGGTCGTGCTGCGCCGGGGTGAGCTCGAGGCTGAAGCTCACGAGCGTTCGAGGATCGCCACGACGCCCTGGCCGCCGGCGGCGCAGATCGAGATCAAGCCGCGGCCGGAGCCCCTCTCCGCGAGCAGCTTCGCGAGCGTGGCGACGATTCGTCCGCCGGTCGCCGCGAACGGATGGCCGGCGGCGAGCGAGGACCCGTTCACGTTCAGCCGCGCGCGGTCGATCGCCCCGAGCGGGGCGTCGAGGCCGAGGTGCTCACGGCAGAAGGTCGCGTCCTCCCATGCGGCGAGCGTCGCCAGCACCTGCGAGGCAAACGCCTCGTGGACCTCGTAGAAGTCGAAGTCCTGCAGCGAGAGGCCGTGCCGCTCGAGCAGCCGCGGGACGGCGTATGCAGGCGCCATCAGGAGCCCGTCGTCGCCGTTCACGTAGTCGACCGCCGCCACCTCGCAGTCGACGAGGTGCGCCAGCACCGGCAGGTCACGGTCGGCCGCCCACTCGTCGCTAGCGAGCAGCACCGTCGACGCGCCGTCCGAGAGCGGCGTGGAGTTGCCCGCGGTCATCGTCGCGTCTTCCCCCTCCCCGAAGACCGTCCTCAGCTTCGCCAGCTTGTCCGGCGCCGCGTCGGCGCGCAGGTTCTGGTCGCGGGTGAGGCCGAGGTAGGGCGTCACGAGGTCGTCGAAGAACCCGGCGTCGTAGGCAGCCGCGAGGTTCCGGTGGCTCGCCGCGGCGAGCTCGTCCTGGTCCTCGCGGGTCAACCCCCACTCGCGGGCGGTCACCGCCGCGTGGTCGCCCATCGAGAGGCCGGTGCGCGGCTCCGCGTTGCGCGGGATCTCGGGGACGATCTGGGCGGGGCGGAGCCGGCCGAGCAGCTTGACCCGGCCGGCCGCCGTCTTCTCGGCGTTCAGGTCGAGGAGCACCCGCCGCAGGTCCTCGTTGAGCGCGATCGGTGCGTCGCTCGTCGTGTCGACGCCGCCGGCAATCGCGCAGTCGGTTTGCCCGAGCGCGATCTTGTTACCGACCAGCACGGCCGCCTCGAGCCCCGTGTCGCACGCCTGCTGGACGTCGTAGGCCGGGGTCGTGGAGTCCAGCGCGCTGCCGAGGACGCACTCGCGGGTGAGGTTGAAGTCGCGGCTGTGCTTGAGGACCGCGCCGGCAACGACCTCGCCGACCCGCTCGCCCTGGAGGTTGAACCGGGCGACGAGCCCGTCGAGCGTCGCCGTGAGCATCTCCTGGTTCGACGCCTCGCCATAGGGGCCGTTCGAGCGAGCGAACGGGATGCGGTTACCGCCTATTATCGCGGCGCGACGAGCGCTCGTGGCCAGGTCTTCCTCCTCGACGAGGGGTGCGGGGGCGTGGAGCGGGCGAGTCTATGGAACCCCGTTCGGAAAGGCTTTGATGGCAGACCGGTACCAGCGGTTCGCGGAGTCCACGCCGGGGAGCGCGGTCGTCAAGCGCCTCGGGATGCCGCGACCGGAGCGGCTTCGCCGCTACGAGCCGGGCCAGCCGCTCGTAGACGGCCCGGTCCTGCTGGGGGGCGCCCCCGGCGGGCGCCTCGTCGCCCCGGCGGCGGCCACGCTCCGCGCCGTCGAGGCCGACGTCCGGGTGCCGGCGCGCGGCGGCGCGCAGCAGGCGGCGAGCGACGCCGGGGTCGCGACCGCCGTCTGGAATCCCGAGGCCGACGACGAGACGACCTTCGCCGCGCTCGTCTTCGACGCGTCGGGCATCGCGGCGAGCGAGGACCTGCGCAAGGCCTACGAGTTTCTCCATCCGGTCGTGCGGAGCGTCGAGCCGTCGGGGCGGGTGCTGATCCTCGGGGTGCCGCCGGAGTGCCTCGGAGGGTCCCCGCCAGGCCGTTGCGCAACGCGCGCTCGAGGGGCTGGTGCGCTCGGTCGCCAAGGAGGTCGGCAAGGGAGCCACGGCTCAGCTCCTGTACGTCGCGCCGGGGGCCGAGGCTGGAGTCGAGTCCACCCTGCGCTTCTTCCTCTCCGCCCGGTCGGCGTACGTCTCCGGCCAGGTCGTGCGGATCCGCGCCGCCGACGCCGCGGCGCCCGCCGACTGGCAGCGGCCGCTCGCCGACAAGGTCGCCCTGGTGACCGGCGCCTCGCGCGGGATCGGCGAGGCGATCGCCGAGACGCTCGCCAGGGACGGCGCGCACGTCGTCTGCCTGGACGTGCCGGACCAGGGCGAGGCGCTGGTCGACGTGGCCAACCGCGTCGACGGCTCCGCGCTTCAGCTCGACATCACGGCCGCGGACGCGCCCGCCACGCTGGCGGAGCACCTGCGCGGCCGCCACGGCGGCGTGGACGTCGTGGTGCACAACGCGGGCGTGACGCGCGACAAGACGCTCGGTCGAATGACCGAGGACCAGTGGGCGATGACGATCGACATCAACCTCTCGAGCCAGGAGCGGATCAACGACCGGCTGCTCTCGGACGACGTGCTCCGCCCCGGGGGCCGGATCGTGGGCGTGTCGTCCGTGAGCGGCGTCGCGGGCAACCGCGGCCAGGCGAACTACGCGACGAGCAAGGCCGGCGTGATCGGGCTCGTCGAGGCGCTCGCGCCGGCGCTCGCGGAGCGGCCCGCGACGATCAACGCGGTCGCGCCCGGCTTCATCGAGACACAGATGACGGCGGCGATGCCGGTTCCGACGCGCGAGGCCGGCCGGCGGACGAACAGCCTCGCCCAGGGCGGCCTTCCGGTCGACGTGGCCGAGACGATCGCCTGGCTCGCGAGCCCGGGAAGCGCGGGCGTCAATGGCAGCGTCGTGAGGGTCTGCGGCCAGGCCCTGATCGGCGCGTAGGGTCGCCGCCGGTGGCCGTGCGTGAGCTGTCCTCCTCGCCGAGCATGGCGGTCCTCTATCCGCGTGCGGCGCTCAGCGCCGGCCGCGCGGCGCTCGGCCGGCTGCCGGGCGTGGGTGGAGATGCCCGCGAGCTGCCCGACGAGGAGCTGGTACTGACCGGCGTCCAGGTCGACCGCGACCGCCTCGCCGCCTACGACCGCGTCTGCACGTTCGAGATCGGAGATCTGCTCCCCCCGACCTACCCGCACGTCCTCGCGTTCCCGCTCTCGATGAAGCTCATGACGTCCGTGAGCTTCCCGTTCCCCGTCGTCGGGCTGGTGCACGTCCGAAACCGGATCGAGCGGCGGCGCGCGATCGCCACCGACGAGCCGCTGACGCTCCGGATGCGGGCGGACCGGCTCGCCCCGCACGACCGCGGAACGCAATTCGAGCTGCTGGCCGAGGCCGAGTCGGGCGGCGAGGTCGTGTGGCGGAGCGAGAGCACGTACCTACACCGCGAGGGCGGATCGGGCGGAGACGGATCGAGAAAGGATCGACCCGACCCGCCCGAGCCGAGCGCCGAGTGGAGCGTTCCCGGCGACGTCGGCCGGCGCTACGCAGGCGTCTCGGGCGACCGTAACCCGATCCACCTGCACACCTGGAGCGCGCGTGCGTTCGGTCAGCCGCGCGCGATCGCCCACGGGATGTGGATGAAGGCCCGCTGCCTCGCGGTCGTCGATGGACTCCTGCCCGACGCGTGCTCGATCGACGTGAGCTTCAAGCTGCCTCGGACGCTCCCCGGGCGGGTCGCCTTTGCCACCCGCCTCGACGGGGGAACGCGTCATCTCGAGCTGCGCGACGCGAAGTCCGGCAAGCCCCACCTGGTGGGGACGGTAGCCCCGCTCTAGAAGACGGCCGAGCAGGCAGTCAGCGCGCCGCCGACTGCCTGATGAAGTCGATGATGTCCTGGGTCGACGACCCCGGTGTGAAGACCTCGGCCACGCCGAGTTTCTTGAGCTCCGGGATGTCGTCCGAGGGGATCGTCC
>CAWHPV010000014.1:0-13870 GCA_963831365.1 uncultured Thermoleophilaceae bacterium
TGCAGACGCCGTCCGGATAGAGCGGATCCAGGCGCCGCAGCTCGTCGAGACCGACGACGACGGCCGTCTCGCCTCCCTCCGCCTCCGGGATGACCTCCACGCCGTCCGCGTCCGCGAGGGACCACCCGTCCGGGGACGCGTCGAACACGAAGCAGATCTCGTGCCAGGGCTCCGCGCGATACTCGAAGATGTTCTCCACCACGCCGAGCAGCCGCAGGTCTGACAGCTCTCGGCCCAGCTCCTCGCGGATTCTTCACGCCTGGCTGCCTCCGACGCCCGTTCCTGGAACTCGATGCCGCCGCCGAGGGGCCGGTAGAAGACCGATAGCTGCGTCCGGACCGGTCATGCGCGCCACCATGACGGCGTCGGCCTCGCGGATGAAGACGAACGCGCAGGCGCGCGTGGCCCGCGGGGTGCCGATCACGGCTCCTGGACGAGCTCGACGAGGACGCCGCCCATCGACCGCGGATGGACGAACGCGATCGTCGTCCCGCGCGAGCCGGGCCGCGGTGCGTCGTCGATCGAGCCGTGCGCCTTCGGCGACGAAGTGCGCGATCGCCGCCTCGATGTCGGCCACCCGGTACGCCACGTGGTGGACGCCGGGACCACGGGTCGCGAGCGACCTGCCGACCGGGGTGGCCGGCCCGAGCGCGCCCAGCAGCTGGATGGACGAGCTGCCGGCGGCGAACAGCACCTCCTCGACCCCCTGGTCCTCCACGCGCTCACGGTGGACGGGCGGCGAGCCGAGGAGGCGCTCGTACCTCGTGACGCTCGCCTCCAGATCCTCGACGGCGATCCCGACGTGGTCGATGCCGAGCAGCTGGATCGTCGCCGCGTCCCGTCGCCGCGGGGCTGCATCCGGGCGATCAGCTCGCGGGCCTCGACCACGTGGTACGCGGGAAGCTCGAGCACCCGGGTCACGGCCGCGACCCCCCGCGCGCGCAGATCGTCCTCGGGCCTCGCGCCATCACCGTGCGGGGCCACGAGCACGTAGAACCCGACGAGGTCGAGGAACTGGGCGAGCGAGGGGGTGAGCCCCCCCGCTCGTACTGGTAGATCGTCTGCCGCGACGCCGGGCAGCCCTTCGTGTCCGCGGCAGCCTCGACGGATCGGAAGCCGGCGCCCCGCCGGAGCTCCCGCAGCAGACCACCCACGATCCGGCGATTCCTCCGCGCTGATCGTGGGCCCTTTCGTCCGCGCCATCGGACCGCGGAGCGTATCGCAGCCTGCGGCGCTCGCCGGTCGGACCCCGCCGAGGGCCGTTCCGACGGCGTCCTCCGGCCGTACGAGACGGGACCGAACGGCGGATAGCCCGGGGGAGGCCATCGGTTGTACGGTGGGTCGGCCGGACCATCGCGAGCAGGAGCCCCCGTTGCCGCAGAAGGATCATCACTCGCCCGCCGCGATCCTCGAGGGTTCGCATCTCGTCACGAAGGGTCGCGCCGACGTGTTCCGCATCCGCGAGCGGAGCCGGCTGCGCAAGGTGGCGAAGGCGATCATCTTCGTGGCGATCCTCGACGCCTTCCTCCTGTGGTTCTACTCGACGGGCCACCGGATCTCGCTGCCGACCCTCGGCCCTGAGTCGATCTACTTCCTGCCGGTGATCGGCATCTTCGTCGCGATCATCCTCATGGTGATGCTGCCGTTGTTCAACGGTCGCTCGCCCCACATCACGGTCTACCCCGAGCAGGTCGAGCTCGGGCTCACGGAGATCAAGGGCCTCGATACACAGGTGGAGGAGGTCATCCGCTCGCTCGACGTCTTCCTCGGCTACGCCACGTTCCGCGACGAGCTCGGCGGCACGCCGAGGCGAGGCATCCTCTTCGAGGGACCCCCGGGCACCGGCAAGACCTTCCTCGCGAAGGCGATGGCGAAGCAGGCCGGCGTGCCGTTCCTGTTCATCCCCGCGCCGGCGTTCGCATCCATGTGGCAGGGCATGAGCGCCTGGCGGATCCGCTCGTTCTTCAAGAAGCTCCGCAAGGCCGCGCGCAAGGAAGGGGGTGCGATCGGGTTCATCGAGGAGATCGACGCGATCGCGCTGCGCCGCGGCGGCGTGAGCTCATCGGTCCCGGCGCCCGACGGGTCGCCCGCATGGCCGTGTCGCACTTCGGCGGCGGCGGCGACTCGGGGAACATGGTGAACGAGCTGCTGATCCAGATGCAGTCCTTCGACCAGCCACCGTGGCGGAACCGCGTCAAGGCGAAGTTCGTCGATGTGGGTGAACGGGTACCTGCCGCCGAACTGGCAGATGCCGGCGAGCGGTCCGAGTACCACAACATCCTGCTGATCGCGGCGACGAACCGCGGCGAGTCCCTCGATCCCGCGCTGCTGCGCCCCGGCCGGTTCGACCGTCGCCTGTACTTCGACATGCCGACGAAGTCCGGAGCGCCGCGACCTGATCGACTTCTTCCTCGACCGCAAATCCCACGACCAGGAACTGGACGAGGACGCAGGCACGCGAGCGGATCGCCCACGAGACGTTCGGCTACACGCCGGTGATGATCGAGCACCTGCTCGACGAGGCGCTGCTGGTCGCGCTCCGGACGGCCGCAGGCAGATGAACCTCTCCGACGTGATGGAGGCGAAGTTCACGGAGGAGATCGGCATCGAAGCAGCCGGTCGTGCCTACACCGATCACCGACCGGGAGGCGGTCGCGACGCACGAGGCGGGACACGCGACGGTGGCGTACTTCCTCGGCAAGGGGCGCCGTCTCGAGGTCCTGTCGATCATCAAGCGCCGCGGCTCGCTCGGGCTGCTCGCCCACAGCGACGAGGAGGAGCGCTTCACGCGGACGCGCTCCGAGATCGAGGCCGGCATCGCCATCGCCCTCGGCGGTCTCGTCGCCGAGGAGATGTGCTTCGGCGAGTCGGGCACGGGTCCCGGCGCCGACCTCGCGCACGCGACGTCGCTCGCGGCGCAGATGGTCGGCGCCTTCGGGATGGCCGGGTCCCTCATCAGCTACGAGGCGGTGTCCGACGGGCCGCTCTCGACGCTCGAACATCGTGAGAAGGTGCTCGCGAACGAGGAGACGAAGCAGAAGCGCGGAGGACATCCTCGAGGCCCAGCGGGAGCGGGTCCGCGCGGTGCTCGAGGAGAACCAGCGACGTGCACGACGGCGCTCCGGGACGCGCTGATCGAGCGCGACGAGCTCGTCCGCGACGAGATCCTCGAGGTCATCGAGAAGGCGATCGCGAACCGCGACTGAGACCGGGGTCGAGCAGGCCCGCGGCTACACTCGCTCCATGACGCGGTCGTTCCTCGTCGCCGGCGCCAGGACCCCGATCGGCCGGTTCCAGGGCGCGCTCGCGCCGCTCCGCGCGGTCGACCTCGGCGGGGTGGCGATCCGCGAGGCCCTCGAGCGGTCCTCCGTCGCCCCCGATCGCATCGACTACACGATCATGGGCCACGTGCTCCAGGCGGGCCAGGGTCAGATCACGGCCCGGCAAGCGGCCATCGCGGCCGGGATCGGCATCGACGTGCCGGCCCTCACCGTGAACAAGGTCTGCCCCTCGGGGCTCGCGGCGATCGCGATCGCCGACCAGATGATCCGCGCCGGTGAGGCGGACGTCGTCGTCGCGGGCGGGATGGAGTCGATGACGAACGCGCCCTACGTGCTCCCCGGGGCCCGCGCCGGCGTGCGGCTCGGGGACAGCACGATGATCGACTCGATGCTCCGCGACGGCCTGTGGTGCGCCTTCGACGACCAGCACATGGGCGAGGGCACCGACCGGATGAACGAGGAGTACGGCGTCAGCCGGCAGGATGCCGACGCGTGGGCCGCGCGCTCGCACGCGCGCGCCGCGGCCGCGTGGGACGCGGGACGCTTCGACGCCGAGGTCACCACCGTGCCGGTGCCCCAGCGCCGCGGCGATCCGGTCGCCGTCACGCGCGACGAGGGGCTCCGAGCCGACACCACGGCGGAGGGCCTCGCAGGGCTGCGCCCGGCGTTCACCGCCGCTGGGACCGTGACGGCGGGCAACGCGTCGCAGATCAGCGACGGCGCGGCCGCGTGCGTCGTCGCGAGCGATGCCGCCGTCAGCCGGCTCGGCCTCGAACCGCTCGCCGAGATCGCCGGCTACGGGATGAGCGCCGATCGGTACGCCTCGCTCCACACGGTCCCCGCGATCGCCCTGGAGCGTGCGATGAAGCGGGCGGGGATCACCGTCGGCGAGCTGGACGTGATCGAGATCAACGAGGCGTTCGCGTCGGTCGCGGTCCACGCGACGCGGATGCTCGGTGCCGACGACGAGCTCGTGAACCCCAATGGCGGCGCCGTTGCGCTCGGGCATCCGATCGGGATGAGCGGGGCGAGGATCACGATCGCCGCCGCGTACGAGCTCGGCCGGCGCGGCGGCACGTACGGCGCGGCGGCCATCTGCGGGGGCGGTGGCCAGGGCGACGCGCTGGTCCTCCGCCGGGCCTGACCGCGCAGGCCGAGCAGCCCGGGCTCAGCGCTCAGCGCTTGGCGCGGCTCCGACGGAGCTAACGCTTCGCGCGGCTTCGCCGCGACGAGCGCTCAGGCTCCTTCGGCATCTCCGTGGCGAGGCGGCGGAGCTCCTGCGCGAGGATCTGCTCGCCGCTCGGCTCCCACTGCTCCTGGGCGGCCGGGACGGGTGCGGGTGCATCGTCGACGACGATCTGCAGCTCGGGGTCGGCCATCTCGGCCGGCTCCACCGCGGGCGCCGGGGCGGCCGTCCCCGCCTCCGGGATGAAGACCCGGAACGACGACCCACCGCGTTCGGTGCTCTCGACCTTCGCCCATCCACCCAGGATCTCCGCGAGCCGGCGGACCACGGGGGACATCGACGCGTCCGAGGACGTCTCCGGGTCCTCGACCGAGATGAGGGCGCCCCCGTCCATCGCCTGGAGCTTGACCGTGACCTCCTTGCCGGCGGCGGCGCGGTCGCCCGCGTTCCGGAGCAGCCCACCGATGATCTGCTCGACCCGCTGACCGTCCATCCGCATCACGATCGCCTCGGTCTTCACGCGGAGCTCGCGGTCCGTGCCGAGCCCCGACTCCTCGACGGTGCGCTGCAGCAGCGCCTCGAGGTCGGTCTTGCGGACCTGCAGCTCGATCGTGCCGCGCACGAGCGCGTCCGCGTCCGCCATGTCGGCGACCGAGTGGTCGAGCCGTCGGAGCGTGGCGGTGAGCTCCTTGATGAGCGGTGCCTGGTCGCGCGCGTCGGGCTTGTGCTTGAGCAGCGACACGATCCCGGTCAGCCGCGACAGGCTCTTCTTCGCGTCGTAGGAGAGCTCCTTCAGGAACGGCGTCGACGAGCGGCGGTCCTCCACGATCTCGGTGCTGACGGTCTCGGCCCCCTCGGGCTCGCGGATCTCGCGCAACGCCTCGGACATCTGGTGGGTCCGGAGGTCGCCCTCGGCGATCTCGGCGCGGTCGCGCGCGTCGGCGAGGTCGCCCTCGAGGTCGCGGACGCGGTCCTCCGCGGCGATGAGCTTCTCGGTCTGGCCCGCGAGTCGTTCCTGCGTGACCCGGAGCAGGTCGTCGATCTGGGACCGGCCCTCGTCCTCGGCGAGCTCGAGTTGGCGACGGGACTCGATCTCCTGGAGCCGGCGGTTCAGCTCCGCGTTCTCGGCGGCCGCTCCCTCCAGCATCGTCGCGAGCTTGTCCGAGCGCTCGACCGAGGCGATCCGCTCGCGTCGTGCGACCTCGAGCGCCTCCTCGGCCTCGGACGCGCGGGTCTGCGCCGCGGTGAGCTCGCCTTCGATCGCGCCGACCGACCCGTCGGTGCGCGCGAGATCCGCCTGCAGGGACACGACGGCGCGCTTGAGGTCGTCGGCCTCCTTGCGGGCCCCCGCCACCGCCATGTTCCGATTCCTCGATCTGCGCCTGGAGCTCGGTGATCGCCGTCCGCTTGTCGGTCATCTCGTCGGCGGCCTCGAGCAGGCGCTGCTCGCGGCTCTCCGCCTCGGCCCGCGCGGCCTCCATCTCGGAGCGCACGGTCTCGAGGTCGGTCGCGGCCTTCGCCGCCACCGCCTCCGCGGTCGTCGATCCGATCCGCGAGCTCGGCCTCCTTCTGCGCGACCTGGGTCCGGTAGGAGGTCTCGAGGGACGCGAGCTCGCGCTGGAACTCCTCCCGTGTCGTGCGCACCTTGTCCTCGAAGTCGGCCTCGCGCTCGACGAGCTCCGCGCGCTGCGACGCGCGGGCGCTCTCGATCTCGGCCTTCGCCGCCCGAAGCTCGTCCTCGAGCATCGCGGCGCGCTGCTCCTCGTTGCGCAGCGCACGGAGCTCCGCCCGGGCGTCGTCGAGCTCGCGCCGGGCGCGCTCGAGCTCACCCTGCGAGGACGCGAGCGCGTCCTTCGAGCGCATCGCCTCCACCTGGGATGCCTCGAGCTCGGGCCGGAGGATCAGGATCGTCTCGCCCGTCGAGCGCTCCGTGGTGGCGAGCTCGGCCTCCGTCAGGAGGAGCTGAGCCTGGGCCTCCGCCAGCTCGTGCCGGAGCGTCTGCGACTCGCGCTCGGAGGCACGCAGCAGCAGCTCGGTATCACCACCGTCGGGCTGGCGGCGCAGCTGCTCCTCCAGCTCCTGGGCCAGCTGCTGCCGCTCCGCGGCGAGCGTCTGCACCTGTTGCTGGAGGGTGGCGAGCTGGCCCTCGGCCCGCAGCGCCCGCTCCTCGATCCGGGGGTCGCTCACGACCTGTGGGGCCCGGGGCTGGTGCTGGTAGGTCTGCAGGTCCTCGAGGGCCTTGCGGTACTGCTCCTGGAGCAGGTTCAGCCGCTCCTCGGCGGCCCGCGCCCGATCCTCGGCGCGGCGTCGTGCCTCGCTCTCCTCGCGCATCCCCGCGAGCGGTGGCGTGAGCTGGCGCATCGGCGCCTGGGGCGCGGGCTGGATCTGCGGCTGGGGCTGTCCGTCGGTGTCGGTGACCACCGAGAGCACGCGGGCGACGCCGAAGACCGCCACGGCGAGCAGGACGAGCATCGCGAACAGGAACATCGCGTTCGTGCGCCACGGTCCGGGCGCCGACGCGATCGGGTCGTCGGGCCGGGTGAGCTCGACGGCCGCCGGCTCCCCGACGCCCGATCGCAGGGTCATCGGCACGAGCACGGAGATCGTGCCGTCGGACTCCTTGGTCTGCGGGACCCCGCGCAGGGCCTCCTTGATGCGCTCGCGCTCCCCGGGCATCTGCGTCCCGATCAGGCTCTGTTTCGTGGAGTAGAGGACCGTCCCTTCGGGCGTGAACAGCGTCACGTCCGTGAACTCGCTCGGGTCGATCACGATCGACTGCACCTGGCCGGCGAGCTCGACCGCGCGGGTGGGGTCGACCGGCTGGCTGAGGTCCTCAGGGGAGAAGGCGAGGGAGAGCGAGCTGTCGGCGAGCGTCGAGGCCTGTGCGACGACCGCCTCACGCGCCTGGTCCCCCGCGCGGATCGACATGATGAACGATCCGACGATCCCCAACAGCAGGAGCCCACCGAGGATGGCCAGCACCGTCCGTGCGATCCTGCCGTATCCCTTGAGCGACGCGATCATGCGTGTCCCGCCTATCCACCACGACCATCGCCTCGTCGCCGACGGCGTCGAGCCGGTCCAGTTGAGGTGGTTATCGGCAGTCCCCGGCGCCTCCTCGATGCGACCTCTGGCCAGGACCGGATGCGCCTGAGGGACCGGAGGACCTAACCCGCGCCGAGGGCGCCGGCGGCGCCGGCGAGGACCCGCGTGTCCCCGGTCCGGTCGTCCTTGTCGAGCTCGATGAGGTCCTCGAGCATCGACCGCATCTGCTCGACGTGCGAGACGAGCACGACGAGCCGGTCCTCGCCCCCCGCGACGAGCCGCCCGATCCCTTCCATCGCCCGCTCGAGATGCTCGGGGTCGAGGCTGCCGAACCCCTCGTCGAGGAAGAACGCGTCCAGTCGCCCACCGCCGCGGGCCACCATCTCGGCGAGCGCGAGCGCGAGGGCGAGCGAGGCCAGGAACGTCTCGCCGCCGGAGAGCGAGTCGGCCGATCGCTCGGCGCCGCCGGCGTTGACGTCCGCGACCCGGAACGAGTCGTCGTCGGCGAACCGGAACGCGCCTCCCGAGAGCTCCTCGAAGTGCACGCTTCCGATCTCGGCGAGGGCGGCCCGTTCCTCCTCGAGGGCGAACGCGAGCAGGCGGCTCGGCTGGAGGTCCGTCGCGATCCGTCGGGCCAGGTCACGCCGCGCGGTGACGTCGGCGAGCCGCTCGTCCAGGTCGGCGGCGGCCGCGATGACCGCCTCGAGGTCCTCCACCCGCTGCGCGGCCGCCGCCGCGACCGCGGCGGCCTGGGCGCGGGCGTCCGCGAAGTCGTCGTCGGGTCCCAGGCCGAGCTCCGCGAGGGCCTCCGCGAGCACGGCCGTGGCGATCCCGGTCTCCTCCACGGCCGCCGCGTGCGCGGCCCTCGCGTCGTCCATCCGCGTCACGAGGGTCTCGCCGAGCTCCACGTAGGCGGCGCGGACCGCGTCCGGCTCGTGTTCGACGTCCACCGTCGCGCCCAGCCGCCCCCACGCGCCAACCAGCCGGGCGGCGAGCTTCGCGACGCCGGCCGTCGTGGCGGCGTGGTCGGTGCGGGCGGCCTCGAGGACCGCCCGGGCGGACGCGGCGCCGGCGGTGGCGACCTTCAGCGCCTCCTCCGCGGCGGTGAGCTCCCGTTCCTGTTCCTCGATCAGACCGCGAGGGTCGCCCTCGCCGAGGCGGTCCACGAGCTCGCTCTTGATCGCCGCGAGCGCGGCCTCCGTCTCGCGGACGTCGGTCTCGGCGCCGCTCGCGGTCGCGCGAGGCGGTCCCGTGGGTGGACCTGGCGGCGGCGAGCCGCGCCTCCGCCGTCGCCCGACCGGCAACGGCCTCCTCGCGCGCGGTGCGCGCTCGTCCGGCCGTCGCCTCCGCCGCCCTGAGCGCCTTCTCGGAACGGGCGATCGCAGGGGCACGGCCGACGGGCGGGGGGGCGGTGACGACCTGGGCGCACACCGGGCAGGGCTCGCCGCGCGCGAGCGCGCGCCGGAGCTCGACGGCCATCCCGGCGTGGCGTGCCTCGTGGAGCGCGCCGTCGGCCGACGTCCGCGCCGCCTCGGCCTCGGCGACGCCGGCCTCGCGGGTCTCGACCGCCCGCTCGGCCTCCGTGACCCCGGTCTCGGCCTCGTCGACCGCGGCGACCGCGGCGGCCTCCGCGTCGATCGCCCGCCCGCCCGCCTCCGTGGCCGCCGCGACCGCGGCGGCCGTCGCGTCGAGCCGGTGGACGAGCTCGGTGAACCCTCGGACCTCGGCCGCGGCCGCCGCCACCGCGTTGCGCGCGGCCTCCGCGTCGGCCCGGGCCGCCTCGGCGTCCCCGGCCGCCGCCGCGGCATCGTCGATCGCCCGCTCCGAGGCGGCGGCGCGGGCGAGCAGTCCGTCGACGTCATCCCCGGCCGGGAGCTCGGACGCGACGGCCTCGAGCACATCGAGATCCTCCGTCGCCCTCCCGGCGGTCCCCGCGGCCTCCGCTCGCCGCGCCACGAGCTCGTCGACCCGGGCGCGCCGCTCCTCGAAGCCCGCCGCCCGCGCCGACGCGGCCGCCGCCTGCTCGACGGCGTCCACGAGCGACCCCCGCGCCTCGACGAGCCGCCGGCCCTCGCCCTCGATCGCGGCGCGCTCGCCCTCGGCCGCCGCCGCCCGCTCCTTGGCGGCCGCGAGGGCGCGGTCGAACCGCTCGTAGCCGAACACGCCCTTCAGGACCTCGTTGCGCTCGGTGGGCGTCGCCTTCGAGGAACTCGGCGAACCGGTTCTGCGCGAGCATCACCGACCGGCAGAACGCGTCGAAGTCGAGCCCGAGCAGCTGTGCGATGCGCTCGCGCGTGGCGCGCTCCTGCACGACGGTCTCGATGACCTCGGGCTCGGGGCCGTCGTCCGAGAGCCGCTCGAGCTTGTGCTGGCTCTGTCCCTTGCGCCGGAGCCCGCGCTGACGCGCCAGATCTCGCCGTCGACCTCGAAGGTGAGCTGACGTGGGCGTCGTCGGCATCGCTGGTGGATGAGCGAGCGCGTGTCGCGCTCGAACGTGGGGTCTTGCCGTACAGCGCGAAGGTCGACGGCGTCGAGGAGCGACGACTTCCCGGAGCCGATGGGGCCCACGACGCCGACGAGGTGACGGCCGCGCAGGTCGAACGTCGTCGCGCTCCCGGTAGGAGCGGAAGCCCGGCGACGCGTCAGCTCACGCGGACGCATCGGCGTCCTCCTCAGGACCTCGCGGAACAGCGCCGGAGGAGCTCGGCGGGGGCGTCGGCGCCGGTCTCGCGTCGCACGAACGCCGCGTAGAGCTCGTCATCGGTCGGGCGCGGACCGCCGGCGTCGCGGGCCGCCCGGGCGCCGGCGTCGGCCGCCGGACCCGGACGTTGACCAGGTAGGGGAACGTCTCGGCGGCCCGGCGGCCGAGGTCGGAGTCCGCCCCGCCGACGCGGCACGGTGAGGTCGAGGTACGCGCCCGCGAGCTCGTCCGCGCGAGCGACGAGCTCGTCCCAGGTCCCCTCCGCGCGCACGAGCGGACGGCCGCTCGCGAGCGGGACCGACGCGACCGTCGCCGAGCCGCCCGGGCTCGGCCTCCACGACCACGACCCGCTTGGTCTCGCCGGCCTCGCCGAAGTCGAGCGCAAGAGCGACCCCGCGTACCGGGCGGGGACCGGGGCGCCGGGCACGTCCTGCGGCGCGTGGATGTGCCCGATGCGCGACGTACTGCGGCCCCGGCGGGATCGCCTGGGAGGTCGCCGCGTACGCCTCGCCGACGTGGAGCTCGCGCTCCCCGAACCGCCCGACGTGTAACGCCGCCGACCATGAAGTGCGCGACGAGGAGCGGGACGAGGTCGCCGCCCGCGGCGTCGACGAGCGTGCGTTGAAGACGGCCGTGATCGCGGCGACGCGGTCGGCGTAGGCGCCGTACCACTCACCGGTGTCGCGCATGAAGTCGACGACGCGTCCCTCGCGGAGGAACGGGAACGCGGCGACGACGGCGGGGACGCCGAGCGAGGTCCGGGCCGAGGAGCCCGCCCTCGTCGGGGCGGCGCAGCGCCCCGACGAGGTGGATCCCGCGGCCCTGGTCCTACGACGAGCGGGGCGAGCGCGTCGAACAGCTCGGGCGAGTCGTGGTTGCCGGCCACCGCGACCACGGGCGCGACGCTCGGCGAGAGGCGGCAGCCCGCCGAGACCGAGCGCGAGCGCATCGACCGGCGGCATCGGACGGTCGAACACGTCGCCGGAGACGAGCACCAGGTCGACCTCGTGCGCGTCGGCGATCGCCGCGACCTCGTCGAGGACGGCCGCGGAACTCCTCGGTGCGGTCGTGGCGCCCGAGGCGGCGACCGACGTGCCAGTCCGACGGTGTGGAGGATCCTCATCCGGGGCGAGCCGCGGCTACGTCAGCCCGGCGAACGGGTCGCCGCCGGCGACGTCGGCCACCTCCTCCTTCCGGGTCGCCCACGGCGGGAAGGGGAAGGTCACGACGAGCGGGACCGGGATGGCGGGCTGCGCGACCACCATCGTGCCCGGTTTCATCAGCCGGGCCCGCGCCCGGGTGGAGGGGAGCATCCACCCGTACTCGGCGCGCTCGGCCTCGGCGGCGTCGAGCCGGCCGCTGACCCGGAGGGCAGCGTTCTCGAGGACCTCGGGCGCCACGCGGCTGGCCGTCTGCTGCGCGCCCACGAGCAGGACGCCGAGCGAGCGGCCGCGCTGGGCGATGTCGATCGAGCATGTCCTTCAGCGGCCCCGTGCCCTTCGCGCGGCGCGTACTTGTTCAGCTCGTCGAGGACGACCACCGACAGCGGCAGCCGCTGGCCCGTCTCCTCCTTCTCGCGGAACGTCTCGTGCAGCAGGGCGCCGACCACGAACCGCTGGGCCTGCTCGTGGAGCGACTGGATCGCGACCACGGTGACCTGCGGCCGCCGACCGGTCGATCCGCCGGCTCTCGCCCGCGCGGACCAGGTGCCCGAGCCGCGACGACGGCGGCGTGGAGGCGGCGGAGGAAGGCCGAGACGGTGCCGGCCTGGACCCGGCCGGTCCACGCGGGGTCGGGCTCGCGACCGTCGTCCGGGTCGAGGTAGCTCCTCGAGCGCCTCGACGAGGGAGGCGCAGATCGGTGATCACATCCGCTCGCCCGGCGTGGCCGGACTGCCCGCGCCGCCACGCGCGGCCGTCGGGCGCCTCGCGACGGGTCGCGCAGCGCCACGGCGCCCGGGCTCGCCGTCGACGTCGACCGCGAACCGGCGGAGCTGGTGCTGCACCCGCTCCCGGATGAACGGGATCTGGTTGCTGGCGTCGTTCGCGTCGGTGAAGCAGAACGCCAACAGCCCCTCGTCGACGAACTCGCGCGGCGTCCACGTGAACGCGTCGACGCCCTCGAGGCGGCCGCCGGTGTCGGGGACGACGACGTCGCCGACTCGCCGCGGGGCGGCGCCCAGAACCGGACGCTCGGGAACGGGGCGGGCTCGACCCCGAGCGCCGCCCACGCCTCGTGGGCGCCTCGTCGTCGAAGTCGCGGTTGGGCGTGTCGAGCCACAGCAGGTCCTCGCCCTTCACGTTGAACACCAGCACGCGCAGGTTGGCGGCGCCCTCGCCGACGACTCGCGGCGAGGCGCGTGAGCATGCGGAGGAAGAACAGCGCGAACGACGTCTTCGTGGCGACGCCGCTGATGCCGCAGATGGACATGTGGCCGCCCTTGCGCCCGTCGAAGAAGTCGAGGTCGACGTGGACCGGCTCGCCGTCGCGGCCCAGCCCGATGCGCGAGGGCCGTTCCATCTCGTCGGCGTAGAGCGCCTTCGTCCGCGCCTCGCCGGTGGCGCGCTCCACCTCCTCCCCGGGTCGGGCGGACGACCCAGATCTCGGGGTCGACGCGCGTCACCGCGACCCGCGCCGTCCGCACCTTGGCGGCCGGGCATGATGCCCGAGTCGGCGATCCGGTGCGTGTCCGACTCGCACTGGGCGCCCTCGTAGACGGCCTCGGCCTCGGTGACGACGCCGTAGGTGCGGACCTCGCCGGCCTTCGGGACCTGGGTGCGGACCACCACGAGATCGTCGAGCTGGAGGTACTCGTCGTCGTCGAGCACGACGCGGAACTCGCCGGTGGTGGTGTGCTCGGAGCCGAGCACCCGACCGACCCGGTCCTCGCGTCATCAGGACGCCCTGCCGATCGCGCGACCGCCGCGCGTAGCGCACGCTCGACGAGCCCGCGGGTCGCCCATGCGGTGACGGAGCGTGCGCTCGAGCGCCCCGATCGGGCACGAGGTTCTGCGGGGCCCGCGGCTCGAGCTGCGGCTCGGCTCGCCACGGCGGCAGGAGGGCGGCGGTCCGGTCGGCGAGCCGGACGACCTCGGCGAGCGGGAGGGCTCGACGCCTCGCAGCGGACGACGCCGGACCACGGATGCCCGCCCGGCAGCTCGGCGAGGCGGAGGTACCAGGAGTAGCGCGCGGTAGTCCGCCGATGGTGAACAGCGGCGTGCGTTGCCCGGGCGCGAGCGCGCCGACCACGGGGCCGCGTTCGGGGGCGAGGTAGGTGACCCGGTGGGTCTTCACGAACCCGACGACGGGACGAGGGCCAGCTCGTTGAGCGGCCCGTCGGCGACGACGAAGCCCTCCGACCCCAACCGGCTCGCGAGCGCGCCCTCGGCCGATCGCATCGCGGAGTGCAGCGCGCGCAGCGGCGCCGCCGGATCGGGGTCGGCGGTGGCGGGAATGATCGCCACCCTGCGGTTCGACACCGAGCGGATGGCGCAGCGATCGTCTCAGGGCTTCGCACTGGCTACTGATGTCGCCGACTGGCTGGTCAGGCGGCGGGTGCCGTTCGCCCGTGCTCACGAGATCGCGGGGGCGGCGGTGAAGTACTGCGAAGCCCGCGGCATCGACCTGCCCGAGCAATACGAGTTGAGCACGCATAAC
>CAWHPV010000015.1:0-65907 GCA_963831365.1 uncultured Thermoleophilaceae bacterium
TTGTGTTATGTGTAACCCTACGCTTCGACCATTACGTATTGCTCGAGCCGAGTCCGAGGGGCTCGAGCTCGACTGGGTCGAGGCCGACGCCGAGAACCTGCCGTTCGACGACGAGTCGTTCGACGTCGTCATGTCGTCGATCGGCGCGATGTTCGCGCCGCACCACCAGGACGTCGCCGACGAGCTGGTCCGGGTGTGCCGCCCGGGCGGCACGATCGGCCTGCTGAGCTGGACGCCCGAGGGGATGATCGGCGCGCTGTTCCGGACGATGGGGCCGTTCGCGCCCGCCGCCTCCGCCCGGCGCGCAGCCCCCGCCGCTGTGGGGCAGCGAGGAGCACGTGGCGGACCTGTTCGGCGACCGCGTCGACTTTCGCACGCTCGAGCGCGAGAACCTGGAGATCACCGCCTTCGAGCGCCCGCAGCGACTACGGCGAGCACTTCAAGGCGCTGTACGGACCGACGATCGCCGCCCGTGCGAACGCGGTCAAGACCGGCCGCGAGGCCGAGTTCGACGAGGCGCTCGAGCGCTTCTGCGACGAGTGGAATCGCGGCACGCCCGACGAGCGCGCACTTCGAGCAGGAGTACCTGGTCGCCGTGGGTACGCGGGCTTAGCCACAGCCGACTCGCCCGGGCGAGCGCTCGTATGTGAACGTGCATTCCACCGTGCCCGGCTGACCTATTCTGAGCGGCGCGTCTTGGGGAGTGGTGTAACGGCAGCACGCGGGCCTTTGGAGCCCTAGGTCGCGGTTCAAATCCGCGCTCCCCAGTCGCTTGTACGCTCCGACCGATGGCCGAAGCGCCCACAGCCCTGATCATGGCCGCGGGCCACGGCACCCGCATGCACTCGCGCTGTCCCCAAGGTCCTGCACGAGGTCTGCGGGCGCCCGATGCTCGCCTGGGTCATCGACGCGGCGCGAGCGGCCGGCGCCGGCCGGGTCGTCTGCGTCACGCGCCCGGGGGAGGGCGTGGCCGAGACGCTGCCCGACGGCGTCGAGGCCGCGGAGCAGGTCGCGGGCGAGGGCACCGGCGTCGGCCGTCCTGGCCGCCAGGGACGCCCTCGAGGAGCGGCCGACGTCCTGATCCTCTCGGGCGACCATCCGCTCGATCTCGGCCGAGCTCCTCCGCGAGCTGATCGACCGGCACGAGGAGGCGGGCGCCGCGGCGACGCTGCTCACGACCGACCGTCTCGACCCCACCGGGCTACGGCCGCATCATCCGCGCGCCCGACGGGTCGGTGGAGCGAATCGTCGAGACGAAGTCCACCGCGGGCGTGCCCGACGCGGAGCTCGCCGTTCGCGAGGTCAACCTCGGCACGTACGCCTTCGATGCGCCGGCGCTCCTCGCGGCCCTGGACGAGGTCGGGGAGGCGGGCGGCGAGCGCTACCTGACCGGCGTCTTCCCCATGCTGCGCGCACATGGCCACACGCTGGCCAGCCACCCGACCACCGACGTGACGAGCGCGATCGGGGTCAACACGCGCGTCGGGCTCATGGAGGTCGAGTCGATCGCTCGTCGCCGGATCATCGAATCCCACGCGCGCGCGGGCGTCACCTTCCACGCGCCGGAGACGACGCTCGTCGAGGCCGGCGTCGAGATCGGGCCGAGACGGTCGTGGACCCGGGGGTTGTGCTGCGCGGCGCGACGCGCGTCGGCGCCGGCTGCACAGTGGGGCCGAGCGCCACGCTGATCGACGTCGGTGCTCGAGGACGGCGCCGAGGTCCTGCACTCGCACCTCGTCGAGTGCCGGGTCGCGGCCGGGGCCGGGTCGGGCCCTTCGCCTACCTGCGGCCCGGCGCGCGACGATCGGCGAGGGCGCCAAGGTCGGCACGTTCGTCGAGGTCAAGAACTCCGACGTGGGGCGCGGCGCGAAGGTGCCGCACCTGTCATACATCGGGGACGCGAGCATCGGCGAGGACGCGAACGTGGGCGCCGGCAACATCACCGCGAACTACGACGGCGGGCGCAAGCACCGGACGGTGGTGGGCGCTGGCGCGCGCACCGGCGTCAACACGTCGCTGGTCGCGCCCGTTCACATCGGCGACGGCGCCTACACTGGCGCCGGGTCCGTGATCACCGAGGACGTGCCGGACGGCGCGCTCGGCATCTCGAGGCCGAAGCAGGAGAACGTGGAGGGATACGCCGAGCGAGTGAAGGAGGAGGCCGGGCGAATGAGCACCGTCGAGACCGAGGCGCTGCCGCTCCAGACGAGCCTCGGGGTCAGCTACGACAAGCGGATGATGGTCGCAGCCGGGCGCGCCAGCAGCGAGCTCGGCGCCAAGATCGCTACCCGCCTCGGCGTCGAGCTGACCGACCCCGGGCTCAAGACGTTCTCCGACGGAGAGGTCTACTGCCGCTACCAGGAGTCGATCCGGGGCGCGGACATCTTCATCGTCCAGTCCACGGCGGGGTGCGCGAGCGAGGGCCTCACCGCGAACGACGCCCTGATGGAGCTGCTCGTGATGATCGAGGCGGCCGTGGGCGCCTCCGCCCACCGCGTGATCGCCGTCTGCCCGTGGTACGGCTACTCGCGCCAGGACAAGAAGTCGGCGCCGCGCGAGCCGATCACGGCACGCCTCGTCGCGAAGATGCTGGAGACGGCGGGAATCGACCGCCTCCTCACGATGGACCTGCACGCGGGCCAGATGCAGGGGTTCTTCTCGAAGCCCGTCGACCACATGACGGCGATGCCTGTCCTGACCCAGTTCGTCAAGGACCAGATCGGCGACCCCGGCGACGTGGCGATCGTCTCGCCCGACGCCGGGCGGGTCAAGCTCACGCGCAAGTTCGCGCAGAAGATCGGCGCGCGCTACGCGCTGCTCGAGAAGGAGCGGCCCGCCCAGGGCGTCGCCGAGATCGGCTACGTGATCGGCGACGTGAAGGGCAAGACCGCCGTGATCGTGGACGACATCATCGACACCGGCGGCACGCTCGCGGCGGCCGCCCAGACGGTGCTCGACGAGGGCGCGCACGAGGTCTACGCGGTCGCGACCCACGGGATCTTCTCCGGTCAGGCGTTCGAGACCCTCGCGGCCTCGCCGCTGTCGGGGATCGTGGTCACCGACACGGTCCCGCTGCGCGACGGCGCGCCCGACACGATCCGCGTGCTCACGAGCGCGGACATCCTCACCGACTCCGTCCGCCGCATCTTCACCGACGACTCGGTCTCGGACATCTTCGCCGGCGAAAACCAGCTGTTCTAGACTCGCCAGCCGGTCATGGCTTCTGAGCGCCCATCCCTCGACGTCGAGGAGCGCCCCGAGCGGGGCTCTCGCTCGGCGCGCCGGCTGCGCCGCGCCGGGTTCGTGCCCGGGATCCTGTACGGGGGCGGCGCCGACGAGGCGATCGCCTTCAAGGTCGGCGACCGCGACCTCAGGATCGCGCTGCAGGACTCCTCCGCGGTCGTCGACGTCTCCGTGGGCGGGCAGAGCGCCCGCCCGGTGATCGTCAAGGACCAGCAGGTGCACCCGGTGCGCGGCGACCTCGTCCACATCGACCTGCTCCAGGTGCGGCTCGACGAGAAGATCCAGTCCACGGTGACGCTCGAGCTCGAGGGGATCGAGGAGGCGCCCGGCGTCAAGGAAGGCGGCGTGCTCGAGCACGTGACCCGCGAAGTGGCGATCGAGGCGCTTCCGACCAGCATCCCGGACCGCATCAGCGTGGACGTCTCCGGGATGGAGGTGGCCGCCACGATGCACCTGCGCGAGGTGACCGCGCCCGAGGGCGTCGAGCTGCTGGACGACCTCGACGAGACGATCGTCGCGACGATTACCGTGCCCTCCGAGATCGTCGAGGAGCCGGAGCTCGAGGAGGAGACCGAGCTCGTCGGCGAGGAGGAGGGCGAGGCGCCGGAGGGCGAGGCGGCCGAGGGCGAGCCGGCGGAGGGCGCCGAGGGCGACTCGGGCGCCGCCGACGAGTCCTGAGGCTCTTCCGGCGCGGGCGTGACCGGGGCTCCGGCGCGCCGATCGACTGGCTCGTCGTGGGGCTCGGGAACCCGGGCGACCGCTACGCGCGCACTCGCCACAACATCGGGTTCGAGGTGGCGAAGGTGCTCGCGGAGCGCTGGGAGCTCCCGCGAGCGCGCAAGCGCTACGCCGGCCTCTACAGCGACGGCCGGACCGGGCCCGGAGGGCCGCGCGTGGGCCTGCTCACGCCGCAAACGTTCATGAACGACGCCGGGCGCTCGGCGGGCCCCGCTCGCGGCGCCACCGGAGTCGCGCTCGAGCGGGTGGTCGCGGTCCACGACGAGATCGACGTGCCGTTCGGCGAGGTGCGGCCGCGCCTGGGCGGCGGGCTCGCCGGGCACAACGGGCTCAAATCGATCTCGGCGGCGCTCGGGGGGCGCGACTTCCACCGCGTGCGCGTCGGCGTGGGGCGCCCGGACTCGACCGACCCGGACATCGTCTCCGCCCATGTGCTCGGGCGGTTCACGGAGCCGCGCGAGGACGTCGAGGCGCTGGTCGAGCGCGCCGCGATCGAGGTTGAGAAGCTCGTGACCGGGGTAGGAGGCGAGTCTTGAGCGCTCACGAGACGCATGCCCCAGCCGCGGCCGCCGGCGAGATCACGCTCGGCGGCGACCTCACGGTCAGGCGGCTCGGCTACGGCGCGATGCGGATCACGGGCGACGGCATCTGGGGTGAGCCGGCCGACACCGACCGCGCTCGCGCGGTCCTGAACCGGGCGCTCGAGCTGGGCGTCAACTTCATCGACACGGCCGACTCGTACGGGCCGGAGGTGAGCGAGCGGCTGATCGCCGAGGCGCTCCACCCCTACCCGGAGGACCTCGTGATCGCAACGAAGGGCGGCCTTATGCGCGACGGGCCGGGCCGGTGGCGCGCCAACTGCCGCCCCGACCACCTGCGCGAGGCGTGCGAGGGGAGTCTCGGCCGGCTCAGGCTCGATCGGATCGACGTCTACCAGCTCCACACCGTCGACTCGGACGTGCCGCTCGCCGAGTCGATCGGGACGCTCGCCGAGCTCCAGCAGGAGGGCAAGATCAGGCACGTCGGTGTGTCGAACCAGAGCACGGAGCAGCTCGCCGAGTCGAGCGAGATCGTGGACGTCGTCTCGGTCCAGAACCGCTACTCGCTGAGCGACCGCAAGTTCGAGGACGAGCTCGAGGCCTGCGAGCGCCATGGCCTCGCGTTCATCCCCTGGTTCCCGCTCGCCGCCGGCGACGCGGCGACGTCCGGCGAGCTCGATCGCGTGGCCGGCGCCCACGATGCCACGCCCGCGCAGGTCGCCCTCGCCTGGCTCCTCCAGCGCTCGCCGGCGATGCTCCCGATCCCGGGCACGTCATCGCTCGAGCACCTCGAGGAGAACGTCGCGTCCGCGTCGCTCGACCTCGGCGATGACGCCGCCGAGCTTTAGGGCTCGCGCTAGCCGGCCCCCTTCACGCCGTTCAGCTCGTCCACGACGGCTCGCACGTCGCCGAACTCGTAGAAGTCGACCGCCACGAGGTTCGGGAGCCGCTCGCGGATCCGCTCGCAGCGCTCGGTGCGCGGACCGAGCGCCGGCTCGGCGTTCACCTGGCCGGCGATCGAGGGCTTGGGCGCGGGGCGGCCCTCGACCCAGTTGTTCAGCACGAAGAGCGAGTTGGTGGTGGCGCCGCGGTTCGGGTCGCAGCTCGCGGCGCGCTCCAGCGCCTCGGGCGAGTCGAACGTGTACGGCGTCTCCTGAGCCAGCTCGAACTGCTGGTGGTACCAGGGCACGTCCCCCGCCTCGTTCTCGGCCATGACCAGCAGGCGGCCACCGCTCTCGATCATCTCACGCAGCGTCGGCCACGGCGGCCCCACCGGGCCCTTGTAGACGTAGTCGAGCAGGCCGGTCTCCTCGAACACCGCGGCCGTGTCCTCCGGCGAGACGTCGTCCTCGACGCTCATGACCACCACCTCGTGCGGGTTGGCCACGAGCCAGTCGCGGACGCCCTCGAGCGCGTCCTTCGCGTTGGTGGCTCCCACCTCGCAGTAGCCGTGACACAGGTACACCTTGGGATCCCCACCGCCCGAGTAGCCGAGCCGCGCGCGGAGACGCTCGGCCGTCTGACACGAACTCCTTGCCCAGCTCGTCTTCGATCTTGGCGCGGCTCTTGCTGCCCGTCTCGAGGTCGGTGGCCACGCCCTTCGGCGTCGCCACGCCGTAGTGGGTGTCGATCAGGAGCCCGCGGATGCCGTCGTCGAGCTGCTTCACGATGCCGTCCTCGTGCGTCGGGAAGAGCCATCCCGGCTCGCTCGCGGCTGACATGGAGTTGTGCGTGCTCGCGAAGGCGACCTCGTCGAGCGGCCGATCGCAGAGCTCGGGGTGGCCGTTGCACGCGCGGATCGCGGTCGTGTCGGAACCGCCCCCCGCGAGCAGGATCGCGAGCCCGGCGCCACCGCCGATCACGAGCACGGCGATGAGCGTCACGTAGACGCTCGGCGCGACGCGCAGCGGGCGCCACCCGGCGCCCGCGCTCGGCGCGGCCTGCGCCGGCATCGACAGGCGCAGGAGCTCGGCCACGCCGACGTAGAGGACGAGGAGGCCGACGGCCACCACCGCGAGCTCGATGACCGTGTCGCGCGCCAGCACGATCACCAGTCCGGCCGCCACGAGGGCGATCGCTCGGATCACGCGTCGCCCGGGGGTTGCGGGCGTGACGCTGACCGTCTCCCACGCGCGGCGCAGCGGGGCGGCCACGTCGAGCGGTCGGATCAGGCTCGCGGCGGCGGCGGCCAGCACGACGCCGGCGGCCGCCAGGACGATGCTCCAGGTGCGCAGGTCGAGCAGGAAGGCGTCCCAGATCGTGCGGAGCGCGGCCGCGTCGGCGTCGTTCCCGGCCTGGCCGCCGACGAGGGCCCGGCCGACATAGAAGCCGACCACGACCAGCACTCCCACGGCGGCGATCGCGAGCCCGATCCTCACGATTGCGCGGCGACGGTCCGGCGCGAGCGCGACCGCGGCCGCGAAGAGGACAAGCGCGATCAAGAGGTTGACGGGCGCCGCCGAGCTGTTGGCCTCGGCGGTCTGCGAGAGGTCGGCGAACGCGCCGCCCGCGCCCTCGCCGGTCGAGAAGTCGAGGAGCGTCGGCTCCAGGTCGCTCGGTATGTCCTTCGCGAGCTTCGGCTGTATCTGGCCCAGCGCGTCGATCAGGAGCACGCCGGCGTCGGCGAGCGTGAGCGCGACGGTTGTGGAGTCCGGGTCGAAGATCGAGGCGTGGACATCGCTCAGCACCGGCCGGATGAGCGACTGGAACGGCGCGCTCCCCACCACCCCGGACGCCGCGGCCTCGATGACCGGCCGCACCGCCACGGCGTCGGGCGAGACGCGGAGCACCTCGTCGGTCAGGCGGTCGGCCACCGCCGTCCGGACCGGCTCCTCGCGCAGGGCGCCCGTGGCGCGGTCGGCGAACTCGCCCGAGTCGAACAGGGCCTGGCTCGCGTAGAGCTGGAGCCCTCCCAGCAGGAGGAGCGCCGACGCCACGACGGTCAGGACCGGCACCGCGATGCGTCGAGCTCTGCTCATGGGGCGCGCCGAGGGTATTCCAACCGCCCCGGGGCGCGCGAGGGTCGGTCCTAGAATTGGATCGGACCGGCCGCGCCCACGCGCGGCCGTTCGCGCTGCCCATGTCCCTACGCCAGCTACTGACCTACGCCCAAGAGGACGACGCCGTGAACCGGCTCGTGGACGCCGCGCGCGCGGATGGCCCGCAGCGTGCATTCGTCTCGGCGAGCATGCGGCCCTACCTGCTCGCGGCGGTCTTGGACGCCGAGCCGGAGCGCGCCGCCCTCGTCGTGGCGGGCGACGACCGGGCCGCCCGCGACCTCGCCGCCGACCTGGGCGCCTTCCTCGGGCCGCGTCCCGTCCGCGTGTACCCGTCCCGCGGCGTGCGCTACGAGTCCCACCTTGCGCCTGCGCCGCACCTGGTCGGACTCCGCGTGGCCGCGCTCGACGCCTTGCTCGACGGGGGCGCCGGCGACGCCGGGGCCGCCGTGGTCGTGGCCTCCGCTGCCGCCCTCACCGAGAAGGTGCCGGACCCCGCGCTCAGGCCGCACGGCTTCGCGCTAGAGCGCGGCGAGCTGCTCGACCTCGACGAGACGGCCGCGCGGCTCGTGGCCTGCGGCTACGAGCGCGTTGACCAGGTGGAGGAGCGCGGCCAGTTCGCGCTCCGCGGGGACATCCTCGACGTCTATCCCGCGACCGAGGAGCGCGCGGTGCGGTGCGAGCTGTTCGACGTGGAGGTCGAGCGGCTGTCGTTCTTCTCGACCTTCACCCAGCGCTCGCTCGGCGAGGCCGAGCGGGTCGAGATCGCGCCGGCGGCGGAGCTCGCGCCCGAGCACCGCGAGCTCGCCGAGATCGCGGCGATGGAGGAGGCGAGCGAGCGCCCGGACGTCGCCGAGCTCCTGCCGCTCGATCGCTTCTCCGACCTGCTCTCGCTCGTGCCGCGCGACGCGCTGCTCGCGGTCGCGGCCGAGGAGGAGCTCGAGCCGCAGCTGGCGGACCACTGGGAGGACGTCACGACGAGCTTCCACGACGCCGAGGCCCATCACCTGTACGTGTCCCCGGCCGAGCTCACCGCGGCGATCGACGACCGTGCCATCCTTCGCCTCTCGAGCATCTCCGGCGACCAGCCGCACGCCTTCCGCGCGCAGGGGGCCCAGACCGCCGCGCGCTCCCTGCCGGACGCGGAGACGGAGCTCGAGAAGCTGGTCCGCTCCGGGTACCGCACGATCGTCGCCTGGTCGCGGCGGGGGGAGGCCGAGCGCGCCCAGTACAACCTGGCCCGGCTGAAGGCGCCGTTCCTCGACGGGCAGCCGGCGCCGCGCGAGCCCGCGCTCAGGTTCGCGGCCGCCGGGCTCCGCGAGGGCTTCCTGGCGCCCGGGCTCAAGCTCGCGATCCTCCCCGAGCACCGGCTGCTTCGGCGCCGCCGCGCCGGCCGCGACGCGGGCCCGGGCCCCGGGCGCGGCACGATCGCCTCCTTCACCGACCTCCGCGCCGGGGACGCGGTGGTCCACGAGGATCACGGGATAGCGCGCTTCGAGGGCTTCGAGACGAAGACCGTCGGCGGCGTGACGCGCGACTACCTCGAGCTCGAGTACCGCGGCGGCGACCGGGTGTTCGTGCCCTCGGACCAGCTCGACAAGATCAGCCGCTACGTGGGCGCCGAGGCCGGCGACCCGCCGCTCTCGAAGCTCGGCGGGCGCCAGTGGGAGCAGATGAAGGCGCGCGCCCGGCGCGCGGCACAGGCGCTAGCGGGCGACCTGATCAATCTCTACGCGGAGCGCCGGCGCCGCGCCGGGCACCCGTTCCCCGTCGACTCCGAGTGGCTGACCGAGTTCGAGGCCGCGTTCGCCTTCCAGGAGACGCCGGACCAGCTCGAGGCCATCGAGCAGGTGAAGGCCGACATGGAGGAGGCGCGGCCGATGGACCGGCTGCTCTGCGGCGACGTCGGGTACGGAAAGACCGAGGTCGCCCTCCGGGCGGCATTCAAGGCTGCCGGCGACGGCAAGCAGGTGATGTTCCTGGTTCCGACGACCGTGCTCGCCCAGCAGCACTTCGGCACCTTCTCGGAGCGGCTCCGCGACTACCCGTTCACGATCGAGGTCGCATCACGGTTTAGGTCGCAGCGCGAGGTCGGGGCGGCGCTGCGCGGCTTCACCGAGGGTCGCGTCGACATCCTGATCGGCACACACCGGCTCCTCTCGCGCGACGTCCGGCCGAAGGACCTCGGGCTCCTGATCCTGGACGAGGAGCAGCGCTTCGGCGTGCGCCAGAAGGAGCTCCTCCGCCAGCTTCGGCTGCGCGTTGACGTGCTTTCCCTGTCGGCCACCCCGATCCCGCGCACGCTCCAGATGTCGCTCGCCGGCCTGCGCGACATCTCGGTGATCGAGACGCCGCCCGAGGGGCGCCGCCCGGTCCGGACCTATGTGGGCGAGTACGACGAGGAGCTCATCAGGCAGGCGATCGAGCGCGAGCGGGCGCGTGGCGGCCAGACCTTCTTCCTCCACAACCACGTCGAGACGATCGAGGAGACGGCCGAGCGCGTGCGGGCGATGTGCCCGGACGCCCGCGTGGCGGTGGCCCACGGTCAGATGGAGGAGAAGCGGCTCGAGGCTGTGATGCTCGACTTCCTGCGCGGCGCGGCGGACGTGCTCGTCTGCACCACGATCGTCGAGGCGGGCCTCGACATCCCGAGCGCAAACACGCTCGTCATCGAGCGCGCGGATCAGCTCGGGCTCGCCCAGCTCTACCAGATCCGCGGCCGAGTCGGACGGTCGCGCGAGCGTGCGCACGCCTATCTGCTCTATCCGTCCGCGGCCGCCCTGACGGAGGAGGCGGCGGCACGGCTCGCCACGCTGTCGGACTACACCGAGCTCGGCTCGGGCTTCAAGATCGCGATGCGCGACCTGGAGCTGCGCGGGGCCGGGAACCTGCTGGGCGACGAGCAGTCGGGCCACGTGGCCGCTGTCGGCTTCGAGCTGTACGTCGGAATGCTCGACGACGCCGTGGCCGATCTCGCCGGCACGGCGGCCGACGAGGCGCCGGAGCCGGTGCGAATGGACGTCTCGGTGGACGCCTACGTCCCCGCGGACTACGTCGCCTACGAGGCAGCGAAGATCGAGGTGCATCGCCGGATCGCAGGGGCGCGCGAGGTGGCCGACCTGATTCTGCTGCGCGAGGAGCTGGAGGACCGCTTCGGGCCCGTGCCGGAGCCGCTGCAGGACCTCATCCGCCTCCAGGACGCGCGGATCAAGCTGGGCGCCGCGGGTGCACGCGCGGTGAGCTTCCGCAGGGAGCGCCTCGCGGTGTCCCCGATCGACCTCGGACCGGAGGCCGTCCGGGCGCTCCGGGAGGACCTCCCCGAGGCCGCCTTCGACTCCGGCCGCAGCACCGTAACGGTCCGGGTGCCCGACGACCCCGCCGCGCGCCTGCCCGCCGTGGTCGCGGCGGCGGAGAGCATCCTCAAGGTCGCGACCGAGCCGGCGGCGGTCTAGTTCGCCTCCGCTACCATGCTCCGCCGGGCGCGGGAGCCGGCAGGCAGGGAGATCGCTCGCCGTTTTACGGCGTCTTTACGGCTCGGCCCTAGAACCCTGAATCTTGATCAGCGCCACTCACAGACTTCGCTTGCGCGCGCCGCTCGCGGTCGTGGCGGTCCTCGTCACCGTCGCCGCCACGGGCTGCGGCGAGGACGTGCCCGAGGGCGCCATCGCCAAGGTCGGCGAGACGCCGATCGAGCGCACCACGTTCGACCACTGGCTGAACGCGGCCGCACGCAGTCAGACCCCTCCCGGCGCCGGCGGCGCGCCGGTCGTTCCCGACCCGCCGGAGTACACCGAGTGCGTCGCCGCGCTCGAGGCGCAGCAGCCGCCGCCGCAGGGCGGAGGCGCGCCGCCGACCCCCAGCCCCGCCGAGCTGAAGGACCAGTGCGAGCAGCAGTACAACGCGCTGAAGGATCAGGTCGTGCAGTTCTTGACCCAGGCCGAGGCGATCGAGCAGGAGGCCGAGGCGCGCAGCATCACGCTTCCGCAGGCGGAGGTCACCCAGCAGTACGAGGACCTCAAGCAGGAGTCCTTCCCGAAGGAGGAGGAGTTCCAGCAGTTCCTCGAGACCTCCGGTCGCACCGAGGAAGACCTCCTCTTCCAGGTCCGGCTCGACCTCCTGTCCAACCGGATCCGCGAGGAGGTCGTGGCCGAGGAGGCCGAGCCGACGCCCGCCGAGATCGAGACCTACTACAACGAGAACAAGAACCAGCCGCCGATCGGCGAGCCCGAGACGCGCGACCTCGAGCTGGTCCTGACCGAGGACGAGGCGGACGCCGAGGAGGCGCTCGAGCGCCTCGAGAAGGGCGAGAGCTTCGCCAAGGTCGCCGACGACCTATCGATCGACGACGCCTCGCGCTCGCGCGGGGGCAAGCTCGAGGGGGTACGCGAGGGCCAGCAGGAGATGGCGCTCGACGAGGCCGTGTTCGGCGCCGAGGAGGGCGAGCTCGCGGGGCCGGTCGAGACCGAGTTCGGCTTCTACGTCTTCGAGGTCACGAAGGTGAATCCGCCCGAGGAGCAGACGCTTGAGGACGCGAGCGGGCAGATCACCGACGTCCTCCGCACCCAGGAGGAGCAGCAGGTGCTGGAGAGCTTCGTCGAGGACTTCACGAACAAGTACACGGAGCTGACGAGCTGCGCCGAGGGATTCGTGACGCAGGGGTGCAAGGGCGCCCCCGAGCAGGAGCAGGCCACGGCCGCCCCAGGCGCGCCGCCCGGCGGCGTCCCGCAGGGCGGCGCCCCGCAGGGCGCTCCCCCGGGCGCCCCGCAGCAGGGCGTGGGGCCGGGCGGCAACCCCGGAGTCCCGCCGCAAGGCGCACCGCCCCAGGGGGTCCCGCCGCAGGGCGTGCCGCCCCAGGGCGCGCCCCCGCAGGGCGGACCGCCTCAGGGTGGAGGCCAGCAGGACGTCCCGCCCGGCTCACCGCCGCAGGGCATCCCCCCGCAGGGCGGCGGCCCGGGAGGCTGAGCGGTCGCCGGTAGCGAGGAGCCGGCCGGCGCGCTCGTCCGGCTCGACGAGCTCACTCGCCGGCTGCGCCGCGAGTGCCCGTGGGACCGGCAGCAGGACGAGCGCTCGATCGTCCCGCACACGGTCGAGGAGGCCTACGAGCTCGCCGACGCCGCGAACGCAGGCGACGACGCGAAGCTGCTCGACGAGCTCGGCGACGTGCTGTTCCAGGTTCACTTCCTCGCGCTGCTGCTGGAGGAGCGCGGCGCCGGGAGCCTCGCTGACGTGGCGGACCACTGCGCCGCCAAGCTCGTGCGACGCCACCCGCACGTCTTCGGCGACGTCGAGGCGGAGGACGCGGCCACGGTCCTGCGCAACTGGGACGACATCAAGCGGACCGAGGGCGGCGGCGCAGCCGACCCGTTCGGGGACCTCCCCGAGACCATGCCTGCCACGATCTACGCGCGGAAGGTCCAGCGGCGCGTCGCGGCGAGCGAGCGCGCCGAGGAAGCGGCGCCCCCCGGCCGGCTGAGCGCCCCTGCCGAGCGGCTCGAGGCGGCCGCCGGCTCGGGGCGCGACGAGCGCTTCGAGGCCCTGGGCGAGCTCCTCTACGCGGCGGTGTCCGCCGCGCGCGAGCTCGGCGTGGACGCCGAGCTGGCGCTCCGCGAGGCCGCGAACCGCCGGGTCGCCCGGGCGAGCGCGCCGGGTTCCGGCGAACGCGGCAGAATGCCGGCCGCGGATGAGTGAGATCGCCTCCATCAGAGCACGCCAGATCCTGGACAGCCGCGGCAACCCGACCGTCGAAGTCGACGTCCGCCTCGCCTCCGGCGCGCTCGGTCGGGCGGCGGTGCCCTCAGGCGCCTCGACCGGGGAGTTCGAGGCGGTCGAGCTGCGCGACGGCGGCGCGGCCTTCGGCGGCAAGGGCGTGACGCGCGCCGTGGCGAACGTGAACGAGGCGATCGCGCCCGCGGTCGCGGGCCGCGACGCCGCCGAGCAGGCCGAGCTCGACCGCACGATGCGCGAGCTGGACGGCACGCCGAACAAGGGACGCCTCGGCGCCAACGCGATCCTTGGAGTCTCGCTCGCGGCCGCCAAGGCCAGCGCGGCGGAGGCGGGGCTCCCGCTGTGGCGCCATCTGGGCGGCGACGGCGCTCACGTCCTCCCGGTCCCGATGATGAACGTCATCAACGGCGGGGCGCACGCCGACAACCGCGTCGACTTCCAGGAGTTCATGGTCGTGCCGGTCGGCGCGCACACCTTCTCCGAGGCGGTCAGGACCGGGGCCGAGGTCTTCCACGCGCTCAAGCGGACGCTGCACGACCGCGGCCTGTCGACCGCCGTCGGCGACGAGGGCGGCTTCGCCCCCGACCTCGAGTCGAACGAGGCGGCGCTCGAGGAGCTGATCGCCGGCATCGAGGCCGCCGGCTACCGGCCTGGCGACGACGTGGCGATCGCGCTCGACCCCGCCGCGAGCGAGCTCTCGGGCGACGCCTACGAGCTCCGCCACGAGGGTCGGAGCCTCACCTCGGACGAGCTCGCCGCGTACTGGGCCGACCTCGCCGCCCGCTACCCGATCGTCTCGATCGAGGACGGGATGGACGAGGAGGACTGGGACGGGTGGAGGGCCTTGACTGAGCGGCTCGGCGAGCGAGTGCAGCTCGTGGGCGACGACCTGTTCGTGACGAACGGCGAGCGGCTGCGGCGCGGGATCGAGCTCGGCGTGGCCAACTCGATCCTGGTGAAGGTCAACCAGATCGGGACGCTCACGGAGACGCTCGAGGCGATGAGCATCGCCCGCGAGGCCGGCTACACGGCGGTCATGTCCCACCGCTCGGGGGAGACGGAGGACACCACGATCGCGGACCTGGCGGTGGCCACGGGCTGCGGCCAGATCAAGACGGGCGCGCCGTCGCGTACCGATCGGGTGGCGAAGTACAACCAGCTCCTGCGGATCGAGGAGCAGCTCGGCCAGGCGGCTTCGTACCCGGGCCGCGCCGTCTTCCCCCGCTGACGCGCACGAAGGGCACGTTGCGGCGGGAGGATGCCGCCGACGCCCCGCGAACGCCGGGGCGATGGCATCCGCGACCACCGCCGCGTCGAGGCGCGCCGCTCGGCCTCGGCGCAGCCGCCGCGCGCGGCGCGGCATCCGCTGGGACCGCGTCGGCCGGGTCGCGCTCCTCGTGGTCCTCGCGATCGTCCTGCTCCTCTACATCTCGCCGGTCCGCAGCTGGATCGCCCAGTCGCAGACCGCGGATCGCGAGCGCGCAGCGCTTCAGGACCTCGAGCGCGAGAACGCGGAGCTGAAGCGCCGGGCCGAGGCGCTCTCGAGCCCGGACGCCGTGGAGCGCGAGGCACGGCGGATCGGCATGGTCCGGCGCGGCGAGCGGGCGGTCGTGGTCCAGGGCCTGCCGTCGCCCTGACCGGCGGTCTCTGAGATTGCGTTTCCACGGCGCGCGAGCGGGTACCGTGCGCCGATGGCCTACGCGATTGAGAACGCGCTCTTCCAGTGGGAGGAGGGCGCGCAGCGGCTCCGGGACGCGCCCGACCTCGAGCGCGCCGACCTGGAGCTCGCCGTGGCCACGGTGCTCGACGAGCTGCGGCGCCGCCTGGGCTCCTCCTTCACGATCGACGAGCTCTCCGCGTTCTACGCAATGGGCGTGGACTGGGCCGCGGAGCTGGCGCGGTGGCGCTCCGCGGGCGCGGACGCCGCCTGGGTTGTGGACGCGGCGTTCTACCGCTATGCGCGCGAGGCGACCGACTTCGCCGGCGGGCGCCAGCGGCTCTGATCTACGGCGCTAGGGCGTCTTGCGGATGCTGTTGCGGTGCCCGCCGTCGACCTTGCCGAGGCTCGGCACGCCGGTGAACGTCGGGCCGGCGAGGCCGGGACGGTCGGAGTCCTGGATCGTGAAGCGGCCGCCGTTCTCGTCGTCGTCGTAGCGCGTGCCGCTCGCGAGCGGGCCGCGGAAGTAGCCGAACTGGCCGCCCTGGCAGTCGGCCTTGCCCGAGCCGCCCGGGTCGACCGCGGGGCCGAACGGCAGCGCGTGCTGGCGGACGAAGGGGCCGGTGGGCGGCGCCGCGGGCGGGTCCTCCTCGTAGATGGAGTCGGCGCCGCGGTCGGGCGGGATGCTGGCGGGGCGCGAGGATTCGGAGGTAGAGAAGACATTGCGCTGCACCTGGGTGGTGCTCGGGCCGTACGGGGCGCCGCGGTTGTCGGAGGCCAGCTCGATCCGCTCCGAGGTGCCGCCGCCGACCTGCTCCGAGATGTGCTCGCCGAGCGGGTTGAGGAAGCTCACCGCGAAGTTGCAGACGGTCTGGTACGGCGCGATGTACTGGAAGGCTGGTGCCCCCGCGTCGACAGTCATCGTGAGGTCCTCGAGCGCCAGCTCGGTGTTCGGGTCCTCGGCGAGGTCCTCGAGCGCCCTGAGCGCGATCTCCGTGCGCTGGTTCAGCGCGACCGTCCGCGGCAGCACCTCCTGGCCGCGGACGAGGGCGGAATTGATCACCGGCAGCGAGCGAGGGAGCTCCTGCGCCGCGGGCCGCAGCCGATCGGAGAGCTCGGCGAAGTCGGCCAGGAACGGGCGCTGGACGGGGAACGACTGGATTCCCTCGTCCAGCGTCGGGGGCGCCTCCGCGAGCGTCGCCTGCAGCGCCTCGGGGTCGCGCGAGAGGGCCTCGAAGGTGTCGGCCATGTCGGTGAACAGGTTCGCCTGCACCTCGCGCGACGGGCGCGACCTGGGCCGACGTCGCGACCGATCTGGACGAAGAACTGGTCGAGCTGGTGTCGAGTCGTCGTTCAGCGTGTCCATCACGTTCGTCAGGCTCGTGAGGAAGTCCGGCAGCTCCTGGAACGCGACGTTGAGCGACTGCCCACGGCCGGCGAGCGCGTCGCCGTAGCCCGTGAGGGCGGTCGCGTGAGTCGTTCCGCATCCGGTCGTCGAACGTGTTCAGCAGATCGTCGAACTCCACCGGCTCGCCCGCGTTGGCGAGCGGGATCGTGTCTCCGGGCGCGTAGGTCGTCTCCGAGGTCCCGGGCGTCAGCTCCACGTACTTGAGGCCGAGGGCGGAGCGCGGTGCGCACCAGGATCTGGGTGTCGGTCGCGAGCGGCTCGACCTTCTTGTCGAGCTTCAGGTCGAGCACGGCGACCGCCTTCGACTGTCCGTCCTGCACGACCGTCTGGGTGTCCACCGCGTCGACGACGCCGACGCGGAACCCGCCGATCCGCACCTCGTTGCCCTTCACGAGGTTCGCGCCGCTCGGGATCTGCGCCTGGAGCTGGTAGGTCGGCACGAACGGAAGCCCCTGGTTGGCGTTGTACGCGAGGAAGACCGAGACGATGATGATCAGGACCGTGACCGCGCCCACGAGCACGGGGCTCGCCACGATCGACGATGTGCCCTTGCGGGCGGTGCTTCCGCTGCCCTCGCCGGACATGCCCCCCCTCAGGTAGAGGCGGGCGCGACCTAGCATCGCGGCACCGGGGCCGCGCGGGCTCCCTCATCTCGTGTCCTGGCTGTCACTCCCATCCCCCCGAGTCGAGCGAGCCGAAGCGCCGACCCGTCGCATCGAGCGGCCGATCATAACGGCCATGTGCGGGTCGTGACGCACTTACCGCGGGTGCGCGACCCGCGCGTGATGAGGTCAGTCGGCCGCGGTCAGGCGGCGAACTCGTCCGGATCGGGCGCCGGCTCGGCGTCGTCCGCGCCGGCGCTCGCCTCGTCTCCGTTGCCCTCGTCGCCGCTCCGTTGGATGACGATCCGGTCGGGCTCGACGGTCACGGTCACCGCGCGGTGGCCGGCCCAGTGCTCCGCGTACACGGGGTCGTCCTGGAGCCCGGGGTCGAGCCAGAGCCCGTAGCCCTCCTCGCCGTGGTCAAAGGTGCCCTCGAGCGCCTTGGGCCGGCCGCGGCCGCCGCGTCGCCGGCGCCCGCCGCGACGCCCGCGGCGGCGCGGGCGCTCGGCCTCGTCCGCTCCGTCGCCCTCGTCGGTGACCTCGTCCTCGAGGTCGTCCGACATCGCGTCGAGCTCGGCGGCCACCAGGGCGTCGTCCTCCTCGCGGAGGTCGCGCTCGTGGTCGACCGCCGGGCCCTGGGCGTCCTCGTCGCCGTCCGCCGGGGCCAGGTCGTGCTCGCGCTTGAAGGCGCCGAGGTCCCGCACCGTCACGTCGAGCTGGTGGGCGATCCAAGCGTCGGTTCGGCCCTGGCGCACCCAAGTGCGAATCTGGTTGAGTTGAGGCTTGAGCGAGCGCCGGGCCACGAGCGGCGGCAACACTAGCAATCACCCGCTCCAGCGCCGCGCTGGACCGCGCTTGGGGGCTGGCCGGGACGGTCCGACCCACCCGTGGTTACACTGGCCGCGGAGGCGCTGTCATTTGCTGGTCCTGACCAGGAAGTCCAATCAGAGCATCATGATCGGGGACGAGATCGAGGTCTCGGTCCTCGCCGTGACCGGCGACAAGGTCCGTATCGGGATCTCGGCGCCGCGCGCCGTGCCGGTCTTCCGCAAGGAGGTGTACCTGGAGATCCAGGACGCCCCCGACAGCATCCGAAGCGCGCTGCCGGCGGACGAGGGGGAATAGGGCCGGGCTCGCCGCTTCGCCCTGCCGTGGCCGGGTGCGGTCGAACGGCAGCACGTAGGGGTGAAGGACGGCCACGCGGGGCGCCCTCCCGGGCTCCTTATGGCCCGATCAGCAGCGCGAGCGTCTGGAACATGACCCAGGTCACGATCACGCTCGTGGCCAGGATCGCGACGACCAACCCGGCGAAGCGCGCGCTGCCGTGCCGGTGGACCTTCTCCACCTGACGGCTGCGCGACCTGGCCGCGGCCTCGCGCCGGAGCCTGATTCTGCGCTCGCGTTCCTCGATCGCCTCCTCGTGGAAGGCGTTCTCGAACTCGGAGAGCGATTGCCGCATCCGCATGGTCGATGAGACTACCCAAACGGGGCGCGGAAACTCGGCCGCCGCGCTACCGCGCCCGCTTACTCGGCGGCTTCGTAGACTCCGACGAACCGCAGGTAGTTGGCCGCGACCCGGGCCGCAGCGTCGTCGCGCTCGAGTGACTCGTCGAGGTAGCCCTTGAGGGCCCCGACCAGATGCTGCGGCCGATCGCGAAGCCGATGAACCCGTCGACGGGCGCCGCCTGGGTCAACCAGTGGTCGACCTTGTCGTCGTCCGCGCCGCGGCCGAGCAGCACGCACTTCACGCCGTCGCGTCCCCCGGCGCGCGCCTGGCCCACGAGCATCTCGCAGTCCTCGCTCGTCTCCACGCCCTCGATCTTCCAGATGTCCACCTCGATACCGGCGTCCTGGATCGCGGCGATGGCCCGCCGCATGAGCTCGGGCCGAAGCTCGGCGTCGTAGCGGTCGGTGTCGCCTCCGACCGCCTCGAGCTGCGCGTCCTCCGCGGGCACCAGGAGCTCGAACAGGAACCTCCGGTCGTTCTCGTGGAGCCAGTCCGAGAGCGTGCGCAGGCGCCCGAGCTGGCGCTCGTTCATCTCGGCGTCGCCGTCCGGGTTGAAGCGGACGAGCACCTTCACGAAGTCGGGGTCGAAGTGCTCGATGTGCTCGCCGAAGCGCTCCCCGTACTGGAAGTCGAACTCGTTCTGGCCGGACTTCTCGACCGGCATCGCGAGCTTGATCGCGCGCCCGCGAGCGTCCTCGGGCACGTCGCCGCCGAACTGCTCGTCCACGAGCGCGCCGATCGCGCTCGCCTCGGCCCCGTCCTCCGAGGCCTTCACGAGCCCCTCGTAGATCAGCCGCTTGGCGTCGGAGATCCGCGCCGTCTCCTCGGCCGTCGGGTCGCCCTCGATGCCGAAGAACTTCTTCTGGAACGACCCGCGGTGGTCGAACGCGAGCACGTACAGCTTGCCCTCGTAGCCCAGCTCCATTGAAAACGCTTCCTCGCTCTCGGTGTGGACGTCGCGCGCGGCAGGATATACGCGCCCGGTCACCGGGCCCGAGGCTACGATGCCGCGCGTGGAGCACCAGTTCAGGGGGCCGGCGTACACACTGGGCATCGAGGAGGAGCTGATGATCCTCGACCCCGAGACGCTCGATCTCACGAACTCGATCGAGACGATGCTGGAGGCCGTGCCGGCGGATACCGAGGGCGAGGTCAAGCCCGAGCTGCTCGAGTCCGTGCTGGAGGTCGCGACCACGCCCTGCGCCGACACGCGGGAGGCGAGCCGCCAGCTCCGGGCGCTCCGGCGGCAGGCGCAGCAGACCGCCTCCGAGCACGACCTCGCGATCGGATCGGCCGGGACGCACCCGTTCGCGATGTGGGAGGACCAGCGCGTCGTGGCCCGCCCGCGGTACCGCGACCTGGTCGCGGCGCTCAGGTTCGTGGCGCGGCAGGAGCTGATCTTCGGCGCGCACGTGCACGTGGGGATCGACGATCCGGACAAGGCCATCCACGTGGCCAACGGCATGCGCGTGCACATCCCGCTGCTCGTGGCGCTCTCCGCGAACTCGCCGTTCTGGCGCGCCGACGCGACCGGCCTCCTGTCGACGCGCACGCCGATCTTCCGCCAGTTCCCGCGCGTGGGGATACCGCCGCGCTACCGCGACTTCGACGACTACTCGCGCCGCGTCGCATTCATGGTCGAGAGCCGGGTGATCGAGGACTACACCTACCTCTGGTACGACGTGCGGCCGCACCCGAACTTCGGGACGGTCGAGCTGCGCGTGATGGACGCGCAGACGCGCGTCGAGCACACGCTCGGCCTCGCGGCGCTGATCCAGGCGCTCGTCAAGGAGCTCGCCGAGCATTTCGACGCCGGCCAGGAGCTGTCGCGCTACCCATACGAGATGCTCGACGAGAACAAGTGGCTCGCGGCGCGGCACGGGCTCGACGGCGAGCTGGTGGACCTGCCGACCAACGAGCGCGTGCCCACCAAGGCGCTCGCGCGGCGGATCCTCGACCGGATGCGCGAGCACGCACAGGACCTCGGCTCGACGAGCGAGCTCGACGGGCTCGAGGACCTCCTCGACCGCGGCAACGGCGGCTCGCGCCAGGTGGTCGTCTACGAGGCCAATCACGACCTCCGCGAGGTGGTCGGGGAGATCGTCGAGAAGACCGGCGCCTGAGGCCGAGGCCCCCCGGCCGCAGTATCCTCGGTGGCCCCGTGACCGAGCCCGACCTGTTCGTCGTCTGCAAGAACTGCAGCTCAGAGGTCAGCCCCTACGTAACGGAGTGCCCCTACTGCGGCCAGCGTGTCCGCAAGCGCGCGCCGAAGATCGAGAAGGAGCGACCGCCGGAGCCGCGCCGGCGGCGCGCCCGCGCCTCGTCGCTTCCCCGGCTCCGGCGCGACGAGATCCCCGGGATCGCGGTCGAGACGCGCCCGTGGGCCACGATCGTCCTCGTCGCCATGGCCGGCCTCGCGACGCTGGCCCTGCGGACGGGCGAGGTGTCGACGCTCGACCTCGGCGTGTTCAACTCCTCGTACGAGGAGTGGTGGCGACTGCTGGTCACGCCCTTCGTCCACGACAACCTCGGCTACCTGCTCGTGGCGATGGTCGCCGTAGGGATCTTCGGCACCCACCTGGAGCGGCGCTTCGGGCCGGCGGCGCCGATCCTGATCTTCATGGGCGCCGGGGTCGCCGGCGCGGCGGCCTCGGTGGCGCTCGAGATCTACCCGGCGCTGGGCGCGAACGGCGCGGCGCTCGGCCTCCTCTGCGCCTGGCTGGTGGATGACCGCCGAGCGGCGGCGCACGGCGACGACCGCGAGAGCGACCTGATCGGCGTCTACGTGATCGCCGGAGCGCTCGTGCTGCTGTCCGTCGCCGACGAGAGCGCGAGCATCGCGGCCGCGGCCGCCGGCGCGGCTGTCGGCTCGCTCGCCGGGCTCGTCCTCACCACGATCAGGCGCTGACGCGCACGCCGCCGGGCGCAGCCCGCCCCGTGCGAGAGCTCGGTGAGCCTGGTCGCGGACACGCTCCTATCATCGGCGCCGTGGGCGAACCGGACCGAGGCGATGTCGAGCAGGGCGCCGGCGTCGGCCCGACCGACGAGCGGATCGATCGAGCGCTCGAGGCGCTGAGCGATCCCGAGCGGCTGCGGCGAGCGGAGGAGCGCGTCGCCGCCATGGCGCCGCAGCTCCAGCACATCCTGCTCGAGGCGCTCCACGGAGGTGGCTGGTTCGACGAGGCCCACGCCGGCCAGGTCGAGCGCGCGGCTACCGCGGAGGACGTGGGCGAGCGTGTCACGGCCGTGCGCACGCTGCTCGCCGAGGAGACGAGGCTCGGGATGCTGGTCGGCGTCGCGGTCGGGTGGGAGCTCTCGCGCGAGCTCGACCGCGAGTCGTGAGCCGGCGACTCCCCGCGGCCGCCCTCATCATCCTCGCGGCCGCGGCGCCCGGGTGCGGCGGCGACGAGCCGGCGGGCGACCACGACGCCGGCGACGAGCGATGCCGCGACCGAGCCGGAGCCGGGCATCGAGACGAGCCCGGACGGCGGCGGGGACGATCGGCGCGGGAGCGGCGTAGAGGGGGAGCCATCGCCCGACGCGAGCGCACCCCCGCCCGATGCCTCCGGCTCCGGCGACGCCGGGGAGGAGGCAGAGGGGCCCAGGATCGAGGTGCTCCTGACGGCGCGCGGCGGTCGCATCGAGCCGCGAGTCGCGCGCGTGCCCGCCGGGGTGCCGATCACCGTGGAGCTGAAGGGCGACGAGCAGGCCGGCGCCCTGACGATCGACGGCCGCGAGCTCTCACCCGGTGGACAGCCGGTGACGCTCGACCCGCTTCCGGCAGGCTCGAGCTACGCCGGCCGGTCGAGCTCGGGCGCGCGCGTGGAGGTCAGCGCGACGGCCGAGCCCGGTCCCTGATTCCTCCCCGCGGGCGCGATTCCGAGATAGGCTGGCGGTCCGTTCCAGCCACGCACCGGGAGGCCCCGTGACCGATACAGCGACTCACCGCAACATCGAGCGCGACGACTTCCAGGCCACGAGCGACCCGGCCCTCCACGAGTCGGCCGATCGCGGGCAGACGAAGCTCCTGAGCTACGGCGAGCTCTACTCGCTGTGGGAGCGGCAGCAGTGGCGGGTCCAGGACCTCGACTTCACCCAGGACCGGATCGACTGGCACGAGCGCATCCCCGACGAGGAGCGCTTCCAGCGCATGTACGGGCTGTCGTCGTTCTTCATCGGCGAGCAGCGGGTGGCCGCCGAGCTCGGTCCGATGATGCGCGCCTGCCCCGACGAGGAGATGCGGATCTTCCTCTGCACCCAGATCGCCGACGAGGCGCGGCACGTCGCGTTCTTCAACCGCTTCTACGACCAGGTCGGGGTGCTCGAGGCGAGCGACCTGGGCGGCCGCCTCGAGGAGACGAGCTCGCACCTGAACGCGAAGTTCACCGAGCTCTTCGACGAGATGCTGCACTCGCGCGTCGATCGGCTCGCGCGTGAGCCGGAGGACCTGGAGACGCTCGTGGAGGCGGTCACGATCTACCACATGGTGATCGAGGGGATGCTCGCCCTCACCGGCCAGCACTTCATCATCACCTACAACGAGTCGATCGGGACGCTGCCGGCGTTCGTCGAGGGCTTCAACAACGTGGCGCGCGACGAGCACCGCCACGTTGCGTTCGGGGCGCGCTTCCTGCGCGAGATGGCGGAGCGCGACGGCCGCTACCGCGAGGCGATCCAGCGAGCGCTCGCCGAGTGCGCCCCGGCGGCCGACGGCGTGCTCGAGCCGCCGTGGTACGAGGAGGGCACCGAGGTCTTCGGCTTCACGATGGAGGAGACGCGCGAGTTCGCGATGAAGGCCCTCGAGCGGCGCCTCAAGGTGATCGGCCTGGCGCCCGTGGCCTAGCGGCCAGGGCCCGACCGCCCGCCGTCGGGCGAGAGCGAGACCGGCTCGTCGCCGGGGTCCTCCTCGGCCGGCGGCTCCTCCTCGGGGGGCGGATTGGTGGACGGGCCGATGCCGCCCCCACCCTCGCCGTGTCCGGACGGCGGCTCCTCCGGGGCCGGCTCGACCGCCGGCGGGAGTGGCTCGGGGGCAGGGTCGGGACTCGCCGGCTCCTCGGGCGGCGGGGGCTCATCGTTCGGCCGCTCCGCCGCCGGCGCGTCCGCTCGCCGGCCGCGTCTCGGGCGGCCGCCTCGCGTCCTGGGCTCGCGGCCGCGTGTCTGTCGGGATGGCGGGGCGGCCGCTCGGCGAGGGCCGCGGCGCGAGTCGTGTCGGCCAGCGGTCGCTCGGCCGGCTCGTCGGCCGATCCCGGCGCGGGTGCGCCGGGCGGGGTCGCGCGCGGCGCCGGCGGGTCGCCTCGCTCGACCTCTGCGGCCCCGACCGTCACGAGCGCCGCCGCGGCCACGCCCGTGGCGGCCTTGGCCGCGACCGAGCCGGCCATCGCCGACAGCACGCCGCTCGCGGTGCCGCCGCTGGCGCCGCCCGTCGCGACTGCCGAGCCGCCGGCGGCGCCACCGCCGCCGAGCTTGGCGACGAGCGCCCCCTTCAGGGCGATGAGCGGGCCCACCGGCACGACGGCCGCGACGGCGCGGCCGGTCCGCCGGAGCTCCCGCTTGAACTCGCGGCAGGTCGAGCACGACTTGACGTGGCGGCGCACCTGCGGCGAGCTCTTCGCCACGCCCTCGGCGACCTGGCCCAGCTCGAGGCGCGCCTCGGCGCAGGTCAGGAGCCGGGCCTCCGAGGCCTCGGCCAGCGACATCCGCGCCCGGACCAGAAGCGACTTCACGCTCGCGACCGTCACGTCCATGGCCTCGGCGATCTGCTCGTAGGTCAGCCCCTCGATCTGGCGGAGGAGCAGTGCGCTCCGCTGCGTCTCCGGCAGCGCGTGGACGTCGGAGACGATCAGCCGGAACTCCTCGCGCCGGTGAGCGGTGTCCGCGGCGCTCGCTCCGCCGGAGCGCTCGAATACGTCCATCGTCTCCTGCCCGATCGGCACCGGGCGGCGCAGGTGGTTGAGGCAGCGGTTGCGGGCGATCCGGTAGAGCCACGCGCGCGCGTGGATCGGCCGATCGTCGGCACGGATGGCCGTGTAGGCGGCCGCGAACACCTCCTGCAGCACGTCCTCGGCGTCCTCGTTGGACGCGAGCATGTGCCGGCAGTAGACGAGCAGCCGGGCCTGGTAGCGGCGCATGAGCGCGTCGAACGCCCCCTGGTGCCCGCGCCGGACGAAGGCGATAAGCCGCTCGTCGCTCTGAAGCCGCAGGTACGGAGACACGCCGGCGAGGGCGGGCAGGCGTCCGGCGCGTTGTAGGGCGGAGGCTTCCAGGGCCACGCGGGTCGGGCGAACACCGTACCAGCGCCGCGCGCCGCGCCTTACACTTCGCGCGCGAGACGCCCGGGTGATGGAACGGTAGACAGCGGGGCCTTAAAAGCCCCAGCCCCTCGGGGCGTGTGGGTTCGAATCCCACCCCGGGCACTCGACCTGAGGTCGAGGGTCAGACCGGGCCAGTTAACCGCCGAGCGCGAAGGGTGACCGGATCCCGTCGGGCTCGCCGTACCCGCTTCTCGCGCACGCGCGCGCGAAACGCCGTGCCGCCCCGGCGCGCGCTACGCTCCGGCCCGGATGAAGATCCTCTTCATACCGGTGAGCCTCGTGGCGGGGCTCGCCGCCGGCCAGCTCGGAAGCCGCATCTTCCAGCACGTGTGGTCCTGGGTCGACGACGAGGAGCCGCCCGACTCGTCGATCCGCAGCGCGTCGTTCCCGCGGCTGGTCGTCGCCGCCGCGCTCGAGGGCGCGATCTTCAAGGTCGTCAAGTCGATCGTCGACCGCGAGCTGCGGCAGGGGTTCCAGGGCGTCTTCGGCTCCTGGCCCGGCCAGGAGCATCCGGAGGAAAGCCCGTAGTTGCAGGGCTCTCCGCTTAGTCTCTCCTTAACATCCGCTTTGCGAGCGGTGAACAAGAAACGGCGCACCGTCCCTTTTCTTGCGGTAGATTGACGGCCCGCTCATCGAGGGGTCTGTCATCAGGGCAGCCGTAGGCGGGGAGGAGACCACCACAAGATGCACTCCGTGAGCAGGGTTGGGCGCATCGCCGCTTTGGCCGCGGTCATCGGTGCGATCGTCCTCGTGGCCATCGTCCTGTTCGGCTCGGGCGGCGGCGGCTACACGGTCACGGCGAAGTTCGTCAACGCCTCCCAGCTCGTCCGGGGCAACCTCGTCCAGATTGGCGGCACCCAGGCCGGCACGGTCCAGGACATCAAGCTCTCGCCCGACGGCCAGGCCGAGATCACGATGAAGATCGACGAGACCTACGTGCCGCTACGCGAGGGCACGCAGGCGGTCATCCGCCAGGCCTCGCTCTCCGGCATCGCCAACAAGTACGTCGACCTCACGCTCCCGCCCGGCGATCAGACGGCCGAGATCCCGGAGGGCGGCGAGATCCGCGCCGACAACACCCAGGCCGCGGTCGAGCTCGACTCCGTCTTCAACACCTTCGACCCGATCGCCCGCGTGGCGGTCGAGGACTTCTTCAAGGGCGGCGCCCGCCAGTTCCGCGGCAGCGGCGAGGAGGCCAACCGCGGCTACCAGTACCTGAACCCGGCGCTCTCCGCGTCGAGCCGCGTGTTCCGTGAGCTGAACCGCGACACCCCCGTGCTCGAGAACTTCCTCGTGGACAGCGCGCGGCTCGTCACGACGCTCGCCGAGCGCCGCGACGATCTCGCCGCCCTCATCGGCAACCTCAACACCACCACGCGAGCGCTCGGCGACGAGAAGCTCGCGCTCGCCGAGGCCATCTCGCTGTTCCCCGACTTCATGCGCCAGGCGAACACCACGTTCGTCAACCTGAGGTCGACACTCGACACGCTCGACCCGCTCGTCGATGCGTCCGAGCCAGTCGTCAGCAAGCCGGGGCCGGGCAACGACCTCCAGGAGCTCCTGCCCGAGCTCCGCGCGTTCACCCGCGATGCCGAGCCGACCGTCGCGGACCTCCAGCAGATCATCCGCGACAGCGGGCCGAACAACGACCTCATCAACCTCACGAACACCTTCCCGCCGCTCGAGTCGGCGGCGCTCGAGCGCAGGTCGCGCCTGGTCTCGCCGGGCGGGACGAAGTTCAGGGTCAACGACGGCGACCCGGTCCGGGGCGCCTTCCCCGAGATGACCGAGGCGCTCGAGGACTCGACCGACGAGATCGCCTTCTTCCGCCCGTACTCGCCTGAGCTCGTCGGCTGGTTCGACGACTTCTCGACGAGCGGCGCGGGCAACGACGCCCAGAGCGGCATCTCGCGCACGCAGGCGTACTTCAACGCGTTCACGCTGAGCCCGGGCAGCACGCCGAACGTGACCACGTTTTTGACCGACAACGGCTTCGACATCCCGCTGCCGGTGCCGATCCTCGGTCAGCCGACCGTCGCCGACCTCCTCGGGAACGTTCTGTTCCCGGGCGCGGGAGTGTTCCCGGCGGGCTCGGTGTTCAACGACGTCGCGGATCGCGGCGAGCTCTTCAGTCTCGGCCTGGCGCGCGACGAGCAGTACAAGCGCTGCCCGGGCGCGAACGAGGAGCCCGCGAACGACGGGTCCAACGTGCTCTCCGCCCGCGACCGCGACGAGCTCGACTGCAACGAGGACGACCGCGCCACGGGAGACGTCGAGTGATCCGCCGGATCGTCGTCGTGGCCGCCTTCCTCGCCGCGTGCGTCGCGGCCGTCGTGTTCACGGGCGCGTCCAACGATCCGAGTGGCACCACCTACAAGGTCGAGCTCGACAACGCCTTCGGGCTCACCGAGGGCGGCGACTTGCGGATCGGTGGCGTCAAGGCCGGCACCACGAAGTCGTTCGACATCACGGACGGCGAGCCGCCCAAGGCGCTCGTCACGTTCCAGATCACGCAGCCCGGCTTCGACTCGCTCCGCTCGGACGCCCGCTGCGAGGTCAGGCAGCAGTCGCTGATCGGCGAGTACTTCGTCGACTGCCAGCCCGGCTCGGCGAGCGACGAGCTGCCGCCGGGCGCGACCATCCCCGTGGAGCAGACGGCGTCGATCATCCCCGCCGACCTCGTCAACAACGTGCTTCGCCGCCCCTACGCGGAGCGCCTGCGCCTGATCATCGCGGAGCTCGGCACGGGCCTCGCCGGCCGGCCGCAGGACCTCGCCGAGACGATCCGGCGCGCGCATCCCGGCTTCCGGCAGACCACCGAGACGCTCGGGATCCTCAAGGACCAGACGAACGTGATCCGGAACTTCATCACGGACTCCGACACGGTCGTCAAGGAGCTCGCCGAGAACAAGGCGGACGTGGCGCGCTTCGTCACCGAGGCTGGCGAGACCGCCGAGATCTCGGCCACTCGCCGCGAGGAGCTCGCGGAGCAGTTCGAGAAGCTCCCCACCTTCCTCCAAGAGCTCGAGCCCACGATGGTCCGGCTCGGCGAGCTCTCGGATGCCCAGATCCCGCTGCTCGCCGACCTCCGCACGGCGTCCGGGGACCTCGAGCGCTTCTTCACGGAGCTCGGCCCGTTCGCGGAGTCGGCCCGCCCCGCCCTGCGCTCGCTCGGCGAGGCGTCTCTGGTCGGCGACCGCGCGTTCAAGGAGAGCCGCAGCGAGGTCGCGCAGCTCCGGCGGCTCGCCGCCAAGGCGCCGCAGCTCGGCGAGCCGCTGCGTCAGTTCTTGGTCTCGATCGACGACCGCGGGCGTGCGACCGAGCGCGACACGCGCGCGTCGCAGACTGCGCCGCCGCCCTCCGACCCCACCGGCCGGAACACCGGCCGCGGGTTCACGGGCATGGAGGCGTTCACGAACTACGTGTACTGGCAGACGCTCGCGATCAACGGCTTCGACGAGATCAGCCACTTCCTGCGGATCATCGGCATCGAGGACGAGGAGTGCTCGCCCTTCTCGGTCGATCCCGAGCACCATCAGCTCGAGCGCTGCAACGCCTTCCTCGGCCCCAATCAGCCCGGCGTGCGGAACGCGACCGGCGAGCTCAACGGCAACCAGTACCCGAGCAACCAGGGCAACATCGGCGGTGGCGGTGGCGGCGGCTCGAGCGCGAGCTCGAACGCGAAGCCGACGGCGGCCGGCAAGCGCGCGGCCGGACAGACGCCCAAGCTTCCCGACGGGATCGACCCCGAGGACCTCGAGGGCGGCACCACCGGAGGATCGACGCCGCCCGACGGTGAGACTCCCGATCAGCTACTCGACTTCCTCCTGGGACCGTGAGCCGCCGTGGAACAGCATCGATCGTCGCAAGCCCCGTGCTCGTCGGAGCGGTCACGGTCCTGATCATCATCGTGTCCGTCTTCCTCGCATACAACGCCAACCAGGGGCTCCCGTTCGTCCCCACCTACCAGCTGCAGGCCGAGGTGCCGAGCGGGGCGAACCTCGTGAAGGGCAACGAGGTCCGCGTCGGCGGTTTCCGCGTCGGCGTGGTCGACTCGATCAGCCCGCAGCAGGTCGAGGAGGACGGGCAGTCGAAGACGATCGCCGTGCTCGACCTGAAGCTCGACAAGCAGGTCGAGCCGCTCGCGACCGACACCCAGATCATCGTGAGGACGCGATCGGCGCTCGGCCTCAAGTACGTCGAGCTCACGCCCGGCTCGGCGGAGACGACCTACGCGCCCGGCGACACGATCCCGCTCGCCAACGCGGGCGAGCCGGTCGAGTTCGACGACTTCCTCAACACGTTCGACGAAACCCTGAGGGACGATTCGCGCACGGCGCTCGCCGGCTACGGCGACGCGCTCGCCGGCCGCGGCCAGTCGCTCAACATCGCCTTCCAAGAGCTGCCGGACTTCCTCACGAGCCTGACGAACGTGATGGACACGCTCAACGACGACTCGACGCAGCTCGATCAGTTCTTCGTCCAGATCGGCCGGGCCTCCGCGCAGGTGGCGCCGGTGGCCGAGGTCCAGGCCAACCTGTTCACCGACATGGCCGACACCTTCGAGGCGCTCTCGCGCGACCCCGACGGCGCTCCAGGCGACGATCGAGGCCGCGCCGCCCACGCTCGACGCGGGGATCCAATCGTTCCCCGTCCAGCGCCCGTTCCTGGCCGACTTCGCCGAGCTGTCCGATCGCCTCCGGCCCGCGGCGCAGGAGCTGCCGCGCTCGCTGCCGGTGATCAACACGGCGCTCGTGCGCGGCCAGGAGGTGCTCCCGCGCACGGTGAGTCTCAACCAGAACCTGGAGGTCGCCTTCCGCGGGCTCGAGGACCTCGCCGCCGACCCGAACACCGAGCTCGCGCTCGACGACCTCACGCAGACCGTAGACATCGGCGCACCGGCGCTCCAGTTCATCGGCCCCTACAACACTGTCTGCAACTACGGCAACAACTTCGTCCACCTCCTCGGCGAGCACATCTCCGAGCAGGTCGGCGGCGGCACCTCGGAGCGGGTCGAGCTGGCCTCGGACAACCGCGGCGCTCCATACGGCCCGAGCCCGACGGAGGTGCAGCGCAACGTCTTCTCGAGCTCCGAGTCCTCGCGTCCGGCGAGCATCCCGCCCGACCGCGGCGCCGACGACATCTACGCGGAGGACCCGCCGGACGCACCGCCCACCGGCCCGTTCGTCCGCCAGCACAACAACCCGTTCGGCCCGGCCGTCGACGCGAACGGCTCGGGCAAGGCCGACTGCCAGGGCGGCCAGAACGGCTACATCCGGGGCCCGCTCTCGAGCGGCAGGCGCTATGACAACGGCGAGAACGGCGGACGCTTCGTGGTGCAGGACGGAGATCAGCCCGGCCTCGCCGGCCCGACGTTCAAGGGCGTGCCGAGCATCGGCAAGATCGACGGCGGCCACCGCAACAGCATCAGGAAGGCCCCCTAGGCGATGGCGCTCCTGAGGAAAAGCAAGTCGCGCGGCGGGATGTCGCCCTTCAAGGCGGGGATCCTGCTGGTCATCCTGATCGCTGGTCGCCTCCTACTTCGCCTTCACGCGGGCGAACCCGTTCTCCGATCCGTATGAGATGACGGCGACCTTCAACAGCGCGAACAACCTCCAGCCCGACTCGCCGGTGCGCATCGCGGGCGTCGAGGTCGGGACGGTCACCAAGGTCGTGCCGGTGCCGGACGGCACGGGCGCCGCCCAGGTGACGATGCAGATCGAGGAGAACGGCCTGCCGCTCCACGAGGACGCGGAGCTCAAGATCCGCCCGCGGATCTTCCTCGAGGGCAACTTCTTCGTCGATATCCAGCCCGGCAGCCCGTCGGCCCCGATCCTCGACGACGGGCGGCTCGATCCCGGTCAATCAGACGGCCACGCCGGTGCAGTTCGGCGAGGTGCTCGCGGCGCTCCAGTCGGACACCCGCGCCGACCTGCGCACGCTTTTCGAGGAGTACGGCTTCAGGGCACTCCAGGGCGACGGCGCCGCCGCCTTCAACCGCTCGATCAAGTACTGGGAGGACGCCTATAAGAGCACGGCGCTCGCGAACGACGCGCTGCTCGGCACCGAGGAGGGGGACCTCGGCGACGTGATCCGGGGCCAGCAGAAGACGTTCGACGCCCTGTCGAAGAGCCCCGACGAGCTCCAGGGCCTGGTCACGAACTTCAACGTCACCGCGGCCGCATTCGCCCGCGAGGACGACGCGCTCCAGGCCACGGTCCCCGCGCTGCGCGACGTGCTGGCGATCGGCCGTCCGGCGCTCGCCTCGCTCAACGACACGCTGCCCGGGGTCAACCGCTTCGCAGTCGACGCGCTGCCCGGCATCAGGTCCTCGGGCCCCACGATCGAGGCGTCGTTCCCGTTCATCCGCCAAACGCGGCTCCTCTTCTCCCAGGCCGAGCTGCGCGGGCTGGTGGACGACCTCGAGCCGACCATCCCCGCTCTCGCGCGCGTGAACAGGACGACGATCCCGCTGCTCAACAACAGCCGCGCGCTCAGCCGCTGTCAGAACGAGGTGCTCCTGCCGTTCGCGAACGACACCGACTGGAGCGACGAAGGCGATCCGGAGCAGTCGGGCGAGAAGCCGTTCAAGCAGTTCCCGCGCTCGCTCACCGGCCTGAACGGCGAGAGCCGGATCCACGACGGCAACTCGCCGCTCTTCCGGGCCTTGTTCCTAGGCGGGCTCGACACGGTCGTGAACCAGAGCCAGACCGAGGGCACGATCCTCGGCGCCACCGCCTTCCCGGTGCGCGGCGCCCAGCCCGCGCCGCCGCTCGAGGAGAACGGCACGCTCGACCTCCCCGAGCACCGGCCGGACGTGCCCTGCGAGGACCAGGTGACGCCCGACCTGCGGGCCGCCGAGATCGAGCCCGGCGTCTTCGATCCGGACGCCATCAACGCGCCCGGCCTTCCGGGCGGCGACCTGAACGACGAGGACAACCTCTTGGGCGGCGACGATCCGCCCAAGGCGCCGGAGCTCAACTTCGATGAGAAGGACCTCCCGAGCGACAAGAAGCTCGAGGAGGCGCTGAAGGACTTCGAGAAGCAGTCCGGAGGGTCGCTCGAGGACGTCGCCCTGCCCAGCGAGGAGGCGGCCGCACCGTGACCGCCATCCGAAAGCACCTCGGCGACTTCGCGGCGATCCTCGCGATGGCGGTCATCGCGATCGGCATCACCGCCTACATCATCTTCAACCAGGACGCGCGGCCGGCGATTCCGCTGGTCGAGGACACGCCGGTGAAGATGGAGGCCGAGTTCTCGGACGCCCAGGCCGTCGTGCCCGGCCAGGGGCAGAGCGTGCGCATCTCGGGCGTCGAGGTCGGGAAGATCGGCGCCGTCGAGCTCGAGGACGGCCTCGCCGTCGTCACGATGAACATCGAGCCCGACTACGCCGAGCGCGTTCACCAGGACGCCTCGGCGCTCCTCAGGCCGCGCACCGGCCTCAAGGACATGTTCGTGGAGCTCGACCCGGGCTCCTCGGCCACTCCGCCGCTCGGCGAGAACGGCCGCATCCCCGTGCAGAACACTGCGCCGGACGTGGACCCGGACGAGATCCTCGCCGCGCTCGACTCCGACACCCGCTCCTACCTCCAGCTGCTCGTCAGCGGCGCCGGCAAGGGCCTCGACAACAACGGCGACGACCTCCGCGAGGTCTTCGAGCGCTTCGAGCCGCTCCACCGCGACCTGGCGGCGGTCCAGGGCGCCGTGGCCTCGCGCCGCGCGGCGCTCTCGCGCCTGATCCACAACTACGGCGAGCTCACGACCGAGCTCGCGAAGAACGAGACCGACCTCACGCGGCTCGTCACGGCCTCGAACGACGTCTTCGAGGCGTTCGCCTCCGAGGACGAGAACATCTCGCTCACGGTCGCGCGCCTGCCCTCGGCGCTGAACCAGACCTCGGAGACGCTCGCGAAGGTCGATCGCCTCGGCGAGGTGCTGGGCCCGACGCTCGACGATCTCCGCCCGGCCTTCCGCCAACTCGACGTTGCGAACCGCGAGGTCCTGCCGCTCGTGCGCGAGGGCGAGCCGATCCTGCGCAACGAGATCCGCCCGTTCGTGCGTACCGCGCGCCCGTACGTGCGCGACCTCCGTCCGGCGGCCAGGAACCTCGCCAAGGCGACCCCGGACCTGAGCACGAGCTTCGGCGAGCTCAACCGGTTCTTCAACATGTTCGCCTTCAACCCGGCCCCGGGCGAGGAGAGCAAGCGGCGGCCCGAGAGCGGCGTCGATCCGGTCACCGACGGCTACGGCGTCGGCGACGCCGACCGCGACGAGGGCTACCTGTTCTGGCTCCACTGGGTCGCCACGAACGGCAACTCGGTCTTCAGCACGAGCGACGCGAGCGGCCCGTTCCGCCGCGTGCTGTTCCAGGTCAACTGCTCGAGTCGTCGAGGCGCTCGTCGAGGAGATCGGCGCGGCCTTCGAGGCGCGGCTCGCGTCAGCTCGGGATCATCCCCGAGGCTCAGCTCCCGCGCCTTCGCGCGCCAGGCCTCCGCCGCGCTGCTCACGACGATCCTCGGGCAGAATCCGCTCACCGCCTGCCTCGAGCTCGAGAGCCTCGGGCTCAAGACCGGTTCCGGCTTGAGCGAGGGCGCCGAGTCGAGCGCCCAGAACGCGGAGGACCAGCAGAAGGCGGAGGACCTCCTCGACGACCTCGAGGGCAAGGGCGTGGAGACCGAAGACCTCCGCCAGCGGGCGCAGGAGCGGCTCCAGGGCCAGTCGAGCCCCGCGCCGGACTCGGGCGGCGAGGGCGGCGGCTCGCAGGGCAGCCGCGCGCCGGAGCCGCAGCCGCAGGACGAGACCACCCCGAGCGATGACGCCCTGAAGCTCGACGGCGCCGCCGCGCCGACCACGACCGAGGAGGGAGGCGACTAGATGCAGAAGAACGCACCCAGCCTCGGTCGGATCCTCACGATGGTGCTGTTCGCGCTGTCCTGCTTCGGGCTGCTCCTCTTCCTGTGGCTCTCCTTCGGCGGGCCGATCCCGCTCAAGCCCGAGGGCTACCGGTTCAAGGTCGCCTTCCCCGAGGCCGCCACGCTCGCCGAGGAGGCCGACGTCCGCATCGCCGGCGTCAACGTCGGCAAGGTCAAGACGAAGGAGCTCGACAAGGGCGGCGGCACGCACGATCGTCGACGTCGAGATCGACGAGCAGTTCGCGCCGATCCCGACGCGACACGCGCGCGATCCTGCGCCAGAAGACGCTGCTCGGCGAGACGTTCGTCGAGCTGACGCCGGGCACGACGACGGTGCCGAAGCTGCCCGAGGGCGCCGAGCTGACCCGCACCAGGTCGAGCCGACCGTCGAGCTCGACGAGATCCTGCGGATCTTCCGGCCCGAGACGCAGAAGGCGTTCCGCGAGTTCGTGGCCGAGCAGGCCGACTCGATCGAGGGCGGCACCAGCCAGGACCTGAACGACGCGCTCGGCAACCTGCCCTCGTTCGCGACCGACGGCGCCGACGTGCTCCAGGTGCTCGACGACCAGGACACGGCCGTGCGGCAGCTCATCCGCAACACCGGCGTGACGTTCGCCGCGCTGAACGAGCAGGAGGGCGCGCTGCGCGAGCTGATCGTGAACTCCGAGAACACCTTCGACGCCACCGCCCAGGAGAAGGAGGCGCTGGCCGAGACGATCCAGATCTTCCCGACCTTCCTGCGCGAGTCGCGCCTGACGCTCGACCGGCTCGAGGAGTTCTCGCTCGACACGCGCCCGCTCGTGAACGACCTCATGCCGGTGGCCGACGACCTCGGCCCCACGGTGCGCGACCTCGGCGACCTCTCGCCCGACCTGCGTCAGCTCTTCAACGACCTGATCCCGCTGATCGACGCATCGCGCGAGGGGCTGCCGGCGGCGGCCCGCTTCCTGCGCGGAGCGCGACCGGTGCTGCGCGCCGTGCACACCTTCTTCCCCGAGTTCAACCCGATCCTGGCGTACCTCAACTACACCCGCGAGCAGGTGGCGCAGTTCCTCACGAACGGCGGCGCCACGATCGTCCCCGGGACGCACCTCGGGCTGGAGAACACGACCGGCGCCAAGGGCCCGCACGGCCAGCTGCCGCAGTTCGGCGTGATCAACAGCCGCGCGCTCGCGCTCAACCCGACGCGGCCCGAGTTCGAGCGCGGCCAGGCCTACCCGCGCCCCGAACTACCTCAAGCGCGCGCGCTCGTTCGGCGCGGTGGAGACCTTCGACTGCCGCCCGTCCGGCGGCCAGCGCCCCGACCCGGTCGATGCGCCGGCGCCCGCCGGCGAGGTCGTCCAGCCGCCGTGCCTCGTCCAGCCCGACCACCTCTGGGACGGCAACCAGTTCCCGCGCGTCGAGGGGCAGACCGGAGCGTTCCCGAACGGGCCGCGCAATGTCCCGAACCCGGGCGCGCCGAAGCAGAACGACGGCACGAGCTGCCGCGGCCCGGTCGGCGCCACCGTCGGCGGGAACGTCGGCGACGTGACGCCGAACATCCCCTTCTGCGACACACGCCGCTCCCGGTAGCGCGCGCCGCGGCCGCCTAAGGCCGCGCCGCGCGGTGCGGGTCGGGTAGGCTCGCGCGACCGATGTCGACCGAAGCGAAGCCGGACGAGGCTACCGCCGCACCCGAGCCGGCCAGCCTCCACGGCGGGCGGCTCGTAGCGCAGCGGCTCCAGGCCGCACGGCGTCGTCGAAGCTCTTCACGCTGTCGGGCGGCCACCTCTTCTCGATCTACGACGGCTGCCGCGAGGAGGGCATCGACCTCGTGGACGTGCGCCACGAGCAGACTGCGGCGTTCGCGGCGGAGGGCTGGGCGAAGGCCACCCGCGAGCCGGGCGTCTGCGCCCTGACAGCGGGGCCCGGCGTGACCAACGGGATGAGCGCGATGGCCTCGGCGCTCGCAGAACAGCTCGCCGATGGTCGTGCTCGGCGGGCGCGCGCCGGCGATGCGCTGGGGGCAGGGATCGCTCCAGGAGATCGACCACGTGCCGTTCGTCTGCGCCGCTCACGAAGCTCGCCCGGACCGCGGCCACGACCGCGGAGATCCCCGGGCTGATCGACGAGGCGATGCGGGCGGCGCTCGAGCCGCCGACCGGCCCGGCGTTCCTCGACTTCCCGCTCGACCAGGTTTTCATGGAGGCGCCGGCGGACGATGCCGTGCCCGCGGCCACGCCCGACCCGGTGGCGACCCCCGCCGCCTCGGGGGAGGGGTTCGACCGCGCGATCAAGCTCCTGCGCGGCGCCTCGCGCCCGGTCGTGATGGCCGGCACCGGCCTCTACTGGGCGCACGGCGAGGACGCCCTGACCCGCCTGTGCGAGGAGCTGCGGATCCCCGTCTTCCTCAACGGCCTCGCCCGCGGCTGCGCTGCCGGCCGACCACGAGCTCTTCCTCTCGCGCGCGCGCGGCCAGGCGCTGAAGGAGGCCGACGTCGCCCTGGTGGTCGGCGTGCCGATGGACTTCCGGCTGGGGTTCGGCGGCTCGTTCGGCGACGAGACCGAGATCGTCGTGATCGGGTCGGCGCCCCCGGGAAATCCGCATCCCCGGCCCGTGGCCGCCGAGCTGTACGGGGGCGTGGCCGGCGACGCTCGACGCGCTGGCCGAGGGTGCGCGCGGCGGCCCCGACCGCTCCGACTGGACGGCGTCGCCTGCGCCGGACCGACGACGAGAAGCGCGCGGCGGAGCGCGACGAGCTGACCGACGACCGCGCGCCGCTCCACCCGCTGCGGATCTACAACGAGCTGAGCGAGGTGCTCGACCGCGACGCGATCGTGATCGGCGACGGCGGCGACTTCGTCTCCTACGCCGGCCGCGTGATCCAGACCTACGAGCCGGGCTGCTGGATGGACCCCGGCCCGTTCGGGTGCCTCGGCGCCGGCCCCGGCTACGCGCTCGCGGCGAAGCTGGCGCGCCCGGACCGGCAGGTCTGCCTGCTGATGGGCGACGGCGCCTTCGGCTTCGCGGGGATGGAGTTCGACACGCTCGTCCGCCACGGGGTGCCGGTCGTCGCGGTGATGGGCAACAACGGCATCTGGGGCCTCGAGAAGCACCCGATGGAGTTCCTCTACGGGTACTCGGTGGCCGCCGAGCTCCAGCCCGGGTGCCGCTACGACCGCGTGGTCGAGGCGCTAGGCGGGCACGGCGAGCTCGTGGAGCGGCCGGACGAGCTGCGGCCCGCGCTCGACCGCGCGTTCGAGTCCGGCAGGCCGGCGCTCGTGAACGTGCTGACGGACCCTCGGTCGCCTACCCGCGCAAGTCGAACCTGGCGTAGCGGTCGGCGCCGCTTCGGTGAGCGGCGCGTCCGGCCGGAGAGCTGCCCCGAAAGGGAACCGCCCGCATTGCTGCGGGCGGTTCCGCGTCGGCCCTCTCAGGACGGGCAGGGGTACGTGCCTTGAAAGGGCCATCTGAAACGGCCCGGGCGGCGGGAGGCGCCGTATACGATGCGGCTACGCCCGAGCCTATGCACCGAAATCCGCCGGGACGCGCTTACACACGCCTCACCGAACCCCGGCACGGCGATTATAACCATGCCCGGGCGCCGGGAAACCCAATATTTCCGACGAGTGCGCCGAATCGGATCACTCCGCCGTGTCGGCGGCGGCCTCGAGCGCCGCGCCGTGGAGCATATCCGCCTCGCTCGATCTCCATCGCGTCGAGCTCGAACGCCCGCATCGCCTCCACGAGGATCACGGCGCCGGCCACGATCGTCGGGGCGCGGTCAGGGTGGAGGCCAACGACTCCGCGCCGCTCGCTCGAGCGGCAGCGCGGCGAGCATGGCGAGGATCCGCTCGGCCTCCCCGAGCGTAGGCGAGAAGCCGTGCACGCGACTCGGGTCGTACGGGTCGAGCTCCTGGCCGATCGCGGCGAGCGAGGTCGCCGTGCCCGCCACGGCGATCCCGTCCTCCGTGCGCGCCCGACGCTCGGCCGGCACCTCCGCGGCGATCACCGCGCGCACCTCGTCGGTCAGCTCCGCCACCTGATCGGGCGCCGGCGGGTCGTCGCGTAGGTGGCGCTCCGTCTGGCGCACCGAGCCGGCCCGGGTCGACACGTCGAACTCCGGCCCGCCGCCGGGGGTCCCGATCACGAACTCGGTGCTCCCGCCGCCGATGTCGAGCACCAGCGCCGCGCGGCCGCTCGGCGCGGCGCCGCCGTGGCGCCGAGGAACGTGAGCCGCGCCTCCTCGTCGCCGGAGATAGTCCGCAGCTCGATGCCGGCGCGCTCGCGGACCTCGCGGCGGAAGTCCTCGCCGTTTTCGGCGTCGCGTACCGCGCTGGTGGCCACCGCGACGGTCCGGTCGACGCCGCCGAGCTCGTCGATCAGTGCGGTGTACTCAGCGAGCGCGTCGAGCACCCGCCCGCGGGCCTCCTCCGCGAGCACGCCGGTGGCGTCGACGCCCTGGCCTAGCCGCGTGATCGTGGTGCGACGATCGAGCTCGTGGACCGCGCCGTCCCGGACCTCGGCCACGAGCACTCGCGTCGTGTTGGTTCCGAGGTCGAAGACGGCGACGCGGGGCGGCGACATGCGAGGCAGATGCTATGCGGCCGGGAGCGGTTTCGAGGCCTCCCGGACGTTGCCTAATCGCCTCTCCGGTGGTAAATTTGACGGTCCGCCGCGGGGTGGAGCAGTCAGGTAGCTCGTCGGGCTCATAACCCGAAGGTCGCGGGTTCGAATCCCGCCCCCGCTATCTAGGCCGACCGGAAGGCGAGACTTGCGAGAGCCCCGCCGGAGGCCGACCCAGACCTCGGAGGCCGCTCGTAAGGGCGGCCTTCGTCGTTGCGGGGTCGCGGGCGGACCGCACCGGCACGACAGGTCGAAGGAAGGTCCGAGCTCCTGACCGCCGACCGCGTCGCGCGAGCGCTCGCCGCTACTTCAGCTGCAGGATGGCCAGCGCGTTCCCATGCGGATCGACGGTCCAAGCTATGAGCGCGAAGCCGAGGTCCACGATGCCGTCCACCGTCTTGAGCCCTGGCATGTCGTAATCCTGGATCTCGACGCCCCGCGACCGCAGCTCGGCGACCTCCGCGGCCAGGTCGGTCACGCGCCAGCCGGCCTGGGTCTGCTCGTCGGCCGTGCCGGTCGTGCTCTTCGTGACAGCCAGCTCGCTGTCCCCGCCGCACTTGTAGACGACCTCCTGCTCGCTCTCCCGAAGGATCTCGAGACCGAGCTTGCCGGCGTAGAAGTCCTTCGACACGCCGAGATCGGTGGCCAGCAGGACCACGTCGATCGGATGGTCTCCGAGCATTTCCACCCCTTTCCTCGAAGTCGCAGCGAGTATCGCGCGCCACGCCGGTCATGGCTACCCTTCGCGCTCCCGTGCCGTCGAAGGTCTTCGCCCCGGATCTGCTCGTCGGTCAGGTTGCCGTGGTCAGCGGCGGCGGGTCGGGGCTCGGGCGCGCCACTGCCGTCGAGCTCGCCGCCTGCGGCGCGGACGTGGTCGTGTGCGGTCGAAGGGTCGAGCCGCTCGAAGAGACCGCCTCGCTGTGCGAAGGAGGCCGGTGCACGCCCCACGTCTGCGACATCCGCGAGGACCGGGAGGTGTCGGACCTCGTCCACGCGGTGCTCGATCGCTACGGTCGGATCGACGTCCTCGTCAACAACGCCGGCGGCCAGTTCCTCGCCCCGGCGGAGACGATCACGCCCAAGGGGTTTCGCACCGTCGTGCGCCTGAACGTGGAGGGGACGTGGGCGATGTGTCAGGCGGTCGCCTCGAAGGCGATGCTCCCGCGGCGAAGCGGAACGATCGTCAACGTGACCCTCTCGCCACACAGTGGCCTCGCGGGAATGGTGCACTCGTCCGCGTCCCGCGCGGCGGTCGAGAGCTTCACGAAGGAGCTCGCGGACGAGTGGCGCCCGTCGGGGATCAGCGTGATGGCGCTCGCGGCGGGCCACTTCGCGACCGAGACCCTGCGGACCAAGTACCCGAAGGTCGTCGTCGACGGGGTGGCCAGGACGGTGCCGCTCCAGCGGCTCGGCACGGAGGAGGAGTTCGCGTGGGCGGTGGCCCTGCTGGCCTCCCCGGCGGGAGCGCCGCTATCCGGCTCGGTGGTCACCATCGACGGTGCGCGGGACGTCGGCTACGGGCCATGGCCGCCCCCGGGCGCCACCGACGCCGAGGGCGGGCCGCCACGGGAGCGACGCCGGCCCTAGAGCGGCTTCCCTTTCCCCGCGACGCCGGGCGGGTTAGGGTGCCCTCAACGTCAGCAACGAGGGAGGGGACGATGTCCAACGTTGACAGCGCGAGGGGCGCTTACGACGCATTCACGAGCGGTGACATGGACACACTGCGCGGGTTCTATGCGGACGACGCGGAGTGGTGGACGTCCGACGAGACGCCGCTCGGCGGGCTCGTGAGCGGCGCCGACGCGATCATCCAGAACTTCACCCAGCTACCGCAGTACTGGTCCGAGTTCACGGTCTCGCCGCAGGAGTTCCTCGAGGCCGGGGACGCCGTGGTGGTCCTCGGGACCGTCCGGGGGACCGCGGCGCAGGGCGGCGGGAGCTTCGAGAGCCCGTACGCGCACGTCCTGCGCTACGACTCGGACGGCAAGCTCGTCCGGGGCGACTTCCACTCGGACACGGCGAAGGAGGTCGACGCTCTCGGCGGCAGCTGAGCGGCGGGGACGATCCCGCTAGCCGCAGCTCTCGAGCCCGGCCTGGTCCGCGGCGGCTGCCTCCCGATCGGACGCCGCCACGATCTCCTGGCTCGCCGTGCCTACGGCCTCGTCGTCGCGCCGGTCGCTCGCCGCGGCGAGCTCGCGCAGCGCCGTCAGACCCTCCTCGCGCGCCGCGAGGAAGCGTTCGTAGGCGGGCGCCTGGCTCGGCGGCGGCCGGAGCGCCCGCAACCTCTCGAGCGTCGCCTCTCGCGCGCGTACCACGGCCTCCCCCTGAACGGCGCCCGCCTCCGGGACCTCGATGATCGCCTCGACGAGCTCGTCCTGCTCGTCCTCGCAGATCGCATCGGCATCGGCGACGAAGCCGTCGCCGCCGATGCAGCCGCCGAGCGTCAGGGCCGCGCAGAGGGGGATGGCTAGCAGGGCTCGTTTCACGGATGAGCGTCCCCGCGGGGTCGCCCCGGTCGCGGGGCGCGAGTCGCGGAGGACGGGGAACGCTACATGGGGGCAGATCGTCCGAGGTGAAGCCAGGCCGACCGCGTACGATCGCCGCTTGAGCCGCTGCCAGTACTACCTCGCCCAGACCCTCGACGGCTACATCGCCGAGAGCGACGGTGGCCTGGAGTGGCTCATGCGGTTCGAGGGGGAGGGCGCGGTCGAGGCGTCCGAGGCTTCGCCGGTCGCCAGCGAGGGGTCGTACGAGCGGTTCTTCGCCGGCGTGGGCGCCCTGGCGATGGGCTCGGCGACCTATGAGTTCGTCCTCGGCGAGATGTCCACGTCGTGGCCCTACGCGGGCACGCCCTCGTGGGTCTTCACATCACGCGAGCTCCCGGTGCCGGATGGCGCGGACGTCCGCTTCGCGAACGGGTCGGTGGGCCCGGCGTACGAGGAGATGCGGAGTGCGGCGGGCGATCGGAACGTCTGGGTCGTGGGCGGCGGGGCGCTCGCGATGCAGTTCGTGGAGGAGGACCTCCTCGACGAGCTCCACCTCACGATCGTCCCGGTGTTCCTCGGCGCGGGCATCCCGACGTTCCCCTCCCGCCTTGGCCGGCGCCTGCGGCTCGTCGGCACGCACGCGTTCGGCAACGGGATGGTCGAGCTCCGCTACGACGTCCTGCGCCCCGGGTAGGCGCCCCCATCGTGGGATTAGGTCAACGACCGCCCATGAACTCGTCGAGGCCGGCGCGCGCGCGGCGCCGGACGCTCGCGCGCAGTAGCGGCGTCCAGCCGAGCAGCAGCCCCGGCGGCCCGAGCGCTTGGCGCGCCCACGCATGGAAGCCGAACTCGTCGCGATGGTCCGCAATCAGCCCACCCTCGAACCGGAAGGCGGCCCGCACGTCGTTCTTCACGTGCCTGCCGGTCTGCGTGAAGGTGTAGCTCGCGAGCCAGTGGGCGGAGCCGGACTCGTCGCCCGCCTCGTGCTCGGCCAGCTCCACGCGCAGGTCGTCGGCACGCGCGGTGAGCATCCGCCACATCGCGCCCGGCTCCTCGCCCTCCAGCCCGACGAAGACCGGGTCGGAGAAGGTTGCCCCGGGCGCGTAGCAGGCCGCCATCGCGTCGCCGTCGTGCCGGTCGAAGGCCTCGTAGAAGCGCGCCAAAAGGTCTGAGTTCGGATGGGCGATGCCTCACGCTAGACGAGAACGGACGCCGGACGCAACCGCGGGTCCAGCTAGGCGTTCGCTGAACACTTTGGGACCCTCCGGGCACCAAGGTGTTCAGCGAGCCAGTGGCGCAGCTTGTCGCCGCCCCAGGTTCCCCACCGTCGCCCCCGAATCGACCGCCAGCAGGCTCCACTCCCCGGGCACTCCGCGCAGCTCGTGGGTGCCGCGCTCCAGGAATGCGATCCCCGACCCCGCCACGAGGTCGCGCACGGTCTGCGTGACGAGCACCTCGCCGGCGCCGGCGAGCGCGCCCACGCGCGCCCCGATGTGGACCGCCATCCCACCGACGTCGTCGCCGAGCAGCTCGGTCTCGCCCGTGTGCACTCCGGCGCGTACGTCGATGCCGATCGCGCGCACCGCCTCGATCGCAGCGCGCGCGCAGCGGATCGCGCGAGCCGGCCCGTCGAAGACGGCCAGGAAGCCGTCGCCCACGGTCTTGACCTCGCGGCCGACGTGCCGCTCGAGCTCCTCGCGCACGATCCGGTTGTGGGTGTCGAGCAGCTCCCGCCAGCGCGCGTCGCCGAGCTCGGCGACGCGTTGGGTGGAGCCGACGATGTCCGTGAACAGCACCGTGAGCAGCGCCCGGTCCGGCTCGGGCGGCGTCCGGCTGCCGGTGACGAACTCCTCGACCTCGCCCACCACGGCCTCGCTGTCCCCCAGGCTGAGCGAGTGGTCGGCGCCATCCAGCTCCACAAACCGCGCGTCGGGGATCAGCTCGGCCAGCCGGCGCGCGACGTCGATCGGCACGAAGTCGTCGCGTCGGTGGAGAACGAGTGTCGGGACTCGAACGTCCTTCGCCACGGCGCCCACGTCGACGTCTTGGAGCGCCTCGAGCAGCGCGCGCGCCATGCCCGGACTGGCCGCGGCGCGCTCAAACTCCCCGTGGGCGCTGCGGACGCTCTCGTCGGCGGCGATGCTCGGCGCGAAGAGCTCCAGGGTCCTGCCCTCGCCCCAGTGGTCCACCACGTCCTCGATCTGGCCGAAGGTCTCCTCCACCCACCGGCGACCCGACTCCTCCGGGACCGTGACCAAGGGCATGGTCCCGTAGATCGCGAGCGCCTGCGTCCGCTCCGGATGGGCGGCGGCGAACAGGATGGACGTCGGCCCGCCCTCGCACTCGCCGAACAGGACCGCGCGCTCGGAGCCGGCCGCGTCCATCACGGCGCGCAGGTCGTCCATCCGCTCCTCCAGCGTGGGCGCGGTGGCCACCGGGTCGGAGAGGCCGGTGCCGCGCTTGTCGTAGAGGATCAGCCGCGAGAACGAGGCAAGGCGGTTGAGCACGTGGGTGAACCCGGGGTCCGTCCAGCCGAGCTCGACGTGGGAGACCCACCCCGGGACGAAGACGAGGTCGCGCGGCCCGTCGCCGACAACCTGGTAGGCGATGTGAAGATCGCCGCTCTTTGCGTAGCGCGTCGCGACGCCCACAAGGCCGATCATACGACCGCCGGCCGGCGACGCAAAGCGCGGGCCGCCGGGTAGAGTCGCGGCCCGGATGGACCTGTCAGGGCGACACGCGGTCGTCACCGGCGGCGCCAGCGGCATCGGGCGCGCGCTGGTCCGGCGCTTCGCGGAGGAGGGCGCCCGGGTGGTCGTCGTCGCGGACGTGAACCTCGAGGGCGCCCAGGCGGTGGCCGAGCCGATCGGCGGGCTCCCGATGGCGCTCGACGCGGGTCGGGAGGAGGACGTGACGGCGCTGATCGCACGCGCGACCGAGGCGAGCGGCCCGATCGACCTGTACGTCTCGAACGCCGGCGTGCCGGGCCCGCCGGGCGGCCCGGAGGCGCCCGACGACGAGTGGGACGAGACCTGGCGGGTCAACGTGATGTCGCACGTCTGGGCCGCGCGCGCCCTGGTGCCCGAGATGGTCGAGCGCGGCGATGGCTACCTCGTGAACACGGCGTCGGCCGCCGGGCTCCTCACGCAGGTCTCGGCGCTCGCCTACAGCGCCACGAAGCACGCGGCGGTTGCGCTCGCCGAGTGGCTCGCGATCACATACGGGGACGCGGGGGTCAAGGTCTCGTGCATCTGCCCGCAGGCCGTGCGTACGCCGATGCTCGACCTGGCGCTCGAGGACCCGGTGGGCGCCGCCCCGCTCGTCGCGGGCGGCCTGCTCGAGCCGGAGGAGGTGGCCACCGCGGTCGTGGACGCGCTCCGCGACGAGCGCTTCCTCATCCTGCCGCACGAGGAGGTGGCGCGGCACATGGCCCTGAAGGGCGGCGACCATGAGCGCTGGCTCAGCGGCATGCGCCGGCTCGTCCGACAGGCGAGGGAGGCATCGTGACGGAGAACCGAGACCACGACGTCGTCCTGTTCGGCGCGACCGGGTTCACCGGCGCGCTGACCGCCGAGTACCTGGCGCCCACGCCCCCGAAGGAACGCGCTGGGCGCTCGCGGGGCGGAGCCGCGAGAAGCTCGAGGCGCTTCGCGAGCGCCTCGCGGAAATCGAGCCGCGGTGTTCCGAGCTGCCGCTGCTGCGCGCCGACGTGACCGAGCCTGACTCACTGCGCGAGGTCGCCGGGGCGACCCGCGTCGTGGCCACGACCGTCGGCCCGTACCTGAGCTACGGCGAGCCGCTCGTGGCCGCGTGCGCCGAGGCCGGCACCGACTACGTCGACCTCACCGGCGAGCCCGAGTTCGTCGACCGCATGTTCGTCGCCCATCACGACGAAGCGGTGCGCAGCGGCGCCCGAATCGTGCACGCCTGCGGCTTCGACTCGATCCCGCACGACCTCGGCGCCTACTTCACCGTCAAGCAGCTCCCGGAGGGCGTGCCGCTCACCGTCCGCGGGCTCGTCCGCGCGGGCGGGAAGCCGTCCGCGGGAACGTTCCACTCCGCGGTCACCGCGTTCTCCCGGCTGAGGCCGGCGGCGTCCGCGCACTCCGAGCGGCGGCGGCGGGAGCAGCGCGGGGTGGGGCGGACGGTCCGCTCCCCCAAGCCGCTGGCCGGCTACGACCGGTCCCTGGGGGCGTGGGCCCTCCCGATGCCGACGATCGACCCGCAGGTGATCAAGCGCTCGGCCCGAGCGCTCGAGCGCTACGGCCCCGACTTCTCCTACGGCCACTACGTCGCGATCAAGCGGCTCCCGAGCGCGGTCGGCGTCGTCGGCGGGGTCGGCGGCCTATTCGCCATGGCGCAGCTCCCGCCGACGCGATCATGGCTTCTCGGCCGCATGCAGTCGGGCGACGGCCCGTCGCCGGAGGAGCGCGCACGCGGCTGGTTCAAGGTCCGCTTCGTCGGGGAGGGCGGGGGCCGCCGCGTCGTCACCGAGGTGGCCGGCGGCGATCCCGGGTACGGCGAGACGTCGAAGATGCTCGCCGAGTCGGCGCTCTCGCTCGCGCACGACGACCTGCCGGCGACCGCCGGCCAGGTGACGACGGCGGTCGCGATGGGCGACGCCCTCACCGAGCGCCTTCAGGCGCGCGGGATCACGTTCGACGTGCTCGAGTCCGGCGCGGCCTGACCCGCGCGCGCTACCGCTTCCTGCCGCCGCTCTTCCGGCGCGTCGACGAGCCGCCGGCGGCGGACTTGCCTCGCTTCGCGACGCTCTTCGCCGCGCTCTTCGCCGTGCTCCCCGCGCCGCGCGCCGCGCCGGTGACGTTCTTGCCGGCGCTCTTCGCCGAGCCCCTGACGCCGCTCTTGGCGGCGTTGCGCTTGCGCGTGGCCGCTCCCTTCTTTGCAGCTGCGCTGCGTTGAGCCTTGGTCTGAGCCATTGCGGTCCCTCCCGTCGGGTGTCGGACCGCGAGTATCGCCTACGGAGCGCCGCGCGCCAAGTGCGGCGTGCCTATTCCTCAGGGGCTACCCCGGAGTCGAGCTCGCCGACCAGAGCGCGCACCCTTGCTTCGATCTCGTCCCTCAGGTCGCGCACCGCCTCGATCGACCGGCCCTTCGGGTCCGGCAGCTCCCAATCGAGGTAGCGCTTCCCGGGGATGAACGGGCACTCGTCCCCGCACCCCATCGTCACGACGACGTCGGCGGCTGACGCGTCCTCGCTCGTCAGCTTGCGCGGAGTCCGGTCGGCCAGGTCGAGCCCCACCTCGCGCATCGCCTCCACGACCGCGGGATGGACACGGTCCGCGGGGCTGGTGCCGGCCGAGTTGGCGCTGTGCCGGGAGCCGGCCGCCCGATCGAAGAGCGCCTGGCTCATCTGCGAGCGACCGGCGTTGTGCAGGCACACGAACAGGACCCGGGCCATGGCGACGCAGTCTAGATGCATTGACAAACATCGCTTCAATCGATATAGATAGATCGATGGCCGTCGATCTCGACCTTGTCCCCAAGCAGAAGCGACCGGCCGGCGAGCGGTGCTGCGAGCCGGTCGCGTATCCCGACGTGGAGCGTGAGGCGGCCGCCAGGATGGCCGACGCGGCGAGGGCGCTCGGGGACCCGATCCGGCTCCAGCTCGTCGACGTCCTCCGAAGGAACGCCGGGAGGGTGTGCGTCTGCGAGCTCACCCCGCTCTTCGACGTTGGCCAGTCGACGATCTCCCATCACCTCAAGGTCCTGCGCGACGCCGGAATCGTGGACTCGGAGCGGCGCGGGCTGTGGGCCTACTACTACGTCGTCCCCGATTCCCTGAAGGAGCTGAGCCAATGGCTCTCCTGAGACCGCACCTGGCCGTGAACGTCTCGAGCGTCGAACGGGCGAGCCCGTTCTACCAGGCTCTCCTCGGCGTCCCTCCGAGCAAGACCAGGCCCGGCTACGCGAAGTTCGAGGTCTCGGAGCCGGCGCTCAACCTCACCCTCAACGAGGGCCAGCGGGACCTGAGCCGTGGGGCGCTCAATCACGCCGGGCTGCAGGTCTCCTCGACCGACGACGTGCTCGCCGCGCGGCTTCGGCTGAAGGCGGCGGGTCTCGCCCCCGTGGACGAGATGGACACGACCTGCTGCTACGCGCGCCAGGACAAGATCTGGGTCGAGGATCCCGACGGCACGCCCTGGGAGATCTTCGTGACACACGAGGACACGGAGGACGCGGGCGGAGCGGCGACGGCCCCCGGGTCTGGCGACCGGCGGTGCTGCTGATGCCCTCGGCCCAGGCGCTTCGTGGCCCGCAGGAGCTGTACGAGCAGTGGGAGCGCGCCCACTGGGCGGCCCAGGACGTCGACCTGAGCCGCGACCCCGCGGAGTGGGCTTCCCTCGACGATCGCGAGCGGGACCTCCTCTACTGGGTGCTGAGCTCGCTGATGGTGGCGGAGGAGCGCATCTCGACCCAGTTCTGCGCGCTCGTGCTCGCGCAGGACGACGAGGAGGAGGGGAGCTATCTCTCGTCCCAGCTCGTGGACGAGGTGCGCCACATGCAGTTCTACGCTCGCTTTCAGAACGAGGTGATCGCCGACCCCGCGACCATCGCGGCGCACGTGGCACGCGCCCGCGAGGTGCTCGGGGCGCCCTTCCGGCGGGTCTTCGACGAGGCGCTCGTGGGCGCCCACGACCGGCTCCTCGAAACGCCCCGGGATCGCGAGGCGAAGGTGGACTTCGTGACGATCTACCACATGGTCATCGAGGGGACGCTGGGGCTCACCGCCTCGCACTTCCTGCTCGGCTTCCTCCGCGAGCGCGGGCTCCTGCCCGGTTTCGTCGAGGGCTACGGGCGCATCGCGGCCGACGAGGAGCGCCACATCGCGTACGGAACGGAGTTCCTGCGCCGCGCCGTGGCCGAGAATCCCGCGATGGCGGACGTGGTCAGGCGCCGAGTCCAGGACCTGCTCCCCGCGGTCGCCGAGTCGATCTCGCCGCCGAGCACCGGAGCCTGGGACATCCTCGGGGTGGAGGAGGGCGAGCTCGGCGGGTTCGGGCTGAACGCACTCACGCGCCGCCTGAAGGTCGTCGGCGTCTCGCTCTGAGCGAGCCGGCGGGTCGGCGCCACCGGGTCTGGCACGATCAGGCCGTGGCCACCCGGGGACCCCATGGCCGCCTGCGGCCCGCGGCCCTCGCCGTGGTCGTCGCCGCCCTGGCGGTCGCGATCATCCTCGCGGTACGCGCGCTCACGGGCCCGGACCCCGCCTCGGGAGCCGAGTCGTTCCTCGACGCGTGGTCGCGCGGCGACTACGCGGCTGCCGCCGCCCGCACCGACGGCGACGAGGCGGCCGTGGCGGAGGCGCTCGAGGAGCACGTCGAGGGCCTCGACGGCGCCGCTCTGACGGCCGAGGTCGTGGACGTCTCGGAGGACGGCGACGCGGCCACGGCGAGCGTCGAGATGGCGTGGGAGGTCCCCAGGATCGGCGGTTGGACGTACTCGACCGAGCTGGATCTGGTCCGTGGCGACGAAGACTGGATCGTCCGCTTCGCGCCGGAGGCGGTCCACCCGGAGCTCGAGGGCGAAGAGCGGCTCGGGACCACGAGCGAGCTCCCCGAGCGGGCGCCGATCCTGGGCGGTGACGGCAAGCCGATCGTGTCCCAGCGCCCGGTCGTGGCGGTCGGGGTGGTCCCGAAGCGGGCGGAGGACACGGACGACGCGGTGGCCGCCGTGGCGGCGAGCACCGACGCCGACCGACGCGCGCTCGAGCGCTCCGTCGACGCGGCCGACCCCGACACGTTCGTGGAGGCGATCGTGCTGCGAAGGGAGGACTTCGCGGCGGTCGAGGACGAGCTGGGCGCCGTGCCGGGCGTCGTGTTCTCGCAGCGCGAGGCGCCGCTCGCCGAGAGCCGCGAGTTCGCGCGGGCGCTGCTCGGCTCGGTCGCGCCGGCCACGGCCGAGCAGCTCGAGGAGCTCGGTGGCGTCTACGCGCCCGGCGACCAGGTGGGCCAGTCGGGGCTCCAGGCCAGGTTCCAGGAGCAGCTCGCGGGCGTTCCGACCGGGAGGGTCGTGATCCGAAGCGACGGGGTGCCGGTCGACACGCTCCACGAGGTCGAGGGCGAGCCCGGCGAGCCGCTGCGAGACGACGCTCGACGCGAACGTCCAGCGCGCCGCCGAGGAGGCGCTCGGCCGCGACGACCGGAAGGTCGCGCTCGTCGCGCTCGACGCGTCGAGCGGCGACCTCCTGGCGGTGGCCAACCGGCCGGCGGACGACACGTTCGACCGCGCGCTGGAGGGCCGCTACCCGCCGGGCTCGACCTTCAAGGTGGTCACCACCGCCGCGCTCCTCGCCGGCGGGGACGTCGATCCATCGACGACCGTGGACTGCCCGCGCTTCGCGACCGTGGGCGGCGTCCAGTTCCAGAACTTCGAGAGCAGCGCGCTCGGGTCGGTGCCCTTCCGGGAGATCTTCGCCGAGTCGTGCAACACCGGATTCGTGTCGCTCGCCGAGCGGCTCGGCGCCGAGTCGCTACCCGACGCGGCGGCCGACTTCGGTCTGGGTCGCGACCTCGAGCTGCCGGTCGCGACGTTCGGGGGCGACGTGCCGGCCACGCCCAAGCTCGCGAACCGCGCTGCCGCGATGATCGGGCAGGACCGGGTGCTCGTGAGCCCGCTCGGGCTCGCGGGCGTGGCGGCGACGGTCGCGGACGGCCGCTGGCGCTCCCCGCGTCTCCTGACGTCGGACGAGCCGAGCGCCGGCGACCCGCTCCCAAGGGGCGGAGCTCGCGGACCTGCGCGACCTCACCCGGCTCGTCGTCACGTCCGGCACCGGCACGGCGCTCGCGGACACCCCCGGCGACGTCCACGGGAAGAGCGGCACCGCCGAGTACGGGTCGGGCGACCCGCCGCCCACCCACGCCTGGTTCGTCGCGTACCGCGGCGACGTGGCGATCAGCGTGCTCGTCGAGGACGGGCGCTCGGGCGGGTCGGTGGCCGCGCCGATCGCCGCCGACTTCTTCGAGGCGCTGGGCGGAGGCGGCTGACCCGCCTACGTGGCCGCGGGCACCGTGGATGCATCCTCTAGCGTGGACGCATGGACCAGATCGTCCAGATCGTCGGGGCCCTCCTCATCCTCGCGGCCTTCGCGGCGCTCCAGTTCGGCCGGATGCGCGCCGACTCGGGGACCTACCTCGTGCTGAACCTCGTGGGATCGGTGGTCCTGGCCGCCCTCGCGCTCGTCGAGGAGCAGTGGGGCTTCCTGCTGCTCGAGACCGTCTGGGCGATCGTGTCCGGGTGGAGCCTGGCGCAGCTGCTGCGCGGCCGGCCGGGAGCGGTCGCGCACTGACGGCGGGTTTCGCGCCGGTCCGCTCGGGGTAGGGCTGCCCCGTGTTCGCCCGACTCCTCCGCCTCTTCGCGCTCAAGCGGCTCTTCGACGCTTGGCGTGCGCGCCGCGCCCGATAGCGAATCGGACGCCCCTTGACGACCTCTGACGACGACCGTTCGGCCGCGCCCGCCTCCGGGCGACCCTTCTGGCGCGACGCCATCGCGCCCTATGCCCGGCCGCACCTCGGCCGCAGCGTCCTCGACCTGCTGACGTCGGTCGTCCCCTACCTGGGGCTGTCGGTCGCGATGTACTTCGCGCTGGACGTCTCCTATCTCCTGGTGCTCGCGCTCGCGGTCCCTGCCGCCGGCTTCCTCGTGCGGACCTACATCGTCTTCCACGACTGCGCGCACGGCTCGTTCCTGCCCTGGCGTCGCGCGAACGGGTGGCTGGGCGCCGCCTGCGGCGTGCTCGTCTTCACGCCGTTCCAGAAGTGGCGCCACCAGCACGCGGTCCATCACGCGACCTCCGGCGACCTTGACCGGCGCGGAGTGGGCGACGTGCCGACGCTGACCGTCGCCGAGTACCACGCCCGCCCGTGGCGGGGGCGGCTCGGCTATCGCCTCTTCCGCAACCCGCTGGTCATGTTCGGGATCGGGCCGCTCTACGCGATGGTCCTGGCGCCGCGCTGGGTGTCGCGCTCGGATCGCCCGCACATCCGCCGCAGCGTCATCGCCACCAACATCGCTCTCGCCGCCCTGATCGGGGCCCTCTGCCTGCTGATCGGCTGGAGCGAGTACCTGCTGATCCAGGCGCCCACGATCATGCTCGCCGGCGCGACCGGCGTCTGGCTCTTCTACGTGCAGCACCAGTTCGAGGACGTCTACTGGCAGAGCTCCGACGACTGGAGCTACGCGGACGCGGCGCTCCGCGGCAGCTCGTATCTCAGGCTGCCGAAGCTCCTGCAGTTCTTCACCGGGAACATCGGCGTGCACCACGTCCATCACCTGAGCGCGCGGGTGCCGAACTACAACCTTCAGCGTGCCCATGACGACAATCCGATCTTCCACGATGTGCCGACGCTGTCCCTATGGGACGGTCTGCGCACGGTGCGGCTGAAGCTCTACGACGAGGAGCGCCGACGGCTCGTCACCTGGGCCGAGGCAGGGGCGCCACGGGCCGAGCCCGCGAGCTCGGTGGCCGCGGCTTCCTGAGCTTGCCGCCAAACCCGGGCCTGATCTAGGGTCCGGGCATGGCGCCTTTGGACGAGTCGCTCGCGCGCGCGCGCCGGCAGGCCGCGTCCTGACCTGGGCGCCCGCCGATGCAGCCGGAGACCAGGTACGCCAAGAGCGGTGACATCCACATCGCGTACCAGACGCTCGGCGACGGTCCGCGTGACCTGATCTACGTGCCGACCTGGATCTCGCAGGTCGAGCACCTGTGGGAGGAGCCGCGCGTGGCCTACTTCTTCGAGCGCCTCGCCTCGTTCGCGCGCCTGATCCTGTTCGACCGGCGCGGCTCCGGCCTCTCGGACCCGGTGGGCGGGGCGCCGACGCTCGAGGAGCAGATGGACGACGTGCTCGCGGTCATGGCCGCGGCCGGGAGCGAGCGGGCTGCGCTCCTCGGGCAGATCGAGGGCGGGCCGATGGCGATCCTGTTCGCCGCCACGCATCCGGAGCGGACCGCGGCGCTCGCGCTCTTCTCCACCTGGGCGAGGATCGCCCGCGGCGACGGCTACGAGTGCGGCAACACGGTCGAGCGGCGCGACGAGCTCGTGCACGAGATCCTGGAGCGCTGGGGCACGGGGCAGCGCATGATCCAGTTCGTCCCCTCGTCGGCCGCCGACGACCGACTGCGCCTCTGGTTCGGGAAGCTCGAGCGGCTCGGGGCGAGCCCCGGCACGGCGCGCTCGATCATCGACCTGATCGGCCGGTACGACGTCAGGGACATCCTGCCGACGATCACCGTGCCCACGCTCGTGATGACCCGCGGCGAGGGCGGCAACATCGACCCGTGCCACTCGCGCTACCTCGCCGACAACATCCCGGGCGCGAAGCTGATCCGGTTCGCGGGCGACGACACCCTGGCGCCGTTCGGCGATCCGGACCCCGTACTCGAGGAGCTCGAGGAGCTCGTGACGGGAGCCCGCGCGCCACGGACCGACCGGATCCTCGCGACGGTCCTGTTCACCGACATCGTCGGCTCGACCGGGCGCGCGGCGGAGCTCGGCGACCGCCGCTGGCGCGAGCTCCTCGCTCGCCACGACGACCTCGTGCGCTCCCAGCTCCGGAGCTTCCGCGGCCGCGAGATCAAGTCGACCGGCGACGGCTTCCTGGCGACGTTCGACGGGCCCGCGCGCGGCATCGAGTGCGCCCGGTCGATCGCCGTCGCGGCGAGCGAGATGGGCCTCGAGATCCGAGCCGGCCTGCACACCGGCGAGTGCGAGGTGATCGGCGACGACGTCGGCGGGCTCGCGGTTCACATCGCGGCGCGCGTCAGCGCGGCCGCGGCGGCGGAGGAGGTCCTCGTGTCGAGCACCGTGCGCGACCTGGTCGTGGGCTCGGGCATTCGCTTCGACGACAAGGGCATGCGCGAGCTGAAGGGCGTGCCGGACGAGTGGCGCCTCTTCTCCGTGCTATGATTGCAAGCACAACTACTTTCGTAGGAAGGCGGAGCGCATGAGGCTCGAGGGCATCCACCACGTCACGGCGATCACCGGGGATGCCCCGGGCAACGTGGACTTCTACGCGCGCGTGCTCGGTCTGCGGCTCGTCGCGAAGACCGTGAACCAGGACGACCCCGACGTCTACCACCTCTTCTACAGCGACGAGAAGGGCTCTCCCGGCGCGGACATCACGTTCTTCGAGTACCCGGGCGCGCGCCGCGGCAGGGTCGGTGCCGGGATGGTGCACCGCATCCTCTCGCGCGTGGGGAGCGACGACGCGCTCGACTTCTGGGCCGACCGGCTCGCCGCTGAGGGGATCGAGACCGAGCGCGGCGAGGGGTCGCTCCGCTTCGCGGACCCCGAGGGACTCGGCCACGAGCTCGTCGTGAGCGATCGAAACGACCCGCTCGCGGCCCACCATCCCGAGGTCCCCGCCGAGCACGCGCTCCAGGGCTTCCTCGGGGTGCGCGCATACGGGCCGGAGCCGGAGCGGAGCGGAGAGCTGCTCGAGCGCGTGATGGGAGCCGTGAGCGCCGGCGAGTCGAGCTGGGAGCTTCGCGGCGAGCGCCGCGCCGGCACGATCGGGTTCGACCCGCCCCCGGAGGGGCCGGGGAGCTCCGGCGCGGGGACCGTGCACCACGTCGCGTGGGGCACGACGGTCGCCGAGCACCCGCGCTGGCACGAGCATCTCGCCGAGGCCGGCGTGCGAACCACTCCGGTCATCGACCGCCACTACTTCCACTCGATCTACTTCCGCGAGCCGGGCGGGGTGCTCTACGAGATCGCCGACGACGGCCCGGGCTTCACGGTCGACCTGCCGCTGGAGGAGCTGGGCACCCGGATCATCCTGCCGCCCTGGCTCGAGGAGCGGCGAGCGGAGGTCGAGGCGCGGCTCACGCCGCTCCCCGACCCGCGCGCGAGCTGGGCGGGGGCAACCGGCCGGTGAGCCGCGCCGCGGCGGGCGCGTCCCGGCGCGACGACGGCCCGCTCACGGAGGTCGAGCTGGAGGCGTGGCGGGGCTTCCTGCGCGCGCACGCGACCGTCATCGGGGAGCTCGACGACGAGCTCCGCCGCGCGGAGGGGCTCTCGCTCTCGGAGTATGACGTCCTGGTTCAGCTCGCGGACGCGCCGGGGGGCCGGTTGCGCATGGCCGAGCTGGCGGGCGCGGTGCTTCTGAGCCGAAGTGGCCTCACGCGGCTCGTCGACGGGCTCGAGCGCAAGCGCCTCGTGCGCCGCGAGCAGTGTCCGGACGACGCCCGCGGCTTCCACGCCGTCATCACCAAGGACGGGCTGGCGGTCCGCCGCCACGCGTCGCGGACCCACCTCGCCGGCGTCAGGGAGCGATTCCTCGGCCGGCTGTCGGCCGAGCAGCTCGAGGGTCTGTCGCGGGCCTGGCTGTCGCTCGGCTGACGCGCGCCGGCGGCGTGCCTCAGGCCGCCACGCCCTCGACGAGCGCCGGGCCGCCCGTGTGGCGGACCTCGCCGAGGCGCAGGCCCGCGGCCCGGAGCAGTCCGTGCAGCTCGGCAAGCGAGCGTTGCCGACCGCCGTCGCACTGAGCCAGCATGTGCACGTCCTCGATCGAGGTCAGCGGCTCGGGCCGGTTTCGCTCCTGGAGCGCCTCGACGAGCACCACGCGCGCCCCCGCCGGCATCGCGCGGCGCACCGTTCGCAGGATCTCGAGGCAGCGGTCGTCGTCCCAGTCGTGGAGGACGTCCTTAAGGACGTAGACGTCGGCCTCCGCGTCGATCCGCTCGAACATGTTCCCCTCGCGCAGCGTGACCCGGTCTCGCACGCCGGCCGCCTCCAGATGGCCCGGCGCCTCGGCCAGGACCCCGGGCGCGTCCACGAGCACGCCCTCGAGTCGCGGCCGCGCGGCGAGGATCCCTGCGAGCACCGGGCCCACGCCGCCCGCCACGTCGCAGACCGTGCCCTCGTCCGGCCACGGATAGCGCGCGACCACGGCCGGCACCACGATCGCGCTGAGCTTGCGCATCGACGTGGCGAACAGGCGTTCCTCCTCGGGATTGGCGGCGAAGTGCTCCCAGACGGAGCGCCCGTGCACGGCCGGAAAGCACGGCTCGCCGGTCTCGAGCGATCGGCCGATCCCCGCCCAGGCGGCCTGCGTCGAGTCGAAGTTGAGGTAGCGGGTCCATGCGGCGAGCGACCGGGGATGGTCGCTCCGGAGCGCTCGCCCGATCGCGGTGAGCCTGAAGCGCCCATGGCGATCGAGCCGGGTGACGCCGTGGACGGTCGCGGCGCGCAGGACGCGGTGGAGCACGTCGGCGTCGAGCCCGAGGCGAGCCGCCAGCTCGGCGGCGGTCGTCCGCCCCTTTGCCAGCTCCTCGACCACGCCGGTCTCGGTCAGGGCGCCGAGGACCCGGGTGCGCGTGAAGGCGAGCGTGGCGTCGAAGAGCGCGATCTCCGGCGGCACGACGCGGTCGGCCGCGCGCAGCAGCAGCCGACGGAGCGCGAGCGCACCGCGGGCGGCGATCGGTGGCGGCAGGCGCTCCGGCACGGCCGGAGGTATATCCGACGTGCTCGAGGCCGGGATGCCGGGTCGCGAACGCAGCCTGAGGTCGCCGACGCTATGTTCGAGGGCGATGGGGAAGCGCCAGCGCCGTAGAGAGGGCACCGCCCCGCCGGCCACCACCGACTACCGCGACGCCGAGGGCAACGTCCTGACGCTTCGCCAGAGCGTCTCGGCCGGCACGGTTACGAAGCTCCGGGAGCCCGCGGGCCGCGCGGCGGCATCGGCCGACGATCTCTGGCGCCGCCGCACCGAGATGCTGTTCGAGCGCTTCGTCGTGCGGTGGGAGATCGCCGGCCTGCCCCTCACCGGTCAGCGCGAGCTCCTCGGCCGCTACAGGATGGCCGACTCCGCGACGCAGGACTGGGTCCGCAGGACGCTTCACGAGCACGTCGTGGCCCATCAACCCGAAGCGGGTGAACAGTGGACCGGATGAGCGCGGTCGATCGCATGTGGCCGGTGCTGAACCGGCTGATGTCCGGCCACACCGCCGTCTATCGGGCGACCCGGGGCCGGGTGGGCCACCGACTCCCCGGCCTGGCTCCCATGCTCCTCCTGGACCACGTCGGCGCAAAGAGCGGGACGAAGCGCACGATCCCCCTCCTCTACATCACCGATGGCGACGACGTGGCGATCGTGGCCTCGAAGGGGGGGCATCCGAAGCACCCGGCGTGGTTCCACAACCTCCGCGCCAATCCGGACACCACGATCCAGATCGGTTCGCGGCGGCGGCCCGTCCACGCTCGCGTTGCCACGCCGGAGGAGCGCCCGCGGCTCTGGGCGATGGCCGTGGACGCCTACGACGGCTACCGCGGCTACCAAGAGCGCGCGGAGCGCGAGATCCCGATCGTGATCCTCGAGCCGCGGGCGGCGTCAGGTGACCCAGTCGGCGGCGGTCCGCCAGGCGGCTGAGCGCGGGTCAACGTGGACCCGGTGGTGGCCGGGCGAGGGCTCCACGAGCTCGACCGTGTCGCCGGCAGCCCGGGCGCGCTCCACGTAGCTGCGGCTGCGACGCACGGTGACCGTGTCGTCGTCCGCGCCATGGATCAGGAGCGCCGGGACGCCCAGCGGGACGAGGCGCATGGGGTCAACGGCCTCGTAGCGCTCGGGCACCTGCTCGGGGGTGCCGCCGCAGAGCGCATGCGCGGGCTCCCCCGCGCGGGCGAGGTCGGCCACCGGGGCCTGCGCCACGACGCGGCGAATCGGCGGCCTCGCGTCGCGACGCGTCGCGGCCCAGAGCGCCAGCTGGCCGCCGGCGGAGTGGCCGATCACGGCGATCCCCTCGCCGAGGTCGAGCCGGGGGTCGTCGAGCTCCCCCAGATGGTCAATCGCCGCGGCTACGTCGTCGAAGGTCGTCGGCCACCCGCCGCCCTGACCGCGCCCTAGGCGCCGGTACTCGATGTTCCAGGCGGCCACGCCCCGGCGAGCCAGGTCGGCGGCGATCGCCCTCGTGGTGCGCCGGCCGTACCGCGCCCGCCAGTAGCCGCCGTGGATCGTCACGACCACCGGGAAGGGGCCGTCGCCCGCCGGGAGATGGAGGTCGGCCCGCTGGCAGCGGTGCGACCCGTACCGATGCCGCTCGGGGCGGCCGACGAAGTCGAGCAGGACGCGGGCGGTGGACGGCATGCTCGGACCCTACGCGTGCTCGCGCGCGCTCGAGCGCGCCCGCCGGGCGAGCTTGACGCGGGCTCCGCCGGCGAGCTCCACCTTGCGCAGCCGGATCGCGGAGGGGGTGACCTCGATGCACTCGTCCTCGCGCAGGAGCTCGAGCGCCTGCTCGAGTGACGGCCGTCGGGCGGGGACGAGTCGGACCAGCACGTCGGCGTTCGCGGAGCGCACGTTCGTGAGGTGCTTCTCCTTGACCGCGTTCACGTCCAGGTCCTCGGTGCGCGCGTTCTCACCCACGACCATCCCCTCGTAGACCTGCTCGCCGGGGCCGACGAACAGCGTTCCGCGCTCCTGGAGTCCGAACAGCGCGAAGCTGGAGGTCTCACCGCTGCGATCCGCCACCAGCGCCCCGGTGGGCCGCGTGCGCAGGCCGCCGGCCCACGGCTCCCAGCCCTCGAAGACGTGGTGCATCAGGCCGGTCCCTCGTGTCTCCGTGAGGAACTCGATCCGGAATCCGATCAGGCCCCGCGCGGGGACGAGATAGTCCATGCGCACCCAGCCCGTGCCGTGGTTCACCATCTGCTCGAGGCGGCCCTTCCGGAGCGCGAGGAGCTGCGTCACGACGCCGACGTACTCCTCTGGTGCCTCGACCGCGAGCCGCTCGACGGGCTCGAGAACGCGACCGTTCGCCTCACGCGTGAGGACCTGTGGCTGACCCACGGTGAGCTCGAAGCCCTCGCGGCGCATCAGCTCGACGAGCACCGCTAGCTGGAGCTCGCCGCGGCCCAGGACACGCCACGCGTCGGGGCGGTCGGTGTCCGCCACGCGAATCGACACGTTCCCCACGAGCTCCTGGTCGAGCCGGGCACGTAGCTGACGCGCGGTGAGCTTGCTGCCGTCGCGGCCCGCGAGCGGCGACGTGTTGATGCCGACGACGACCGAGAGGGAGGGCTCGTCGACCGTGATCACGGGGAGTGGACGCGGCTCGTCCGGGTCGGCGAGCGTCTCGCCGATCGTCACGTCCGGAAGGCCGGCCACGGCGATGATCTCGCCCGGTCCGGCCTCGTCGGCCTCCACCCTGTCGAGCGCATCGGTCACGTAGAGCTCCGTCACGGCCGCGCGCTCCACGCTGCCGTCGGCGCGGCACCACGCGATCGGCCGGCCGCTGCGGATCGTCCCGTTGCGAACTCGGCAGAGCGCCAGACGGCCCACGTACGGAGACGCGTCGAGGTTCGTGACCTGCGCCTGTAGGGGGTGATCGGGATCGTGGGACGGCGCGGGAATCCGCTCCAACAGGAGATCGAGCAGGGGACTCAGGTCGGTGCCCTCGCGCCCCTCCTCGAGCGACGCCGTGCCGGCCCGGGCGTTCGTGTAGACGATCGGGAACTCGATCTGCTCCTCGTCCGCGTCCAGGTCGAGGAAGAGCTCGTACACCTCGTCGATCACCGCGGCGGGACGTGCGTCGGGACGGTCGACCTTGTTCACGACCAGGAGCACCGGCAGCCGCGCCTCGAGCGTCTTGCGGAGCACGAAGCGTGTTTGGGGCAGCGGGCCCTCGGCCGCGTCCACGAGCAGCAGGACGCCGTCCACCATCATGAGGCCGCGCTCGACCTCGCCGCCGAAGTCCGCGTGCCCCGGCGTGTCCACGATGTTGAGCTTCACCCCGCGATGCCGGACGGCCGTGTTCTTCGCGAGGATCGTGATGCCCTTCTCGCGCTCGAGGTCCATCGAGTCCATCACTCGATCGGCCACGTCCTGGTTCTGGCGGAAGGCGCCAGACTGCCACAGCATGGCGTCCACGAGCGTCGTCTTACCGTGGTCGACGTGCGCGACGATCGCGACGTTGCGGAGGTCTTCGCGGGCGGCCATCTCGGCGCCCGATGCTACGGTGAGCGGGTCGGGTGGCCATCCGGGCGCCCGAGAGGTTCCGTCTCTCTGTGCGCTTGTGAGCGCTAGCGGGGTCCTGGATCTCCCCGTAGTTAGTTCACAAGGAGCACACGAATGTCATCGCAGTCCTTCGCCGATCTCGGCGTGTCTCGTCCGGTGCTGAACGCGCTCTCCGCGCGCGGCATCGAGATTCCCTTCGCCGTCCAACGGCTCGTCATCGAGGATGTCCTCGCCGGCCACGACGTCCTCTGCCAGTCCCCGACCGGCTCCGGCAAGACGCTCGCCTTCGGCGTGCCGCTCGCCGACCGCATCGCCGCGAGCGCCCGCCGGCCCGCGGCCTTGATGCTCGCCCCGACGCGAGAGCTCGCGAGCCAGATCGTGGACGAGATCCACGGCGTGGCGCACGCCCGGTCGCTCTCTGTCGCGGTCGTGCACGGTGGTGTCGGGATCGAGCGCCAGGCGCGCAAGGCGGCCCGGGCGCACATCGTGGTGGCGACGCCCGGGCGGCTCGAGGACCTGCTCCAGCGGCGCGAGCTGACGCTCGACAATGTGCGGACGCTCGTGCTCGACGAGGCCGATCGGATGCTCGACATGGGCTTCAAGCCCGCCGTGGACCGCATCGTCGCTCGAACTCCGACCGACCGGCAGACGCTCTTCTTCTCGGCCACCCTTGCGGGCGAGGCCGGCCGTCAGGCCGCCGCCTACACGCGGAAGGCGCGCCGCCACGTCCATGCGCCCGCGCCCGAGCAGCAGGCGGAGGTCGAGCACCGGTTCGTCCACCTCGTGCACGAGGCGAAGCTCGGCGCGCTCGTGACGGAGCTCCGCGACGAGCGCCGCGGGCGCACGCTCGTCTTCGTGCGCACGAAGCGCGGGGCCGATCGCCTCGTCAAGCGGCTCCGAGCTCGTGACATGGTGGCGCTGGCGATCCACGGAGACAAGTCGCAGCCCCAGCGCCAGAAGGCGCTCGCGCGATTCGAAGCGGGCGACATCGACACGCTCGTGGCAACCGACGTGGCGGCGCGGGGCATCGACGTGGCCGGCATCACTCACGTCATCAACTTCGACGCGCCCGGCGATCGCGACGCGTACGTCCATCGCGTAGGCCGGACGGGTCGCGCGGGGAGCACCGGGGCGGGCGTGAGCTTCGTGCTCGCCGACCAAGCGCGTGAGATGCGGAGAATCGCGAGGGACCTGGGCCTCGCACAGGAGTTCGACGCGGCCCGAGCGTGAGGCTCGCGGCGCTACCCTCCGCCACCGTGAACGTCAGATGGGCAGCGGCGTTCGTCTTGGTAGTGCTCGCCTCGACACTGGTCGGCGTCGGGTGCGGGGGCGACGACGACCCCACCACCGAGGCGGCGCCGACGTCGGTCGAGACCGAGCAGGCCGCTCCGACGGACCTCGACCGGAAGCCCACGGTCGAGGCGCCCGACGGGCAACCCCCGTCCTCGCTCGAGACCGAGGACCTCGTCGAGGGGGACGGGGAGCCGGTCAGGTCCGGCGACGAGCTCGAGGTCCAGTACGTCGGCGTTTCCTACGCGAGCGGCGAGGAGTTCGACGCGTCCTGGGACCGCGGTGAGCCGTTCGTCTTCGAGCTGGGCGCCGAGATGGTGATCCCGGGCTGGGACGAGGGGCTCGAGGGGATGAAGGTCGGCGGCCGCCGCAAGCTCACGATCCCGCCCGACCTCGCCTACGGGCAGCAGGGCTCTCCGCCCGCCATCGGCCCGGACGAGACACTCGTCTTCGTGATCGACCTGCTCGACGCTCGTTAGTGTCCGGGCGCCGTGGCTGCCCGCCCGCTGCTACCGTGAGCGAGCAATGGCCAAGCCCAACCGATTCGACGTAGCGGAGAAGGTCGGCGACCTTGCGCCGGCCAGTAGGGAGGCCGTCGCGGAGGCGCTCGGCGTCGAGCCCGGAGCCGAGCAGCTCACGACCGCGTTCGACGGCGCGGCCAAGCACGGACTCGTCGAGGAGGACGCGTCCGGCGGCTGGCTCTTGACCGACAAGGGTCGCGAGCGCCTCGCCGCCAAGGCTGACGACTCCTAGCGCCTGGGCGTGGCCGCCCGCGCGGTCGTCACCCCGGACCTGCGCTGCTACCGTGACTCACGAAAGTCGAGCGAATCGCGCTCGATAAGCCGTGCAGCCGCGCTGTTGTTGCGTTCCAGCATCCTCCGCGTTCGTGCAGCACATGAGCAGTGGAGGTACAGGAAATGCCGACAGGCACCGTGAAGTTCTTCAGCGACGACAAGGGCTTCGGCTTCATCACGCCCGACGAGGGCAACGCCGATCTCTTCGTCCATCATTCGGCGATCGTCTCGGAGGGCTTTCGCACGCTCGCCGAGGGCGCCAAGGTCTCCTACGAGGCCGAGGCCGGGGACAAGGGCCCTCGCGCCGTAAACGTGCAGGCGCTCTAGGCGTAAAACGCCGACAGCCGTGACCAGGGGCCCCCGATGGGGCCCCTCGTCGTTCAGGCGAGCCGGCAGCGCGCCTGGTAGATCGAGGTGAAGCCGTTCTCGAACCCGTTGCGCGCCGCGCGCAGGTAGAGCCGCCAGACGCGTAGGCGCTCGAGGCCTGCCAGTCCGGCCGCCTCGTCGAGGTTCTCGTCCAGGCGCCGGGCCCAGTGCCGGAGTGTCTCGACGTAGTCGGCCGCGAACCCTTCCACGTGCTCGGTCACGAATCCCGCCCGCTCGAGCGCGAGCAGGGTGCGCGAGAGGTGGAGCGGCTCGGCGTCCGGGAACACGTAGCGCTCGGAGAACGGGCCGGCCGGCGGGTCCGTGTGCCGGAGGCGCGCGATCCCGTGGTTCAAGAGGCGCCCCCCGGGCCCGAGCAGCTCCGCGAGGCGACGCGCGTACACGTCGATCCGCTCCTCGCCCACGTGCTCGACCATCCCGATGCTGGCGATCGCGTCGAAGCGCTCGCCGGCGAGCTCGCGGTAGTCGAGCACCCGGATGTCGACCCTGTCCTCGACGCCCGCCGCGCGGGCCCGCTCGCGGGCGAGCTCCGCCTGGGGTTCCGAGAGCGTGATGCCGACCACGTGCACGCCGTGCTCAGCCGCGGCGTGGACCGGGAAGCTGCCCCACCCGCAGCCGACGTCGAGCACCCGGTCCCCCGCGGACAGGCCGAGCTTGGTGCAGACCAGCTCGAGCTTGGCCGTCTGCGCGTCCTCAAGCGTCTCGGCGCCGCGCGAGAAGACCGCGCAGCTGTAGGTCATCGACTCGTCGAGGAAGAGCGCGAAGAACTCGTTCGAGAGGTCGTAGTGGTGGCGGACGGCGCGCGCGTCGCGGGTCCGGCTGTGGCGGCCGCCACGCGGCTGCAGCTCGGCGACGGGCGGTCGCGGCGGGGGCGTGATGCCTGCCGCGCGCGCCGCCGCCAGCGCGAGCCTGGCCTTCGCCCTCCGGTCGAGCGGCGGCGGCCGCCAGCCGTCGAGGAGCGCCAGGACCGCGTCCAGGTCGTCCGGGTCGAGCGCGCCCGAGACGTACGCGCGGCCCAGCCCGAGCTGGCCGGGCGCCCGCAGCGCATGCGCGACGGCCAGCGGCGAGCGCACCCGAAAGCGAGGACCCGCGCCGTTCGTCGACGGAAGCGTCGTCCCGTCCCAGAAGTCGACCGCGAACGGGCGAGCCGGGAACGACTCCTCGATCGCACGGCGAAGGGGCGCGGTCGTGGCGAGCGCCATGGGACGGACCTTAGAACCTGGACCTATTGACCGAAGCTCTCAGCCTCCGGATCAGGTGGACATCGAGGACCGCGGCGCTCAGTAGTTGCCCGAGACCCGGTCCCAGGCGCGCCGGAGCTTTCGCTGCAAGTCGCTCTCGACGGAGTCGTCGGGATCCGCCTCGAGCGTCGCCGGGCTCGCGCTCGGCTCCGGCAACTGCTCCGCCGCGCGCGCGTCCAGCTTGAGGACCACTCCGCGCTCGTAGATCTCGTCGACCTCCGGCGCGTCGACGAAGCGGTGTCCGCCCGGCAGGTCGCTCGCGTCGACCACCAGGCCGTCGAAGATGTCGGCGTCGGGATCGGCGAGGACGTGGCTGACGCGGCCGAGCGACTGCCCGTCCGACGAGTAGACGGGCACGCCCTCGCCGAGGGTCAGGTACGAGGCGGGCGTCCCGAGGTCGTCCATGTGGCGAGCGTACAGATCGCTACGTCGCGCGCGGGATGCTCTGACGGAAGTCGAACAGGCCGTCGGGGTCGTACCGCGCCCTGATCTCCATGAGCCGCTCGAGGTTCGACCCGTAGTAGGCGCGCTCCCACTCGGGGAGGTCGGGGTCGATGTAGTTCTGGTACGCGGAGCCGGAGCCGTAGCGGCCCATCGAGTCGAAGAAGCCGGCGATCCAGTCCAGGTTGGCGTCGACGACCCGGCGCGGGTCGTCGTTCTCCCAGAACGCGAGGTACTGGCAATGGAACAGGTCGTCGCGGTGCACGAACGCCGTGTCCTCCGCCGGAACGCGCGCGATCGCGCCGCCCGACGCGTCCATCTGGATCGCGCCGCCCTGGGAGCTCGCGCTGCCGGGCCAGCTCTCGACCTGACGGATCATCGTCTCGATCGCCTCGCCCGGGAACGGCTCCGCGACGTACTGCGACTTGGCCTTGTAGCTGAGGCGCTCCGCATCGGCGGCGCACCGGTCGACCGGGCCCTCGCACCCCGCCCAGTAGAACTGGGCGTCGAGGAAGCGCATCCGCGTCAGCTTCCGCTCGACCGGTCGTCCGGCGGCCACGAGCGGCTCGAGCAGCGCCTCGAGGTCGGACTCGGACCCGAAGAACTGCCCGTAGGACGTGACCACTGGCCGCGCCGGCTTCCGTCCCGGGTCCGCCGACGCCTTGGCGAGCTTCAGGATCGAGAAGAGCTCGTCGGGCGCCGTCGGCGCTAGGCCCTGCCAGGCGTCGACCACCGCGCGGGCGTCCTCCCAGCGCCACTGGAAGTCGTAGATGGCCACGTCGCGCACCGGGTGGACGTCAAACTCGAACGAGGTGGCCACGCCGAAGTTCCCGCCGCCGCCGCCCCGGCTCGCCCAGAAGAGGTCGGCCTCCTCGCGCTCGTCCGCGCTCACGAGGTCACCGGCGGGCGTCACCACGTCCACCGAGCGCAGGCTGTCGCTAGTCAGGCCGAGCTTGCGTGAGCTCAGCCCGAAGCCGCCGCCGAGGACGAGGCCGCTGATGCCGACGCTCGGACACGAGCCGGCGGGGATCGTCACGCCGTGGCGCGCGAGCGCGGCGTAGACGTCGATCAGCGGCGTGCCCGCCCCGATGCGCGCGACCCCGGCGTCGGTGTCGACCTCTGATATCGCTCATCCGACTCACGTCCACCACGAGGCCATCGACCGACGAGTAGCCCGCGTAGCTGTGCCGCCCGCCGCGCGCCGTCAGCGGCATGTCGTTCTCGCGCGCGAACGCGAGCGCGCGCTGCACGTCCTCCGGCGTGTCGCAGAACGCGATCGCGGCCGGGCGGATCGAGTCGAAGCGCGGGTTGAAGAGCCGGCCCGCGGCCGCGAAGCCGCGGTCCGAGGGCGTGACGAGGCGTCCGTCGAGCGCGCGCGCGAGCGCGTCCAGATCCCCGGCCGCCGGCCCGCCCGGGGGCGCCGAGGAGCTCCCGCACCCGGTGAGCCACCCGAGCTGGGACAGGGCGCTGACGGCCACGGCCGCCCTCGCCGATCCGAGCAGGAAGTCGCGCCGGGGAATCGCCCTCACGGCGGGCAAGCTACAGCGCCGGACCGTCGGCACGAGGTCGCCGCCCGCGGGAGAGCGGCAGGTTCCGATTCGTCTCCGATCGGGTATTAGAGGATTCTGGTGGGGGACAACGTGGCACTGACGCTTCCGGCGAGCCCCGCGGCGATCGCGCATGCCCGCGCCGCCGTGGTCCGAGAGGCGATCGAGCGCGACGTCCCCGAGCGGGTGCTGGACACGCTCCGGCTGCTCGTGAGCGAGGTGGTGACGAATAGCGTTCGCCACGCAGTTCCGACCGAGGTCGTGGAGCTGGCGGTGACCTTCAACGACGAGGTGCGGGTGGAGGTCACCGACTACGGCGAAGGCTTCGAGCCGCGCCCCCGCACGGCCGCCGCCGACGATCCGGGTGGCTGGGGGCTCTACCTCGTCGAGGAGCTCGCCGAGGACTGGGGCGTCAGGCGCAATGCGTCGACGCGCGTCTGGTTCTCGCTAGCGGTCGACTGAGCGGCGCCGTCAATACACTCGGCCGGGAGGCGACCGAGCGCGTTGGACGAGATCCTTCCCGGCATCCACCACTGGAACGCCTTTCACGAGGGCATCCGAAAGCGCGTGAGCTCGTACCTCGTGGCGGCGGACGGCGGGACCCTGATCGACCCGATGCTGCCCGACGTCGGGGCGGACGCCCTCGACGCGCGCCCTCCCGCGCGGATCGTGCTCACGAATCGCCACCACTACCGCCACAGCGGCGAGCTGGCCGAGCGGTTCGGCTGCCCCGTGCTGTGTGAGCGCTCTGGCCTCCACGAGTTCGACGACGGGCGGGCCGTCGAAGGCTTCGCGTTCGGGGACCGTCTCGCCGAGGGCATGACCGCGCTCGAGGTCGGGGCGATCTGCTCCGAGGACACCGCGCTCCACATCGACTCGGGCGACGGAGTGCTCGTGTTCGCCGACGGGCTCATCCGCGGCCAGGACGGCGAGCTGACCCTGGTCCCGGACTCGCTCCTGGGTGACGATCCCGACGCCGTGAAACGCGGGCTCGAGACCTCGCTCGGCCGGCTGGTCGAGCGCAACTTCGACACGCTCCTCTTCGCCCACGGGCAGCCGATGGTCGGCGGCGGGAAGGCGGCGCTCCGGGAGTTCGTCGAGACCCGCTAGCGGGAGTGCTTCCAGGTGGAGATCGAGCCACGGCACGTGAGGGAGACGCGGATCGTGGCCGCGATCGCGCTGCTGGCGCTCGCGGCGGGCGCCGCGTCCGACTTCTTCCTCGACTTCTGGGCTCGGAACGCGATGCTCACGGCGGTCGTGGCGAACCTGCTGGTCCTGATGGTCGGCGTCGCCGTGGTCAACGAGTACCTCGCGGAGCCGCGCGACGCGCCGCTGGCGGCTCCTCGGGCAGTTCGTGCTGCTCGAGCTGGGGCGCTCCGCGCGCGACGTCTGGATCGTCCTGCTGGAGCGCCTGGGGCTGGAGGAGGGCCGCGACCTTCCGCTTGACGAGCTGCGCGCACTCGTGCGCTCGGAGCACGGCAGCGGGCGCATCGCGGAGCTGGCGGACGCGA
>CAWHPV010000016.1:0-67855 GCA_963831365.1 uncultured Thermoleophilaceae bacterium
CGGTACTAATGCTCCGAGGGCTTGACGGATACTTCGATGCCCGTTTGGGCGGCCACTGTGCGGTTTTCAAGGTCCGGCGCCGGGCGCCGGTCCCGCCACCTTTCGGTGGTCATAGCGAGGGGGAAACACCTCTTCCCATTCCGAACAGAGCAGTTAAGCCCCTCAGCGCCGATGGTACTTGGCCTTCACGGGCCTGGGAGAGTAGGTCGCCGCCGATTCTTGACCTGGAAGCGCCACCGCCCCGACCGGACGGTGGCGCTTCTGCATTGGAGGCGGCGATTCACCCATCTATAGACTCGATCGCTTGTCCACGATCGTGATCATCCTGATTGTCCTCGGCGTGATCGTCGTGGCCGTCTTCGTCGGCGGGCTCGTAGTGAGCAAGCGCCGCCAGGAGGCCGGCGCGACCGATTACGCGCGACACGTCGCGGACGCCGACCAGGCGCTCGAGCAGGCTCGCGCGGCCGACCGCGGGTGGGACCGCGACGTCCTAGAGCGCACCGCTCGCGGCGCGCTCGATGCCGAGCGCCCGGGCTGGAGCTACGACGACCTGCACCTCGTGCTCGTAGACGATCGGCCCGGGGTGAACGAGGACAGGGCACACTTCGCCGCGGTCGCCGACGGCGAGGAAGCCCGCGTGGTCCTCGTTCGCGCCGAGAGCGGCTGGGCGGTCGAGACCGTCGAGTAGCCGTCGGCCGCCCGGAAGGGGCTTCGTCCCGGCCCAGGGCCGCTAGCTTCCCGGCGGTGCGGATCGACGAGCTCCTGCCGGGCTTCCGGCCCGAGAACGAGCTCGAGGCGCGCATCGCGCGCGAACCCGACCTGATCCGCGGCCTGGCGTGGGGCGAGCCGCGCTCCGGGCACCCGGAGGGCAGCGTCGCCCGCCACGTCACGGATCTGCTCGGACGGCTCGATCGCTCCGGCGAGACGGGCGAGCGCCGGGCGATGCTCCGCCTCATCGTGCTGGTTCACGACTCGTTCAAGTACCAGGTGCTGGGCTGGCGGTCGAAGCGGGGCGAGAACCACCACGCGATGCGCGCGCGCCGGTTCGCGGGGCGCTTCACAGACGACGAGCGCGTCCTCGCCGCGATCGAGCTGCACGACCGCCCGTACGCAATCTGGCGGCGGCTCAGGCGGACGGGCCGGGTGGACGAGCGGCAGTTCGAGGCAATGGTCAGGCGCGTGCCCGACATGGATCTGTTCGTCGCGTTCGTCGAGCTCGACGGCGCAACGGAGGGCAAGACGCCCGAGCCGACGCGGTGGTTCAGATCGGAGCTGAGCGCTCGCGGGATCGCGGCGGCCTGAGCGGGCTCGCTGCGGCGACCGAGGCCGCGAGGCCACTCGAGCACGCGTCGCGACCACGGCCGCTCGCGTGCGTCGGAGATCCGCAGGCCTCCAGGGCCGGGGCGTCGCCGTAGGCGTCCGGGCGAGGGTCCGGCAGCCGGTACTCGCCGAGCGTCGCGAACTCGAGCGCGGCGTCGATCCCGTCGCGGATCAGCCATCTCAACTCTGTGCGGGCCTCGACGAACATGTGTTCGCGCAAGCTAGGGCGCGCTCCGGACGGAACGTGCCCCCCTGCAAGCCTCCTTGCAGCCGGCGAGCCGGGCGCGCCGCCCGCTCGCCCAGGTACGCTGGCGGCTGGGATGGACCGCGCCTTCGTCCACCGCCTGAGGGTCCGCTATGGCGAGTGCGACCCCCAGGGCGTCGTCTTCAACGCGAACTACTTCATGTACTTCGACGTCGCGCTCACCGAGCTCTGGCGCGAGGCGCTCGGGGCCTACGGGGAGATGACGGCCGGCGGCACCGACATGGTCGTGGCCGAAGCGCGTGCGCGCTATCTCGCTCCCGCGCACTTCGACGACGAGCTCGACGTGCGTGTGTCCATCAGCCACCTGGGCACGACGTCGATGGGGACCCGCATGTCCGTGCGGCGTGGGCCGGTCGAGGTAGTGGAAGGCGATATGCGCCACGTCTTCGTGGACATGGAGCACAAGCGAAAGACCGAGATCCCCGCAGAGGTGAGACGCGCGTTGGAGCGCTACCTGATCGCCGCGGAGCCGGTCCGCGCCTGACATGGTCCACCTACGCATCGTCGCGCCGGGGGAGTGCGGCAGGCATGCGCTCGACCTCCTGACCGCCTCCCCCGCGGTCATCAACGTCATCCATCTGCCCGGGGCGGCGCGGAAGCCGGAGGGCGACGTCATCCTCTGCGACGTCGCGCGCGAGGAGGCCAGCGTGATCCTGAGCGATCTGCGCGAGCTGCACGTCCCGGAGGAGGGCTCGATCGCCGTGGAGATGATCGACAGTCAGATCTCCGGGGCCGCGGTGGCCGCCGAGAAGGCGGCCAAGGGACTGCCGTCCGACGCGGTCCTCTGGGAGGAGGTGGAGTCCCGGACGTCGGAGAACACCGAGCTCTCCTTCAGCTTCATCGCGTTCATGGTGCTCGCGACGCTGATCGCGTCCGTCGGCATCCTGCTCGACTCGCCGATCCTGATCATCGGGGCGATGGTCGTCGGCCCGGAGTTCGGCCCGATCGCCGGCCTCTGTGTAGCGCTGGTGGAGCTGCGCGGCGACCTCGCCCGGCGCTCCGCAATCGCGCTCGGGGTCGGCTTTCCGCTCGCGATCGCCCTGACGCTCGGCATGATGGTCGTACTCCGTCTGACGGGCGTCGCTCCCGATGAGTTCACGCCCGCCGACCACCCGCTCACCTCCTTCATCTCGAACCCGGACGTGTTCTCGTTCCTCGTCGCGTACTTCGCTGGGGTGGCCGGAGTGCTGTCCCTTACGACCGCCAAGTCGGGCGCCCTGATCGGTGTCCTGATCTCTGTGACCACGATCCCGTCGGCCGCCGGCGTCGCGGTGGGCATCGCCTACCAGGACTGGGGCGAGGCGGGTGGCGCCCTGCTGCAGCTCGGGATAAACCTCGTGGCCATCCTGCTCGCCGGCGTCGGCACGCTCTACCTTCAGCGCCGCCTCTATGTCGCCCGGCGCCGAAAGCACCGGACCGACCCCGCGCGGACAGCCGCGGGCCTCCCGGCCACGCCGCGCCATCGCCGTGCGAAGCATGGATCGGAGAGCGAGGGCGCTCCGCCCAGCGGCGAGGTGGTGCCCTAGCGCCCGGTGGCCGCGGGCGCCGAGGACGACGCCTGAAGCTTGCCCCGGACCCGCGCGATCACCTCGTCCGTGAACTCCCCGGTGGACGCGTGGCCCCCGAGGTCGGGCGTCCGCACGCCGGCAGCGGTCGCCTCGAACACGGACTCGTAGATCGCCCGCGACGCCGGCTCGGATTCGGCCGCTCCGGCCTCCGACACGTAGTGGAGGAGGGCCGCGGTCGCCAGGATCATCGCCATCGGGTTGGCGATGTCCTTGCCCTGGAGCGCCGGGGCCGTTCCGTGCGGCGCCTCCGCCATGACGGTGCTCAGCTCGTAGTCGCCCTCGAAAGCGAGCAGGACCGACTCGGCGGCCGCGATCGAGCCGAACAGCGGCAGCACGAGGTCCGACAGACAGTCGCCGTCGCGGTTGAGCGCCGGCACGACGAGCGGCGTGTCGAGCGACCCCGAGACCAGCCCGGCGTAGGTGGCATCGATCAGCACCGGCTGGTACGGGACGTCCGGGTGGCGTTCGTTTGCCGCGTCGAGCTCCTCCTTGAGCATGCCCTCGTACACGGGGCTCACGGTCCACTTCGGGCCGCCGTAGACGCGCGCGCCGAGGCGCTCCGCCGTCCGGAAGGCGTACTCTGCCACCGCCGTGCAGTTCTCGCGCGTGATGCGCTCGGTCCGGCACGCGGCCTCGCCGCCGCCCTCGATCTGCTCACGCCACTGCTCGGCGCCGTACGCGTCGCCAACGGCCATCCGGCAGACCGCGATCGGGTGGTGGATCCCGGCGATCGGCGTGACGCCCGGGATTCGCCGGCCGGTGCGGATGATCACCTTGCCGTCGATCTGCTCGCGCAGGTGACGATTCGGGCTCCCCACGTCGTCGGCGCCCTCGGGCGTGACGGTCGCTGCCTTGAGCCCGAAGCCCGCCTTCCGCATCGCGGCTGCGGCGTCGGTCACGGTTGCGTTGCCGGTGTCACGCCGGCTCGCGAGCGACAGGTCGAAGTGCTCGAGCTCGGCGTCGACGCCGGTCACCGCGGGGTCCAGCACTCGGATCGCCTGCTCGAGGAGCTCCTGCCCGGTCTCGTCGCCGTCGAGGACGACGATGTGCAGGTCCGCCACCGCGGTCAGCCCTCGGCGTCGGGGCTCGGGGCGAGTCCCAGCTCGTCCGCGCGCTCCTCCATCGCCGCGATAACCAGCGCGACGTGCGCGTCGAAGTCCACGCCCAGCTCCTCGGCACCGCGCTTCACGTCGTCGCGATCGACGCCCGCCGCGAAGCTCGGCTGCTTCAGCTTCTTCTTGACCGACTTCGGGGTGAGGCCGACGATGCCGGTGGGGCGGACGCGCGCGCAGGCGGCGATGAACCCGGACAGCTCGTCCACCGCGTAGAGCGTCCGCGCGAGCGGCGTCGTCCGTGGGACGCCGAGGAAGTCGGCGTGGCCGGCCACGGCGTCGACCAGGTCGTCCGGGTAGCCGCGCCGCGTGAGCTCCTCGATCGCCATCCGCGGATGTCCGGTCTGCAGGTCGGGGAAGCGCTCGTAGTCGAGGTCGTGGACGATGCCGGTGATCGCCCAGAGCTCCTCGTCCTCGCCGCCCTCGCGCGCGTACGCGCGCATCGCGGCCTCGACCCCGAGGACGTGCGCTCGCAGCGACTCCGACTCCGTCCACTCGCAGAAGAGCCGCCAGGCATCGTCGCGGGAGACCTCCATCGCGGCCCACGCTACCTGGCTCGCATGACTTCCGATGCGCGTCGCCCGGATCGCCGTTGCCGCTTACGGCTTCGGTACCCTTGCCCGGTCGCTCGAGGGTCCGGCCGAGCGGCCTTTCCATGGAGAAATTCGTCATCGAAGGCGGCTACCCGCTGTCCGGCAGGATCACGCCGAGCGGGAACAAGAACGCCGCCCTGCCAGTGCTCGCCGCCTCGCTCCTGACCGAGGAGGAGGTCGTAGTTCGAAACGTCCCGCGGATCCGCGACGTGGAGGCGATGCTCGAACTGCTCGGGGCGCTCGGCGTGCGGATCGAATGGCGCGGCGAGAGCGTCGTGGCGCTGAACGCCGGCCAAGTGCGGGAGACGCAGGTGGACGCCGACGTGGCGAGCCGGATCCGCGCGTCGTTCCTGCTCGCCGGGCCGCTGCTCGCGCGGTTCGGGGAGGCGCGCATGCCCCCGCCGGGAGGCGACGTGATCGGCCGGCGCCGCCTCGATCCTCACCTCGACGCCTTCCGCGCGCTCGGTGCGACGATCGAGGCGGATCGCTCGTACCTGCTCTCGGCACCGACGGGGCTGCGTCCGTGCGACTTCTTCCTCGACGAGCCGTCGGTCATGGCGACCGAGAACGCGCTCATGGCCGCCGCGCTCACGCCCGGGTCGACCGTCATCCACAACGCCGCGTCGGAGCCGCACGTACAGGACCTCGCGCGAATGCTGCTCCAGATGGGGGCGCGCATCGAGGGAATCGGCTCGAACGTCCTGATCGTCCACGGACAGGACACGCTCGGCGGGGCCGATCACACGATCGCGCCGGACTACATCGAGATCGGCAGCTTCATCGCGCTCGCGGCGGTCACCGGCGGCGAGCTGCGGATCTCGGGCGTCGTGCCGGCCGACCTCAGGATGACGCGGCTCGCGTTCGACCGCCTCGGGTGCCGGATCGAGCTGGAGGGCGACGACGTCGTCGTGCCGCCCGAGCAACGGCTGCGCGTAAGGGACGACGCCGGCGACGCCATCTCGAAGATCGAGGACGGTCCGTGGCCCTCGTTCCCGGCCGACCTCACGAGCATCGCCCTCGCGATGGCCACGCAGGCCGACGGGATGGTGCTTATCTTCGAGAAGATGTTCGAGAACCGGTTGTTCTTCGTTGACAAGCTCGTCTCGATGGGCGCTCGGGTCCTGCTGTGCGATCCACATCGCGCGGTGGTAAGTGGCCCGAGCCGGCTTCACGGTGAGCGCATGGAGAGTCCCGACATCCGCGCCGGGATGGCGATGCTCATCGCCGCCCTGTGCGCCGATGGCGTCTCGGAGATCGGCAACATCGGCCAGATCGATCGCGGCTACGAGCGCATCGACGAGCGCCTTCGCGGGCTCGGGGCGCGGATCGAGCGGATGGGGGCCGAGCTCGAGACCGCCTAGGCGGTCTCGCGGAGCGCGTCGACGCGCGCGCCCGCGGCCGCTCGTGGGGCGGGCCACGGAGTGGATGGCCCGATGATCAACCCGACGCCTCCCGGGACGCGCGACGTCCTGCCCGACGAGATGCGCGAGCTCCGCGCGATCTCGGAGCGCCTGCGAGCCGTCTTCGAGGACGCCGGCTACGGCGAGGTGTGGACCCCGGCGATGGAGTACGAAGAGGTTCTCGCGCGGGGCGACGAGCGGGTGGCCGGCGCCGGTTACCGCCTCTTCGACGACCAGGGCCGGCTGCTGGTCCTCCGCTCCGACATGACCGTCCCGATCGCCCGTCTCGTGGCGTCGCGGTACCGCGACGCCACGCCGCCGATCCGGCTCTGCTACCTCGCCCACTCGTACAGGGCAGTCGAGCCCGGTAGCGGCCAGTCGCGCGAGTTCCTCCAGGCCGGGATCGAGTCGATCGGGCCGCCCGCGCCCGAGGGCGACGCCGAGGTCGTGGCGCTGGTGGCCTCCGCCCTCGACCAGGCGGGGCTTCGCCGCCACCGGATCGGGGTCGGCGACGGCTCCCTGTATCGCAAGCTGCTCGCGAGCTTCGACGTACCGCAGGAGGAGCGCATACCGCTGCTCGAGGCGCTTTCGCGCCGCGACCTCGTGGACCTCGAGATGCGGCTCGCGCGCCTCGCGCTGCCGGACTCCGCCCGGGAGCTCCTGACCGAGCTGCCGATGATCCGCGGAGGCCCCGAGGTGCTCGACCGCGCGGACGGTCCGGCGGCGGAGGCGGTCGAGGGCCTCCGCGCGTTGCACACGCTGCTCACGGAGCGCGGCGTGGCGGATCGCGTCATCTTCGACCTCGGGCTCGTGCGCGAGCTCGGCTACTACACGGGTGCCGTGTTCGAGGTCTACGACCCGGCCGTCGGCTTCGCGATCGGAGGCGGCGGCCGCTACGACGACCTGCTCGGCCGCTTCGGCCGGCCGCTTCCCGCCTGCGGCATCGCCCTCGATCTCGAGCGCGTCCACATCGCGGCCAACGAGGAGGAGCGACTCGATGCGCTCGGATGACGCGCTGACGATCGCCGTGCCGCGCGGCGCTCTGTTCGCCGGGACGCTGGACCTGCTCGAGCGACTCGGCGCGAACGTGGGGGAGGTGCGGACGAACCAGCGCAAGCTCCTCTTCTCCGACGCCGGGATCGTGACGATGCGACCGAGCGACGTGCCCACCTACGTCGCCCACGGCGCCGCGGACATCGGGATCACCGGCAAGGACGTGCTGCTCGAGCAGTCGGGCCGCGGGGTCTACGAGCTGCTCGACCTCGGCTACGGGCGCTGCCGGATGATCGTGGCCGAGCGCGAGGGGGAGGACGCGATGTCCGAGTCGCTGAGGCGGCTCGGCACGGTGCGCGTGGCCACCAAGTACCCGGAGATCGCGGACCGGCACTTCGCGGACACCGGCCGGCAGGTCGAGATCGTCGAGGTCAAGGGCTCGGTGGAGCTCGCGCCCCTGACGGGGCTCGCCGACGCGATCGTCGACCTCACGGCCAGCGGGCGCACCCTGCTCGAGAACCGGCTCGTGGAGCGTGAGGAGGTGGCCGTCTGCACGGCCCGGCTGATCGCGAACCCGGTCGCCCACAAGCTGAAGGCGGCCGCGATCGACGAGCTGTCCGAGCGAATGCGGGAGGCGACGTGCGAGTAGAGCGCTTTGGCGAGGGCGCGCGGGCCGAGGAGATCCGTGCGCTGGTCCCCGCCCCGCCGCGCGTCGAGGAGGAGGTCCGCGCGATCGTAGGCGAGGTCCGCGCCGGCGGCGACGAGGCGGTACGGCGCCTCACCGCCCGGTTCGACCGCGCCGAGGTGGCGCTCGACGAATTGGCCGTGTCGCCGGTCGAGATCGAGTCCGCGGTGGGGACCCTCGAGCCATCCGTGCTCCGGGGCCTGCGGACGGCGATCGCGGGCGTCCGCACCGTCGCGCGCGCGCAGGTCCGGGACCTCGTGGTCTCCGATCTTCCCGAGGGGCAGCGCGTCGAGCTGCGCGAGGTCCCGGTCCGGCGGGCGGCGGCCTACGTCCCCGGCGGCCGGGCCGCCTACCCATCGACGCTCGTGATGTGTGCCGTGACGGCGTTCGCCGCCGGCGTGGACGAGCTGGCGGTCTGCGCGCCACCCGGACCCGAGGGCCGGGCGCATCCGACGATCCTCGCCGCGGCATGTCTCTGCGGCGTGACCGAGGTGTATCGAATGGGGGGCGCACAGGCGATCGCGGCGCTGGCGTACGGCACCGAGTCGGTGGCGCCGGTCGACGTGATCGCGGGGCCCGGCAATGCGTACGTGCGCGAGGCGAAGCGGCAGGTCGCGGGCGACGTGGGGATCGACGGACTCGCCGGGCCGAGCGAGCTGGTCGTGGCCGCGTCGGACGGTGCCGACCCCGAGCTCGCGGCGCTCGACCTCCTGGCCCAGGCTGAGCACGGGGCCGACGCGCTGCTCGCGCTCGTGACGCCGGACGAGGCGCTGGCGCGGGCGGTCGAGCGGGCGGTGGCCGCGCTCGCGCCCCGGCGCCCCAGCGCCGCGGAGGGCGTCCTGGCTGTGGCGATCGTGTCGAGCGCCACGGCGGCGGTGACCCTCGCCGATGCGCTCGCCCCCGAGCACCTCGAGCTGGTCGGCTCCGACGTCGAGGCGCTCGACGGCCGCGTGCGCTCGGCCGGGTGCGTGTTCGTCGGCCGCGACGCGGGCACCGCGTTCGGCGACTACGTGGCCGGGTCGAACCACGTCCTTCCCACGGGCGGCGCCGCGCGCTTCCAGAGCGGCCTCTCGGTGGCCACGTTCCGGCGCCGAATGGCTCGGGTATCGTTGGCCGCCGGCGCCGCTCGAGGGCTCGCGCCCGCAGGAGCCGCGCTCGCCCGCGCGGAGGGCTTTCCGATCCACGGCGAGTCGATGGAGCGTCGCGCATGACCCGCAGTGCAGAGAGATCGCGTACGACGCGCGAGACGGAGATCCAGGTCTCGCTCGCGCTCGACGGCACGGGCGAGGGCACGCGGCGCACCGGAATCGGGTTCTTCGACCACCTTCTCGACGCTTTGGCGCGCCACGGCCACCTGGACCTCACGGTCGAGGCGCGCGGAGACCTGGAGACGGGCCCCCACCACACCGTCGAGGACACCGGGATCCTGCTCGGCCAGGCGCTCGACGAGGCGCTCGGCGACCGCTCCGGGATCGTCCGGTTCGGCCAGGCCACGATCCCGATGGACGACGCGCGCGCAACCGCGGTCATCGACATCTCGGGGCGGCCCTTCACGGTCGTTCGGGGCGAGCTGCCCGAGACTCGGGTCGGCGACTTCGACACGGACCTCGTCGAGGAGTTCATGCGTGCGGTAGCGAGCGCGGCGAAGCTGACGCTCCACCTCGAGATCGAGGCCGGTACGAATGCGCACCACATGGCCGAGGCCGCGTTCAAGGCGTTCGGCCGCGCGCTGCGGGCGGCGATCGCGATCGACCCCGACGAGTCGGCGGTGCCGTCGACCAAGGGCCTGCTGTGAGCGTTCGGCTCGCGATCGTCGATTACGGGATGGGCAACCTCCGCTCGGTGGAGAAGGCGCTCCAGCGCGTGGGCGCCTCGACAGAGGTGACGAGCGAGGACGAGCGGATCGCGGGCGCCGACGGGGTAGTCCTCCCCGGCGTCGGGGCGTTCCCGAAGGCCATGGACCGGGTGCGCGAGCTCCGTCTCGACGCGGTGCTGCGCGAGCGCGTGGCGTCACGCGCCCCGCTGCTCGGCATCTGCCTCGGCATGCAGCTCCTCTTCGACCGGAGCTCGGAGCTCGGCGGCGCCGAGGGCCTGGGTCTGATCGGCGGCGAGGTCGCGCCGATCGACTCCCGCGGGCTCAAGCTTCCGCAGATCGGCTGGAACACGGTCGCCTGGCGGCGCGCCTCGCGCCTCACGGCCGGGCTCCCCGACCCCTGCGCCTTCTACCACGTGCACTCGTTCGCCCCCCGTCCCGCACGGGCGGGGGACGCACTCGGCGCGTCCGACTACGGGTCCGGCTTCGTGACAGCGATCGAGCGCGATCCGCTGTACGGCGTCCAGTTCCACCCCGAGAAGTCGGGCGAGCACGGCCTGCGCCTGCTCGCGAACTTCGCGGCGGTGTGCGACGCCGAGGCGAGAGTCCGCCACGCCGCGTGAGGCTCCTCCCGGCGATCGACATCCGCGGCGGGCGGGCGGTGCGGCTCCGGCAGGGCGACTTCGGCGCCGAGACGGTCTACGCGGACGACGCGCTCGAGGCCGCGCGGACATGGGTGGAGGCCGGGGCCCTGGCGCTTCACGTGGTCGACCTGGACGGGGCACGCGAGGGCCGGCCGGTCGCGCTCGGCGACCTCGAGCGCATCGCCGGCGAGCTCGGCGTGCCCGTGCAGTACGGGGGCGGTCTGAGAAGCCCGGAGGCCGTCGACGCGGCGCTCGACGCCGGTGCCGAGCGGGCGATCGTCGGCACCGCCGCGTTGACCGATGAGCGCTTCCTCGACGCCGTGATCGCGCGCCATGGCGAGCGGTGCGCGGTCGCGATCGACGCCCGCGACGGACGCGTGGCGGTGTCGGGATGGACCGAGGCCACCGACATGGCCCCCTCCACGGTGATCGAAGGCCTGGGCGCGCGCGGGGTCGAGCGCTTCGTCTACACGGACGTGGAGCGTGACGGGATGCTCGCCGGCCCCGACCTGGCGGCCGTCGAGCGCGTCGCCGCGGCCGTCGGGGGCAGGTTCGCCTACTCGGGGGGCGTCGCGTCACTCGCCGACCTGGCGGCGCTCCGCTCGCTCGGCCTCGGCAACCTCGACGGGATCGTCTCCGGCAAGGCGCTCTACGAGCGGCGCTTCACGGTCGCAGAGGGCCAGGCGGCGCTCGCCGGTTGAGATGCTCCTGAACCGCGTCATCCCCTGCCTCGACGTGGACAAGGGCCGTGTCGTCAAGGGCACGAACTTCGTGGACATCCGCGACGCCGGCGACCCCGTCGAGCTGGCCGCACGCTACGAGCATGAGGGCGCCGACGAGATCGTCTTCCTCGACATCACGGCGTCGCACGAGAAGCGCGAAACGATGGTCGCGCTGGCCCGGCGCACCGCCGACGACCTGTTCATCCCGTTCACGCTCGGCGGCGGCATCCGCTCCGTGGCCGATGCGCAGGCGGTACTGGACGCGGGCGCGGACAAGGTGTCCGTCAACTCCGCCGCGGTCGCGAGGCCCGAGCTCCTGGACGAGCTCGCGGCGGTCTTCGGCGCCCAGTGCGTGGTGCTCGCCGTCGACGCTCGCCGGCGCGGGGCCAACGGGGGCTACGAGGTGTTCGTGAACGGTGGGCGCACCCCGACCGGCCGCGACGCGGTGGCGTGGGCCCGCGAGGGGGTCGAGCGCGGGGCCGGGGAGATCCTCCTCACGAGCATGGACCGCGACGGAACGAAGGACGGGTACGAGCTGGCCCTCACCGCGGCGGTCGCCGACGCCGTAGAGGTGCCGGTGATCGCCTCGGGGGGGGCCGGGACGCTCGACCATCTCGTCCAGGCGATCGACCGCGGGCGGGCCGACGCCGTCCTGTGCGCGTCGATCTTCCACTACGGGGAGCACACGGTCGCCGAGGCGAAGGAGCGCATGGCCGCGGCGGGCATCCCCGTACGCCGATGACGGTCGACGCGAGCCGGCTGGCGGACCGGATCGAGGGGCTTACCGGCATGGACCGGCTACTCCCCGCGCTCGGGGGACTCGATCCCGCGTACCTCGTCGGCGGTGCCGTCCGCGACCTGCTTCGCGGGGAGACCAGCGTCGACCTCGACGTGGCGGTGGAGGGCGACGCCCACGCTGTCGCGCGCGAGCTCCGCGCCCGGCTCGGCGGCGAGCTCGTCGAGCACTCGCGGTTCGGCACCGCGCGCGTCGAGACGCCGGACCTGGTCGTGGACCTGGCCGCGACGCGCAGCGAGCGCTATCCGCATCCCGGGGCGCTGCCGGAGGTCGAGCCGGCGCCGCTCGCGGACGACCTCGCCCGCCGCGACTTCGCGGTCAACGCGATGGCCGCGGCCCTCCTGCCGGGGTCCGTCGGGCAACTCATCGACCCCCACGGTGGGCGCTCCGACCTCGAGGCCGGAGTCATTCGGGTCCTCCACGAGCGGAGCTTCGTGGACGATCCGACCCGCCTCGTGCGCGCGGTCCGCTACGAGGCGCGGCTCGGGTTCGCGATGGACGCTGAGACCGAGCGGCTCGCGCGCGACGCGGCCGTCGGGCTCGCACGGATCTCCGGCGAGCGCGTCGGGGCCGAGCTTCTCCTCCTGCTCGCCGAGCCCGAGGCGCCGCGGGCGGTGGGGCGCATGGGCGAGCTCGGGCTCGACCGGGCGATCGCGCCCGAACTGACGGCGGACCCTGAGCTCGTCGCGGGCGCCACGCTCGGCGCGATCGAAACCGGAGCCGACCGCGTGCTCGCCGGGCTCGCCGCCCTGGCCTCCGGAGCCGGGGGTGCCGCGCCGGAGTGGCTGGGGCGCATCGGCCTCCGCCGCGAGGAGCTCGCGCGCGTCTCGCCCGCTGCGACCGGCGGCCCGCAGCTCGCCCAGGCGCTCCGCGAGCCGCTCACGCCGTCGCGGCTGCGGGCGCTCCTCGACCCTGAGCCGCCCGAGGCGCTCGCGCTGGCCCTGGCGGAGGGCGCTCCCGCCGAGCCGGTCCTCCGCTACGTGACCGAGCTCGCGGACGTCCGACTCGAGATCGCCGGGCACGACCTGATCGCGGCCGGCGTGCCCGAGTCTCCGGCGATCGGCCGCGCGCTCGAGCGGACTCTGGCGCTGAAGCTCGACGGCGAGCTGTCAGGACGCTCCGACGAGCTCGCGGCGGCCCTCGCCCTGGCGCGCTCCGATCGGGGAGCAGCGTCGTGATCGAGCGGGAGCTCCGCGGCGCACGGGTCGTCTTCTCCACTCGCGAGGGGGGCGTGAGCGAGGGTCCCTACGAGTCGCTCAACCTCGGAATCCTCACCGACGACGACCAGAGCCGCGTGACCGAGAACCGCCGCCGGCTCGCGGAGTCGGTGGGCCTCGACGCGGGGCAAGTGGCGCTCGGAGTGCAAGTCCACGGGGCCGATTTCCGCGAGTGGTCGGAGCCGCCGGCCGCGCCGGGCTTCGACGTGCCCGGCGGCCGCCGCGAGGATCTCGACCGGGTCGACGCCCACCTGACGCGCGTGCCCGACCTCGGGCTCCTGATCCTTGGGGCCGACTGCCTTCCCGTGGCGCTCGCGGGCCCAGGCCTCGTGGCGATGCTCCATTGCGGCTGGCGCGGGCTCGCCGCCGGGATCGTCGAGCGGGTCGCGGCGCAGTTCGACGAGCCGCCGGCCGCGGCGATCGGGCCCGGGATCGGGCGCTGCTGCTACGAGGTCGGCCCAGAGGTGCTGGCGCACTTCTCCCACCTCCCGGACGTGGCCGACGGCCGCATGCTCGACTTGAGGGCCGTCGCGCGGCACGAGCTGTCGGCCGCGGGCGTCTTGGAGATCGAGGACGTGGACCTGTGCACGAGCTGTCGCGGGGACCTGTTCTTCTCGCACCGCCGGGACGGGGGCGTGACCGGGCGCCAGTGCGGCATGGTCTGGCGGACGGGATGACGCCGGAGCTCACCGGCCTGAGCGCCGAGCGCGTGCGCGAGAACCTCGCCCGGGTCCGCGAGCGGCTCGCGGCGGCGGGTCGTGACCCGGCCGAGGTCGAGATCTGCGCGGCGGTCAAGTACGTCGCACTGGCGGAGCTCCCGATGCTGGCCGAGGCCGGCATCGGGCTCGTGGGCGAGAACCGCGCGCAGCGGCTCGTCGAGGCCCAGGAGCGGTTCGGAGATCTCTTCACCTGGGACTTCATCGGCGTGCTTCAGAGCCGCAAGGTCCGCGACGTCGCGCCGCGGGTGAGGCTGATCCACTCGGTGGCGTCGGAGTCCGCGCTACGGCGCCTCGAGCGCGACCCGGCCCCGGAGATCCTCATCGAGGTCAACGTGGCGGGCGACGAGGCGAAGGCGGGCGTCCTGCCGGCGGAGCTGGGGGACATGATCGCCCGCTCGCCCGTTCCCGTGACCGGGCTGATGACGATGCCGCCGCTCGCCGAGCGCCCGGAGGTCAGCCGGCCGCACTTCGCGCGCCTCCGGGAGCTCGCGGCCGAGCACGGCCTGAAGCGGCTCTCGATGGGGACGACGCAGGACTTCGAGGTGGCGGCCGCCGAGGGGGCGACGATCCTCCGGCTCGGCACCGTGCTGTACGAGTAGTCCTACCCGCGCCGCCCGTAACCCTCGACCCGCCGCGTGAGGAAGTCGGCGATCGCCCGCGAGACCTGGGCGCCGCGCCACGGGAGCGGCGACTTCCCCGGCTCCTCGACGACCAGCTCGGCGTTCGGCAGCCGCTCCGCGTAGGCCTCGGCGACTGCGAGGGGATGCTCGGGATCGGCCTCGTCGCGGCTCGCGACGATCAGCGTCGGCGCCTCGACCTCGGCGAGCCGGTCGAGGCCCAGGAAGGGGACCGACCGCGGCACGACGCGCAGCGCGTCGGCGAGCGCCTCCGGGTTCGAGTGGCGCTCCAGACGCTGGCGGGTCAGGCGCAGGAGCGCGTCGCGCCAGCGGCCCTCCACCGACGGGTGGTAGACGGCGAGGAAGCCGTCCACGCCACCGTGCTCAAGCCCGTCGGCCAGCGCGTCCCAGGTCGCGAGGCTCGCCGGGTCCACGCGCGCCTCGCCGGCATAGGCGGGGGTCGACTGCACGAGGCCGGCCACCCGCCCCGGCTGCTCGAGCGCGAACGAAAGCGCCGTCGCGGCGCCCATCGAGCTCCCGGCGAGCACCGCGCGGTCGATCGCGTGCGCATCGAGCACGGCCTCGAGGTCGCCGCGCATCTCCGCGTACCCGTACGCGCGAGCGTCCGCCGCCGGCCCAGAGTCGCCGTGAGCGCGAGCGTCGTAGCCGATCAGCCGGTAGCCCGAGCGCTCCAGGAGGCGCGAGCCCATGACGACGTAGCGCCGGGTGGCGGTCAGGCCGTGGAGCAGCACGATCGGCGGCCCCTCACCGCCCGAGTCCCCGGCGAGCGTGACCCCGTCGCTCGCGGCCTCGAACGGCTCCGGCTCCACGCTCATGCCCGGATCATCCCTGTAACGTGTAAACGAGAGGAATTTCGCCTAAGCAGGCGAATGGGACCGCACAATGGCGCTTCGCGATACCTGGCACAAGGCCCTGGTCTACTTCGGTCTCGCCGAAGAGGAGGAGCGCTACCGCGAGGAGCCCGACCCGGAGCAACCGGAGCCCGAGGCCGAGATCGAGGGCCGCTACCGCGACCGTCCGAACGTCCGCCGGCTCCAGAGCCGCCGCAGGCGGGACGAGATCGACGACATCTTCGCCGACGACGCGCAGCCGACCGGCCGCGAGACGCGCGTCCTCCGCCCGGTCGGAAACGGCAAGGCGGATGTCCAGGTGCACCTCGTCATCCCCAAGAACTTCAACGACGCCCAGCAGGTCGCGGACCGCTTCAAGGAGTCGGTGCCCGTGATCCTGAACCTCCAGTCGAGTGACACCGACCTGTCGAAGCGGCTGATCGACTTCGCCTCCGGGCTGACGTACGCGCTCGAGGGCGGGATGCAGCGCATCGCGGACAAGGTGTTCCTCCTCACCCCGCGCAACGTGGAGGTCTCGGCCGAGGAGCGCGCCCGCCTGCTCGAGAAGGGCTTCTTCAACCAGTCCTAGCCGACCCGGCGCCGGGCGGCCGCGGCGGCTCGCCAATATCCTGCGCCACGATGCGGATCGGACTGATCGGAGCCGGCAACATGGCCGCCGCCCTGGCGCGCGGCTGGGGCGAGCCGCTGCTCGTGCGCGACCCCGACGCGGAGCGGGCCGCGGCGCTGGCGGACGCCGTCGGCGGCGAAGTCCTCGACTCGAGCGCGGAGCTCGCGCGCGCGGCGGACCTGGTCGTCCTCTGCCACAAGCCGGCGCAGCTCGCCGACGTGGCGGCGGAGGTGGGGGGGTCCGCCAAGGCGGTCGCATCGATTCTCTGGGGCGTCCGCACCGCGGCGCTCGAGGAGGCATACCCAGGCGCGCCGGTCTACCGCTTCATCCCCAACATCCCGGTCGAGGTCGGCCGCGGCGTGCTCGGGTACGCCGGCGGCGCGGGAGCGGGGAGCGGTCCTGAGGAGGCCGTGCTCGAGCTGTTCGGGCGCCTCGGCATGGTGATCCCCGTGGAGGAGGACCTGATGGACGCCGCCGGCGCGGTGCTGGGCTGCGGACCCGCGTTCTTCGCGCTCGTGGCCGAGGCGCTGGCCGAGGCGGGCGCGCGGCGCGGGCTCGACTCCGAGGAGGCGCGGATGATGGCCGTGGAGACGATGGCCGGGACGGCCGCGTCGCTCCACGAGCGCGAGCTCGACACCGGGGACCTGAGGCGGCGGGTCGCGTCGCCCGGCGGGGTCACCGAGCGCGGGCTGGAGGTGCTCGAGCGAGCCGGCATCCGCGAGGACATGGACCGCGCGGCGGCCACGGTGCTGGGGGAACGATGAGCGGTCCGCCGGTCGCGCTGACGCGCCTCGACGTGGCCTCCTACGTCGAGACGCTGATCGTCATCTACATCGTGCTCATCTTCATCAAGGTGATCGCGTCCTACTTCACCCGGATTCCCGACAACCGCCCGCTGCGGGCCGTGCTCACCTTCGTGGACGACGTCACCGGCCCGTACCTCAACATCTTCCGCCGCATCCTGCCGCCGGTCAGGCTCGGCCCGGCGGCACTGGACCTCACCCCGATGGTGGGGACCCTGGTGCTGATCTTCGTCGGCCTCTACATCGTCGTGCCCCTGATCCGGGGGTGAGCGGCGCGCTCCGCGCCTGGGCGCGGACGCTGGCCGTCGCCGGCTGCGTGCTCGCGCTCGATCAGATCAGCAAGGCGATCGTGGTCGCGTCGCTCGGCGTGGGGGAGCGAGAACGTGTTCCTGGGCCTGGACCTGACCCACGTCCGCAACACGGGCGTCGCCTTCGGCGCGCTGGCCGGCGGCGGGGCCGCGATCGTGGCGCTCGTGGTCGCCGCGATGATCGTGCTCAGCGTGTACTTCGCACGCCATACGGCGATCCCGCTCCTCTGGCTGCCGGTAGGCGCGATCTTCGGCGGAGCGCTCGGCAACCTCGCCGACCGCGCGCGCGACGGAACGGTGATCGACTTCATCGACCCGATCGCATGGCCCGCGTTCAACCTCGCCGACACGGCCGTCGTACTTGGCGTTCTGGGCGTCTTCTATCTCGCGGAGGGCCAGTCGCAGCCGACGCGCGGCGATCGCGGGTGAGCCCGCGGCTCGAGCTCGTGGCCGCCGCGACCGATGACGGCAAGCGGCTGGACGTGCTCGTGGCGGCGGAGTCTCAGGTCGGCTCGCGCGCCGCCGCCCAGCGCCTGATCGACGCCGGACGCGTGACCGTCGGAGGGCTGGCGCGCCCGAAGCGCCACCGCGTCGGGGCTGGTGACCAGGTGGTCGTCCTGCTCGACGAGCCGTCCCATACCGAGGCGCCCCCGGGCCCCGAGGCACCGCACGAGGTCGCCTTCGAGGACGCGCACCTGATCGTCGTGGACAAGCCCGCGGGGGTCGTCGTGCACCCCGCGCGCGGGCACCCGACCGGCACGCTGGCCCAGGCGCTCGCGGCGCGCGCGGCCGGAGGCGCGGAGGCATGGCGCCCGGGGATCGTGCATCGGCTCGACCGCGATACCTCGGGCCTCCTCGTCGTGGCCAAGTCGGAGTCGGTGCACCGCGCGCTCCAGCGGACGATCAGGACGCGAGCCATGAGGCGCGAGTACCTCGCGCTGGTCCAGGGCCGCCCGCCGTCGAGGGAGGGGACGATCGACGCCCCGCTCGGGCGCGACCGCGAGCGGCGCACGGTGGTCTCGACCCGCTCCGATCGGCCGCGTCCCGCGCGCACGCACTTCCGCGAGGTCGAGGCGCTGCCCGAGTCCACGCTGCTCGAGGCGCGGCTCGAGACGGGCCGCACGCATCAGATCCGCGCGCACCTCGCGGCGATCGGGCATCCCGTGCTCGGCGACACGGCCTACGGCGGCGAGGCCGGCGCCCGCCTGGGCCTCGCGCGCCAGTTCCTCCACAGCGCGCGGCTCGCCTTCACCCACCCCGTGGACGGGCGGCCGCTCGACATCGCGTCGGAGCTGCCGCAAGACCTGCGCGCCGCACTCGAGCGCGCGCGGGCCGAGGGCGCCGATCGGTAGGGCCGCTTGCCTCTATCCTCCCGCGGGCAAGGAACTCGACCTCCACCCGTGTGCGTCGCGGCCCTGCCCGGTGATCCACCGGGTCCGCGAGCCGGCCGGGATGGGGCAGCAAAGCGTCAAAGGGAGTACCGAATGGCTCAGGCGAGGCATGAAGGACCTGCTGGAGGCCGGCGTGCACTTCGGCCACCAGACGGGGCGCTGGAACCCGCGCATGCGCCGGTACATCTTCGGCGAGCGCGGGGGCATACACGTCATCGACCTGCAGAGCACCGAGCGGCTGCTCGGGGAGGCCGAGCGGTACGCGGCGGAGCTCGCCGGTCGCGGCGGGACGATCCTCTTCGTGGGCACGAAGAAGCAGGCGCGCGACGCGGTGAAGGAGGCGGCCGAGCGTTCGGGGATGCCGTACGTCAACCAGCGCTGGCTGGGCGGGCTCCTGACGAACTACCAGACGATCTCGAAGCGGATCAAACGGCTGCACGAGCTCACCGACTGGACCGAGAACGGGACGCTCGACCTCCTGCCGACCCGCGAGCGCATCGCAGCGATGGCCGAGCGGGACAAGCTCGAGACCAACCTCGGCGGGGTGCGGGACATGCAGCGCGTCCCCGACGCGGTGTTCATCACCGACCTGAAGACCGAGGAGATCGCATTGCGTGAGGCCGATCGGCTCGGGCTTCCGATCATCGCGCTCGTGGACACCAACTGCGACCCCCAGCCGGTGACCTATCCGATCCCCGGCAACGACGATGCGATCCGCTCCTGCAAGATCATCATCGACGCGATCGGCGACGTGGTGGCCGACCGCGCGGCGCAGTTCCGCCTCGAGGAGGAGCGAGCGCGGCGGGAGGCCGAGGAGCAGGCCCGCCGCGAGGCCGAGGAGCAGGCGCGGCGCCATGCCGAGGAGGAAGCTCGCAGGGAGGCGGAGGAGGAGGCCCGGAGGGCCGCGGAGGAGCAGGCCGGCCGTGCGGCGGAGGAGCAGGCGGGCCGCGAGCCCGCCCAGGTCGCGCCGGAGGGAGCGGCCCAGCCGGGCGCCGGGCAGCCCGAGGGCGCGCCGGCGTCGCGCCCGGCGGAGGCCCAGCGGGAAGCGGCCGAGGCCACCGAGGAGCCGCGCGGAGGCAGCCCTCGTGAGCGCGACGATCACCGCCGCCGACGTCAAGGCGCTCCGCGACCGAACCGGCGCGGGCATGATGGACTGCAAGGCCGCGCTCCAGGAGGCCGGGGGCGACGTCGACCGGCGGTCGAGATGCTCCGCGTCAAGGGTCAGGCCCAGGCCGCCAAGCGCGGCGGGCGCGTGGCCTCGGAGGGCGTCGTCGGAGTCGTACATCCACGCGACCGGCAAGATCGGCGTCCTCGTCGAGGTCGACTGCGAGACGGACTTCGTCGCCCGCAACGACGACTTCCGTGCGTTCGCCCGCGACGTCGCGCTGCACGTCGCCGCGGCGGCGCCCGCCTACGTGTCCGAGGACGACGTGCCGGAGGATGACGCGCGCGGCGCGAGCTGCGGATCTTCGAGGAGCAGGCGCACGACAAGCCCGAGAACGTTCGCCCGCAGATCGCCGAGGGCCGGCTGCGCAAGTGGCTCGAGGAGGTCGTCCTGCTCAACCAGGAGCACGTGAACGCGGACAAGCACGGCGGCAAGACGATCGAGGAGCTGCGCGCCGAGACGGCGGCGAAGACCGGGGAGAACGTCGTGATCCGGCGCTTCGCGCGCTTCGACGTGGGCAAGGATTAGCGCCTCGATGCCGGGCGCCGGAGGCGAGGTGGACGGCCGCAAGCCGGCGTTCGACCGGGTGCTCCTGAAGCTCTCGGGCGAGGCGCTGCTCGGCGGCGGGCGAGTACGGCGCCGACCCCGAGCGCATCGCCGCGATCGCCGCTCAGGCGGCCCGCGTAGCGGGGCGCGGCGTCGAGATGGCGATCGTGGTCGGGGGCGGCAACATCTACCGCGGGCTCAAGGGCGCCGCGGCCGGCATGGACCGCGCCACCGGCGACTACATGGGCATGCTCGCGACGGTGCTCAACGCGCTCGCGCTGCAGGACGCGCTCGAGAAGCTCGGCGCCGACACGCGCGTCCAGTCGGCGATCCCGATCTCCGAGGTCGCCGAGCCGTACATCCGCCGTCGCGCGATCCGCCACCTCGAGAAGGGGCGGACGGTCATCTTCGCCGCCGGCACCGGCAACCCGTTCTTCACGACCGACACCGCGGCCGCGCTGCGCGCGCTCGAGATCCACGCCGAGGTGATCCTGATGGCGAAGAACGGCGTCGAGGGCGTGTACGACGCCGACCCCGACCGCACCGACGGCGCCAGCTTCCTGGCCGAGCTCACGCACCGTGAGGCGATCGAGCGCAGGCTCGCCGTCATGGACTCCACGGCGCTGTCGCTCTGCATGGACAACGACGCTGCCGATCCACGTCTTCAACATGGACGACGAGCGCAACATCGACCGGATAGTGTGCGGCGAGCGCGTGGGAACGGTCGTAGCCGGATGACGAGGAGGGAGGCCGGACGTGGAGGAGGGGATCATCAACGAGCTGCTCGAGGACGCCGACGAGCGCATGGTGAAGTCCGTCGAGTCGACCCGGCACGAGTTCTCGACGGTGCGGACCGGTCGCGCCTCGCCGCACCTCCTGGACCGCATCGAGGTCGACTACTACGGCGCGCAGACGCCGCTCCGCCAGCTCGCGAACATCTCGGCAAGCGAGGCCCGCCTGCTCACGATCACGCCCTACGACAAGTCGTCGATCAAGGCGATCGAGAAGGCGATCCTCGACTCCGACGTCGGCCTCACGCCGTCGAACGACGGGCAACCTGGTCCGCCTCGCGATCCCCGAGCTGACCGAGGAGCGCCGGCGGGAGCTGGTCAAGGTCGATCCGCAACATCGCCGAGGGCGGCCGGGTCGCGGTCCGCAACATCCGGCGCGACGTGATGCACGACCTGCGCGAGCTCAAGGGCGGCGGCGAGGCCGGCTCCGACGAGGAGCATCGTGCCGAGGCGAGCCTCCAGAAGCTCACCGACTCGCGCGTCAAGCAGATCGACGACGCGCTCGCCGGCAAGGAACAAGAGATCCTCGAGGTGTGAGCGCGCCGGAGACCGGCGGGCCCCGCTACGTGGCCATCATCACGGATGGCAACGGGCGCTGGGCCGAGCAGCGGGGTCTGCCCGTGCTCGCGGGGCATCGCGCCGGCGCGCGACACGCGTCAAGGAGCGCCTCCGCGACGCCGTTGAGCTCGGCATCTGGGAGCTAACCGTGTACTCGTTCTCGACCGAGAACTGGAGCCGCCCGCGAGCCGAGGTGGACGGCCTGATGGCGATGTTCGCCGAGCGGATCGAGGCCGAGACGCCGGAGCTCCACCGCGAGGGGGTGCGGATGCGCTTCGTCGGCCGCCGCGGCGGGCGTGCGCCGGCGACCTCGTCGAGCGGATGGAGTGGGCGGAGCGCGAGACCGCCGGGAACGACCGGATCACGCTGTTCGTGGCCTTCAACTACGGTGGGCGCGCCGAGATCGTCGACGCCGCCCGGCGCTACTCCGGCGAGGACGAGGAGGCCTTCGGCGAGCTGCTCTACGCACCCGAGATGAACGATCCGGACCTCCTGATCCGAACCAGCGGGGAGCGCCGCCTCTCGAACTTCCTGCTCTGGCAGTGCGCGTACGCGGAGCTCGTCTTCTCGGACACGCTGTGGCCGGACTTCTCGCGCGCCGACCTGGAGTCGGCGCTCGGGGAGTTCAGGGTCCGCCGGCGGCGCTTCGGGGCGCGCTGACGATGGCGCGCGAGCGGCGCGAGCCGCGGGCCACGGGAACCTCGGACCTCGGCGCACGCGTGCTGGTGGCGATACCCGCGATCGCGTTCGCGATCGCGATCGTGACGCTCGGCGGCCTCGCGTTCGCCGCGGGGATCTTCCTCCTCGGCGTCATGGCGATGCACGAGCTGTACTTGATGATGCGGCGCGTCCGCCCGGTGGACATCGCGGGCTTCATCGCCCTCGCGGCGCTTCTCCTGGCCGCGCTGTACGGGGGGCGGCACGAGGTCCTCGCCGTGCTGGTCGCGAGCCTCGCGTTCGTCTTCTTCGTCGCCCTCGCCCGTCCGCGCCGCGACGACGTCTCGTGGGCGATCGCCGCGACCATGCTGGGCATCGTCTGGATCGGCCTCGCGTTCGCGCACGCGGTGCTCCTGCGTGAGCTGCCGCACGGCGGCGCCCTCGTGGTCGACGTCCTGATCGGCACGTTCATCGGGGACACGGCCGCCTACTTCGGCGGGCGGATCTGGGGGCGCCGCCGCCTGGCGCCGAGGATCTCCCCGAACAAGACGGTCGAGGGCCTCGTGGTTGGGATCATCGGCGCCACGGTGGCGTTCTGGGGCTTCGCGGTTGCCTACCAAGATTGGTTCGCGGGCCCCGACGCACTCGTGATCGGCTTCTGCGTCGCCCTCGCCGCGCCCGCGGGCGATCTGTTCGAGTCGCTCCTCAAGCGCGATCTCGAGGCCAAGGACACCGGCCGCTTCTTCGGCGCGCACGGCGGCGTCCTGGATCGCCTCGACGCCGTCCTCTTCACCGCGGTCGTCGGCTACTACGCGAGCATCGCGGTCCTGTAGGAGGCGCTGTGCGATGCTCGATGGCATGCGACGGGAGCTTCCGGACGCCGCCGAGGCCGATCGCGGAGGCGGATTCGAGCTCGTTCGGGCGGCGATCGGCGGCGCCCGACTGCCCGCCGACGTGGCGCGAACGCTGCCGGTGCTGGTCCGCGAGCTCCCCGGGGCGGTGCGCGACCTTCGCCTCGTGCTCGGCAACCTGGCTCGCCTGACCGAGCGCGACGGCGAGCTGACCCGGCTGGCGCGCGAGCACGCTCGCCTCGCCGCGGCGCGCGCCGCGGACCTCGAGCGTCCGCGCGGGTCGCGCTCCGCTGCGCGTGGCCGGTCGCAGGCCCGCGCGAAGGGCGGCCGGTCGAGCTAGCCGACGCGGCCGCCGACCTTCCGGACGGCGCCCTTAAGGAGCCGTTCACCAGCGCTCCTAGACTGATCCCGATGCGCCGACTCCTGATTCTCGGCTCGACGGGCTCGATCGGCACGCAGGCGCTCGAGGTCGCCGCCGTGAGCGAGTCGTTCGAGGTCGTGGGCCTCGCCGCCGATCGCAGCTTCGAGCGCCTGCTGGCGCAGGCCGAGGCGCACGGCGTGAAGCGCGTCGCGCTCGCGGACCCCGCGTCGGCGGCAAGGGCGGCTGACGCCTGGAGCGGGGGGGAGGTGCTGAGCGGGGCCGAGGGGCTCGTGGACCTCGTGACGGAAAGTGGCTGCGACCTGGTCCTGAACGCGCTGGTGGGCTCGGCGGGCCTCGGGCCGACCGTCGCCGCCCTCGGCGAGGGAACCGACCTCGCCCTCGCGAACAAGGAGAGCCTGGTCGTGGGCGGCGACCTCGTGATGGCGCTCGCGGAGGCGACCGGCGCGCGGGTCATTCCCGTGGACTCCGAGCACTCGGCGCTTGACCAGCTGGTCGCGTCCCAGCGGCCCGGGACCGTGGATCGCCTGGTCCTAACCGCGTCCGGCGGCCCCTTCCGCGGCCGCTCGCCGGCCGATCTCGCCGAGGTCGTGCCCGAGGAGGCGCTCGCGCACCCCACCTGGGAGATGGGCGGGAAGATCACGATCGACTCCGCGACGCTTATGAACAAGGGCCTCGAGCTGATCGAGGCGCACCACCTGTTCGGCCTCGCCTACGACCGGATCGACGTGGTCGTGCACCCGCAGTCGATCGTCCACGCGCTCGTCCACCTGAACGACGGCGCGTCACTTGCCCACCTCGGCTATCCGGACATGCGCGTCCCGATCTCCTATGCCCTCCACTATCCGGAACGGGCGGACGTGCCGGTGGAGACGCTCGACCTGGCCGCGGTCGGCGAGCTCACTTTCGAGCCTCCCGACCTCGAGGCTTTCGCGTGCCTGCGGCTGGCGCGGCAGGCGGCGGCCCTCGGAGGCACGGCCCCCTGCATCCTGAACGCGGCGAACGAGGTAGCGGTTCGCGCGTTCCTCGATCGAAGACTGCCGTTCGCGGGCATCGCGGAGGTCATCGAGCGCGTGCTCGAGCGGACCGGCACCGGGCCCGTCGCGCACTTCGAGGACCTCTACCGCGCCGACGCCGAGGCCCGCGAGGCGGCCGGTGAGCTCGTCGGGGCGGGTGGCTGCGTGAGCTGGTTCCTCGCCTTCGTCGGGTTCGCCCTGCTCATCATCCTCCACGAGGCGGGGCACTTCGCCGCGGCCAAGGCCGTCGGGATGCGGGTCGAGCGATTCGCCCTGTTCTTCCCGCCGCTGATCGTCAAGCGCAAGATCGGCGAGACCGAGTACGGCATCGGCGCGATCCCGCTCGGGGGCTACGTGAAGATCACCGGCATGAACCCGGACGAGAAGCTCCCCGACGAGGTGCGCACGCGCGCGTACAGCGCCCAGCCGGTGTGGAAGCGGATCGTGGTGATCGCCGCCGGGCCGGCGGTGAACTTCGTGCTCGCGCTGGTCCTGTTGTTCCTCTTTTTCTGGCAGATCGGGCCCGAGGAGCAGAGCGATCGAGTCGGCGGCGTGCAGCCCGGCTATCCGGCGGCGACCGAGCTGGAGCCGGGTGATCGACTGGTCGCCGTGGATGGTGAGAGCGGGACGCCCACCCAATTCGCCCAGGCGATCGCCAGCCACCGCTGCTCAGGCGAGCCGGTCGAGGGCTGCCGTGCGGAGTCGCCCGCGGAGCTCGTGATCGAGCGCGACGGGCGCGAGATGGAACTGGAGCTGACTCCGGTGTACGACCCCGCGGCGCCGGGAGGCGGCCGCACCCGTCTTGGTTTCGAGTACGCGCCCGGGCCGCACCGACCGCTCTCCTTCGGCGAATCCGTGGACGTCTCGCTCGACCAGTTCTGGTTCGTCACGCGGGAGACGCTGAAGCTGCCGGCGCGCCTCCTCAACGCCGAGCAGCGAAAGGAGATCTCGGGCGTCGTCGGCTCGTACGAGGTCACGCGACAGACGATCCTCGACGACGTGGCGCGCGTGCTCCCGATCCTCGCCGTCATCTCGCTCTCGCTCGCGATCATCAACCTGTTCCCGTTCCTGCCCCTCGACGGCGGGCACATCTTCTGGGCGATCGTCGAGAAGATCCGCCGTAAGCCGGCGTCGCTAGCAACGATGGAGCGCGCGAGCCTGATCGGGATCATGCTGCTGATCCCGCTGTTCCTGATCGGGTTCACGAACGACATCGGGCGCTTGACCGGGGAGGGGTTCGACGTGAGATAGTCCCTCCGAGCGAGACCAGGGACGCGAGGCGAGGAGGAGACGATGGAGTCGACGACAGCCACCGGCGACCGGGCCGCCGGGCGGGCGCTCGGTGCGCCCACGATGTGCGCGGCCTTCCAGCGCAGCGCCGCCGACAACGGCGACCGCGTCGCGGTCCGCACGAAGGGCGATGACTTCAGCATCACGTGGGGCGAGTACGCCGAGCGGGTCGAGCGTGCGGCCGCGGGACTCGCCGGCCTCGGGCTCGAGCGCGGGCAGACGATCGCGATCATGCTCACCAACCGGCCCGAGTTCCACATCGTGGACTCCGCCGCTATGCACCTCGGGGCTACGCCCTTCTCGATCTACAACACCTACTCGCCCGAGCAGATCGACTACCTCGTGAGCGATGCCGACAACCGGATCGTCGTGACCGAGAAGGCCTTCGAGGACACCATCCTCGCCGCGCAGCGGCAGAACGACGCGATCGAGCACGTCGTCGTGGTCGACGGAGGCGGCGACGGCACGCTGTCGCTCGAGGAGATGGAGGCGCGAGCCGCCGACAACTTCGACTTCGAGGCGGCGTGGAAGGCGGTCGAGCCGGACGACGTGCTCACGCTGATCTACACGTCCGGCACCACGGGGCCGCCGAAGGGCGTCCAGATCTCGCACGACAACATGGTCGCGGCCGGCGAGTCGTTCAACGAGATGATCCAGTTCCCGGACGGCGCCGCCGTCGTGAGCTACCTGCCGATGGCCCACATCGCCGAGCGCGGGTGCTCTCACTACCTGCCGATCATCTTCGGCTTCACGACCACCTGCTGTCCCGACGCGCGCCAGGTGATCGCGTACCTGCCCGAGGTGCGCCCCGGCTGGTTCTTCTCGGTCCCCCGCATCTGGGAGAAGGCCAAGGCCTCGCTGGAGGCGGGCATCGAGGCGAACGAGGACGAGGAGCAGAAGAAGGCGACCAAGTGGGCGCTCGACGTCGGGCTGCGGAAGGTGCGCGCCGAGCAGGCCGGGGAGGAGGTCTCGGACGAGCTGCAGGCGGAGTACGAGAAGGCCGACGAGATGGTGCTCTCGAAGATCCGCCAGGCGGTGGGCCTCGACCAGGCGCAGTCGGTCAACGTGGGGGCCGCGCCCACGCCTCCCGAGGTGATCGAGTTCTTCCACGCGCTGGGCATCCCGCTCGGCGAGCTGTGGGGGATGTCGGAGACGTGCGGCGCCGGCACCTGCAACCGCCCCGACCACGTGAAGATCGGGACCGTCGGGCCCGCGTCGCCGGGCGTCGAGGTGACGCTCGCCGACGACGGCGAGGTGCTCGTCCGCGGGCGCGTCGTGATGAAGGGCTATCGCAACCAGCCCGACAAGACGACGGAGACGATCGATCACGACGGCTGGCTCCACACCGGGGACATCGGCGAGCTCGACGACGAGGGCTTCCTAAAGATCGTCGACCGCAAAAAGGAGCTGATCATCAGCGCCGCGGGCAAGAACATGTCGCCCGCGAACATCGAGGCGAAGGTCAAGGCGTCGAGCCCGCTGATCGGACAGGCGATCGCGATCGGCGACGCGCGGTCCTACAACACCGCGCTTATCACGCTCGACCCCGACGCGGCGCCGGGCTTCGCGAAGAAGCATGGGATCGACGACGCGTCGTTCGAGAATCTCGCCGACGAGCAGGCGGTGATCGACGCCGTCCAGGAGGGCGTGAACCAGGCGAACGAGCAGCTCGCCCGCGTCGAGCAGATCAAGAAGTTCAAGATCCTGCCAACGGACTGGGAGCCCGGCGGCGACGAGCTGACCCCCACGATGAAGCTGAAGCGGAAGCCGATCATCGGAGAAGTACGCGAAGGAGATCGAGGAGCTGTACGCGGGGTAGGGGGCCGGGCACGTTCCCAGCAGCGTCCTGCCCGGAGGTCGCATAGCGACGCCTATCCAGGACGGTTGGCTCGACGTGCGCCCGTGGGGCGGCCCAAAGCCCGCCGCTAGCATCTAATCGATGGCTTCGCGGCGCCAGATCTGGGTCAAGGGCGTTCCGATCGGGGGTGGCGCCCCGGTCGCGGTCCAGTCGATGACGAAGACCGAGACCGCCGACTACGAGGCCACGATGCGCCAGATCCACGCGATCGCGGACGCCGGCGCCGACCTCGTCCGCGTGGCGGTTCCGCGCGACGACGACGTGGAGGCGCTGAAGCGCATCGTCGTCGAGTCGCCGATCCCGGTCATCGCGGACATCCACTTCAACCACACGCTCGCGCTCAAAGCGATCGACGCCGGCGCGGACTGCATCCGCCTCAATCCGGGCAACATCGGCGGCCCGGAGAAGGTCGCCGAGGTGGCGGATCGGGCGCGCGCGGCCGGCACGCCGATGCGGATCGGCGTGAACTCCGGCTCGCTGCCCAAGCATCTTCACGAGCTGGAGCGCGAGAACTCCGTCGAGGCGCTCGTGGCCGCGGCAGTCGAGTTCGTCGAGCTGATGGAACGGCTCGACTTCGAGGACTTCAAGGTCTCGATCAAGTCCACCAGCGTGCCCAACACGATCGCTTCGAACCGGCTGCTCGCCTCGAAGATCGACTATCCGCTCCACCTCGGCATCACCGAGGCGGGCACGAAATGGTCCGGGTCGCTCAAGTCGGCGGTTGGGCTCGGCACTCTCCTCGCCGACGGGGTGGGGGACACGATCCGGATCTCGCTCTCGACCTTCCACGCCGAGGAGGAGGTCAAGGTCGCCTGGGAGATTTTGAAGGCGCTCAAGCTGCGCGAGCGCGGGCCGGTCCTGATCGCCTGCCCGACCTGCGGCCGGCTCCAGTTCGACATGGACACGGTCGTGTCGGAGATCGAGCAGCGGCTCGAGGGCTATGACGAGCCGGTCGAGGTGGCCGTGCTCGGCTGCGCCGTAAACGGCATCGGCGAGGCCTCGCACGCCGACTTCGGTATCACCGGCGCGAAGAACGAGGGCCTGATCTTCGCCCACGGCAAGCCGCTCAGGAAGGTGCCCCAGGCGCGACTCGTGGACGAGCTCTTCGCGGAGATCGACAAGTCGCTCGAGATCGGCCGGACGGTCGTGGACGAGCACAAGTCCGCCGAGGGGGCCGACTGGCTCAAGCGGATCGAGGACGAGAACGCCGACGAGCTGACCCCGGAGCGGCTCGCCGCCATGGAGGCCGCGGCGGCGGAGGCCGAGGACGGCCACGAGCCCGAGGCCGCGGCGGTGGCCGTCGAGGAACACGGCGGCCGGGCACGGCTCGCCGAGGACGTCTCGCCGACGGCGGGGCGACGTTTCACGCGGACCTAGCCGCTCAACTCCCGGGGCGCTGTGTCGCTCCCGGGTCAGCTGCGACCTTTGGGTGACACAGCGGCTCGATACGACCGCTTGGGCGGCTCTAGACTCGGGCCGCGATGACCCGGCTGAGCGCCTACTTCCTCCCGACCCTGAAGGAGGCGCCGGCGGACGCCGAGGCCGTCTCGCACAAGCTCCTGGTCCGCGCCGGCATGGTCCGCCAGCTCGCGGCCGGGCTGTGGACCTTCCTGCCGGCGGGGTGGCGGGTCCATCGGCGCGTGGAGCAGATCATCCGCGAGGAGCTCGACGCGATCGGCGCCCACGAGATGCTGCTCCCCGTGCTCCAGCCGGCCGACATCTGGAAGCGGAGCGGCCGCTACGAGATCGACGAGCTCTTCAAGCTGACCGACCGCCGAGACGCGGAGCTCGTGCTGGCGATGACGCACGAGGAGCCGCTCACCTACCACGTCGCGCGCGAGGTCCGCTCTTACCGCGACCTCCCGCTGATCCTCTATCACCTGCAGACGAAGGAGCGCGACGAGCCGCGGCCGCGCGCCGGGGTGCTCAGAACGCGCGAGTTCGTGATGAAGGACTCCTACACCTTCGACCGCGACCGCGAGGGCCTCGACCGCGCGTACGAGCTCCACGTGGGCGCCTACGACCGGATCTTGGACCGCTGTGGCCTCCGCTGGTACCGGGTCGAGTCCGACGTGGGGATGATGGGCGGGCTCGGCGCGCACGAGTACATGGCTCCCTGCCCGGCGGGCGAGAACGAGGTGGCGCTCTCCGACGCGGGCTACGCGGCGAACGTCGAGGTGGCGAGCGCGACACCCGCACGCGTGGATGGGATGCCCGCCGCGCTCGACGCCCCCGAGCGGGTCGAGACGCCCGGGGCGTCCACGATCGTGGACGTCGCGCGGCTGCTCGGCGTGCCGGAGGGCGCGCTGATCAAGGCCATGCCGATGATCGTCGAGGACCGCGGGCCCGTTCTGTGCATCCTCCGCGGCGATCACCGGCTCAACGAGATCAAGCTCCGGAACGCGCTCGGCGCACCCGCGCGCGCGGCGCGCGAAGACGAGGTGGACGAACTCTTCCGCGCCCCTGCGGGCTACATCGGCCCGGTCGGGGACGGCGCGCCGGTGGTCGCCGACGAGGCCCTGCGCGGACTGCAGGGGCTGATCGCGGGGGCGAACGAGCCCGACCTCCACCTGCGCGGCGTCGAGCCCGGCCGCGACTTCGAGCCCGAGTGGGTCGACGTCAGGTCGGTCGAGCCCGGCGACACCTGCTCCGCCGGCGCCGCCATCCGCGTGGAGCCCGCGATCGAGGTCGGCAACATCTTCAAGCTCGGGACCCGCTACTCCGAGCCGCTCGGGGCGCGCTACCTCGACGAGCAGGGCGAGGAGCAGCTGATCTGGATGGGCTCGTACGGGATCGGCCCGGCACGCATCATGGCCGCCGCGGTGGAGCAGTACGCAGACGAGCAGGGCATCTCCTGGCCGCGGGCGATCGCCCCCTTCGACGTCGAGCTCGTGGGGCTCGGGAAGGAGGGCGAGGACGCGCGCGACGTGGCCGACCGCCTCTACGACGACCTGGTCGAGGCCGGCCTCGCCGTCCTCTACGACGACCGCGATGCGAGCGCGGGGGAGAAGTTCGCCGACGCGGAGCTCCTCGGCTGCCCGCTGCGCGTGACGATCGGAAAGCGCGCCCTCGAGGCGGGCGAGGCGGAGGTGCAGGTGCGGCGCGGGCAGAAGCGATCGGCGGTCCCGCTCACCGGGGCTGCGGAGGAGCTCGCCGAGCGGTGGCGCGGCCTGGACTGACCAAGCGGCGCCTGCTCGGCCTCGACCGCTCCGGTCCGCCACCGGATGCGACCTTGCGCGGCCAGCCGCTTCGCCCGTGGACGCTGCCGAACCTGATCGGCTTCTCGCGGCTCGCCCTCATCCCGGTGTTCCTGGTCCTGGCGCTCGGCTCGGGCGACGGACGCATCGCGTCCGCCTCGATCGTCTACGCGGTGATCGGCGGGAGCGACTACCTCGATGGGATCGCCGCGCGCCTGACCGGCCAGTACAGCCGGCTCGGGGCGCTGCTCGACCCGCTGACCGATCGCCTGCTGGTGGTGGCCGGCGTGATCGTGACCTACCACTTCGAGCTGCTGCCGCGGTGGGCGCTCGCCGTGCTGGCGGCCAGGGAGCTGCTTGTGCTCGTCCTGAGCCAGCTCGTTCTGCGGCGGGGCGCCGAGCTGCAGATCAACATGCTCGGGCGCTGGGCGGTCTGGCCGACGATGTTCTCCCTGTTCCTGGCGATGGTCTCGGTGACCTGGGTCGCCGAGGCGCTGCTGTTCCTGGGGCTCGCGATGACGCTGCTGGCGACGGTCGGCTACGTGAGAGAGGGCTTGCGCGTGATGTCACGACCCTCAACCTCCGCTTGACCCTGGGTATACTCGCGCTCCCGACGCGTCGCCGGAGGAGGAGCTAACACCAGATGGAGACCTTTCCCGACCTTGGAGCACTGAGCGATCAGGAGCTCAAGGACCTGATTCAGCGGCTTACCGGCGAGGAGCAGCAGCTCTCGTACGAGCGCCGCATGCTGCACGGCAAGATCGACATTCTTCGGGCCGAGCTCGTGAACCGGCTCCGCAAGAAGCACGAGCACGGCGAGGCGGTGATCAGCGGCGGCGACGTGCAGCAGCTCACGGACATCCTCGCCGGCAAGGGCTCGCCGCCGAACCAGGCGGGGTAGGGCTCGGGGAGCGGGATGCACTGCCTGGAATGCGGCTTCGTCAACCCCGAAGGGGCGAACTACTGCCAGAAGTGCGGCGCCTTCCTCGGCGACGTGGCGCGCGAGTCGGAGGACACGACGATCGCCTACCAGGTCGACGACACGGGCGACCTCAGGGCGGTGGACCTCGACCGGGTCACCGCCGAGGGGGCGACACTCGTGATCCGCTCCGGCGGAGGGCGTGCGGGTGAGACCTTCAGCGTCGGGGACGAGCGGACCGCGATCGGCCGTACTCCGGAGTCCGCGGTCTTCCTCGACGACGTGACCGTGTCACGCAACCACGCGCTGCTCGTCCGCCGTCGCGATGGCATCTACATCGACGACCTCGGATCGCTCAACGGGACGTACGTGAACCGCAGCCGGATCGAGTCGCACAAGCTGACCGACGGCGACGAGCTCCAGATCGGTAAGTACAAACTGAGCTACCTCGAGCGATGACGCCACGCACCGACCCAACCGGCGATCACGCGAGCGCCACTCCCTCGCCGGCCCCGCCTGCGGCCTCGCGCTCACCGAAGGCGCTCACGATCGGCGCGGTCTGCAAGCAGCTGGAGCGCGAGTTTCCGGACATCTCGATCTCCAAAATCCGCTATCTGGAGGACCAGAAGCTGCTGGCGCCGCGCCGCACCCGCGGCGGGTACCGGCTCTACAGCCCGGCCGACGTCACGCGCCTGCGCACCATCCTCCGGCTCCAGCGCGACGAGTTCCTGCCGCTCCGGGTGATCCGGCAAGAGCTGGCCGCCGGCCGCTCGGAGCCCGAGATCGCGAGCGCGAACCGGACCGACCAGCGCGCGATGCGCCGGGCCACGGTCGAGGTCAAGGGCAAGGGCGCCGCGTACCGGCTGGCGGACGTCGTCGAGGAGACGGGCGCCGAGTCTTCGCTCGTGCGCGAGCTCGAGGAGTACGGGGTGATCCGCGGCGAGAAGCGCGAGGGGGAGGTCTTCTACGACGACACCGAGCGCGAGATCGTCCGGGCCGTGTGCGAGCTGGCGCGCTTCGGCGTGGGGGGGCGGAACCTGCGCGTCTTCCGCACCTCGGCCGATCGCGAGGCCGCCCTGCTCGAGCAGATCCTCGCGCCGGCGCTCAGGTCGCGTAACTCCGAGCGCCGCAAGGAGGCCGTCGAGGCGCTCGAGAACCTCGCCGCGATCGCCTCCCACCTCAAGCACCTCCTTCTCGTGCGGGACCTGAGGAAGATCACCTCCTGACCGCCGCCCGCCGCGTGAGGCCACGCACCGCGCCCGTGCCGCGATGCCGAGGGTGAGGCGCTCGCGGGTGATCGCCGCCCCGGCCGGGGAGCTGTGGGCGGTGGTGTCCGATCCCCACCACCTGCCGCGCTGGTGGCCCGGCGTCGAGCGGGTCGAGGAGGCGAACGAGTGCGCCTGGACCAAGGTGCTGCGAAGCCCGCGCGGCAAGGTCATCCGTGCCGACTTCACGCGCGTCGAGGCTGAGCCCGAGCGCCGCCTGGCCTGGCGCCAGGAGGTCGACGACTCGCCGTTCGAGCGCATGATGTCGGAGTCGGTCACGGAGCTGGCGCTCGACCCGGCGGACGGCGCGGGGACGCGCGTCGAGCTCAGGACCCGGCAGCGGCTGCGCGGGCTCGCCCGGTTCGGCGGCTTCATGGTGCGCCGCGCCACGCGGCGGCAGCTCGACGAGGCGCTCGAGGGGCTCGACGCGCTGCTCGGTGAGCCGCGGTGAGCGCGGCGTCCGAGCGCTGGTGGGGGTGGGGGGACCCGGCGGCGGCGACCGAGGTCCCGGCCGAGGCGGAGGCCCTGCTCGGCCAGGAGCTGGAGCTGCCGGCGGGGTGGGAGGGCACCCCGGCGGCCGCGCTCGACGACGTCCAGGTGCCCGAGCCGCGGCTCGGAGCCGACGAGGCCGCCCGCCTGAGCGCCGTCGTCGGCGAGGGGGAGGTGCGGACCGATCTCCGGACGCGCGTGGCCCACGCCGCCGGGAAGAGCTACCCGGACCTCGTGCGCCTCCGCTCGGGCCACGCCGAGAGCGCCCCGGATGCGGTCGTCGCCCCGGGCTCGCACGACGAGGTCGCCGAGGTCCTCGCAATCTGCTCGGAGGCCGGGATCGCCGTCGTGCCCTTCGGCGGCGGCACGAGCGTCGTCGGCGGGGTCGAGCCGAGCCGCGACGGCTTCCAGGCCGCGATCTCGCCTGGACATGCGGCGGATGGACGCCGTGCTGGACGCCGACCCGCACTCGCTCACGGCCACGCTCTCGCCCGGGCTCACGGGTCCGGCCGCCGAGGCGGCGCTGGGGAGCCGGGGGATGACGCTCGGCCACTTCCCGCAGTCGTTCGAGTACGCGACGATCGGCGGCTTCGTGGCCACGCGCTCCGCCGGGCAGGCCTCGACCGGCTACGGGCGGATCGACGAGCTGGTCCGCGGCCTGCGGTGCGCGACGCCGGCGGGCGACCTGGTGGCGAGGGCCCTGCCGGCGAGTGCCGCAGGCCCCGACCTCAGGGAGCTCCTCGTGGGCTCCGAGGGCGTGCTCGGCGTGATCACCGAGGCGACGCTGTCCGTGCGCCGGGCGCCGAGCGACCGCCGTTACGAGGGATGGTCGTTCCGCAGCTTCGACGAGGGCGCCGAGGCGTTCCGCGTCATGGAGCAGGGCGGCGCCGCGCCGGACGTGGCGCGTCTGTCCGACGAGAGTGAGACCAGGCTCAGCCTGGCGCTCGCCGCGGCCGGGGCGAGCGGACGGCGCGCCTCGGCCAAACGGCGCGCGGGCGAGCGCTACCTACGCGCCCGGGGCCACGAGGGCGGGTGCATCGCGATCCTGGGCTGGGAGGGAGAGCGCCGCGAGGTCGGCCGCCGGCGATCGGCCTCGGCGCGCCTCGCGCGGCGGGGTGGGGGCGTGCCGCTCGGGCGCGGCCCGGGGCGCGCCTGGGCGCGGGGCCGCTACGCGGGACCCTACCTGCGCGACGCCCTCCTCGACCGCGGGGTCATGGTCGAGACGCTGGAGACGGCAACCACGTGGTCGCGGCTCGGCGAGCTCTACGAGGCCGTCGCGTCGGCGCTACGCGAGTCGCTCTCCGAACGCGGGACGCGGCCGCTCGTCTTGTGCCACGTGTCGCACCTGTATCCGTCGGGGGCGTCGCTCTACTTCACCTTCCTGGCGCGCCAGGAGCGCGGCGCCGAGCTCGACCAGTGGCGCGCCGCGAAGGGCGCGGCCACAGATGCGATCGTGGGCGCGGGCGGCACGATCACCCACCATCACGCGGTCGGGCGCGATCACGCTCCGTGGATGCGCGCCGAGGTCGGCGAGGTCGGCCTTGAGGTCCTGCGTGCCGCCAAGGAGCGGCTCGACCCGCGCGGCATCATGAACCCGGGGAAGCTGCTGCCAGCCCGCGCTGCGGACTGACGCTAGTTGCCGCCTCCGCCGCCCTGTCCGGGCCCGCCCTCGGGCGGCGGCTGGACGCCCCCCTCGGGCGGCACGGGCTCGCCGCCCGGCGGCAGGACCGGCGTCCCGCCGGACGGGGGAGGCTCGGTGCCGGGCGGCGCCGCGCCGCCGGCGTCGGGCGCCGGCTGGCCGCCCGCGACCTGGCCGCGCAGGACGGACTCGCCGGAGTGCTCGGGGTTCTGGTCCATCTGCTCCCGCGAGACGTCGATGAACTCGTAGCTCTCGAAGTCCTCCGGCAGGATCCCGGCGCCCACGAAGAGGCCCTGCTCGTCCGTGAACTGCGCGCCGATCGACTGAGCGTCGTCATCCGAGTTGTAGAGCCAGACCTCGTAGGCCTCGTTCTCGGTCGAGGGCTCGAGCCGTGCCTGGACGATCAGCTGGCGCTGGCCGCCCTGCTCGGCGATGTAGGCGATGCCCCCGCCGCGCTCGTTCCCGATCGGCTCGAGCTCGATCTGGGCGAGGACCTGCGTCTCGGCGGCCGGGCTGGACGCCGCGGTGTCCGCCGCGGGCGGCGGCGCCTCGTCGTCGCCGCCGAAGGGCCAGACGAGAACGGCGAAGAGCACCACCGCGACCAGTCCGACCAAGCCGGCGGCGGCGCCCAGCGCGCGGCGGCGACGGACGACCGCCTCGGCCTCCGGCGACAGCGCGCCGGCGGCCGGCCGGGCACGCCTCGGCTCGGACTCTCGCTCCGGCCGGCGGTCGGCCGCCGGCTTCGGGCGGCGCTCGGCCGCCGATTTCGCTCCGCGCTCCCGCTCCGGGGTGGACGGCTTCGCGGCGGCGGCCGCGGTCTCGGACCGGCGCGACCGGCGGCCCGGCTCGCCGCTAGGGATCTCCGGCTCGGCGCCGTTCTTGTAGAGATCGCCGAGCGAGTCGATCATCGACAGCGCCCAGGCGCGGGCGGGCTCGGATCGCTTGAGATGTCCGCGGGTGGCCGTGGCCTCGGGCCCCGATTGCTGCCCGAGCACGTAGTCGGCGAGCTGGCCGCGCCACTCGGAGTCCACGCGCTCCGCGGTCCGCGGCGAGAGCGACAGCAGCGCCTCGCGAGCGTGCTCCCGCACGCCCGTCTCCGGCATTCCGAGGAGGTCGGCGATCTCCTCGTACGACTTTCCGCGTTGCAGGACGAGCTCGAGGATCGCCCGGCGGTCCGGGGGGAGCTGATCGAGGGTCGCCATCGCCGAGAAGGGTAACCTCCGCGCGTGTCCGAGGGGCCACCGACGCCGCTGCCGCTCGACGCCACGCTCGACGGGACGCTCGGCTTCGAGGCGCTCGAGCTGGGGGAGGAGGTGGTCCGGGGGCGCGTCGAGGTTGCGGACCGCATCCGGCAGCCGTACGGCATCGTCCACGGCGGCGTCTACGCCGCGCTGTCCGAGTCGCTCGTCTCGCGCGCCACGTACGAGGCCGTCGCGGACGACGGGATGATCGCCGTGGGCATGTCGAACGACACCAGCCTGCTCCGCCCCGTCACGTCGGGGTGGGTCACTGCGACCGGAAGGTGCCGGCATCGCGGCCGGACGACGTGGCTGTGGGACGTCGACCTGACCGACGGCGAGGGGCGGCTCTGCGCCGTGTCGCGGGTCACGCTCGCGGTGCGGCCGGGCCCGGGCTGACCGGCGAGACCGCCCTAGCCGGCGAAGCGGTTGGTGATCGGCAGCCGCCGGTCGCGCCCGAACGCCTTGGTCGAGATGCGGATCCCGGGGGGCGCCTGCCGGCGCTTGTACTCGGCCCGGTCCACCAGCCGGATCACGCGGTCGACCTCGTCCTCGGGAAGGCCGCGCCGCACGAGCTCCGCGGCATCGAGGTCCTGCTCGACGTAGCCTTCGAGAATCGCGTCGAGGAGGTCGTAGGGGGGGAGCGACTCGTCGTCGCGCTGCTCCGCGCGGAGCTCGGCGGACGGCGCTCGCTCGAGCACCGAGCCGGGCACCAGCTCGCGTTCCGCCCGCTCGTTCCGCCAGGCCACGAGCCGGTAGACCCAGCCCTTGAACACGTCCTTCAGGACCGCGAAGCCGCCGGCCATGTCCCCGTACAGCGTCGCATAGCCGACCGAGAGCTCGGACTTGTTGCCGGTCGTCAGGACGAGCCAGCCGAACTTGTTCGACAGCGCCATGACCAGCGTCCCACGTATGCGTGCCTGGAGGTTCTCCTCGGTCAGGTCGGGCTCGACGGCCGAGAACTCGTCGCGCAGGGCGCCTTCGAACGCGAGGAACGGCTCCTCGATCGGGATCTCGATGAGCCTCGAGCCCAGGTTCGCGGCGATCGCCCTGGCGTCGGCCTGAGTCCCCTCGGACGAGTACCGCGAGGGCATCGAGATGCACGCCAGGCGATCCGCGCCCAGGGCGTCGGCGGCGACCAGCGCGACAAGCGCCGAGTCGATGCCGCCGGACAGGGCCACGACCGCGCGCTCGAAGCCGTTCTTGTCGACGTAGTCGCGCACGCCCGTCGTGAGCGCCCCGTAGACCTCCTCCTCGGCGCCCATCAGGGGGGGAAGCTGTCCTCCGCCCGCCTCCGCCCGGCTCGGCGTGGGGAGCTCGAGCGTGGCGAGCGTCGCGGCGGCGGCCGCGTCCGCGGCGCTCGCGCCGGAGCCGGCGGGCACCCCGCAGGTCACGAGCGCCTCCTCGAACTGCGCACCGCGCGCGAGCACCTCTCCGTCGTCGGCGAGGACCACACTGTGGCCGTCGAACACGAGCTCGTCCTGGCCGCCTACCAGGTTGCAGAAGGCGAACGTGGCCCCGGCGGCGGCCGCGCGCTCGGCGATCATGCGCTCGCGCTCGAGCCCCTTGCCGGCGTGATAGGGCGATGCGGACAGGTTCACGATCACGCGCGCGCCCGCGAGCGCCTCGTGGGTCGCCGGCGGCCCGGGCGCCCAGATGTCCTCGCAGATCGTGACGCCGATCCTGACGCCGTTCAGCTCGAAGACCGCGGGTCGCTCACCCGCCCTGAAGTAGCGCTGCTCGTCGAAGACGCCGTAGTTCGGGAGCCGCATCTTCCGGTAGACGCCGGCGACCTCCCCGCTCGCGAGCAGCGCGGCGGAGTTGTACAGCGCGCCATCGCGCTCCGGGAAGCCGACCAGGGCCACGACGCCGCTCGTCCCGGCGGCAAGGTCCGCGAGCGCGCCCTGTGCGGCTGCTACGAAGCTCGACTTGAGCAGGAGGTCCTCGGGCGGGTAGCCCGTGAGCGCCAGCTCCGGGAGGACGACGAGCTGCGCGCCGGCCTCGCGGGCGCGATCGATCGAGTCGGCGATTCGTGCGGAGTTGCCGCGGAGGTCACCCACCGTCGGGTTGATCTGCGCGAGCGCGATCCGAAGCGGCTCATCGGCGGGCGGCACGGCCCAAGTATGCCGCCGCGGAGCGCGCGGCTAGCGCGACGTGAGCGGAGCGACGACGGCGCGCGTGCACGCCGCCAGCACGCGCGGCGCGACCGCGAAGACCGAATGATCGTCCCCGCCCGCGCTCCAGATGCGGTCGTGCTCGAGCAGCGCGGCGTCGAAGACGACCGGGAGCCCGTGGGCGAGCGGTGGCACTCCGCCTGGCGAGAAGCCGGTCGCCGCGCGCACCTCGGCGGCGCTTGCCGCACGCGCCTCGGCGCAGTCCAGGGCGTCGCACACGAGCTCGGGATCGATTCGGGCGTCGCCCGAGGCCACGCAGACGACCGGGTCGCCGTCCGCGACGAACACGATCGACTTCGCGATTTGGGCGCTGTCGCATCCCACCGCCGACGCGGCGTCCTCCACGGTGCGAGTCGAGGCCGACAGGGTCTCGACCTGGACGTCGAGGCCCTCGCGCCGAACCTCCTGGATCACGCGGTCGCGCACTTGCGCCGTCTCCTCACGTGGACTTGATCGACTCGCGTCGCTCGAGCTTTAGCTGCACCGCGGCCTCGTCGGCGAGGTCCTCGAGCGCGTCGGCGAAGTCGGCCGCCAGCTCCTCGAGGTCCGGCATCGCGTCGTAGTCGGCGTTGAGGCCGAAGTTGATCTGGCCGTTGTAGCTCATGATCGCGACGCCGAGCGCCTGGCTCTGGGCGAGCGGGACCATCGGGAACACGTCGAGCAGCTCGCGCCCCAGCAGGTAGAGCGGGTACTGCGGGCCGGGCACGTTGGTCACCACGAGGTTGAACATGCGCTGGCGGCGCACCATCAGCCTGGCCGCCTGGCTCATGATCGTGGGCGGGGCGAAACCGGCGAGCTCGGTCAGCCGCTGGGCGCCCACGGCCTGGCCGCCGTGCTTGAGCCCCTGCATCTCCTCGCGGATCAGGTCGAGACGGACAACCGGGTCCTCCTGGCCCACCGGCAGGGTCGCCATCATCGCCGCGACCTGGTTCCCGAGCGCGCCGCGCGCCTCATCGGCGCGCACGCTGACGGGGATCATCGCCTTGAGCTCGAGGGCCTCCGTATCGACGCCGCGGCGACGAAGGTGGCGGCCGAGCGCGCCGGCCACGGACGCGAGCAGGACATCGTTGACCGTGCCTCCCAGCTGGTCCTTGATCCGCTTGACGTCGGCGAGCGACGCGCGGACCCACGTGAAGCGGCGGTGCGGCCCGATCGGGCGGTTGTAGGGAGTGGGGGGAGCGGGGCTGAGCCCGGCCCAGGCGAACGCGCCTACGCTCGCGAGCGCGTCCCGCGCGCTCGCCGCGATCTCGAGCGGGCGCCGAGCCACCGCGCCCGCCACCGCGAGCACCTGGGCCGGAGCGGACACGCGCTCGGCCAGCGCCTCGCCGAGGAGCTGGCTGCGGGACGGGAAGGGGCGGGGGAGCCACCGGCGCCCGGGGTCGGGCGGCGCGGCCGGCTCGGGGGCGGTGTCGAAGAGGACGCTCGCGATGTCGACGCCCGAGACGCCGTCCACGAGCGCGTGATGGGTCTTCGACAGCAGCGCGAAGCGCCCGCCGTCGAGCCCGTGGACGAGCCAGAGCTCCCACAGCGGCTTGTCGCGATCGAGGCTTTGGGAGAAGACCCGGCCGGCCAGGGCTCGAAGCTGCGCCTCGCTCCCCGGCGCCGGTAGCGCGGTCGCACGCACGTGGTACGAGAGGTTGAGGCGCGGGTCGTCCGCCCACCTCGGGCGGCCCTGCCCATAGGGCACGAACGCCAGCCGCTGCCGGTAGCGCGGCACGAGGTGAAGACGCCCCTCGATCGCCTCGAGGAAGTCCTCGTACGGCGGCGGCTCGCCGTCGAAGACCATCACGGCGGCCACGTGCATATGGGTGGAATCGTCCTCCAGGTGCAGGAAGGACTCGTCCAGCGCGGTGAGCCGATCGGTTGGCATCGACCCCCGCGACCTTACTCTCTGCCGAGGTGGCACCGCGGAGCGAGCGGTAGGCGGGCCTCGACTCCGATCGTCCTCGACCGGCGCCGAGACACATCCTCGCCGGCGTCCGGCCGGGCATCGGTCGGCCGCGGATAGAGTCGGGCCGGTGGCGGCAGAGCCGGAGGGACTGGTCCTGGACCTGAGCTGCGTCCTGCCGGCGGCGCCTTCCGCCGTGTTCGCGGCCTGTACCGAGCCGGGGGAACTGGCGAAGTGGTGGGGACCGAGCGGATTCACCGCCCCCGGGGTCGAGATCGACCTCCGCGTCGGGGGCAGCTACCGGATCGCTATGCAGCCGCCGGATGGCGATCTGTTCTATCTCTCCGGGGAGTTCCAGGAGATCGATCCTCCGGCGCGCCTCGCCTACACCTTTCGTTGGGAGGACCCCGATCCGGACGATCGCGAGACGGTGGTCACGCTGACCTTCCGCGCGCTCGGCGAGTCGACGGAGCTCGCGGTGCACCAGGGGGCCTTCGCCGCCGAGTCCCGGCTCGCGCTCCACGAAGGTGGCTGGTCGGACAGCCTCTCCCGGCTGCACGAGCTGATCTCGTCCCGCTCAGGCTCGCTCTAGCTGGGGCAATCGCCTCTAGGCTGGCGCGAGTGCACGCGGACCAGCTCCTCCGGCCCTGGCTCGACTCGCTACTCGAGCGGCTCCCGGGACTGGCGGCGATCGACGTGCACAGCCACCTCGGGGCGAGCGACCCGGACGGATTTCGCTCGTCGGAGCCGGCGCTCGTCGCGGCGCTCGAGCGGGCGGAGGCGCGCGCCTTCGTCTTCCCGATGCACGAGCCCGCCGGCTATCCGCCGGCGAACGACCGCATGATCGAGGCGGCCGACCGCTCCGGCGGGCGGCTGATCCCGTTCTGCCGCGTGGACCCGGCGAACGGGGGCGCCCGCGAGGCGGAGCGGTGCGCTCGACTCCGGCGCGTGCGGGGTGAAGCTCCATCCGCGCGCCGAGCGCTTCACGCTGTCGGACCCGAGCGTCGGGGAGATCGTCGCGCTCGCGGCCGAACGGCGTGTGCCAACGATCGTGCACGCCGGCCGCGGCATCCCGGCGCTCGGTCGCGACGCGCTCAGGCTTGCCGAGCGCTTCCGGGACGCGAACGTGATCCTCGCCCACGCGGGGATCTCCGACCTCGCCTGGATCTGGCGCCACGTCGCCGGAGTGCCCGAACCTGCTCTTCGACACCACCTGGTGGAACCCGGTCGACCTCCTCGCGCTGTTCGCACTGGTGCCGCCCGGGCAGGTCCTGTACGGGAGCGACGCGCCGTACGGGACCCCGGTGCAGGCCGCGATCCTCACCCTCCGCTGCGCCCTGCAGTCGGGGCTCGGCACCGATCAGGTCCGCGGCGTGATGGGGCAGCAGGCCGAGCGCCTCGTGGCCGGCGAGAGCCCGCTCGACCTCGGCCCGCCGCCGGCTCCGCGCCGGCTCGAGTCCGACCTGCTGCTCGAGCGAGCGTTCGTACAGCTCTCCATGGCCACCGCGCGCCTGCTCCACGGGGAGTCGGCGACCCAGGAGCTCGGCCTCGCCCGGCTGGCGTGCAACGTCGGCGAGGACGCGCCCCAGGCGCCCGTCTGCCGCTCGATCCTCGCCCTCCTGGACCGCGCCGAGCGCGACCCCGGCGACCCGGTCGGCGCGCGGCCACAGGCGCCCGGCACCCACCTGGTGGTCACGGCCACGGGCGTGGCGAAGACCCCCGCTGTCGCCCTGCCGCCCGATCCGGAGCCCGTCCAGGTGGGGCAAAGGCGGGCCTGAGCGAGCGCCCGGACCGGAGTGCGGCGGCCGGATCCCCTGCTAGCGTGCGCCGCTTCGGTCCCCGCAGGCGCGCCGGGCGGCGCCCCCCGACGCACGTGATCCGACCTCGCCGACACCTCGTCATGCGCCCGCTCGCCCTGGCGGTCGTCGGCCTCGCGTTCGCAGCAAGCCCCGCGGCGGCCGCGCAGGTCTCCGACGTGGACATCGAGGCCGACGACTCCCGCGTGGCGCGCGGCGAGTCGGTCGAGCTGCGCGGATCGGTGTCGCCGAAGCTCGACGACCGCCGGATCGAGCTCAAGTTCAAGACCGCGAAGGGCGACTACGACAAGCTCGACGAGACGCGCACCGACGGCGACGGGGACTACGACTTCGAGGTGACGCCGGACTTCACGGGCCGCTACCGGGCGGTCGCTGTGGACGACTCGGGCGAGAAGGAGGCCGAGAGCGGGCGCGTCGACGTCAAGGTGGACGCGGCCCTCACCGCCCGGACCAAGAAGGACGTGCTGCGCGGCAAGGACATCGCGATCCGGGGCCGGCTCGCACCGGGCGTGCGCGACCGCAAGGTTACGATCCAGCGCCAGCGGAACGGCGACTGGGACCGCATCGCCATCGCGAGGACTGACGGCGACGGCGGGTACCGCGCGGAGTGGACGCCCGAGGAGCTCGGGAGCTTCCCGGTGCGGGCGAAGTTCGAGGGCGACGACCTGAACGGCGCCATCAAGCAGCAGGTCGAGCACCGCGTGCACGTCTACCGCTCCGCGGTCTCGTCCTGGTACGGGCCGGGGCTGTACGGCAACACGACCGCCTGCGGGCAGACGCTCCGCCCGGACACCGTGGGCGTGGCGCACAAGACGCTGCCGTGCGGCACCAAGGTCGCGCTTCCACTACCGCGGCGAGACGGAGAAGGTCCGCGTCATCGACCGCGGCCCGTTCATCGCGGGGCGCGAGTGGGACCTGACCGAGGCGGCGAAGCGCAGGCTCGGCTTCCCGGACCTCGACGGACGGTCTGGTCGACGCGGTAGCCGCGCGGCGAGCGCTACAGCGTCGAGGCTCCATCTGGGCCTCCGCCTCGGCGGCCGTCGGCCCGCGGCGCTCGCTCCAGCCCGGCGACGCGCACCCCGAGCAGGCGCACCGGGCGCGCGCGGGTCGAGCTCGCGCAGCAGGTCGCGTGGCCACGCGGGTCAGCGACCGCCCGGTCGACCGGGGCTCGGCGAGCGTGCGCGCGCGGGTGTGGGTCGAGAAGTCGTCGAGGCGGACCTTGATGCCGACCGTGCGGCCGCGGCGCCCGTGCGCTCGCAGGTCGCGCGCACAGCTGCCGCGGCCAGGCCGCTCGAGCGACGGGCTCGAGCGCGCCCAGGCCGACGCAGGTCGCGGTCGAAGGTCGTCTCGCGCGACTCCGACTTGCGCGACCCGGACCGTCTGGAGCGGGCGCTCGTCCTCGAAGCGCGCCAGGCCGCCCAGGTAGCGGGCCCAGGCGGGCGCCGAACCACTCGGTCAGCAGCTCGTCGGGCGTCCGGCCGCAGCGCGTCCAGCGTCGTGATCCCGCGCTCCGCGAGCCGCTCGACGGTCTTCGGGCCGATGCCCGGGATCAGCGCGGGGGAGGCGTCCGCGAACCGCTCGCGCGGCCTCCGCGCGCGGTGAGGACCACGAAGCCGTCGGGCTTCTCCGCGTCCGAGGCGACCTTGGCCACCAGCTTGTTCGGGCCGATGCCGATCGAGCAGCCGAGGCCCGTGCCGCTCGCGATCGGCGCGCCTTGACGCCGCGCGCCGCGGCGCGCGGGCGCTCGAGCGCCGGTCAGGTCGAGGTAGGCCTCGTCCAGGCCCACCACCTCGACGCGCTCGACGTGCTCGCGCAGCACCGCCATCACCTCGCGCGAGCGCTCGCGGTAGGCGTCGAAGTCCGGCGGCACGAAGACGGCGTCGCGGGCACAGCCGCCGCGCCCGCGCCGCGGGCGTGGCCGAGAAGACCCCGAACCGGCGCGCCTCGTAGCTCGCGGTGGTGACGACCGCGCGCGGCCCGCTGCCGGCCACGACGACCGGCTTGCCGCGCAGCTCCGGGCGCCGCTGCAGCTCGACGCTCGACGTAGAAGGCGTCCATGTCGACGTGGGCGATCGAGCGCGGTCCCATCGCGCTCGACGCTACGCCGCGGGCCGGATGCCGGCGGTCAGATCGGCTGGCGGATCGGCCGGATCAGGACCTCGTTCACGTCCACGTGCGCGCGGCTGGGAGAGCGCGTACAGGACCGCGCGCGCGATGTCGTCGGCCTGCGAGCGCGCCCTGGACCGGGTTGTCGAAGAACGGCGTGTCGACCATTCCCGGCTCGATCAGCGTGACCTTGATGTCGCGAGTCCGAGACCTCCTGGCGGAGCGCCTCGCCCATCGCGGTGACCGCCCACTTGGTGGCCGAGTAGAGCGACCCCGGCAGGGCGCGCCGGCCGGCCACCGAGCCGGTGAGGAGGAAGTGCCCGCGTCCGGGCTCCCTGAAGTGGGGCAGGACGGCGCGGATCGAGAGCGCGGCGCCGAGCACGTTGGTGTCGATCATCGAGCGCCAGTGCTCGACGCTCTCCTCGAGGAACCCGCGCTTGGCGCCGAAGCCGGCGTTGGCGAAGGCGGCGTCGAGCCGGCCGAAGCGGTCGAGCGCCGTGGCCACGAGCGCCTGCTGGTCGTCCCAGCTCGACACGTCGCAGCGCCGCGCCACCGCGCGCTCGTCGCCGCCCAGCTCGTCGGCCAGGCTCGCGAGCTTGTCCTCCGAGCGCGCGCCGAGCACGACGCGCTACCCGGCGTCCACGGCCTGGCGGGCGGTCGCGGCGCCGATGCCGCTGCTCGCGCCGGTGATCAGCAGCACCGGACTTCGGCCATGCGCGGCTTTCTAGCAGGTCGCCCGCGCGGCGCTCCGGCAGTACGCTGCCCGCCAATGGCCGAGGCCGCGAGTCAGGCGACCAGGGCGCAAGCCCGATTTCCGGCAGTGAAGCCGGCGAGCGGCCACTACGAGAGCTTCTACCTCAAGGCGGCGCACCCGGACGAGCCGGTCGCGGTCTGGATCCGCTACACGGTCCACAAGGCGCCCGGCGCCGCGGCACACGGCTCCTTGTGGTTCACGCTGTTCGAGCGCGGCTCCCGCCCGGTGGCCTCCAAGGTGACGCTCGGGCCCGGCGAGCTCGCGGCCCCCGACGGCGCCTACGTCGCGCTCGGCGACAGCATGTTCGGTCCCGGCCGGGTCGAGGGGCACGTCGCGAGCGACCGCCTCGACGCCTCCTGGGAGCTCGACCTCGAGCCCGGCGCCGACGCGATCCGCCACCTGCCCCGAGGATGGATGTACACGCGCACCGATTCCGCGCACGAAGCTCGAGAGCCCGCACCCGGCGACCCGCTTCAGCGGCGTCGTGCGGGCCGGAGAGCGCACGATCGAGCTCGACGGCTGGCCCGGCATGGTCGGCCACAACTGGGGCGCCCAGCACGCGGAGCGCTGGATCTGGCTCCAGGGGGCGAGCTTCGCCGGGCACGGCCCGCGACACGTGGCTCGACGTGGCGCTCGGGCGCATCAAGCTCGGTCCCGCGACCACGCCCTGGATCGCGAACGGTGTTCTCTCGCTCGACGGCGTGCGCCAGCGTCTGGGCGGGATCGAGCGGGTGCGCTCGACCGAGGTGGCCGAGACGCCGCGGGGCTGCGAGTTCGCGCTGCCCGGGCCGGGGCTGACGGTCACGGGGCGTGTGCGCGCCGACGCCGCCGAGCTTCGTGGGCTGGGTCTACGCCGACCCCGACGGCTCGGAGCACAACACCGTGAACTGCTCGATCGCGGCGATGGAGCTGACGCGTCCGCCGCAAGGACGCGCCCGAGGTCGAGCTCGCGACCGCCCACGGCGCCGCCTACGAGCTCGGCATGCGCGAGACGCGACCACGGCATGGAGATCCAGCCGTTCCCGGACGGATAGCCGGTCCGCGGCCATGAATCCAATGCTCGATAACGCATCTTATGTCAACTCGATGCGAAGAAAGCCTCGCGCCGACGGCCGACCGGCTGACGGGCCGTAAGGCGCGCGGTGCTCCACACCCCCCACGGCTGGTGGCTCGACGAGGCCGGGCCGGTGAGCGCCGAACCCCGGCTCGAGGGCGTCCACGAGGCCGACGTCGTCGTGGTCGGCGGCGGCTACACGGGCCTCTGGACGGCCTGGCACGTGCTCGAACATGATCCCGGCGCGCGGGTGGCGATCGTCGAGGCCGAGCTGGCGGGACACGGGCCGAGCGGGCGCAACGGCGGCTTCTGCGAGTCGCTCTGGCTCGCCCTCCCGCGCCTCAGGCGCCGACTCGGCGACGCCGACGCCCGGCGCCTCGCCGAGGCCTCCAGCGAGAGCGTGCTGGCGGTCGGCGCGTGGTGCGCCGAGCAGGACGTCGACGCATGGTTCGACCAGTCGGGCTACATGCTCGTCTCGACCGCGGCCGCGCAGGATGGTGCCGGGCACGCCGCGGTCGAGGCGGCGCGCGCGGTCGAGGCGCCCGATCGCGTCGTCGCGCTCGATCGCGCCGGCGTTAGCGCGCGCTGCGCGTCGCCCGCGTTCCGCGGCGGCGTCCTGGTGCCGGACTACGCGACGCTCCAGCCGGCGCGCCTCGCGCTCGGCCTGCGCCGCCGCCTGATCGAGCGCGGCGCCGCGATCTTCGAGCGCTCGCCGGTGACGAGGCTCGCCGTGACAGGGCGCCGGGCGGTCGAGGTCGCCGCCGGCGACGGGACCGTCAGGGCGCAGGCCGGCGTCCTCGCGATGGGCGCCGCGTCGCGGGGCGTCGCCCCGCTCCGCTCGCGGCTCTCGGTGACGTCCTCCCACATCGTCCTCACGGAGCCGGTCCCCGACGTGATCGAGGCCGCCGGCTGGACCGGCGGCGAGGGCATCACGGACGGGCGGACGCTGCTCCACTACATGCGGACGACCCGCGACGGGCGCATCGCGTACGGCTGGGGCGGCGGGCGACCCGCCTTCGGGGCGCGGGTGCGCGGGCGCGCCGCCGTTGACCCGACGCTCACAGAGACGATCGCCGAGGCCCTGATCCGCGTCTTCCCCGCCCTGCGCGGCCGCGCGCTGACGCACGCCTGGGGCGGCCCGATCGACGTCTCGCCGAGCCACCTGGCGCAGATCGGCTCGCTCCCCGGCGCGCCGGTCCACTACGCCTTCGGCTTCACCGGCAACGGCGTCGGGCCCTCGCACCTCGCGGGCCGCATCCTGTCGTCGCTCGCCCTCGACCGCCGCGACGAGGCGAGCCGGCTCCCGCTCGTCGAGCCCGAGCGGCTCGCGGTCCCCCCCGAGCCAATCGCCTGGCTGGGAGGCAGCCTCGTGCGGCGCGCATTCCTGCGCCGCGACCGGCTGGAGGAGGAGGGCCGGCGAATCGACCCGGTCACGCGCGCGGTCTGCGCCGCGCCGCGAGCGTTCGGAATCCACGTCGGCCGCTGACGGCGGCCCCTCCCTAGCCGACGGTGACCTCCGCCCCGCGGCTCGGGGTGAGCGTCACGGCCCGCCGCGACACCCGCTCGGAACCCGGGTGTGCCGGCCGGAGGCGCGCGCTCCGCACGACGGCACGGAGCACGGTCCTCATCTCGAAGGTCGCGAAGCTCGCCCCGAGGCAGCGGCGGACCCCGCCGCCGAACGGGATCCAGGTGTAGGTGCCGGGCGGGGTCTCGAGGAAGCGCTCGGGGCGGAAGCGGTGCGGCTCCGGGTAGATCTCGGGGCGGCGGTGCACGAGATGGATGCAGGGCGCGACCCGCATCCCGGCGGGAAGCTCGTACCCGCCGAGCTCGACCGGCTCGGTCAGGTGCCGTAGGACCACCGGCAGGACGGGCCTGAGGCGGAGCGTCTCGGTGACGACCGCGTCGAGGTAGGCGTCCTCCCCCACCGCGAGCTCGTCGCCGAGGCGCTCGAGCTTGGCCGGGTGTCGGACCAGCCGCTCGATCGCCCACGCCAGCGCCGTGGCCGTCGTCTCGTGGCCGGCGACGAGCAGCGTCATCAGCTCGTCGCGAAGCTCGGCGTCGCCCATCGGGCGACCGTCCTCGTGGCGCGCGCCGATCAGGAGCGACAGCACGTCGTCCCGCTCCCCCACCTCCGGGTCGGCCCGGCGGTGCCGGATCTCGTCGAGGAGGAGCGCGTCGACCGGCTCGCGGGCGCGTCGGAAACGCGCGTCGCGCTCGACGCGCTCGGGGCCGAGAACGGCGAAGGCGACGAGGCGCAGCGGGCTCGCGGTCCAGTCGAGCATCTCGCCGAGTGCGGCGCGGAGGCGCTCGAGCCGGCGGCCGTCGCGCACGCCGAAGACCGCACGCATGATCACCTCGAGCGTGACCGCCTGCATCCGCGGGCGGATCGCGAACGGCTCTCCCACCGGCCAGGTGGCGATCTCGCGCTCGGCCACCGCGGTCATCAGGTCCCCGTAGCGCTCCATCCGGTCGCCGTGGAACGACGGCAGCATCAGCTTGCGCTGGGCCATGTGCGGCGCCTCGTCGAGCAGGAGCACCGAGTGGCTTCCGAGGACCGGACCGAGGACGGCGTTCGCCTCGCCAGCGTGGAAGACGCGTGGATCGCCCGTGAAGACCCGCTTCACGTCGTCGGGGTCGGCTAGGAACGTCCACGTGCCCTCGGCGGCGATCTTGAGCGCGAACACGTCGCCGTAGCGCCGCCGGCAGCGCTCGATGAACGGGAGCGGTCGCTTGACCCAGCCGAGCGTGGCGAGAGGCCGCGGATAGGCGGGGCCCGGCGGCAGGCGTCTCGCCTCGGTCGGGGTCACGATCGGATTATCCCCCCGGTGAACCATCCCGGCCCAACCCGCGAATGAGCCTTACTACCGAAAGCCATGAAGGGAGCTCGACAGTGGGCAGCAAACGTCTATTCCGCCGCAGCATGGTGCTGGGGTGCGTCACCGCGCTGGCGCTGCCGGTCGCCGCGCAGGCGGCCGATCGCACGTTCTACGGCGTCGACGAGGAGCAGAACCTCGTCGAGTTCCAGCGCAACTCGTCCGAGGACATCCGCTCCTCGAAGCCGATCACGGGGCTTCCGATGGGCGAGAAGCTCGTCGGTATCGACTTCCGGCCGAAGACCGGGGACCTGTACGGCGTCGGCACGGACAGCAACATCTACCGGGTCAACCCGCGGACGGCGATCGCCATCGCCGAGTCCGGGTCGTCGTTCTCGCCGAACCTGAACGGAAACCGTTTCGGCGTCGACTTCAATCCCGTGCCGGACAGGCTCAGGATCACGAGCGACGATGAGCAGAACCTGCGGTGCGACGTGGACGCGAACACGTGCATCAACGACGGCGCGATCAACCGCGGCTCGGACGATCCGAACGTGGTCGGGTCCGCGTACACGAACTCGTCGTTCAGCTTCGTCCAGCCGGGCGCGACCGTGCTCTATGCGGCGGACTCGGACAGGGACGCGATCTACACGCAGGACCCGCCGAACAACGGCACGCTGGTCGATGAGGAGCCGGTCGACTTCAACATGCGGAGCCGGCTCGGGTTCGACATCGCGGGGACGAACAACGTGGGCTACGTCACCACGGCGACGAGCAGCAAGACGGAGCTCTTCCGCGTCGACGTCCAGGACGGCGACAGTAAGGAGCTCGGGCGCGTCGGCGACGACCTGACCCTCATCGGCCTCGCGGCCGAGCAGGACCAGGCCAACTAGCAGGGCCCGGCCGCGAAGCGCGCGGGGCGGGGCGGCACAGGTCGCCTCGCCCCGCTCGTCGTCCCGGGCAAGCCGTCTGGCAGACTGCTCGGTCGTGGCCAAGCAGCGTCAGGTCAAGATGCAGCAGCAGGGGAACCTCGCGGCCATCCCCCAGCTCGAGAGCCGGACGGACGAGCAGCTCCTGAGCGAGTCGAAGCACCGAGCCGCGGCGCGAGCGATCCTGGGCGCGCGGGCGGCCGAGCGCTACGACGCGGAGACGGCACGCAGCTACTTCAACCAGGCGCTCGCCGGCAGCCATCCCCAGGAGCGCGCCGCCCTGAGGCAGATGATGAAGGCCTCGCTGGCGCTCGCCGAGCGGCGTCCCGACGAGCTCAAGGAGGCGGTCGAGCGGCTCGGGCAGGCGCCCCCATCGGGGCGCCAGCTCCTGATGCTCCGCCTGATGGGGCTCGTGGCCCCTCCGCCCGGATCGAGCATCCTGTTGCGGGCGCGCGGGATCCTGCTGCTCGTCGTGATCGTGATCGTCCTCCTCGCCGCCGGCTACGGCCTGGCGGAGCTCGTCGCCCTGCCGTTCGGGGGCGTCGGCCTGATCGGTGGGCTGATCGTCGGCCTCCTGATCGTCGCCGTGGTGCTCGGCGTCCTGACGCTCGTCGGACGCCGGCGGCAGGCGCGAGCGGCGGCGGAACGCGCCGCGGGCTGAGCCCGCCGCTTAGTTGAGGGCCGACGCCAGCCGCCGGCGATGCTCGCGTGCCAGCTCGTCGGCCGGGCCGAGCTCGGTGAAGATGCCGACCATCACCCGCCTGAGCTCGTCCCGCGTCGCGGGATCGTCAGCTTCGTCGAAGGCGGCCTGGAGGGCGTCGAGCGCCGCCGAGTGATCGCCGGCGTCCCAGCTCTCGAAGGCCCGCTCCAGCGGGTCCTCGTCCGCGTCCCCGGATAGTCGGGCGCGCGCCAGGAGCGCAGCGGCCAGGAAGTCGTCCGGAAAGCGCTCGAGGAGGGTGATCGCCTCGTCACGGTCGCCGCGCAGGAGCAGTAGCCGCCCCAGCGCGACGGCGGCATCGGCGTGGCGGGGGTCCGCCTCCAGAGCGGCACGGAGCGACCGCTCGTCGCCCTCCTCGGCGAGCCGGTCGGCCTTCGACGGCACGAGCCCGTCGAAGAACCGCTCGACCTCGGCCGGAGGCAGGGCGCCGGTGAACTCGTCGGCCACGCGGCCGTCGCGGAAGGCCTTGACAGCCGGGATGCCCTGGACCCGGTAGCGGCCCGCCAGACCCTGGTTGGCGTCCACGTCGACCTTCGCGAGGTCGACGTCGCCCTCGCGGGCGGACGCCGCCGCCTCGAGTGCGGGCGTGAGCGCCCGGCAGGGGCCGCACCAGGCGGCCCAGAAGTCCACGACGACGGGCCGCTCGCGTGAGCGCTCGACGACGCGCGCCTCGAACTGCGCCTCATCGACGTCGAAGACCACGATTCCAGGGTAGCCTCGGCCCGCTCTCGTAGGATCCCGGCGTGGCCCTCGCGCCGTTCGTGGACGGCTATGACCAGCTGATCCTCGACCTCGACGGCTGCGTGTACGTGGGCGACGAGGCCACGCCGGGCGCGATCGAGACGCTCGACGAGCTGCGCGAGGCGGGCAAGCGGATCGCGTTCGTGACGAACGACCCGCGCCGGAGCGGCGAGGAGTACGTGCGCAAGCTCTGGGGGCTCGGCGTGCGGACGTCGCTGGCGGACGTGGTGACCGTGGGCGGGGCGATGCAGCACCTGCTGGCCGAGACGCGCGGCGGCCGGACCGTCTTCGTGATCGGGACCGAGGCGATGTGCCGGCACGTGGCGGACGCCGGCCTGAAGCTGCTGAACGGGACCGACCTCGCCTCCCGCGCCGACGTCGTCGTGGTCGCCGGGACCGACGACGTCGTCTACGACGATCTCCGCAACGCGGTCCTGTCGGTCCGCCGCGGCGCGGACCTCCTGGCGACGAGCCGCGACCCCACCTACCCCATGCCGGACGGGCTGTGGCCGGGCACCGGTGCGCTCGTGGCGGCGGTCGAGTACGCCTCCGGGGCCACCGCGACGATCGTGGGAAAGCCCGAGCCGGAGCTGATCCGGACGGCGATCGAGCGCCTCGGCGAGGGGCGGACGCTGGTCGTGGGCGACCGGCTCGACGCCGACGTGGCGGCCGCGGCGCGCGCGGGCGTGGACGCGGCGCTCGTCCTGAGCGGCGGGACGACGGCCGAGGAGGCGGAGGCGGCCGTCGATCCGCGGCCGCTCGTGGTGGCCGACGACCTCGCTTCGCTCGCGCTCCGCCCGGGCTGACGGGCACGGCGAGGCGCTACGAGGCGCCATCATCTGGGTCATGCCGCGCAAGACGCATCACAAGCACTCATCCAGCAAGGGCTACCGGCGCCTGCTCGACTCGCTGGCGGCGACCCCAGGCGTCCACCGCGTGGCCACCGGACGCGTCAAGCCGCGGATGGGCTCGGGGCGGCCCGTCGCGCCGATCTCGAAGGTGCGCGAGACCGAGTCCGGCCTCTCGATCACGATCAACATGGATGGCGCGATCGTCGACGCCTACGTCGTCACCGACCGCCCGGCCGAGGTGGAGGCGGCGATGCGCGAGCGCGGCTGGACCGCCTCGTAGTCGACGCCGAGGAGCCGCGCGGCGTCGGGCGAGACGTCGAGGCCCGCGTCGCGCGCGGCGCGAAGCCCGGCCTCGGGGTCGACGCCGCGCGACTCGTGCAGGTGCGCGGCGCAGACCGCCGCCACGAAGTCCGTCCGCACGTCGCCGTGCACGGCGACCGCCCCGCGGGCGCGGAGCTCCCGGCGAAGGAGCGGCAGCAGCTCCTCGAGGGCCTCGGCCCCGGCGGCGCAGGACTCGACCGGCACATGGTGCGCGGCGAGCCCCATCGCCTCGTAGTGGGCGAGGTTGTGGCGCGATCGCATCGTGGAGACGACGAGCCGCACCCCGTGCGCCCTGAGATAGGCGATCTCCCCCGCGCGCCGCTCGGGGCGGTGGCTCCGCCCCCCTCCGCCCGGCCGCTCCAGCCCGCAGAGCTTGCGCGGGCGCGCCCACCAGATACGTCGCGGCTCCTCCACCGCAGCTCCCTTCGTCGCTCATAGACTGTGAGCCCGTGAGCACCCGACCTTCGCCCCCATGTGCCGGATCTTCGGCTGCGTAGCGTCCGAGCCGAGCTCGATCCGCCACGAGCTCGTGGAGGCGGAGAACCCGATGATCCGCCAGTCCGAGGAGCACGACTCGGGCTGGGGTATGGCGGTTTACGAGCACGCCGACGGCGGGGCACCGGAGGTGCTGCGCTTCCCCGAGGCGGCCTACGCCGACGGCGAGTTCAGGCGCGCCACCGAGCGCGCCCGGACGGATCTTCAACGTGCACGTGCGTCGCGCGACGATGGGCGGCCTCACGATGGACAACACCCACCCGTTCTGCCTCGGCGACTACTCGTTCTGCCACAACGGCACGATCCTCGAGTTCCCCTCGCTGCATCGAGCCCGGCGTGCGCCGTCCCGACGGGCGACACCGACTCCGAGCACTTCTTCAACTTCCTGATGCGCGGCTTCGACCCGGGGACGTCGCCGGGTCGCTGCGGGCACGGTCGCGGCGGTCATCGACCGATCGGCGTTCTCGGGGCTCAACGTCCTCCTCTCCGACGGCGAGCGCCTCTACGCGTACCGGCTGGGCGTGTTCGAGCTGCACTGGCTCGCGCGCCCGGGGCAGCTGCTGGTCGCCTCCGAGCGGATGACCGCGCGAGCCCTGGCACTCCGTGCAAGCAGGACGTCCTGCTGACGCTCGACCCCGACGACGCCGAGGAGCCGCACGCCGAGCGACTCGTGGGCGACCGCGGGCTCGCGCGGGCCCGGATCGTGCGGTTCGAGGAGGGCACGGAGCTGCGCGGCGCGCGAGCGCGGGCACGTTCGCGGCGCGAGCGCGCCGCGCGGCTGGCCGGCGGTCGCGATCCGTGTGACGCCGGCGCTTCGCGCTGATCGTCAACCCGGCCGCGGCCGGTGGCAGGCGCCGCGGCGCGCTGCCGGCGGCCGTCGAGCGGAGCTTCGCCTGCGCGGCGCCGAGCACCGGGTGATCGAGCCGCACAGCCTGGACGCACGCGCGCGACGAGGCGCGGGCCGCGGCCGGAGGCAGGCGAGACGGTCGTCGCCCTGGGCGGCGACGGGCTGGTGGGCGCGATGGCCGGCGCGCTGCGCGGCAGCCGGACGCCGCGCTCGCGTCGTGCCCGCCGGGCGGGGCAACGACTTCGCGCGCGTGCTGGGGATCCCGACCGACGCCACGCGCGGCCGCGCGGCTGGCCGTGGAGGGCCCGGAGCGCCTCCTCGACGTGGCGGAGGTGGACGGGGGGCCGTTCGTGGGGATCGCGAGCCTGGGGTTCGACTCGGACGCAACCGCATCGCCAACGAGGCGACAGCTCGTGCGCGGGCACCTCGTGTACCTGTACGCGGCGCTGCGCGCGCTCGCCGGCTGGCGCCCGCGCGCTTCGACGTCACGGTCGACGGGGAGCGGCACACTTCACCGGCTACTCCGTGGCGTGGCGAACTCGAAGGCGTCTACGGCGGCGGCATGTGGCTCGTGCCCCACGCGGAGCTCGACGACGGCCGGCTCGACGTGATCACGATCGCGGACCTCTCCAAGCTCCGGTTCGTGCGCGGCTTCCTGACGGTGTTCAGCGGCGGCGCACGTGGACGCGACCGGGCTGCGCTTCACTCCGGCCGGCGCGTGCGAGATCGAGCGCCGATCGCCCGTTCACGGTCTACGCCGACGGGGACCCGGTCGCGGACCTGCCGGTCACCGTCACGGTCGCCGGCGCGCCTGCGCGTGATCGCCCCGCCGGACGGTCCGCGCCGCTGAGGCTCCGGCCGAGGTCGGCGCTCGCGCGGGGGCTGCGGGCGCTCGCGCGGCGCTCGGCCGCGCGGGCGGCACGACGGCGCCCGGGCCGTGCTCCTGCTGCGGCTCGACCCGCGCGCGCTCGAGCGCCTCGGCGCCGCGCGCTCGAGGCGCGGGACGGCGCTGATCTCCGCGACCAACGGGAAGACCACCACCGCCGCGATGGTCGCCGCCGCGATGCAGCGCGCAGGGCGTGCAGGTCGTGCACAACCGCGCCGGGTCGAACATGCACTGGGGCGTGGCCACGGCGCTCCTCGACGCCGGGCGAAGCGCTCGACGAGCTCGGGCTGTTCGAGGTCGACGAGGCGTGGCTCGCCCCGGTCGCGCGCGCACTCTCCCCGCGGGCGCTCCTCCTGTCGAACCTGTTCCGCGACCAGCTCGACCGCTACGGGGAGCTCGAGATCCTCGCCGACCGCTGGGCCGAGCGTCGTGGCCGAGCGACAGCGGGCGCGCCGCGCTGTCCTGAACGCGGACGACCCGCTCGTGGCCGACCTCGGCCGGGGCCACGAGCGGGCCACGTACTTCGGGGTCGAGGACGACGACCAGCAGCTGTCCGACCTCCAGCACGCCGCGGACTCGAAGCGCTGCCGCAACTGCGGCGCGACCTACGCGTACGACGCCGTCTACCTCGGCCACCTGGGCCGCTACTGCGTGCCCGCGCTGCGGGCGCGACGCGCCCGCGACCGGCGGTCGCGGGCGAGCGCGTGGTGCTGCGCGGCATGCAGGGCTCGCGGATCGAGATGACGACACCGGCCGGAGCGCTCGCGTGGAGCTCCCCCTCCCCGGCCTCTACAACGTGTACAACGCGCTCGCCGCCACGGCGCTCGCGCTGGAGCTCGGCGCGTCGCTCGAGCAGATCGGCGCGGGGCTCGAGGGCCTCGCCCGCGGTCTTCGGCCGCGCCGAGACGATCGCGCTCGCCGGCGGGCGACGTGCTCGATCCTGCTCGTCAAGAACCCGGCGGGGGCGAACGAGGTGCTCCGGCACGCTCATGCTCGAGGAGCGGTCCGCTCGACCTCTGGGTCGCGCTCAACGACCGGATCGCCGACGGCCGCGACGTCTCCTGGATCTGGGACGCCGACTTCGAGGTGCTGGCCGGCCGCGTGCGGCGCGTCACCTGCTCGGGCACCCGCGCCGAGGAGATGGCGCTGCGGCTCAAGTACGCGGGCATCGACGCCCCGATCGCGGTGGAGCGCGACCTCGGGCGCTCGCTCGACGCCGGCGGCGGCGACCGCGACGGCGGCCGCCCCTCTACGCGCTGCCGACCTACACCGCGCTGCTCGAGCTGCGCGACCTGCTGGCCGAGCGCGGCCTCGCGCGCCGGTGGTCGGAGTGAGCCGGCCGACGAGCGGAGGCCGGCCCCCGACGCGGCCGTGGTCTGGCACGACGTGGAGTGCGCGCGGCTACGCGGCCGACCTCCCGCTCTGGCGGGAGCTCGCCGGCGGGCGCCGGCGGGCCGATCCTCGACCTCGGCGCGGGCACGGGGCGCGTGGCGCTCGACCTGGCCGGCACGGGCCACGAGGTGACCGGGCTCGACTCGGACCCGGCGCTCGTCGCGGAGCTCGCCGCGCGCGCGCCGCGCGAGCGCGGCCTCGCGGGCGCGCGCGGTGGCGGGCGACGCGCGAGCGTTCGAGCTCGGGCGGCGCTTCGCGCTCGTCGATCGCCCCGATGCAGGTCGTGCAGCTGCTCGGCGGCCGGGACGGGCGCCGCTCGATGCTCGCGAGCGCGCGGCGCCACCTAGACCCGGGCGGGCTGCTGGCCGTCGCGCTCGCCGACCCGCTCGAGGGCGTGCCCGCCGACGGACGCCGCGCCGCCGCTCCCCGACATGCGCGAGGCGGACGGCTGGGTCTTCTCCAGCACGCCGGTCGGCGCTCCGCGCCGAGGCCGACGGGCGTCGCGATCGACCGGCTGCGGCAGGCCGTCTCGCCGACCGGCGAGCTCGTCCGAGTCGATGGCGACGATCGTGCTCGACCACGTCGACGCCGACGGAGCTCGAGCGCGGAGCGCGCGCGAGCTGGCTCCTGGGCCCGCTCGAGCGGCGGTCGCGTGCCGGACACCGCCGCCTACGTGGGGAGCACGGTGGTCGTGCTGGAGGCGGTCGAGTGAGCCGCCCGCTGCGCGTCTGCGCGCTCTACCCGGACCTGATGAACATCTACGCCGACCGCGGCAACATCGCCGTGCTCGCGCGCGCGCTGCGAGTGGCGCGGGCTCGGCTTCGAGCTCAGCGCGTCGCGGGCTCGGCGAGGCGCTCGACCCGGACGCGCCACGACCTCTTCTACATCGGCGGCGGCCAGGACCGCGACCAGGTGGCGGTGGCGCGCGACATGGTCGCGACGAAGCGCGACGCGCTCCACGCGGCCGCCGAGCGAGCGGCGGTCGTGCTCGCGGTGTGCGGCGGCTACCAGCTGCTCGGCTCGAGCTACCAGCTCGGCGACGAGCAGCTGCCCGGGCGTCGGGCTGGTGGACCTCAGGACCGTGCGCGAGCCCGGCCCGCGCCTGATCGGCAACTGCGCGATCGAGGCCGACCTCGGCGACGGCCCGCGGGTGGTCGCGGGGTTCGAGAACCACGGCGGGCGCACGTACCTCGGGCGCGGCGCGACCCCGCTCGGCCGGGTGCATCAAGGGGCATCGGCAACAACGGCGCGGACGGCTTCGAGGGCGTGCGCCGCGGCAACGTGATCGGCACCTACCTCCACGGGCCGCTGCTGCCGAAGAACGTGTGGCTGGCCGACCGGCTGATCGAGCTGGCGCTCGGCGTCCGGCTCGAGCCCGCTCGACGACGCGATGGAGGACGCCGCGCACGACGAGCGCCCGGCGCGCGGCGGGCGTCTAGGAGCGGTCGGGCCTAGCGCCCCGGTCGAGCCGAAGCCCGCTACCCCGCGCTCGGTCTCGTCCGAGCGAGTCGACCTCCTCGACCTCCGCCGGCTCGGAGCGGACGATCACGAGCTGGGCGATCCGGTCCCCGACCTCGACCTCGAACGGCTCCCCGGGGTCGGTGTTGAGCAGGAGCACGCGCACCTCGCCGCGATAGCCGGGTCGATCAGGCCCGGGGCGTTGACCAGCGCGATCCCGTGGCGGGCGGCGAGCCCCGAGCGCGGCAGCACGAGGCCCGGCATGCCCGGCCGGGATCGCCACGGCGATGCCCGTGCCGACCGACGCCCGCTCGCCCGGCTCGAGGCGCGCCGGCTCGGCCGCGTGCAGGTCGTGGCCGGCGTCGGTCGCGTGCGCGCGCGTCGGGGCGCGCGCGTCGCTCGGTCAGGCGCGTGAACCTGAGCGTCAACCGTCGCCGCGGCTCGTCGCCGGCGCCGTTCAGGGCGAAGCGCTCGAAGCGACCGCCGCCCCGGCCGGCACGCGCGCGCTGACCCGTACGCCCGCGGCGGTGTCCTCGCGCTCGAGGTCGCCGGCCACGTCGTGCAGCTCGGACAGGCTGCCCCCCTCGTCGTAGGGCACGAGCAGCTCCATCGGTCGAAGGCTCGAGAGGAAGGCGGCCTCGATCGGCGTCGCGCAGCTCGTCGAGCCCCTCGCCGGTGGCGGCGGAGACCTGAACGGCGCCGGGATGGCGAAGCTCGAGCTCGCGCCGGCGCTCCGGGTCGAGGAGGTCGACCTTGTTGAGGACGAGGAGCCGCTGGCGCTTCGCCGGCGCCGATCTCCTCGAGCACGTCGTCGACCGCGGCGAGCATCTCCGCCAGCTCGTCCTCCTCGACGGACGCGTCGACGACGTGGACCAGGAGATCGGCGGCCATCGCCTCCTCGAGCGTCGCCGCGAACGCGTCGACGAGCTGGTGCGGCAGCTTGCGGATGAAGCCGACGGTGTCGGTGAGCAGGTACGGGCGCCCGTGGACCTCGAGCGCGCGGGTCGTCGGATCGAGCGTGTGGAAGAGCCGGTCCTGCACCGCCGGCGTCGGCGCCGGTGAGCGCGTTGAGCAGGCTCGACTTGCCGGCGTTCGTGTAGCCGGCGAGCGCGACCGTCGGGAGCTGCGCGCGCTCGCGCTCGCGCCGCATCGTCCGGCGGGTGGCGCCCGAGCGCTCGAGCCGCCGCTTGAGCGCCGCGATCCGGTCGCGCGCCAGGCGGCGGTCGGTCTCGATCTGGGTCTCCCCCGGTCCGCGCGTCCCGATCCCGCCGCCGAGGCGCTCGAGGTGCGTCCACAGGCCGCGCATGCGGGCGAGGTTGTACTCGAGCTGGGCGAGCTCGACCTGGAGCTTGCCCTCGGCCGAGTCCGCGTGGTCGGCGAAGATGTCGAGGATGATCGCCGTGCGGTCGATCACCGGCACGCCGGCCTCCTGCTCGAGGTTGCGCTCCTGGCGCGGGAGCAGCTCGTCGTCGCAGGCGATCAGGTTGGCGTCCGACTCCGCGAGCGCGCGCCTTCAGCTCGGCGAGCTTGCCCTTGCCGAGGTAGCGGTCGGGATCGGGCGCGGGCCGGCGCTGGACCAGCTCGCCCGCGACGGCCACGCCGGCGGTCCGCAGCAGCTCCCTGAGCTCGGCGAGGTCGGCGTCACCGGGCGTCGCCGCGATGCACAGCGCGCGCTGGCGGGCGCGCGGATTGACGATGCCCTCGCCGTACGCGGCTCTCGGTCCTGTCGTCCGTTGCGGCTTCGCTGCACCGCCCTCAGTCTAGATGCGGCGTCAGCCGCCGAGGCTCGACCGCAGCCGCTCGACGGCCTCGGCGAGGCGCTCGTCGGGCACCGTCAGCGAGATCCGGAAGAAGCCCTCGCCGTTCGGGCCGTAGGAGCTTCCGGGGGAGACGACGACCGCCGACTCCTCGAGCACGAGCTCGCAGAACGAGGCCGAGTCGTGGCCCTCGGGCACCGGCGCCCAGACGTAGATCGTGCCCTTCGGCGGGGTCACCTCGACCCCGATCTCGCGCAGCGCGGCGCACACGAGGTCGCGCCGCCGCTGGTAGATCGCGCTCATCTCGCGCGACGGCGGCGGCGCCCTCGTCTGAGCGCCGCCGCAGCCGCGAGCTGCACCGCCTCGAACATGCCCGAGTCGATGTTCGTCTTCAGTCGCCAGTAGGAGTCGATCGCCTCGGCGTTGCCGACGATCGCCGCGGTCCGCCAGCCGGTCATGTTGTAGCCCTTCGAGAGCGAGAAGACCTCGACGCCGACCTCCTTCGCGCCGGGCGTCGCGAGGAAGCTCGGCGCGACGTAGCCGTCGAACGTCGTCTCCGTGTAGGAGGCGTCGTGCACGACCAGCAGGTCGTTGCTCGTGCGCGAACTCGACGCCTCGCTCGAACAACCCCTCGGGCGCGATCGCGCCGGTCGGGTTGTTCGGGTAGTTGAGGAAGAGGAGCCGGGCGCGATCGCGGTCGTCGGCGGCGATCGCGTCGAGGTCGGGCGCGAAGCCGCGCTCGGGCACGAGCGGCACCAGGACGGCTCCGCGCCGGCGAGCAGCGGGCCCGCCGGTGTAGACGGGATAGCCGGGGTCGCGCGGCGAGCGCCACGTCGCCCGGGTCGAGGAAGGCGAGGTTGAGGTTGAAGATGCACTCCTTCGCCGCCGAGCGCCGGGATCACCTCCAGTCTCCGGGTCGAGCTCGACGCCGAACCGGCGTCGCGTAGAAGCGGGCGACCGCCTCGCGGAACTCCGCGCGGCCCCGGTTCGACGGATACTGGTGCGTGTCCGGGATCGCGTGCGGCCGCGGCGAGCGCCTCGACCACGACGGCGGGCGTCGGGGTGTCCGGGTCGCCGATCCCGAGGCTGATCACGTCGATCCCCTCGGCCCGCTTCGCGGCGATCTTGCGCTCGAGCTCGGCGAACAGGTAGGGCGGGATCCGCTCCAGGCGCTTACTCGGTCTCATTCAGCTCCTCGATCGCCTCGTCGCCGAGCGTGCCGCTGAACACGGGCACGGCCCAGCCGGTCAGCGTCAACATGCAGATCCTCGCCCACCGCGACCTCGAGCTCGCCGCCGTCGAGGCGAACCGTCACGGGGCTGTCGCGCCCCGCCGAGCACGGCGGCGATCGCGGCGCCGGTGGCGCCGGTGCCGGAGGAGAGCGTCTCCCCTACGCCGCGCTCGAAGATCCGCGCCGTGACCGCGGAGTCGCCGTCGCGGCGCCAGAAGGACACGTTGGTCCGGTTCGGGAAGAGCTCGTGACGCTCGATCGTCGGCGCCGTAGCGTCCGAGGTCGAGCGCCTCGAGCCCGTCCTCGACCTCGATCGCGCACTGCGGGTTGCCGACCTGCACGTGCTGAAAGCGAAACGCGCGGCCGGCGGCGGTGAGCGACCCCGTGCCGTCGTCACCGCCGCTGGGAAAGTCGGCCGAGCGCAGGCGCGCCCGCCCCATGTCCACGGTGCAGGTGGACGGCCCGGTGATCCGGGGCCTGATCTCCCCCGCCGCGGTCTCGATCGAGAACGTGTCGAGGTCCGTCCAGCCGCGACGGCGCAGGTAGAGGATCGCCTCGCGAGCGCCGTTCCCCGAGAGCTCGGACTCCGAGCCGTCGGGGTTGAAGATGCGTAGGCGCGCGACGAAGCCGTCGCGCTCGGACGCCGAGAGCACGAGCAGCCCGTCCGCGCCGACGCCCGTGTGCGGCGCGCAGAGGCGGGCGACGCGGCCGGCGGTCAGCGGGAACGGAAGCTCGACCTCCTCGACGATCAGGTAGTCGTTGCCGAGCGCCTGCCACTTCTCGAACCTCACCTGGGGGCTCCCGTCTCGGTCGGCATGGCCGCGGCACTATAGGAGACGGCTATGTCCTCGCCCTCTCGAGCTCGAGGACCTGGCCCGCGACGTCGAGCGGCGACCTGCCCGTCACGTCGACGAGGTGTACGCCGGCCAGCTTTCGCATCCACGTGAGCTGGCGCTTCGCGTAGTTGCGCGAGCGCCGCTTCATGGCCTCGAGGTCGCCGCTGAGGAGCTCCTCGTAGCCCAGCGCCTTGCGCGCAGTGGGCGACGCCCCGGCCGCCTCGGCGCGAAGGACCTCCTGGCGCGCGCCGGCGGAGGCGATCGCGCCTGCACGCGCGTCGATCCGCTCGTAGAGTGACCGCCGCTCCATCGTCAGGCCCACGAGCAGCGTCGGCAGGCGCAGCTCTCCCGTCCAGAGCTGCGACTCGGCCGCCACGCCGGCCGACTCGCCCATCTCCACGAGCTCGAGCCGCCTCACGACGCGCGCGCGGTCGTTCGGATCCACATCGCGCGCGGCCTCGGGAGCCACCCGAGCCAGCCGCTCATGGAGGCCGGGGACGCCGACCCGGTCCACTTCCCGCTCCAGCTCCGCTCGGACCGCGGGCTCCGGCGGCGGTCGAAGCTCGAGGTCGCAGAGAGCGGCCCTGAGGTAGAGGCCAGTCCCCCCGACCACGATCGGCCGCCGGCCCGCGTCCAGCGCCGCGGCGATCTCGGCGTGCGCCCGCGGCATGTACTCGCCCACCGCGTACGTGGCGCTCACCGGTACGCACCCGATGAGGCGATGCTCGAGCATCCGCCGCTCCGCCTCGCGTCGCGGCGCCCGTGAGCGTCTCGAGGCCCTCGTAGACCTGCAGCGCGTCGGCCGAGATCGCCACAGGATCCTCGGACCGCCCCCGCAGGAGGTCCGCGAGCGCCACCGCCACGGCCGTCTTGCCCACGCCCGTGGGGCCGAAGAGCGCGATTACCTCGGCGCGCTCGCCGATCGGTTCCCGTCCCTCGCCGACGGTGGTCAGGCGACCCGCGACAGGAGCGCCTCGTGCCCGGCCAGGGTCGTGCTCGTGGCCGACTCGATCTCCACGTCCACGAGCTCCCCGGCCGACGCGGCGCCGTCGAAGTTCACCGTCTTGTTGTGCCGTGTCCTGCCGCGCAGCCGCTCGGCGTCGGTGCGCGAGACGCCCTCGACGAGCACCTCCATCCGCCGTCCGACGAAGCGCTGCGCGCGCTCGGTGGCGCACCCGCTGCACGGCCTCGACGAGCCGCCCCATGCGCTCGCGCTTGACCGGGTGCGGGAGCTGGCCCTCGTGGCCGGCCGCCTCGGTGCCCCGCCGGGGCGAGAAGACGAACGTGAAGGCGGAGTCGTAGCGCACCTCCTCCACGACGTCGAGCGTGGCCTCGAAGTCGCTCTCCGTCTCCCCCGGGAAGCCGACGATGATGTCGGTGGTGAGCGAGCAGTCGGGGACCAGCTCGCGGATCATCGCGACGCGGTCGAGGTAGCGCTGCCGGTCGTAGGTCCGCCGCATCGCCTTCAGCACCCGGCTCGAGCCCGACTGCAGCGGCAGGTGGATGTGCTCGCACAGCGAGGGCAGCTCGGCGTGCGCCCGGATCACGTCCTCGCGCATGTCCTTTGGGTGCGGGCTCGTGTACCGGATGCGCTCGAGGCCCTCGACGGCGTCCGACCATCGCGAGGAGCTCGGCGAAGGTCGCCTTCTCGCCGCGTGGCAGGTCGCGGCCGTAGGAGTTCACGTTCTGCCCGAGCAGCGTGACCTCGCGCACGCCGTCGGCGGCCAGCCGGTCGAAGCTCGCCGAGCACGTCGTCGGGCGCGCGGCTGACCTCGCGGCCGCGCGTCGAGGGCACGATGCAGTAGGCGCACGCGCAGTTGCAGCCCACCGAGATCTGGACCCAGCCCTGGAACTCACGCTCCCGCTTCATCGGGAGGTGCCCGGAGAAGCCCTCGAACTCGAAGAACCCCTGCGCGGTGAGGCTGTCGCTCGTGAGGAACTCCGCGAGCTTCGGGATCTGCCCCGGGCCGAACGCCACGTCCACGAACGGGAACTGCTCGAAAACCTGCTCCTTCATGGACTGCGACCAGCACCCGCCGACGCCCGACTACGCGCGCCGGGTCCTCGGCCTTCAGCCGCTTGGCCTCCCCGAGGTGCCCGACGAACCGACTGTCGGCCGACTCGCGAATCGAGCAGGTGTTGAAGAGGATGAGATCGGCCTCGTCGCGTGTCGGCCACCTCGGCGATCCCGAGCGACTCGAGCATGCCCTTCATGCGCTCGGAATCGTGCTCGTTCATCTGGCAGCCGAAGGTGGTCAGGTGATACGTCCTCACGGCAGTCAAAGATACCCGCGGTGATGCGGTCGAACATCCGTCCACCCGGACGAGTGCCCCGCTCGCGCGCAGCGCCGCGCGCTCCGAGAACGGGCGGGGGGAGACGCCCCATTCCGTCGATGAACGCACGCCATGCCATCCGACTCGCCGTCGCGCTCGCACTGGCGTTGGTCGCGTGCCTCTCCGCCACCGCCGCCGCGGCGGGCGCAGAGCTCGGTGACCGGAAGCTGAGGCTCGGGATGAAGGGAAACGACGTGTCCGAGCTGCAGTCGGTGCTCACCGACCTCGAGCTCGAGACCGAAGTCGACGGGCACTTCGGCGAGTCCACCGAGTCCAACCTCGAGCGCTACGAGGAGCGTGAGTCGCTCTCGGTGAACGGCGTCCTCGCCAAGTGCCAGGCGGCGGACATGCTCTTCGACGCGCGCGGCGAGTCCGACCGACCCCCCGACTGGGACGCGAGCCGGCTCGGCGAGCGCAAGCTCGGGTGCGGCGACTCGGGCTCCGACGTGGAGCGGCTCCAGCGCCTTCTGACCAAGGTCGGGATCGACACGCCCGAGACCGGCTACTTCGGCAAGGAGACCGGGGCCGGCGTCGAAGCGGACGAGCGCCAGCGCGGCTTCTCCGAGAACGGCAGCGTCTCGACGGACCACGCACGCGACCTGAAGCAGCGCGCCAAGCACGTCCTCGCGCCCGGCGAGCACGCCTTCCCCGTCGACGGGCCGCACAGCTACGGTGGCGCCGGATCGCGGTTCGGCGCCCCCCGGTCTGGTCATACGCACCAGGGCCAGGACATCGCGGCGGCCCAGGGCACGCCGCTCGTCTCCGTCCACCACGGGGTCGTGAACACCAACCGCTACCAGGCGGGAGGCGCCGGCTTCTACGTCGTTATCCGCGGCGACGACGGCGTCGACTCGGTCTACATGCACATGCGCGAGGCCGGCTTCGTACAGCCCGGTCAGCGCGTCCGGGCCGGCGAGCGAATCGGCTACGTGGGATCCACCGGGAGCTCGACCGGCCCCCACCTGCACTTCGAGCTCTGGACCCCGCACTGGTTCGCCGGCGGGCAGGCCTTCGACCCGCTGCCCAACCTGCTCGCCTGGGACGAGCAGGACTGAGCGCTCGGTCCGGGTCGGGCGCCCGCGAGCGCTACTTCGCGAAGTCGACCGCGCGGCTCTCCCTGATCACCATCACCTTGATCTGACCGGGGTACTCGAGCTCGCGCTCGAGATCCCTGGCGATCCGGTGAGAGAGCAGGGCGGCGGTGTCGTCGTCCACGTCCTCGGGCTTGACCACGACCCGGATCTCACGCCCGGCCTGCATCGCGTAGACCTTCTCGACCCCGGCGTGGCGTGTCGCGACCTCCTCCAGGTCTCGGAGGCGCTTGACGTAGTGCTCGAGCGACTCGCCGCGGGCGCCCGGGCGCGCCCCCGAGAGGGCGTCGGCAATCTGCACCACCACGGCCTCGATCGTCTGCACGTCGACCTCGTTGTGGTGCGCCTCCATCGCGTGTGCCACCGCCTCGGGCTCCTTGTAGCGGCGGGCCAGCTCGCCGCCCACGAGCGCGTGCGGGCCCTCGATCTCGTGACTCACGGCCTTTCCGATGTCGTGCAGTAGCGCGGCCCGGCGCGAGGTCTTGTCGCTGGCCCCCAGCTCCTGGCTGATCATGGCCGCGAGCTGGGCGGTCTCGATCGAGTGGGCGAGTACGTTCTGCCCGTAGCTCGTGCGAAAGCGCAGCCGGCCGAGGAGCCTCGCCAGCTCAGGGTGGAGCGACCCGATCCCGGCCTCGAAGACGGCCTGCTCCCCCACCTCGGCGATCCGGTTGTCGAGCTCCGAGCGCGACTGCTGGTACGCCTCCTCGATGCGGGCGGGGTGGATTCGCCCGTCGGAGAGCAGCCGCTCGAGAGTGAGCCGGGCGACCTCGCGCCGGACCCCGTCGAACGCCGACAGCACGACCACGCCGGGGGTGTCGTCGATGATGAGGTCGACGCCCGTTAGCGTCTCCAGCGCGCGGATGTTGCGGCCCTCGCGGCCGATGATGCGCCCCTTCAGGTCGTCCGACTCGAGATGGACCACCGAGACGGTCGTCTCCGCCGCGTGGCCGCCCGCCACCCGCTGCATGCACGCCGAGAGGATGCTGCGCGCGCGGCGGACCGCGTCGCGCCGCGTCTCCTCCTCGACCTGACGGATCATTCGGGCGCTGTCGTGGCGGAGCTCGTCCTCGAGCTCCGCCAGCAGGATCTGGCGCGCCTGGGCGGCGCTCAGGCCGGCGACCCGCTCCAGCTCGCGGAGCTGATCCCGGCGGGTCGACTTGAGCTCCTCGGCGCGCCCGTCGAGGTTGCGGGCGCGATCGTCGAGCGCCTGCCCCGCCCGCGCCAGCTCGGCGTCGCGGGCGTCGAGCGCGCGCTCGCGCGCCAGCAGCTGCTCCTCGCTCCGCGCGAGCTGAGCCCGGCGCTCGCGAAGCTCGTCGGCGAGTCCGTCCGATGTGGCATCGCCGGTCGCGACTTCGGCCCGAGGCGGTGCCTCGGGAGCCTTCGTCGCCGTTCCCCCGCCACCCGTCAGCCCCGCCGGAGCGGCTCGTTGACGCTGGCCGATCGCCACGACCAGCGCGCCAACCACGGCCGCCACGACCACCGCCAGCACGAGCTCCATGTCTCCGCTCTCCCCCACGTCGGCGCGAGGCGCCGCTGAATTGTTGGCATCAGACGCGGTACGAAGCGGGTCCGCAAGACACCGATCGTGTTTTCGAGCGGGAGGCGCCTGGGCCGGCGCGCTCGTCTACGGCTGGTGGCGCGCTCTACTTCTCCCCTCGAGCTCGCCGGCAGTTGATTTGGGTGGTCGCTGAAGGTCTCAAGTTGTTCGCTTGACAGAGCCTCTCAGGCCGCTCTCGAAAGGTCCGATTTGCTGGTGTTATGGCTTGCGGCGACCGATTCGGCCGCTCACGCCGAGAGTAGCGCCGCGCGGGGGCGCGCGCAAGGGTCGGATTGGACCTGGGCTACGCGGCCCTCCGTTCCGGCGGCTCCTCCGTGACCGCTGCCGGTCCTGTGGCGCTCTCCCCGGCGCCCTCGCCGGGGGCGGGCGTGTCGCCAATGGGCGCGTCACCCGCCGCGACGGCCTCCGGCTCCAGGCCCATGGCCCTGTAGACCTCGGCCTCGATCTCGTCGCGCCACCTCCGGGTTCTCGCGCAGGAAGCCCTTGGCGTTGTTGCGGCCCTGGCCGAGCCGCTCGTCGCCGTAGCGAGAAGAACGAGCCCGACTTCTGGACGATGTTGTGCTCGAGCCCGAGGTCGAGGATGCAGCCCTCGGACGAGATGCCCTGGCCGTACTCGATGTCGAACTCGGCCTGGCGGAACGGCGCCGCCACCTTGTTCTTGACGACCTTGACGCGGACCCGGTTGCCGACCGCCTCGGTGCCCTCCTTGAGCGTCTCGATGCGGCGGATGTCGAGCCGCTGCGACGAGTAGAACTTGAGCGCGCGGCCGCCCGGCTGGGTCTCCGGCGAGCCGAACATCACGCCGACCTTCTCGCGGATCTGGTTCGTGAACACGCAGAGCGTGTTGGCGCGGTTCAGGTTGCCGGCCAGCTTGCGCATCGCCTGCGACATCATCCGCGCCTGGAGGCCGACGGTCTGGTCGCCCATCGCGCCCTCGAGCTCGGCCTTCGGCGTCAGCGCCGCGACCGAGTCGATCGCCACGACGTCGACCGCGCCGGAGCGGATCAGGAGGTCGGCGATCTCGAGCGCCTGCTCGCCGTGGTCGGGCTGCGACACGAGCAGCTCGTCGACGTCGACGCCGATCCGCTTGGCGTAGACCGGGTCCATCGCGTGCTCGGCGTCGATGAACGCGCAGATGCCGCCGCGGCTTCTGGGCCTCGGCGAGCACGTGGTAGAGCAGCGTCGTCTTGCCGGAGGACTCCGGGCCGAAGATCTCGACGATCCGGCCGCGCGGCAGCCCGCCGACGCCGAGCGCGAGGTCGAGCGACAGCGCGCCGGTCGGGATCGCGGCGACCTTGACGGCGGCGTCGTCGTCGCCCATCTTCATGATCGAGCCCTTGCCGAACTTGCGCTCGATCTGCGCGAGCGCGCCGTTCAGCGCCGATCGCGGGCCTTCGCGGCCTTCTCCTGTTCCTTGTCCATCGCCCGCTCCTGACGTGTTTCGAGGACGGGTCAAGGTATCGGGGCTTTCGGATGCCAAAAGCGCCGTGAGTGACGCTTC
>CAWHPV010000017.1:0-22155 GCA_963831365.1 uncultured Thermoleophilaceae bacterium
GCCCGCGTGTAACGCATCGGGACGGCCCGGAGTCATTACGGCGTCCAAACGGTGCTCGCGCACCTGTCCTACCACGCCGGGGGACCCGTACGATGAGCGCCATCTCAGCCGAGCACACCGCCTTGACGAGCTCCGAGCGCGATCCCACCCGGTCCCAGCCGATCGCCGAATACGCGCTGCTCGCCGACTGCAACTCGGCCGCGCTGGTGACCCGCGGCGGCTCGATCGACTGGCTCTGCCTCCCCCGCTACGACAGCGACGCCGTGTTCGCCCGCATCCTCGACCCCGCCGCGGGCCACTGGTCGATCCGCCCGACCGGGGCGTTCACGAGCGAGCGGGCGCTACGCCGGGGCACGCTGGTCGTGGAGACCACGTTCACCACCGGCTCCGGCGTCGTGCGGCTGACCGACGCCATGGCGTTCCACGAGGGCCATCGCGGGCACGAGATCGGCGGCCACCCGCCGCACGAGCTGCTGCGGCTCGTGGAGTGCGTGGCGGGCAAGGTCGAGCTCGAGATGGAGCTCGCCCCGCGCCCCGAGTACGGGCTCGTCAAGCCGCTCCTCAGGATCACCGAGAACGGCGCGCGGACGTTCGGCGGCCCGAACCAGATCGCGATGCGCACCGAGCTCCCGATCGAGATCGAGGACTCGACGGTGGGCGCGGCGTTCACGATCGGGGAGGGCGCCTCGCAGGCGTTCTCGATGCGCTGGGCACCGGTCGAGAGCTTCCAGCCGGAGGCCTGCGCGGTCGATCAGGTGGCCGCGCGGATCCGCGACACCGCCGAGGGCTGGCGCTCGTGGGAGGCATACCACGACATCTACGAAGGCCCGCACCGCGACCTCGTCCGCATGAGCTCGCGCGTCCTCAAGGGCCTGACGTACAGGCCGACCGGCGCGATCGTCGCCGCGCCCACGACCTCGCTCCCGGAGACGGTCGGCGGCGAGCGCAACTGGGACTACCGCTACTCCTGGATCCGCGACTCGAGCCTGACGCTCGAGGCGCTCTACATCGGCACGTGCTCCGACGAGGCGGAGAACTTCGTCTCGTTCATGACGAGCTCCGCCGGCGGCGCGCGCCCAGCACTCGCTCCAGATCATGTACGGGATCGGCGGCGAGCACGACCTCTCCGAGCGCGAGCTGCCGCACCTCCGCGGCTGGCGCGACTCGAGCCCCGTCCGGGTCGGGAACGGTGCCTGGGGCCAGACCCAGCTCGACGTCTACGGCGAGCTCCTCAACTCGCTGCACCTATACCGCGAGCAGCTCGGCGACCTCCACCCGGAGATCCAGCGGTTCGTGGCGGAGCTCGCCGATGCGGCGGCCGAGCGCTGGACCGAGCGTGACGCCGGCATGTGGGAGATGCGCGGCGAGCCGCGCCACCACCTGTCGTCGAAGGTCCTCTGCTGGACGGCGCTCGACCGCGCCGTCAAGCTCGCGCCGGAGCTCGGCGAGCACGCCCGCACGGACGCGTGGGCGGCGGAGCGTGACAAGATCCGCGACGCGGTGCTGGAGCGAGGCTGGAGCGAGGAGCGCGGCGCTTACGCGCAGTCCTTCGAGTCGGACGAGCTCGACGCCGCGCAGCTCCTGATGCCGCTCGTGGGCTTTCTGCCGGCCGACGACGAGCGGATGCGATCGACGATCGACGCGATCGCCGACGACCTGACGCAGGACGGCCTCGTGCTCCGCTATCGAAACAGCGAGGGCCTGAACGCCGATGGGCTGACCGGCGAGGAGGGCACGTTCGTGATCTGCTCGTTCTGGCTCGTCTCGGCGCTCGCGCGGGCGGGCGAGCTGGACCGCGCCGAGGCGCTGTTCGACAAGCTCGTGGGCTATGCGAACGACGTCGGGCTGCTGGCCGAGGAGGTCGACACTCAGAACGCTGAGCTGCTCGGCAACTTCCCGCAGGCCTTCAGCCACATCGGCCTGATCACCGCGGCGTGGGAGATCGACAAGGCGCGGGGGCTCGTGGAGGCGAAATGAGCACCGACTACGACGTCATCCAGATCGGGGCCGGGCCGTCCGGGGAGCACTGCGCGGCCGCGCTGGCCGAGGGTGGGCTGAAGGTCGCGATCGTCGAGCGCGACCTGGTGGGCGGCGAGTGCGACTACTGGGCGTGCATTCCGTCGAAGACCCTGCTGCGGCCCGGCGAGGCGCTCGCCGGCGCGCGCGGGGCGCCCGGCGCGCGCGAGGCGGTGACCGGCGAGCTCGACCCCCGCGCGGCGCTGGAGTGGCGCGACTTCATGGTCGGGGACTACGACGACGAGTCGAAGGCCGCTTGGCTGGCGGACACCGGGATCGACCTGATCCGGGGGGAAGGTCGGATCGACGGGCCCGGGACGGTGCGGGTCGGCGACGAGAGCTACCGCGCGCGCGAGATCGTGATCTCGACCGGCTCCGACGCGGTGGTGCCGCCGGTGCCGGGCCTTCGCGAGCTCGACGGTGTATGGACGAACCGCGAGGCGACCGGCCTCACCGAGGTCCCGCGCCGGCTGCTGGTCCTGGGCGGCGGGCCCGTGGGCGTCGAGATGGCGCAGGCGGTGACCCGTATGGGCGCGTCGGTGGCGCTCGTCGAGGGCATGGAACACGTCCTTCCGCGCGAGCCCCGACCGCTAGGCGCGGCGCTCGGTGAGGCACTCGAGTCGGAGGGCATCGAGCTCCGCTTCGGGCAGCATGCCTCGGCCGCCCGGCGCGACGGCGACGACTACGTGCTCGAGTTCCCGGACGGCGAGGAGCTGCGCGGCGACCGGCTGCTTGTGGCCACCGGTCGCAGCCCGCGCGTCGAGGGGCTCGGCCTCGAGACCGTGGGGATCGAGCCCGGGAAGGGCGGGATCGAGGTCGACGCGCGGATGTCGGCAGGCGACGGCGTCTGGGCGATCGGCGACGTGACCGGCATCTGGCCGCTCACCTACGTCGGCAAGTACCAGGGCCGGATCGCGGCCCGGAACATCCTCGGCCGGCGGGCGGAGGCGAACTACGATGCCGTGCCGCGCGTCGTCTTCACCGATCCGCAGGCGGCCTCGGTCGGGGAGGCGGAGGGCCCGGTGACCGCGACCACGCCGGTGTCGGCCGTGCCGAGGACCGCCACGTACACGCGCGGGTACGCCGACCAGCCGGGCTTCCTCACGCTGGTCTCGGACGGCAAGCTGCTCACGGGCGCCTTCGCGCTCGGCCCCGACGCCGGCGAGTGGCTCCAGCAGGCGACGCTCGCCATCCGGGCGCGCGTGCCGATCGACGTGATGTTCGACACGATCCAGCCGTTCCCGACCTTCTCCGAGATCTTCCTCACCGGGCTGACCGAACTGACGGCGAAGGCGCCGGTCGCGAGCTAGGCCGCAGCCCGCCCTAGCAGCAGGCGTCGCCCCGCCAGGCCTCCCGCCCCTCTCGTACGGCGACGTAAGCGATGAAGAGCGCGACCGCCGGGTCGAGCCACCACGCGCCGAGAAGCGCGTTCCCGAGCAGCCCGATCAGCAGGGCGGCGGCGAGATACGCGCAGAGGAGGTTCTGCTTCCCCTCGCTCGCCGTGGCCGACGAGCCGATGCGGCCTCCGATGCGCTGCTTCGCCCGGCCTAGCAGCGGCATGATCACGACGCTCGACGCGGCGAGCGCGATGCCGACGACGCTCTCGTCGGGTCGTGCTCCCTCGACCAGCGCTCGCACCGCCTCGATCGCGACGTAGGGGGCGAGGATGAAGAATTGGACCGCGACGAGCCGCTGGGCACGTCGCTCGGCTGCCTCGGAGAGGGTTCGCGACCCGGTGAACCGCCAGACGATCACCACGCTTGCAAAGCCCTCGATCGCCGAGTCGATCCCGAAGCCGATCAGTGCGATCGAGCCGGCCACGATGCCCGCCGCGATCGCGATCGCTCCCTCGAGCGCCATGTAGCCGAGGCTGGCCCATGAGAGCCACTTCGCCCTGCGCGCAAGCCGCAGGTAGTCACTTGAGCCGAGGGCAACGCGGGCGGCCTCCATGCCTTCCGAGGCTACCCCGGCCAGCTACCCGCCCGCGCCGTCCGCGCGTCTCCGTCGGGCCGGGCTAGGGTGGCAGCTTCCGTGACGAAGGATCCGTCTGCGGCGAGCCCCCGCGAGTCGTCCGATTCCACCCAGGGGATCGAGGCCGACGTCGTGGTGGTCGGGGCGGGGCTCGCAGGCCTGGTCGCCGCGCGGGCCCTGACGGACGCGGGCCGGTCGGTGGTCGTACTGGAGGCGCGCGGCCGCGTCGGCGGGCGGCTGCTCAGCCATCCGATCGGCGACGGCAAGGTCGTGGACCTCGGCGGCGCGTGGATCGGGCCAACGCAGGAGCGGATAGCCGCGCTCGCGCGATCGGTATCCGCCGAGACCTTCCCCACCCACACGAGCGGCGAGAACCTGGTCGAGATCGGCGGCGGCCTCAGCCGATACTCGGGCACGATCCCGAAGCTCGGCCCGGCGGCGCTGCTCGATGCGCGTCAGGCGCAGCTGCGGCTCGAGCGCCTGGCCCGGAAGGTCGTCCGTGACGCGCCGTGGGAGACGCCGCGAGCCGAGCGACTCGACGCCGGCAGCTTCGCCAGCTGGATGCGGCAGGCCGTCTACACGCGAGCGGCGCGCGAGCTGCTGCGGGTCGCGGGCAGGACGATCTGGGGCGCCGAGCCCGAGGACCTCTCCCTCCTCCACGTGCTGTTCTACGTAAGCGCCGCCGGCGGCCTCGACCCGCTGCTCGACACCGAGGGCGGCGCGCAGCAGGACCGCTTCGTGGGCGGCGCCCAGCTGGTCGCGGAGCGCGTCGCGGAGGCGCTCGATCAGCGGGTCGTTCTCTCGGCCCCCGTCCGGAGGATCGAGCACGACGGCGACGGAGTGCACGTGCTCGCGGACGGCGTCGCCGCGACGGGGCGGCGGGCGATCGTGGCCGTGCCGCCGGCGCTGGCGGGGCGGATCGCCTACGACCCGCCGCTCCCCGGCGACCGTGACCAGCTCACTCAGCGGATGCCGCAGGGCACGATCACGAAGTGCGTCGCGATCTACGAGACGCCGTTCTGGCGCTCCGCCGGCCTGAGCGGCGAGGCCCTCAGCGCGGAGGGTCCGGCGACGATCACCTTCGACGTCTCGCCGCCGGACGGCTCGCCGGGGATCCTGCTCGGCTTCGTGGGCGGGTCTGACGCTCGCGTGCTCGCCCGGGCACCGGCCGAGGGGCGGCGGGCCACGGTCCTCGCCGGGCTCGCGCGGCTCTTCGGCCCGGACGCCGCACGGCCGGGGGGCTACCTGGAGCAGGACTGGGCGGGTGAGGAGTGGACGCGCGGCGGGCCGACGTCCTACTTCCCACCGGGCGGCTGGACCGGTTCCGGCCGCTCACTGCGGACGCCCGTCGGCCCTATCCACTGGGCCGGGACCGAGACGGCGACGGCGTGGAGCGGGTTCATGGACGGCGCGGTCCAGTCCGGCGAGCGCGCCGCGGCGGAGGTGCTCGGTGGTTAGGCTCAGCCCGTCGCGAGCAGCTCGCAGACCCGCTCGATGCGAGCCTCCTCGCCCGCGATCAGCTCCTCGGCCTCCTGCTTGAGACGCTGCAGGTTGTCCTCGCTCGCGTTGTCGAGGTCGTCGTCGGCCTTGTCGAGCAGCGTCTGGAAGCGGAAGTAGCGGTCGTCTGCCAGCATCTGCCGGAGCTGGTAGTCGACCGTGTCGCTGACGCCGTCGAACACCACGTCGAGGATCGGCTTCGCCCACTCGAGAAGCCCCCAGTCCTTGACGTCGTCGTACGGCAGCCGCTTCGTGAGCTCGCCAGTCCCGAGCGAGACCAGCACCACCTCGGCGTCCGGGTGCCAGCGGCGCGCTTCCGCGAAGGCGCACATCGCCGGATTGTTCGCGAACACGCCGCCGTCCACCAGCGGCAGGTAGGCGGCGCCCTCCGGCGGCTCGAGCTTCACGGGCTCGAAGTAGGTCGGGGCGGCCGAGGTGGCCTGCGCGGCGGCACGGATCGGGAAGTCTGCCCCCGCGTCCTCGCGCGCGTTGCGGCGCTTGAAGAAGTAGGGCGTCCGCCGCTCGATGTCGTAGGCGGTGACGAGCACCTCGGTCAGGGCCTCGCTCAGCCGCGTCTGCCCGAAGTAGGTGTCGAACGCTCGCTCGAGCCCGTCGGATGGGTAGCGCTCGTCGAGGAGCCCCTCGCCCGAGCGGATGCGATGCCAGACGTCGCGGGAGAAGATCTCCGGCCCCTCCCGCTCGTAGAGGCCGATCAGCTCCTGGGCGCTCCAGGCGGGCGCGCCGTCGGCCGGCATCGCGAGCGCGAGCGTGAGGATGCCGCCGGTGGAGGTGCCCGCCACGAGGTCGAACAGCTCCGACACGGGCTTTCCGGTCCGGCGCTCGATCTGCGCGAGGACCTTCGCCGGGATCAGACCGCGGATGCCGCCGCCGTCGATCGAGAGGATGGTGTATCGCTCGGCCATCGCTTCCTCCGTCCGCTCGCTTTGAAGACGACCTCTTAACGCGACGCTAACCGCTTTGCCGTGACGTTCGCCGCGGCGTGCGCTAGAACTGCCGGCCGTGCCGACTCCCGGGACACGACGAATCGGGCTGCTTCTGGCCACCGGCGCCGTGGCCGCGGGAATCCTCGCGACCGCCCGGCGGCGCAGCGGCGGCCAGCGACGAGAACCACTGCCTCGACGATGAGCGCCGTGCCGAGCTGCGGCTGAAGTGCCCGGACCTGCGCATGCGCCCGCCGTACGACATCGTCGAGGACGAGACCGCGAGCGGCAAGAGGATTCTGCGCGCCGCCAACTCGATCGACTCGATCGGGCGCGGGCCGGCGGAGCTACGCGGCGAGCGCGACGGGAACCGCTCGATGAAGGCGAAGCAGCGCATCCACCAGAAGGGCGGCGGGAAGAAGAGCTTCAAGACGGGCGCCGAGCTGGCCTTCAAGCAGATCCCCGGCCAGGGCCGCTACTGGAAGTTCCGCGATGCGGCCCACTTCGAGCTCTGGCGGCTCAACGACGACGGGAAGCGCAAGAAGCGGGTCGAGGTCGGCCCCAAGCAGGTCTACTGCCTGCGCGACCTCCAGCACACGAATCCCGGCCTCAAGGGATCGCCCTCCGGCCCGGTCTACCCGAGCTGTAACCAGGACCCGGGGCAGCAGGAGGTCACGCTCGGCACCTCGGTGGGCTGGTCGGACGTCTACCCGTACACGTACCACGAGCAGTTCATCGACGTGTCGGATCTCCCGCGCGCAGCCTGCTACGCGTACGTGCACATCGCCGACCCGAAGGACGGCATGTTCGAGCGCGACGAGGGCAACAACGAGGCCTCCACCGTGGTCCGGCTGACGAAGAACGGGAACTATCGCGGGGTGTGCGACGTCCCAGACCAGGGCGTGGACGCGAGCCAGCGCGGAGACGGCACCGAGCCGAACCCCGACGCCCCACCGCCCGGCGACCCGGACGACGACGGCGGCGGCTACGGCGACGGGTATTAGCCAGCCGGCGGTTCGGATCGGACCTGCTTAGCTAGGGCGATCCATGGCGAAGACGCTCGTCATCGCGGAGAAGCCGTCGGTCGGCCGTGACCTGGCCGCCGCGCTGCCGGGATCGTTCAAGTCGAGCAAGGAGAAGACGCACCTCGACGGGGACGAGTTCGTGATCACCTGGGCGGTCGGCCACCTCGTCGGCCTCGCCGAGCCCGACGCCTACGACCCGAAGCTCAAGAAGTGGCGCTTCGCCGACCTGCCGATCCTGCCCGACAAGTTCAAGCTCGTGCCGAACGACGAGCGCGCGAAGAAGCAGCTCAGGGCGATCCACCGGCTGATCCGCAGCGACGAGGTCGACCAGATCGTGAACGCCTGCGACGCCGGGCGCGAGGGCGAGCTGATCTTCGCCTACACCTACGAGACCGCGAAGCTCCAGAAGCCGGTCAAGCGGCTCTGGCTCAGCTCGATGACGCGCAAGGCGATCGAGGACGCGTTCGAGCGGCTACGTCCCGGCGCCGAGATGGCGTCGCTCGAGGACGCGGCGCGCTCGCGCTCCGAGGCCGACTGGCTCGTCGGCATGAACGCGACCCGCGCAGCGTCGATCCGGCTTCGCGCTGCGTTCGACGGCGCCGTCTCGCTCGGCCGCGTGCAGACTCCGACGCTCGCGCTCGTCGCCCGCCGGGAGGAGGAGATCCGCGCCCACGTGCCGGAGCCCTACTGGCTCGTCGAGGCTGGCTTCGCCGCGTCGGGGGACCGCTCCTACAGCGGCCGCTACCTCGGCGGCAAGCGCATCGCCGAGGACGAGGCGGCGGCGATCGTCGAGGCCTGCCGCGACCAGGCCGGCGAGATCACGAAACTCGACAAGAAGGAGGAGAAGGAGCGATCGCAGCTCCTCTACGACCTCACCTCGCTCCAGCGCCACGCCAACTCGCTCTTCGGGTTCTCAGCCCGCCGGACGCTCGGGGCGGCCCAGAAGCTCTACGAGGACCGCAAGGCGATCACCTACCCGCGCACGAGCTCGCGATGGTTGACGAGCGACATGATCCCGGAGATCCGCCCGACCGCCGAGCTGGTGGGCCGTAACGCGCAGTACCGCGAGGGAGCCAGGTACGTCACGGCCCTCGACGACCTGCCGCTCGGCCGGGTCGTGAACAACTCGAAGGTGGACGACCACCACGCGCTCATCCCTACGAAGTCCGAGCACGACCTGTCGCGGATGTCGGACGACGAGCGCAAGGTCTACGACCTGGTGGCCAAGCGCTTCCTCGCGATCTTCCACCCGGACGCGGTGTGGGAGCGCACGCGCATCGAGACCACGGTCGCCGAGCACGTGTTCCGCACGAGCGGCCGCGTGCTCCTGGTGGCGGGTTGGAAGGCGGTCTACGGCGACGAGCCGCAGCGCGCCGGCGCCGACGACGACTCCGGCGGCGACCAGGCGCTTCCGCGCCTCGACTCGGGCGAGGCCGTCGAGACCCGCTCCATCGAGTCGATCCGCAAGGAGACGCAGCCGCCGCGGCGCTTCAGCGAGGCCTCGCTCCTGGCGGCGATGGAGACGGCCGGCAAGGACATCGACGACGCGGAGCTGCGCGAGGCGATGAAGGAGAGCGGGATCGGAACGCCGGCCACGCGCGCTTCGATCATCGAGCGCCTCCTCTCGGTCGCCTACGTGGAGCGCGACGGCCGGGCCCTCCACGCCACCGAGAAGGGCATCCAGGTGATCCGCCTCCTCGGCGAGCACCCGCTCACCTCGCCGGAGCTCACCGGCAGCTGGGAGCACCGGCTCGGGCTGATCGAGCAAGGCGAGCAGAGCCGCCCCGACTTCATGGCCGACATCGCGAAGTTCACGAGCGAGACGGTCGCCGAGCTCGACAAGCTGAAGGGCGTCAAGATCGAGCGCGCCAAGCTGGGCCCGTGCCCGGTCTGCGGCCGCGAGGTGATCGAGAACCGCAAGGGCTACTCCTGCTGGACCAAGGAGGACCCCGGCTGCGGCTTCGTGATCTGGAAGAAGAAGGCGGGGAAGAGCCTGCCGGTGTCGGTCGCCAAGGAGCTGATGGAGAAGGGCAAGACGGAGAAGCCGGTCACCGGCTTCCGCGGCCGCTCCGGCCGCACCTTCCGCGCCAAGCTGAAGCTCGAGCAGAACGACGAGGGCAAGTGGCGCGTGGACTTCGACGAGGACTGGGCCCGCGAGCCGCGGCCGCAGACGGATCGCGACGGCGGCGGGGAGGACGGGGCGTCGGGCGACGGCGGCGCGGATGGCGCTGCGTCGGGCGACGGGGCCCGAGGCAAGCGGGGCGGCGCGCGGAACGGCTCACGCGCCGCAGCCGGCTCGCGTTCCTGACTAGGGCAGCCGGTCCAGCAGCCGCCTGAGCTCCGGCGGCCCGGTGTCCTCCACGATCACGCAGTTGCCCGGCCAGTAGGGGCTCCTCGGGCCGTCGTCCCCCACGAGCGGCGGCTCGTGGACCCAGCTCCCGCTGTTCATCAGTTGGGCGCCGCCCGGGAGCGTCCACTCGCCCTCGTCGTCCCCGGGCAGCGGGCCCGAGCGGTGGGTGTGACCGAACAGCACGTGACTCGCGTCGATCTCGAGCCGGGCCACGACCTCGCGCATCGCTCCCAGCGCCGCGCGCCTGAGTGCTCGGCCCGAGAGGTCCGGACGGAAGGGGCCGAGCCCGGCGGCGTTGATCACGGCGACCAGGCCGGGGATTCCCACCCGGCCGAGCGCGAGCCCGAGCGGGTCGAACCCGCCGTCGCGACGATTCAGCCGCTCCCAGATCCGCAGTGAGAGCCCGCCCGTCGCAGGCTCGGGCTCCGCCGGCCTCGACTGCGCGATCGCGTACAAGAGCGAGTAGAGCGGGCCGAGCGCGGCTTCGTAGGCGTCGGGCGTCGAGCGGACCGGCGTCGCCGATCGCTCTTGTGATCCGAGCGCCCGCGCCGGCCGCGACGGCCTCGAGGCTCGGCACGGCGTTGTGGCAGTCGAGGTAGTGGCCGTGCGTCGCGTAGACGTCCTCGCGGACCCACGTTCCCGGGTAGACGAGCGTCACCTCGCTGTCCGGCATTCGCTCGGCGAGACGAGCGAGGAGGCTTCCGGGCTCAGGGATCGTCGACTCGTCGAGCCGGAGTGGACCGGCTGCGCCGTCCCGCCGGCGCCGCTCGAGCCAGTCACCCGCGAGCTGGTGATCGTGATTGCCCGCCGCCACGGCGACCGGAGCGCCGTCGAGCGCCTCGCCCAGCGCGTCGAAGAATGCCCCAGCGCGCTCGAGGACCCGGCCGACCGGCAGCTCGCGCAGCTCGAGCACGTCGCCGAGCAGCACCAGTCGATCGACCCCCCCGATCGCCGCGAACAGCCGCTCGCGGGCCTCGGGATGGCGCAGCGTGTCGGCGCCGGAGGCGCGGCCGAGGTGGAGGTCGGAGACGATTGCCGTCCGCACGGCGCGCATCTTGGCACCGGCGGCGTCACCACCGGGCGGCAGAATGCTTCCGTGGACCAATCCCCGAAGGCGGAGCAGGTCGGGATCCGGGGCTATCCCGGGCCCTTCCCCGTGGGCCGGTACGCGGACGCGCTGCGCGCGCGCCTGCGCGCGCTCGCCCGCGTGTGCGTCGTCGGCGAGGTCTCGGGCTGGCGGATCGGCGCCGGGCCGAACATCTACTTCGAGCTCCGCGACCCCGATGGCGCGCTCCCGTGCGCGATGTGGCGGAGCGATTTCGATCGCCTCGGTCTCCGTCCCGAGGACTTCGGCGACGGGATCGAGGTCGTGGCGGCGGGCGGCTGCGATTACTACCCGGGCGGGCCCTCGGCCTCGCCGCGCTTCACCTTCCGGGTCGTGGACCTGCGCCCCGCGGGCGAGGGCGACCTGCTGGCTCGACTCGACCGTCTCAGGCGGCAGCTCGCCGCCGACGGGGTCACGGAGCTGCAGCGCCGGCTGCCGCGGCCGGTCCTTCCGCGCGCGATCGGCGTCGTCACGGCCGAGCACGGGGCCGCGCGGCGCGACCTGCTCGCCGCCCTCGAGCGGCGCGGCTGGCGTGGCCGGATCGTCTGGGGCTACGCGCCGGTCCAGGACCGCCGCGCCGCGCCGGCGATCGCGGCGGCGATCCGCGACCTCGCCGCCGTGGCCGAGGTCGAGACGATCGTCGTGACCCGCGGCGGCGGCAGCATCGCCGACCTGTGGGCGTTCTGCGACGAGGCGCTGTGCCGGACCGTCGCGCTGCTCCCCGTCCCGGTGATCAGCGCCGTCGGGCACGAGGTCGACCGGACGCTGCTCGACGACGTGGCCGCCAGGCTGCTGCTCGACGCCGACCCACGCTGCCGAGGCTGCCGTGGCGCGTGGACTGCGCGGAGGCCGCGGGCGGGCCTTCGGTTCGCGGCCGGCCGGCTCGACGCGCTAGCGCGTGCGGCCCTGCTCGGTCGGCGCGCGGGCGCTCGTCGCTCGGTCGCGGGCGCCGCGCGAACACGTGGGCGCCACCGCGCGCGAGCTCCATCAGGACACGCGCGAGCTGCGGGCGGCCGTCGCGACGGGGGCTGGCGGAGCGGCGCGACTTCCAGCGCCGCATCGCGGCGACCGTGCTCGAGCGCAAGCTCGGCACGACGGCCGCGCGCGCGGCCACGGCACGGGCGGCCGCTCCGGCGGCGAGGGCACGCGGCTCGCGCGGGCGGCCGACCGCGCTCGAGGAGCGCCGGGCGGCGGCGCTCGAGCGCCACCTCGCGGCGCTGCGCGCGGCACGACCCCGAGCGCACGCTCGAGCGCGGCTACGCGCTGGTGTCGGACCGCGACGGCGAGCTGCTCGACAGCGCGGCGGCCGCGCGCGGCGGCGCGACGCTTCGACCTGCGGATGTCGCGACGGCGACGTTCCGGCCGAGCGTGCGACGACTTGGACGCAGGATGCCGACTGAGCGAGACCTCACCTACGAGGCGGCCGTCGAGCGGCTCGAGCAGATCATCGCCCGGCTCGACTCGAACGAGACCGAGCTGCGCGAGACGCTCGAGCTCTGTCGCGAGGGCAAGGGCCTGATCGAGTTCGCCGCCGGGGAGCTCGAGGCGGTCGGGAAGGGGCTCGAGGAGCTCCGGCTCGACGACCTGGTCGCACGCCTGGACGGCGCGGCGGCGCAGCCGGGCTAGCCGCGTCCGCCGCCATCCCGGTCCAGGGCTGACCTGGGCGCACTCGTGCATTCCGGGTCGTTCCGTCGGGACCGACCCCTACCTTGCGACCCAGTCCCTGCACGCGATCAAGGAGACCGGACGCAGATGCCGCTCTGCTTCATCGATCCAAAGGAAGCGATTCGTGTCGTCGCGGAGTCGGTCGGCCGTGAGGCGCGGCGCCAGCTCCTCGGCGAGGTGGTCCACGCCTGGGTCGACGAGATCCCCGACGACGAGCTGGGCGTGCACTACGCGAAGGCCGTCGACGACCTCGACGACGACGATCTATCCATGCTCGCCGCTTGGCACGCGTCGCTCGAGGTCGGCCACCCGATCGCCAACAAGGAGTTCCTGCTGAAGGCGTTCCCGGGGCTCGGGGAGCATCGCCGCGAGGCGCTCAAGATCGCGGCGGGGTTCAGGGGCGACGAGGCGTTCGACGCCGGCGTGAGCGAGGAGCAGGCGCTCGACACGGTCCTCCCGTGGCTCTCGGTCGAGCGGACGATGGAGCTGGCGTCGGAGGCCGTCGAGCTCTACTGCTGGGACCGGCTGGGCTCGGACAACTAGCCGGCAGTCGGTCGTCGCGAGCGCGCGCGGCTAGGCGGATGCCGTCGGACGCGGCGCCGCCCACAGCCTCCGTCCGGTAAATGTTCCCCCGTGGCGGCGGGGGACAGGACGCTCGAACCGGCGACGATGCCGGACGCGGGGGCGCGGCGGACGATTGAGGCGCTTGCCGCGATCGACCGGCCTGCATGCTCGCCCGGCGAGCGCGAGGCGGCCGAGTGGATCGCGGCCCGCCTGCGCGATGCCGGCTGCGAGGCCGCCGTCGAGGAGGAGCTCGTCCACCCCGGCTACGCGCGCCACATGACCGCGCTAGGGGCGGTCGGCGTCGCGTCCGGCCTCGCCGCGATGCGCGGCCGGCGGGCGCTCGGCGCGCTCGGCGCGGCGGCGGTGGCCGTCCTGGGGGCCGACGACATCTCGAACGGCCCGCGCCTCCTGCGCCGGCTCCTCTCGCGGCGGCCGACCTGGAACGTCGTCGCCGAGGCGGGCGATCGCGCCGCGCCGCGGACGCTCGTCCTGCTCGCTCATCACGACGCGGCCCAGACCGGCTTCATCTTCGATCAGGCGCCGCAGCGAGCCGCGTGGGAGCGTTTCCCGCGGCTGATCGAGGCGCACGATACGAGCCTGCCGCTGTGGTGGATCGGCCTCGGACCGCTCACGGCCATCGCGGTGGGGGCGCTCGCGGGCCGGCGGGCGCTCACGGCCGCCGCCACCGCGCTCGGCGCGTTCGCCACCGCCTCGATGGCCGACGTAGCCCGGAGCCCGACAGTGCCCGGAGCGAACGACAACCTCACCGGCGTGGCCACGCTCGTCGAGGTCGCCGACACGCTGGCGGAGCGGCCGATCAAGGGCCTCCGCGTCCTGCTCGTCTCCTGCGGGGCCGAGGAGGTCCTCCAGGGCGGCATCTACGGGTTCGCCCGCCGTCACTTCCCGTCGCTCCCGACCGACCGGACCTGGTTCCTCAACGTGGAGACGGTCGGCTCGCCGCACCTGGCGATGCTCGAGGGCGAAGGGCCGCTGGTGATGGAGGATCAGGACCCCGAGCTGAAGGACCTCGTTGCCGAGACCGCCGCGGACGCCGGGATCGCGCTCCGGCGGGGCCTCCGGTCGCGCAGCAGCACGGACACCGTGGTGCCGCACCGCGCCGGCTACCGGATCGCGACGCTCACCTCGATCACGCCCTGGAAGTCGCTCGCCAACTATCACTGGCCGACCGACACGCCTGAGAACGTCGACTACTACACGGTGGGCCAAGCGTCACGGCTCGTCGAGGCCGTGGGGCGGCGGCTCGCGGGCGCGCCCTCCAGCGCCTGATCGAGCTCCGCGAGCGCCTGCTCCGAGTCGCACGAAGCGCACCGCGCGCATCCCCAGCGAGCGCGCAGCCTCGCAGTTCGCCTCGACATCGTCGACGAAGACGCACTCGTCGGCGCGCAGGTCGCCGCCCAGGCGGTCGAGAGTGAGCTCGTAGATCGCGGGGTCGGGCTTTCGCATGCCGACGAACGCCGAGTCGACGACCACCTCGAAGATCTCGTCGATGTCCGGCAGCTTGGCGCGCCAGTGCGGCTCCCACTCGCGCACGTTGTTCGTGAGGAGCGCCATCCGGAGACCCTCGTCGCGCAGGGCGCGCATCCGGGCGATCATCGGCTCGTTGGGATGCAGGTGGGCGAAGTACGTGGCGCGCAGCTCGTGGAGCCGGACGTCGCCCTCGAGCTCGGCCTCGAGCCGCCGCAGGAACTCGGCCTCGGTGATCTCGCCCATCTCGAGCGCGAACAGCGGATGGCGACCGTCCCAGACCTCCGCCGCGCGCCGCATCGCGTCGGCCAGCTGGGCGGGCGACACGCCGGAGCGCTCCTGGTACGCGGCGAACGAGTCCTGGAGCGGCGACGTGAGGACGCCGCCGAAGTCGGATATCACCGCCCGCGTCATGCCGCGGTGGGGCTTTCCGCCCGGATTGTTACGTCGTAGGCTCCGACGCCCTCGCGCCCCTCCATTCGCCAGTCGAAGACGGCGGCGTTCACCTGGAGGCCGGGGAGGTCGAGGGTCGTCCCGGCGAGGACCTCCCCGGACGCGCGGCGGGGGAAGTCCTCGCCTGGTCGCCAGAGCTCGAGCCCGATCGTGCGCTGGCGGCCGTCGCCGTCGTAGACCGTCGAAAGGCGGGTCTCCTCGACCGCGAGCAGCTCGCCGCCGGAGAGCAGCGCCGCCGAGACGAGCTCCTGACCGTGGCCCATGGTGCCGCGCGGACGCCGCGCCACCGCCAGCACGGCGTGGTCCGGGTCGAAGACGGCGGACACCGACCGGGTCGCGTCGAGCTCGGCCCACGCCGGCGGCGTCCGCGTGTCGGAGACCGTGCCGAGGCCGTCGATCGGCGTGCCGTCCACGCTTCCGGCCACGCGGCACACGCTCCAGCGCTCGCCGGCGAGCGAGACCTGGTCGGAGAGGGCCGTAAACGTGAGGTCCACGCGGTCCTCGAGCACCGCCCGGTACTCGTCGCCCGCCTCCGACATCTCGGCGCCCGTCGCGAGCGCCGTGGGCGTCCGATCCTCGAACAGGAGCGTGACCCCTGCCCGCAGGGTGCCGTAGCGTCGGCGGGCGGGGTCGAAGAACGCGAGCGCCAGCGCGCCGGCGCTCACCGCTCGAGACGCGGAGCGCGCGCGCCGGGCGGGTGGTCCTCGGTGGCGGTGCCCTCGACGTCGTACTGACGCGACGGCCGGCGGTAGCGGGTCTCCGCCGCCCCGACGACCCCCGTCACGACCCGCCGGGCCAGTACGCGGGCGACCACGCGGCGTGCGAGGGCCCGCGTCGGGGGGATGAGGAGCAGAAGGCCAACCACGTCGGTGAGGAACCCCGGCGTGAGGAGGAGGGCGCCGCCGAAGATCACGAGCGCGCCGTCGAGCGCCTCGCGGTGCGGCACCCGGCCGGACTGCGTCGCCGTCATGAAGCGCCGCCAGGCGGCTCGCCCCTGCGACCTGAGCAGGAGGCTTCCGAGGATCGAGTCGGCGAGCAGGATGAGGATCGTCGGCAGGATCCCGATCTCTCCGCCGACCTGGATGATCACGTAGAGCTCCGCGAGCGGAACCACGATGAAGACCACGAGCAGCGCCAGAAGGGGCATGAGGTGAGGCTACTAAGAACACGTCTCAACACCCGGATCGTGGTCGAGGAGACGCGCCTGACCGGCCGCGAGAGGTGTTGAGGCGGGTTCCCTAAGGCGGGCCTCTAACATCGAGGCATGCCAACCGTGGACCAGGTCGAGGAGGCGCTCACCAACGTCATCGACCCGGAGCTTGGGCTCGACTTCGTCGAGCTCGGCCTCGTGTACGAGATCGAGGTCGAGGACGACGAGGTCTTCGTGACGTTCACGCTCACTTCGCCCGGGTGCCCGATCGGCCCGCAGGTGAGCGACCAGATGCGCGAGTACGTCGCGGAGCTCGACGGCGTCTCGAAGGTGCATCCGAAGATGGTGTTCTCACCGCCGTGGTCGCCCGACCGCATGAGCGAGGACGCCAAGTTCGCGCTCGGGTACTGACGCCTCCGCCCCGCCCCAGGTCCACGAGCGTGACGCGCGCGCAGGCGCTCGGCTTTCGGGTCACGCGCCATCACCTGCACGAGCGCGTCGCCGATGCCGAGGCGGCGGCCGTCGTCGGACTGCAGGACACACCGCCAGGCACCGCGGCGGTCGCGCTGGCAGCCCGTACGGACGTGCCGCCGGAGGCGCTCGAGGACCTCGTGGTGGTACCGAGCGTTCGGGGTGCGCCGCTCGCCGTCGCGGCGCGCGACCTCGCGATCTTCACCGCCGGGCTCGCGCCGCCGGACGAGGAGGCGGCCAAGGCCGTGGTCGGGAACGCCTGGAAGTCGCTGGAGACGATCACCGCCATGGAGGCGCTCGACCGCGTGAGCGACGCCGTGGCGGACAGCCTCAGCGGGGGACCGCTGCCACGCGACGCTTTCCACCAGGCCCTGCGCGAGCGGCTGCCGAATGAGCTGCTGTGGTGGTGTCGAGGCTGCAAGAGCCACCACGTGCACCCGTCGCTCTGGCGCGCGACCGGGATCCGCGGCGTGCTCGCGATCGTCGGCCGCGAGGGCCGCAGCGCGGTGTTCGGCGCGCCGCCAAGCGCCCGAGCCGGTGGAGGATCCCGGGGCAGAGCTCGCGCGGCGCTTCCTCCACGCCTACGGACCGGCTCGCCCGAAGCTTCTGGCCGATTGGGCCGGGATCGCGACCTCGCACGCGAAAGCGCTCTGGGATCGCGCCGGCGACCTGACTCAGGTGGAGCTCGACGGCCGCGAGGCGTGGGCGCTCGCCGAGGACGCCGCGGCGCTCGCCGACCCGCCGCCCGCGGATGGCGTCCGACTGCTGCCGAACCTGGACCCGCTCGGCGCGGCCCGCGACCGCGAGGTGCTCGTGCCCGATCCCGCGACCCGCAAGCGGATCTGGACCACGCTGGGAGGCCCGGGAATGGTGCTCGTGGACGGCGACGTCGCGGGGCTCTGGCGGCCCGCCAAGAAGGGCAGGAAGCTCGTCGTCACGGTCGAGCCGCTCGGCCGGCTGAGCGAGGCGGCGAAGGACGCGCTGGCCGACGAGACCGCCCGCCTGGCGCCCTTCCGCGGCGCCGCGAACGCCGAGCTCGACTGGGCGTAGCCCCTCGACGCCGCGCGACCGTGCCGACGGATCAAGCCGGTTAGAGTCCGCCCGGGAGAGAGATCGATGGGCTTGACGACAGGGACCCGCCGCCTGTCGATCCGGCGACGTTCATGCAGACGCCGTACCGCGAGCGCATCAAGACGCTCGCGCGGCACTGGGTCGAGTACGGCGCCGGGCTGCCGAAGTTCATCATGTTCATCTACATCGCGAAGATGATGGTGTTCGCGGCTCGGCGGGGTGCTCGGTCGGCACGCTGACGTCGGGCCTCGACCCGCTGGAACCGGCGGCGTGGTGGGACGAGCCGATCGTCTACCAGAAGCTCGTCGTGTGGACGTGCTGGTCGAGGTGCTCGGGGTCGGCGGCGCATGGGGCCCGCTGACGCGGGCACTTCAAGCCGATGACCGGCGGCGTCACGCTACTGGCTGCGGCCGGGGACGATCCGGCTGCCGCCGTGGCCGGGGAAGGTCCCGCTGACCGCGCGGCGACACCCGCACCCGGCTCGACGTCGGCGCTGTACGCGCGCGCTGCTCGCCGCGCTCGCTGGTGGCGATCGTGCTGCCGGGTGCCGACGACTCGTCGCTCACCGAGGCGGTCGGCGCGAACGAGGGGCTGATCGCGCCGGCGGCGATCATCCCGATCATCGCCCTGCTGGTGGTCCTGGGGCTGCGCGACAAGACGATCTTCCTCGCCGCCCGCAGCGAGCAGTGGCTGCCGGCGCTGGTGTTCTTCGCGTTCTTCCCGTTCGTCGACATGATCGTGGCGGCGAAGCTGCTGATCGTGATCGTCTGGTTCGGCGCCGGCGATCTCGAAGCTCAACCGCCACTTCGAGCAGGTCATCCCGCCGATGGTGAGCAACACGCCATGGCTGCCGATCAAGCGCGTCAAGCGGATGCACTACGCCGACTTCCCGGACGACCTGCGTCCGTCGAAGGGGGCGAAGCGCCTGTCGCACGTCGGCGGCGCGGTCGGCGAGCTGATCCCGCCGTGGATCCTGCTGTTCTCGCACAACCCGACGGTGACCGACGGTCGCCGCGGTCTTCATGATCGGCTACCACGTCTTCATCATCTCGACGTTCCCGCTCGCGGTGCCGCTGGAGTGGAACCTGATGTTCATCTACATCACCGCGTTCCTGTTCCTGGGGTATCCCGGCAACCACGAGGGCTACGGGCTCGGCGACATGGACCCGGTGCTGCTGGCGGTGACCGTGGCGGCGCTGCTGTTCTTCCCGATCCTCGGCGAGCTGCGGCCCCGTCTGGTCTCGTTCCTGCCCTCGCTGCGCCAGTACTCGGGCAACTGGGCGACGGCGATGTGGGCGTTCGCCCCCGGGGCAGAGGCGAAGCTCGACGAGCACATCGTCAAGCCGGCGCCGATGCAGAAGGACCAGCTCACCGAGATGTTCGACGCGGACACCGCCGTACGTGACGCTGCACCAGTACCTCGGCTGGCGCGCGCTGCACAGCCAGGGGCGCGGGCTGAACTCGGTGATGATCAACCAGCTCGGCCGCGGACATGGACGTCTACGACCTGCGCGAGGGCGAGATCCTGTGCAACGCGATGATCGGCTGGAACTTCGGCGACGGCCACCTGCACGACGAGACGCTGATCGAGGCGATCCAGAAGCGCTGTCGGTTCGCGCCCGGCGAGTTCATCGTGGTGCTACGCCGAGTCCGAGCCGATCGGCAACGGCCGCCAGGAGTACTGGGTGATGGACGCCGCCGTCGGCGATCGTCGAGCGCGGCTCGTGGGCGGTCAAGGACGCCGTCGACGAGCAGCCGTGGCTGCCCAACGGCCCGATCCCGGTGGAGGTGCAGTGGCGCAGGCCGGGCTACGAGCGCGTCAGCCACGGCCGGCGCTGAGGCCGCGGCAGCGCCGGCTTGAGCACCGTGAGCGACCGCGCGTCGTCGTCGGCAGCGGGCCCAACGGGCTCGCTGCCGCGCTCACCCTGGCCGCCGAGGGCGTCGAGGTGCGCGTGCTCGAGGCCGCCGACACGCTCGGCGGCGGCACGCGCTCCAGCGAGCTGACGCTGCCGGGCCTGCTCCACGACGAGTGCTCGGCCGCCCATCCGCTCGCCGTCGACACGCCCGTTCTCGCGGCGGTTCGACCTCGCCGCACACGGCCTGACCTGGTGCTGGCCGGAGGTCCAGTACTCCCATCCCGCTCGACGGCGGCCGCGGCGCGGCCGCGTACCGCTCGGTGGAGGAGACCGCCGCCGCCCTCGGCGACGACGGGCGGGCGTGGCGGTCGCTCTTCGGTCCCCTCAGCGAGCGCTTCGACGACATCACAGCGGACTTCCTGCGGCCGATGCTGCACGTGCCCGGAGCACCCGCTCAAGCTGGCCCGCTTCGGCGCCTACTCGGCCCTGCCCGGCGGCTCTGCTCGCCCGCCGCTTCTCCACACCGGAGGGCCAGGCGCTGTTCGCCGGCGTCGCCGCCCACGCGTTCCGGCCGTTCAGCGCGCCGATGTCCTCGGCGATCGGCGTCGCGCTGGGCACCGCCGCGCACCGCTACGGCTGGCCCGTCGCGGAGGGCGGAACCGCCGCGATCATCGGCGCGATGGTCTCGCTGCTCGAGGGTCTCGGCGCCAAGCTCGAGACCGGTGCCCGGGTCACGTCGCTGGACGAGCTGCGACTCGCCCGACATCGTCATGCTCGACGTCGCGCCGGCCGCCGCCGTCAGCATCGCGGGCGACCGCATGCCGCGGCGCGTGGCCCGCGCGCTCGACGCGCTTCCGGCACGGGCCCGGGGCGTTCAAGGTCGAGTTCGCCGTCGAGGGCGGCGTGCCGTGGACGCACGAGCCTTCGCGCCGCGCGGGGACCGTCCACGTCGGTGGCAGCCTGACCGAGATCGCGACGAAGGAGAGGCTGGTCCACCAGGGCGGATGCCCGAGGAGCCGTTCGTGCTCGTCTGCCAGCAGTACCTCGCCGACCCGTCGCGCTCGAGGGGCGACGTTCACCCGGTCTACAGCTACGCGCACGTTCCGGCGGGATACACCGGCGACGCGACCGCGCAGATCGAGGCGCAGATCGAGCGCTTCGCGCCCGGGCTTCCGCGACCGGATCCTCGCCCGCGCACGTCCGGTCCGCGTCGCGAGATGGAGGCGTACAACGCCAACTACGTCGGCGGCGACATCGTGACCGGCAGCAACGACCCGCTGCAGCTCGATCTTCCGCCCGCGCCCCGCGCTCGATCCGTACGCGCACCGGCGTCCCGGGCGTGTACCTGTGCTCCGCGGCCACGCCGCCGGGCGCCGGCGCGCACGGCATGTGCGGCTACAACGCCGCGAGCTCGGCGCTTCGCCGGATCAACCGCTAGGACCGGCTCTTCGTCCCGGAGGAGCCGTTCCGCGACCCCGCCTTCGCGCGCGACCCTGCCGGCTTTCGCTTCGGCTTCGGCTTGGTCGCACCGGCGGCGTCGAGCAGCTCGGCCAGCGACTCCTCGAGGTTCCGCCCGAACTCCTCGAGGTCGGGCATCGCGTCGTAGTCGCCGAGCAGGCCGAAGTCGACGCCGCCGTTGTAGCTCATGATCGCGATCGCCAGGGCGTGGTCCTCCGGCAGGAAGGCCACCGGCACGATCTCGAGCAGCTCGCGCCCCAGCATGTAGAGCGGGAACTGCGGGCCGGGGACGTTCGTCACGATCAGGTTGAAGAGGCGCGTCGAGAAGTTGAGGCGCGAGGCCTGAGCGAGGATCGTCGGCGGGGCGAAGTCCTGCAGGCCCGCCAGCACCTCGGCCCCGAGCGCCTGCTTGGACTCCTTGAGCCCCTCCATCGCCTCGCTCACGATCCGCAGCCGCTCGACCGGGTCGTCGACGTAGACGGGCAGCGGTCCGCGCATCGCGGCGATCCGGTTGCCGAGCTGGCCGTGCTCGTCCTCGGCGCGGATCGACACCGGCACGAGCGCTCGCAGCTCGAGCCCCTCGGTGCGGACGCCGCGGGCGCGCAGCCACGTGCGCGAGCGCGCCGGAGACGACCGCCAGCACCACGTCGTTCACGGTCCCGCCGAGCTCGTTCTTGATCGCCTTGAAGTCGTCGAGGCGGCTGCGCACCCACGACGACGCGGCGGTGCGGGCCGATCGGCACGTTGAGCGGGGTCGGGCGCAGGGTTGAGTCCAGCCCAGGCGACCTCGCCCACGCCCTCGGCCGCCTTCGCGCGCCGCCGACCGTCGGCGCGGGCGCCGGGCGGCGCCGACCGCGCGACCGGCGAGGTCGAGCGGCGGCTTGGCGAGTCCCTTGATGCCGCGTCGGCCACCAGCTCGGCCCGGTCGGCTCGGGCTGCGGCGTCCACGCTCGTCGGGGGGCGCGTCGGGCGGCGCCGGCGTGAGGTCGAAGAGGACGGTCGCGATGTCGACGCCCGAGACGCCGTCCACCATCGCGTGGTGCGTCTTCGAGATCATCGCGAAGCGGCCGCCCTTCG
>CAWHPV010000018.1:0-22084 GCA_963831365.1 uncultured Thermoleophilaceae bacterium
TGCGCTTGTCGTCAACACCATCACTGGGCTTTCCATTCCAAGTCTCGATGCAAAGCTGATGAATCGGCTCCAACTGCCTCATTCAGTGGAACGTCTGCCGATCTTCGGGCTTGGTTGCGGGGGCGGCGTTGGGGGGCTCGCCCGCGCCGCTCGCTATGCGCAAGCCATGCCGGCCGGCTCGCATGTCCTGTTTCTCACCATAGACCTCTGCTCGCTCTGCCTGCGCATCGCCGATCCGAGCCCGGCGATGTTTGTGGCGGCTGCCCTGTTTGGCGATGGGGCGGCGGGAGTGGTTCTTCGCAACACTCAGGGAAGTGATGGGGCCGCGGGGCGAGGCAAGGTGCTCGCCGTTGGCGATCATTTCTGGCCAAACACCGAGCAAATCATGGGATGGGACATCAAGGAGGATGGATTTGGGGTGGTGCTGAGCCCGGAGTTGCCAGGGCTCATCCGAACCGAGTTCATGCCTGCGCTAAGAGGTTTTCTCGATGCAAGTGGCATGGACCTTGGCGAGTTCAGCGGGTTTATCATGCACCCTGGCGGGGCCAAGATCCTAAAGACTATTCAGGAATTATTGGGGCTGTCGTGCGAGGACCTAGCCTATTCCTGGGACGTGCTCCGCGATTTCGGCAACATGTCGTCGCCCACAGCTCTGTTCGGGCTCGCCAGCGCGGTAAGAGGCGGCGCTCGCGGGCCACATTTGCTTACGGCATTCGGCCCCGGCTTCTCAGCCTACTTTGTTGCCGTTGATTTGTGAGCCGCGCGTCCGCGCCGTGCGTCGAGGGCGTGCTCCTCAAGCTTGATCTTGTAGGCGAGCACAGTCCACCAAAGAGCCGTCATTATAACGGCGAGTGCAACCGCACCGAAGGCTAGTGGCAACACAAAGGTCTCGATGATGGTGATGGCGTAGTTTGGGTGGCTAACAAGGCGATAGGGTCCAGCTGCGACCACCGGCGCCGTCTCAAGCGTGATGATGCGGTGCGTCCAGTAGCGGCCAAGACTTGCGATCACCCAATATCGCGCGAGCTGCAGCGCAAGGTAGTAAGCGACGAGCGGCCAGATGATGGGTGCTTCAGGCGAGACCAGAAAGAACAGCGATGCGATCCATGCAAGATGGGTTGCCGCTACGACCGGGTAATAATCGGCGCCGATCTCATGTGCACCGACCGCCAGAAGCGCCCGTGTGTTTCGTGCCGAGTAATACTCCTCGCACCCCCGCTGAATGAGCAGAAGAATGGCCGCAAACTGCGGCGCGCCAATGAGATTAAAAAGTGTCACGATAACGGGCTAGCCGTGCGCATAAATCACCAATGCGAACGCAAGAGCGATCACGATGCGGTAGATACCGAAGGGAATAAAGGTGCGTGTCCGGACAAATGCTAGCAGGAATTTGATGCTGAGCAGGGCGACAACGAACGAAGCAATGAGACCCGCGGCGAGTACGCCAAACTGCTCGGGTGCGAAAGAAGAAGCATTCCGAAACAGGTCGTAGCCGGTGGCGGCAATCATTGTCGGTACGGCGAGAAGGAACGAAAACTCCACTATCGTGGTGCGGCTTAGTCCCAGAAACAATCCGCCGAGGATGGTGGCTCCGGCCCTGGATACACCAGGCACCATGGAGAGGCTTTGAAACACCCCTATCAAAAATGCTTTTGCATAGGAGATCGAGGAAACATCTGCGACGGCGTCGTCTCCTTCACGGTGCAGCAGCTCAAATACGATAAGTGCCACGCCGCCTAACCCAAGCGCCCACAGCACCACAACATCGCTGTCGAAGAGGTAGGTCTTCACAATGCGATAAAGGGCGAGGCCGATTAGACCGGTCGGAAGAAATGCCACGAGCACTCTGCTGACTACAGCTAGTTCCAGGAACCGTCTCCAATAGAGAACAATCACAGAGGCAATCGCACCGAGCTGTATCGCAATTTCGAAGCTTTTTTGAAAGTCGGTCTGGGAGAGACCCAAAAGGCGGCTCGTCAGGATCAGGTGGCCTGTCGAGGAAATCGGCAGGAATTCGGTAATTCCCTCCACAATTCCGAGTATGATCGCTTGCATCAGGGTCATTGGGCATCTCGTATGGTGGGAGGTAACTAGCGGATCTGGTGAGCGCTATGCGCGGTGGAATTCTATTAGTGGATCCATGCGCATTACGCGATGACCATGTAGCTTCCAATTTGCAGGCAGTGGACGACCTCCGCGATGTCCGCACGTAGCGGACTTCAGCCGGTGCCCACGTGATGTCCACTACTGACCCATAGAGCTCCCTCGCCGATGCGATGTCGGCGAATGACCCGAGGCGTACAAATAGCCCCTTTAATCGGCGCCCAAATCGAGCTTAAACTAATGACATGCGGCCGTTTCTCGCCGCCTTGAGGAACCGCCGGGCTTCCAACTCCTGATGGTTACCCATTCCGTATGGAGGTCATGCACTCACTCGCAGGAATGGCGACAATGCCGCGCATGCCGCATGCGATCTTCTTCACCACGCGGGGCCGCCAGCATCCATGGCTTCGAGACCATGCAGGCCTCGGCCACGCGCCTCCCACGGCTGCGTCCGCCTCTCGCTGACGAACGCCACCACGCTCTACGATCTCGTGACGGCGGAAGGCATGGGGAAAACCAGCGTCATCGTGAGAGGGGATGATCCTCCCGGTTACTATACGCCGAGCCAACCGCCGCAGCAGAAGCGCCCATTTGCTCCCTTCGGGGGCCTGTTCCGCTTCTGACCGGCTGCAATTCTTAATGGCTCGCGTGAGGCTGGGATTGGCTGGAGAGCACAAACATCGATCACGCGCCGTCGTGCCTGAACGCTCTCACAGCGTCGTACAGCTTATCGGGGCTCCTCCGAGTTACGCCTCGCATAACATTCGGCCGAAGCGACATCCCATTTGACAATGATCAGTCGGTCACGAAAGCACGCACTGGTTTTCGCTGACCTTTATCTAACCAGTTACGCGTGACGCACCAGAACGTGTCGTTCGTACCCGCATTGGCGTTTATGCACGCCTCTTCCGTTTTGTAGTCCGCCTCCCCGACGCCGAGCACCGGTAAGTTTTTGACCAGTGTTAGATACACGCACACCCATTCCATAGCAGCCGCCCTCTCGCACGTAACAGCCTATCCCTTACTCCCACCGCCCTTGGCTCAGTGACTATGGCACGGCCAAGTCGAGTAACGGACTGGTGAAACCATGTACTCCATGTCTGTTTTTGGCACCTAGCGGATTTACAGCTTTCGCCATGTCCTGGGTCATTAGCTGACTCTTGGTCGGGCCCCAATGGCAAGAAACCCCGCCGTGGTGAAGGTCGAAGACTGGTACATCAAGGGCCGATGAGCCTCGGGTTTGATTACGTGGTGAAACGTCTCGGCCTTGCTCTAGTATTTTCCGGTCTGGCCATCACTGGAGCCGCCGCTGGAAGCAATTTGTCTCCCCTGCCTTGACCCGCTACGAAGCTAAAGGCGGGCGGCGATGTTACCGACAAGGAGTTGGCTGCCGCGCGCCAAGCGTGTGCGCACCTACAGCAATCCGGGTTGGACCGGAAAACCCGCCGTAGAATTTGATCACGCTGCATCAACGCTAAGCGACGAGCAGCAGCGCCGTCAGGCCCCGCCCTTGAACATGGTTTTAATCGGACTTGTAGCGTCTTTTCTCCTGGCTTAGACCTTGACGTCGAACTCACTAAGCTGACACTCAGTGGCGATGGAGTTGGTCCGCTTCGTGCCAAGAGCGGACATCAACCGCCCCCACGTCGAGGGGTCGCAACGAGCGTTGCCTCGGCCGCAAGCTGTTGACTATTGGTCTCTATGCTTCGTCGTGCCGCTCCTCACTGGTGGGACTAGCGACTTGAGTTGCGAGGCGTGCAGGCGGACATTCGAGTTTAGCCCAAGAGGTCGCGCTATCCTCTAAAATGGTGGCTCAACCACAGAGAGACAGGAGACATGGGAAACGAGATCAGGGGACCGCTACCAATCAAGGTTGATGCGACATCCAATGGCGAGTTTCGCCCGGTGCCATTGACCGAGCATGTGGCGCGCGCCAACAGCGTAGCCGAACTGCGGATCGGCGATTATGCCAATCGCGTTGGACTTGGACGCCGGGCGTTTTTATGCGGCCGTAGTCGAGCCGCCCGGGCTCGTCGCAGGGCTCGTGCAGGCAGCGAGGGTCCGGCGTGTGCATGAACACGTACGGGATGCCCGCCCTGACGAAGGAGTAGAAGTCCGACTCGTACTTGCCAGCCGTGCCTCCCGCCCGCACGGACAGGCCGGGGAAGTCGGGCCGCAGCTCCCTGATCGCCGCTCGCGCTGGGGTTCCACGCCCGGCTCCAAAGGCGTGCGCGGCGCCCGTCTCCGAATAGGTCCCGAGCATGTCGAGGTTGACCATGTAGACGACGTCGTCGATCGACATGCCCGGTGGGGGATGGCGAACAAAGCGGACCGAGCCCTCGAGGTATGGGGCGCTCTTCAGGGTCTCCTCGCCGCCGAAGGCCGCGAAGACGACGGTGCGCCTGGGTGCGGCATCGAGCTCCCGCATCGCCGCGGCGAGCGCCATCAGCGCGGCCGTGCCCGAGGCGTTGTCGTTCGCGCCCGAGTGCAGCCGTCCCCCCTCGCGGCCGATGTGGTCGTGATGCGCTCCGACGACCACGATCTCCCGCCCGACCTCTGTGTCGCGTCCCGGGATCACTCCGATCACGTTCGCCGTCGGGTCACCCTCGCTCGTCACGAACGGCTGCTGGTAGGAGCCGTCTATCCCGCCGGGCTCGAGCCCGAGGCAGCGGAAGCGGTCCTCGACATGCTGACGCGCGGCTCTGTCCCCCTCGGTGCCCGGAAAGCGGCCACCACGCTCCTCAGCGGCAAGGAATCCGACGTCTGCGCGGAGCGTCGCGGCGGCGAAGGGATCCTCGCGCTCACAAGGCGGCGAGCTCCCCGCACCGCTCGCCGCGTCCGATTCGACGTCGTCAGCGCACGCCGCCGAGAGCCCGGCGATGCCGAGCGAGAGCAGGATAATTATCGCCCACCTGCGGCGCACGCCGAAAAGTATCCTCGCGGCAGCGGCTTGCCCTCCTCGCCCGTCGCGGCCTCACATGTTCGACTCGCTCCAAGAGCTCGTCACCGCGTCCGCGGCCAGCTACGCGGTGATCGTAGGCTTCGTCTGGCTCGACGCGTGGTTTCCGATCGTGCCGGGTGAGTCGCTCGTCATCACCGGCTCCGTGCTCGCGGCGCAGGGCGACCTCTCGATCTGGCTCGTCTTCTTGGCGGGCCTCGTGGGCGCGATCGCCGGCGACAACTTCACGTACCTGCTCGGGAGGAAGCTGGGCGAGCGTGCCACCGGGAGGCTGTTCCGGAGCGAGAAGGCGAGGCGCCGGCTCGCATGGGCCGAGGAGCAGCTCGAGCGCCGGCGCTGGATAATCCTCGTATCGCGGTTCGTGCCGGGCGGCCGTACCGGCGTGATGTTCGGGGCGGGGACCTTCGAGATGCAGTGGAGGGCGCGATTCCTGCCGTACCAGCTCGCCGCCGCGCTCCTGTGGACCGTCGCCATAGCGGCGCTCGGCTACTTCTTCGGGTCGGCGTTTCAGGACAGCTTCTGGCTGCCGCTCGTCGTGTCGCTCGCGATCGCCGCGGCGATCACCGGCGTCGCTCAGCTGATCGCGCGGCACCGCTCGTTCGGGCCGGCCTGACGCGCGGTCGCCCATACACTGCCGCCGTGGAGGTCAAGCTCGGCGTCTTCGCCGTCCCCGACGCCACCGATGCCGCCGCGACCGTCGAGACGATCGAGGCCGCCGACCGCGCGGGCCTTGACTTGGTCGGGATCCAGGACCATCCGTACCAGCCGCGGTTCCTCGACACCTGGACGCTGCTCTCGTACGCGGCGGGCCGGACCGAGCGCGTCCGGCTCGTGCCCGACGTCGTGAACCTGCCGCTCCGACTCCCGTCGGTCCTCGCCAAGTCGGCGGCGTCGCTCGACGTCCTGAGCGGCGGACGCGTGGAGCTCGGCGTGGGAGCCGGGGCGTTCTGGGACGCGATCGAGGCGATGGGCGGCAGGAAGCTCACGCCGAAGCAGTCCGTCGACGCGCTCGAGGAGGCGATCGCGATCCTGCGCGGCTTCTGGTCGGGCGAGCGGTCGGTGACCTTCGAGGGCGAGCACCACCGCGTCATGGGCGCGAAGGCGGGACCGCCGCCCGCGCACCCGATCGGGATCTGGGTGGGCGCGTACGGACCGCGCATGCTCCGGCTCACGGGACGGCTCGGGGATGGCTGGCTGCCGAGTCTCGGCGGCTCATTCATCGGCCGTGAGGACGCGCCCCGCATGCACGCGGCGATCGACGAAGGGGCAAAGGCGGCCGACCGCGATCCCGCCGAGATCGAGCGCGCCGTGAACGTGATGGCGCTCGAGGGCGAGCCGAGCGCCTGGACCGACGAGCTCGCGCGCGTCGCGACCGAGCTCCGCTTCTCGACGATCCTCGTGGCGCTTCCGGCGGACGATCCGGTCGGTTTCGTCCGGCGGCTGGGCGAGGACGTCGCGCCACGCGTGCGCGACCTCGTGTCCGGGTCGTAGCGACGGCCCATGCCCCGGGGCGATAGCGTGAGCACTCGGGGACGCCACCGACGTCGGCATAGGAGGAGAGATGGACACGGAACAGCTCAGGGAGCTCGGTCAGCAGCTTCGGGTCGACTCGATCCGCTGCTCCGCCGCGGCGGGCTCCGGTCACCCGACCTCGTCGATGTCGGCCGCCGATCTGATGTCCGTCCTCATCGCCAATCACCTCCGCTATGACGTCGACTCGCCGAGGCGCGCGACCAACGACCACCTGGTCTTCTCGAAGGGGCACGCCTCCCCGCTCTACTTCTCGATCTTCAAGGCGCTCGGTGCGATCGACGACGAGGAGCTCCTCACCTTCCGCACGTTCGGCAGTCGGATCGAGGGTCACCCGACGCCGGACTTCCCGTGGGCCGATGTCGCGACGGGCTCGCTCGGGCAGGGGCTTCCGGACGCCGTCGGCATCGCGCTCGCCGGCAAGCGCCTGGATCGTCTCGACTACCGCGTCTGGACGCTGTGCGGTGACAGCGAAATGGCCGAGGGCTCGATGTGGGAGGCCTTCGAGCACGCGTCCTTCGCGGAGCTCGACAACCTGATCGCGATCATCGACGTGAACCGGCTGGGACAGCGCGGCGAGACGATGCACGGCTGGAACCTCGACTCGTACGCCGACCGCGCCCGCGCGTCCGGCTGGAGGACGATCGAGATCGACGGGCACGACGTCGACGCCGTCGACGCCGCCTACGGGGAGGCGGCCGCCGGCGACGGCCGGCCAACGGTGATCGTCGCCCACACGCTCAAGGGCAAGGGCGTCGCAGCCGTCGAGGACAAGGACGGCTTCCACGGCAAGCCGCTCGAGGACCCGGAGGGGGCCATCGCCGAGCTGGGCGGCGAGCGCGACATCCGGGTCGAGGTGACGCCGGCGCCCGACGGTGAGGCGCACGTCTTCGAGACGGGCGAGCTGGCCCTGCCGGAGTACGAGCGCGGCGGCGACGCGGTCGCCACCCGCAAGGCGTACGGCGAGGCGCTGGCGGCGCTCGGGGGCGGCCGCGGCGACGTGGTGGCGCTCGACGGCGAGGTGTCGAACTCCACCTACGCGCAGATCTTTAGGGACGCCCATCCCGACCGCTACTTCGAGATGTACATCGCCGAGCAGCAGATGGTGGCGGCCGCGATCGGGATGCAGGTCCGCGGCTGGGTGCCGTTCGCATCGACGTTCGCCGCGTTCTTCAGCCGCGCCTACGACTTCATCCGCATGGGCGCGATCAGCCGCGCGAACATCCGCCTCTCGGGCTCCCACGCCGGCGTCTCGATCGGCGAGGACGGGCCGTCGCAGATGGCGCTCGAGGACCTCGCCTCGCTGCGCGCCGTTCACGGCTCGACGGTCCTCTACCCGAGCGACGCGAACCAGACGGCCGCGCTCGTCGCCGCCATGGCCGATCGCGAGGGGATCACCTACATGCGGACGACGCGCGGTAACACCGACGTCATCTACGAGCCCGGCGAGCGCTTCGAGATCGGCGGCAGCCGCGTGGTGCGCGAGTCCGAGGACGACGACCTGACGATCGTGGCGGCAGGCATCACGCTGCACGAGGCGCTATCGGCCGCCGAGACGCTCGCCGACGAGGGCGTCAAGGCTCGGGTGATCGACCTCTACTCGGTCAAGCCGGTCGACGCCGAGACGCTCAAGGCGGCGGCCGAGGCGACCGACGGCACGATCATGACCGTCGAGGACCACTGGCCCGAGGGCGGCCTCGGCGACGCGGTGCTGGACGTGTTCGCCGACTCCGACGTGCGCCCGCGCGTCGTCAAGCTCGCCGTGCGCGACATGCCCGGCTCGGGCACGCCCGACGAGCTCCTGGCCGCCGCGGGGATCGACGCGGAGCACATCGCGGCCGCGGCGCGGCGCCTGGTCGGAGCCGCGGCCTGAGCGCAACGGCGATCCTCGACGTCGACGGGACGCTCGTCGACACGAACTACCAGCATGCGCTCGCGTGGTACCGGGCGTTTCGGCAGCACGGCGTCGTGCTGCCCGTCTGGCGGATCCATCGGCACGTGGGGATGGGCGGCGACCAGCTCGTTGCGGCCCTCGCCGGCGACCGCGTCGAGGAGGAGCAGGGCGACGACATCCGCTCCGCGGAGAAGGCGCTCTACATGGCGGTGATCGAGGAGGTCGAGCCGATGGACGGCGCGCGCGAGCTGATGCTCGAGCTCAAGGAGGACGGCTTCCGGGTCGTGCTCGCGAGCTCCGCGAAGCCAGACGAGATCGAGCATTACCTCGACCTGCTCGACGCGCGCGAGATCGCCGACGCGTGGACCTCGTCGGGCGACGTGGAGGTGACAAAGCCCGAGCCCGACCTGGTGGAGGCGGCCATGGCGAAGGCGAACGGCGGCAGCGCGGCGATGCTCGGGGACACGCCCTGGGACTGCGAGGCCGCGGGCCGGGCGGACGTCCCGACCGTCGGACTGCTCACGGGCGGCTTCTCAGAGCAGGAGCTGACCGAGGCCGGCGCGGTGGCCGTCTTCGAGTCCATCGCCGAACTGCGCGAGCGTCGCGGGGAGACGCCGCTGGCCGGCGCGGGCTAGGGGCGGCCCGGGCCACCGCCGAGGCGACCGCGCTGCCCGCGGGAGCAAGCGGTCGCCGGCCAGGATGCTCGGGACAAGCCCGCCACGGTTCTACGAGCGTCCGCGACCGGGCTAGGAGGGTCTGGCGAGACGACTAGCGAAACTCATCAGAACATCCCGTTGTCGTTGGCCGAGTGCTCCGGGATGGTCTGAAGCACGTCCCAATGCTCGACGATCTTGCCGCTGTCGTCGAAGCGGAAGATGTCCATGCCCGCGTAGTCCTCGTTTCCGGGCCACTCTTGGAAGCAATGCAGGACGACGTAGCGCCCCTCAGCGACTGTGCGCTTGAACTCGACTCGCTTGCCGGGAAACTCGGCCGCCATCCGCTCGAAGTAGTCGATGAAGGCTTCCTTGCCGTCGCCGACGTGCGGGTTGTGCTGGATGTACTCGTCTCCGGCATAGCGCTCGAGGGCCTCACGTGGCTTCGCCTGGTTGAACATGAGGTCGTAGAAGGCCATCGCGGCCTGGGTCTGAGATTCGGCGTCGGCGGGCATCGCGCCGACGATACTCCCGCGCACACGGAGCGGGGAGCAACGCCACGACGGTCGCGGATGCGGTCCGGCCGGCGCTGACCAGATGCTGCGCTGCGGTCAACTGGGGCGACGGCGCTCAGCGGACCGGGGCCGCCGGCGCTCACGGCCCGAGGGGCTTCTGAGCGAGCGAAGCGAGCGTACCCGAGAGCGGGAGCACAGGTGGCCCGGGCGGCTGCCCGATCCAGGAGGGCCTACCCCGCTATCCGCCTGTCCAGCGTCGCCTCGAGCTCGGTGCTGCCGACGGTCGTCTTCTCGATCTTGAGCTCCGCCGCGCGGCCGTCGAGGTCGAGCGTCGCGATCTGGTTGTCGAACGTCTGGTCGCCGGCGTACCGCCACCGGATCGCCGGGTCCTCGACGCCGGCCGCGCGGGCGAGCGCCCGCCCGAACGCGTGCGTCGGCCGCGACGCGAGCGCGCGCATGAACCGCTGCTCCGGCTTGCCGAGCGGGTTGCGAACCGGCGAGCACACCGCCTGATAGACGGCGCTCTCGACGCCGGTCCCGCGCCTGAACGCGACCTCCGCCAGGTAGGCGTGGTGGACGTCGCCCGAGAGCAGGACGATCGACGCGGGGGGCTTCCCACGCTTGCCCGAGCCGACCTCCTCGAGCAGCACGGCGAGCTTGTCGAAGGACTCGTCGAAGGCGCCCCAGTGCTCGAGGTCCACGAGCTGGCGCACGTACTCTCCGGCGCGCGCCGCCACGCCGCCCCAGGCCCCGCCTGCGACCGCCTCGTTCCAGGCCTCGAGGTACTGCATCCCGGGCGCGAGAAGCGCAGGCAGCGACGTGGCGAGCAGCAGGTGGTCGAAGTCGCCCGTCGCGTGCTCGACGATCCAGTCCCACTCCTTGTCGTCCATCATGCAGCGCTTGCCGTCCTGGAGCACCCGGCCCGCCCGCGAGTCCATCACGATCAGCCGGGTGCCGTCCAGGTCGCGGTAGAAGCTCCATCGCTGGGCGCCCGATTCGCGATCGGCGTGGAACGCGAACTGCCGGAGGATCGGCCCGGCGTCGTCCGCGTCCTTGACCCGGGTGTAGAAATCGCTGTCGCGCAGCTCGGTCGGGGACAGGTTCCCGATGTGCTGGTAGATCCAGTAGGCCATCAGCCCTGAGACCACGCGCTCGTCCCACCACTCCGTCGCGCGCATGTCGTCGACCCACTTGCGCGATGTGTTCCAGTCGTCGTGCACGTCGTGGTCGTCGAAGATCATCGAGGTCGAAACCGTGGAGGCCAGCCAGCGGAAGACCGGGTCCTCCCACGACTCCCAGTAGAGCCGCGTGTACTCCTCGAAGTCGGCGATCTCCTCGCCCGGCGGCCGGTCCGTGTCGCGCCGCGCGCTGATGAACTCCTTGGTGCGCGGCGAGACCTCGTCCGCGTAGACCTGGTCGCCGAGCAGGAGGAGGAGATGCGGCCAGCGCTCCATCGGCTCCGAGCGCATTCGCAGTGCGAGCGCGTATAGGGCGTCGACCTCACGCCCGCAGTCGTCGTCGTCCTTCCGCAGGTTGTAGGGCGTGTCGTGGGGCACCGACACGCGACACGACCCGAAGGCCATCTTCAGGGGGTCACCGCCGAGCGTCCGAATCACGCTTCGCGGGAAGTCGAGCTTGGGGTCGGGCCAGCGGACCTCCCCGTCGAGCCGAACCTCATACTCGGTCGTGCTCCCGGGCTCGAGCCCCTCGACGATCACGAGCGCGTAGTGGTGACCCTCGACGTGGAACGTGCGCTCGCGCGCGCCCAGGATCTCCACCTCACCGGGCGCGTCGGTCTCGACCCAGATCGTGGCCTCGCGCTCGCCGACGTAGCGGAGCAGCGGGCCGACGATGAGGTTCACAGCGCCTGGACCTCCCCGATCACCTTCTGGATCGACTCCTTCGCGTCGCCGAACAGCATCGCGGTCTTCTCGTCGTAGTAGAGGTGGTTGTCGATGCCGGCGAAGCCCGGGTTCATGCTGCGCTTCAGGACGATGACGCTCGACGAGCGGTCCACGTCGAGGATCGGCATCCCGTAGATGGGGCTGTCGGTGGCGTCGCGAGCCGCAGGGTTCGTCACGTCGTTGGCCCCGATCACGAGCGACACGTCGGTCTGCGGGAACTCGGGGTTGATCTCGTCCATCTCCTTGAGGGATGTCGTACGGCACGTCCGCCTCCGCGAGCAGCACGTTCATGTGCCCCGGCATGCGGCCTGCGACCGGGTGGATCGCGTAGCTCACGTCCACGCCGCGCTTCTCGAGCTCCGACGCGAGCTCGCGCACGGCGTGCTGCGCCTGCGCCACCGCCATGCCGTAGCCGGGCACCACGACGACGCGGCGCGCGTAGGCGAGCTGGATCGCGACGTCGTCGGCGGTCGTCGACCGAACGGTTCCGTCGACGCCCGCCGGCGCGTCGACCGTGCCGCCGGCCGGCAGCGCGCCGAAGCCCGCGAACAGGACGTTTGCGAGCGAGCGGTTCATCGCCTGGCTCATCAGCCGAGTGAGGATCGTGCCCGACGCGCCGACGAGCGTGCCGGCCACGATCAGCGCGGTGTTGTCCAGCGCGAAGCCGGCCGCCGCGGCCGCCAGGCCGGTGAACGCGTTGAGCATCGAGATCACGACCGGCATGTCGGCGCCGCCGATCGGCAGCACCATCGCCACGCCGAGGATCGAGGCCAGCGACCAGGATCGCGATGAACATCGACTGCTCGTCGCCGGCGGCCGCGAGGTAGACGCATCCGCCGAGGACGGCCAGCGAGTATCAGGCCGTTCACGACCTGCTGCCCGGGCATCACGATCGGGCGCCCCGAGACGAGCTCCTGCAGCTTGGCGAACGCCACGATGCTGCCCCAGAAGCTCACGGCGCCCACGACCGTGGAGAAGAGGATCGCGATCTCGGTGTCGAGCGGGATCTCCGCAGCGCCGGAGTCGCGGAACTCGGTCCACGCGATCAGCGCCGCCGCGCCGCCGCCGACGCCGTTGAAGAGCGCCACCATCTGCGGCATGGCCGTCATGCGCACGGACCTGGCCGCGGGGATCCCGATCGCCGTCCCGACGACTATTCCGAGCACGATCAGCGGGAAGTCGATGATCGCCCGGTCGAGCAGCGTCGCCGCCACCGCGATCGCCATGCCGACGGCGGCCACGACGTTTCCGGACCGGGCCGTCGAGGGATGGGAGAGCCGCCGCAGGCCGTAGATGAAGCAGACCGCGGCCGCGATGTAGCAGGCCTCGATGAACTGCGGGTCCTGGAGCGACAGCGCGAGCGGCGGCACGTCCCTACTCCCGCGGGTCGGGCTTGCGCTTGAACATCTCGAGCATCCGGTCGGTGACCAGGAACCCGCCGACGATGTTGATCGTGCCGAAGGCGACCGCGATCACCGCCAGCACCTTGCCGAGCGTGTCGCCGGCTGCGATCGCGATCGCCAGGATCGCGCCGACCAGCACGATGCCGTGGATCGCGTTCGTCCCCGACATCAGCGGCGTGTGCAGCGTGTTCGGCACCTTCGAGATCACCTCGAAGCCGACGAACACCGCGAGCACGAAGATCGTGAGCTCGGTCAGGAGGTCCATGTCAGGCGCTCGCCGCCTCGCGCGCCCCGGCGTGCACGATCTCCCCGTCGCGCGTGACGCAGGCTCCCGCGATCACCTCGTCGTCGAAGTCGAGCTTGAGCCCGCCGTCGTCGTCCACCAGCAGGTCGAGCAGCGCGGCGACGTTGCGCGCGTAGAGCTGCGAGGCGTGCTCGGGCATCGCCGAGGGCAGATCGAGCGGGGCGGCGATGGTCACGCCCTCCCGAACGATCGTCTCGCCGGGCTCCGACAGCTCGCAGTTGCCCCTGCCTCGCCCGCCAGGTCCACGATCACGGAGCCGGGCTTCATGTTGCTCACCGTCTCCGCGGTCACGAGCAGGGGCGCCGGCCGGCCGGGCACGAGCGCCGTCGTCACGATCGCGTCGAAGCCCGCCGCGGCCTCCTGAAGCGCCGCCTGCTGGCGCTCGCGCTGCTCGGCATCGAGCTCGCGCGCGTAGCCGCCCTCGCCCTCCGCGTCGGCTCCGATGTCGAGCTCGAGGAAGCTCGCCCCGAGGCTCTCGACCTGTTCACGGACGGCGGCCCGAACGTCGAACGCCGTGACGACGGCGCCGAGCCGGCGCGCGGTGGCGATCGCCTGGAGTCCCGCGACGCCCGCGCCGAGCACGAGGACCTTGGCCGGGGCCACGGTGCCGGCCGCCGTCGTGAGCATGGGGAAGAAGCGCCCGAGCTCCTCCGCGGCGATCAGCACGGCGCGATAGCCGGCCACCGTCGCCTGGGAGGAGAGGGCGTCGATCGACTGCGCCCGGGTGATGCGCGGCACCGCCTCCATCGCGAACGCGGTCACGCGCGCGTCGGCGAGCGCGCGGACCGTGTCCGGGTCGGTTAGCGGGGCGAGGAACCCGATGAGGACGCCGCCGGACTCGAGCCGCTCGATCTCCGGCGTCGTGGGGGCGCGGACCTTCGCCACGACGTCCGCCCCCCAGGCGCGGTCGGCCGCGACGGCGGCCCCGGCCTCCTCGTAGGCGGCGTCGTCGATCTTCGCGGCGTCGCCGGCGCCCGGCTCCACTGCCACGTCGATGCCCTTGGCGGACAGCTTGCGCACGACGTCGGGCACGAGCGCGACCCGGCGCTCGCCCTCGACCGACTCCGCGGGAACCCCGACCTCCATGGCCCTCAGCCTATGCGGGTCACGTCGGCCGGCGCGTTCCGGTCCGCGGGCGCGAGGGCCGCGCGGCCGCATTGCGGCGGCGTCCCGCGACGGCGCCGCGGCTCTGGAGCTCGGGCGCCACCCGAAGGACGAGGATGGCCACGTCGTCACGCGGATCGCCCTGCTGGAAGTCGAGGACCGCGTCCTCGATCGCGGTCGCCAGAGCGCCGGCGTCGCCGTCCGACTGCGAGTCGACCAGCGAGGTCAGGCGCTCCTCTCCGAAGAAGCCGCCGCCGTGCGAGCGCGCCTCCGACACCCCGTCGGTGTAGAGGACCAGCGTGTCCCCGGGTAGGAGCGTCGCGGGCTCGCAGTGCAGGTCGAGCTCTCGCACCGCGCCCATGAGCGTGCCCGGACGCCCCACCGATTCGACTCCGCCCGCCGCCCTGCGAACCAGGGGCAGCGGGTGGCCCGCGGACGTGAGCGCGACCCGCACCCCGCGCTCGGCGGGCTCGAGCTCGGCGTAGAGCGCGGTGCACACCGACTCGTCCGAGCCCTCGCGGTAGAGCGCCTCGTTGAGCGTCGCGAGTATGCGCTCCGGCTCGTCCTCGCGCATCGCGGCGGCCCGCAGCGTGTGCCGCGCCAGGCCGATCAGCGCGGCGGCGTCGGCCCCCTTTCCGCGCACGTCGCCGATCACGAGCGACCAGGTCGCCTCCCCGGTCTGGAAGATGTCGTAGAAGTCGCCGCCCACGTCATTGCCGGCGCCGGCGGCGCGATAGCGCGCCGCCAGCTCGAGGCCCTCGATCTCCGGGAGCTGCGGCGGGAGCAGGCTCTCCTGCAGCGTCTGCGCTATGTGGCTGCGGTCGCGATAGAGGCGAGCGTTGTCGATCGCGGTCGCGACCCGCTCGCCAACGCCCCTCGCGATCGCGAGGTCGTGCTCGTCGAACCGGCGCTCCGGGTCGCGGACGGCGAGCGTCATCACGCCGTAGGTCCTCCCGCGCATCCGGAGCGGCAGGAGGATCGCCGACGCGAAGCCCAGCTCGCGGAGCATCCGGGACTGCTCCGCGTCCTCGGTCAGCGACCCGAGTAGCTCGTTGGTCACCTCCTCGAGCAGTTGGGGACGGCCCGTTCGCATGACCTCGGGCGGCCCGGCCGGGTCGTCGAGGTTGGCCGGGTACCGTTCGCCGATCTCCCGGGCGAGCGCCTCGAGCGCCGCGTCCGCGTGGGCGACCCCGTGGCGCCGCAGCGCCCCGTCGGCGTCCAGCACGTCGATCGCGCACCAGTCCGCGAGCGTCGGGACCGGTACCCGGGCGGCGTTCGCGAGCGTCGCCTCGTACTCGAGCGACGTGTCGAGCAGGGCGCTCGCGTCGGCGAGCAGGGCGGCGCGGCGCTCCGCGCGCTTGCGGTCGGTGATCTCCACGATCACCGCCCCGACCCCCACCGTCTCGCCCGCGCGCGACACGGGGTAGTAGCCGGCCAGCCAGTGGCGCTTGACGCCCGGGGTGGCTGGGGTCTCGCCCTCGAGGTCGAGGTCCACCAGCGGCGCCCCGGTCTCGAGCACCCGCCGATGCAGCCGCTCCACCTCGGGCAGCTCGGGCAGGATCTCGCCCACGGTGCGCCCGATGTGCTCCTCGACGGACGCCCCGTTGATGGTCGCGAGCGCCTCGTTGATGCGGACGTAGCGCAGGTCACGGTCGAGGAAGGCCAGGCCGACCGGCGCGTTCGAGAGCAGCGTGTCGAGCAGGGCGAGCGATTCGCCGCGGTCGGCCTCCGCGGCCTCGGCCAGGCGTCGGGCCGCCTGCTCCGCGTCGAGCAGGCGCGTGCGCTCCTCGTCGGCGCGCTTCCGGTCGGTGATGTCGCGGATGTAGCCGGAGAAGAGCGGCGGTCCGTCGGTCGCGATGCGCGTGACGGCCAACTCGACCGGGAAGCGGGAGCCGTCCGCGCGCCAGCCCGTGATCTCGATCCGGTTTCCGACGACGGGCCCCTCCCCGGTGGCCAGGTAGTGGGCCAGCCCCTCGCGATGGCGGTCCCGGAGCTCGGGAGGGATGATCAGGTCCGCCATCTCGCGACCGGCGGCGTCGGCGCGCGAGTAGCCGAACGTCCGCTCGGCCGCCGGGTTGAAGTCGACGACGTACCCGGCGGCGTCCATGATCACGACGCAGTCGAACGCCGAGTCGAGCACGGCCGTCTTCAGGACGTCGCTCGCCCGCTCCTCCGCCGCGATGCGGGTGCGGTCGATGTACTGGCCGATCTGCTCGCCGACGCTCTTCAGCGCGGTGAGGAGGTCGTCGTCGGGCTCGCGATAGACGTCCGAGAAGAGCTCGATGACGCCGACGACGCGCGTCGCCCATGCAGAGCGGGAAGGCGAGGCCGCTCACGCAGTCCCGCCGCTCGGGCCGCGGGCGCGCGCGGGAGGTCGGACTCGGGGACGTCCGCGATCGCGACCGGGTCGCCCGTGTCCCACGCCCTCCCGGGCAGGCCCTCGCCGCGCGCGAACGCGGCGTCGCGGCTCGCCTCGTCGAGTGGCCCCGCCTCGACGCCCGGTCCGTGCCAGGTCTCGGTGCGGCGGAGCACGTCAGCGTTCTCGTCGACCTCCCAGAAGCCGGCCGTCTGCCAGCCGAGCGAGGTGCCGATCGAGGCGAGGACGCCGGGTCTGGCGTCGGCGAGCGTTCCCGCCTGGTTCAGGACCGCGGATACCGACCCCTGGAGCGCGAAGAGGAGGACGACGCGCTCGCGCGCCTCGCGCAGGCGGGCCATCCACACCGCGAGCGCTCCGCCCAGGACGACCGTGAGGCACCGCGTCAGGTGCTCCACTTCCCCGAAGATCCCGTCCGCGAAACCGAGCAGCACCGCCGTGGCCAGCGCGATGAGGCCGATGATCGCGGTGAGCATCGGGGTCAGCCGCCGCGAGGCGACTAGTGGGCTCGCGATCATCAGCCCGATCACGACGACGCCCGGCCCGAGCGCCAGGTCGAGCGCGACCACAACGGCTATGAGCCCGACCGAGAGAAGCGACCAGCGAAGGTCGGCGGGCTTGGCCAGGAGCTCCCTCATCGCCGCGGCGATCCTACCCCGGCGCCGCCCCGCGTCCAGGGGCCTGGCCCTACGCTGAGGCGGATGGCGCACATCCAATTCACCGCCTGAGGCCGCCGGTGCGCGCGATGGTGCTCGATGCCCCGCGCAGGCCCCTGCGCGCGGGGACCTGCCGCCGCCCTCGCCGGGGGCCGGCGAGGTGCTGCTCGACGTGGCGGCCTGCGGCGTGTGCCGCACCGATCTCCACATCGTGGACGGCGAGCTTGACCGTCCGAAGCTGCCGCTGCGTGCCCGGGCACCAGATCGTCGCGCGGGTGGCCGCGACGGGCCCCGGAGCGGGCCGCTTCGGGCTTGGCGACCGGGTCGGCGTCCCGTGGCTCGCGCTGGACCTGCGGCGAGTGCCGGTACTGCCGCGCGGGCGCGGAGAACCTCTGCGATCGCGCCGCGCTTCACGGGCTACGACCGCGACGGCGGCTTCGCGGAGCAGGCCGTGGCGGACGAGCGCTTCTGTTTCTCGATCCCGGAGCGGTACGCCGACGCGGAGGCCGCGCCGCTCCTCTGCGCCGGGCTGATCGGGTACCGGTCGCTCCGTCTCGCAGGCGAGCCGGAGCGACTCGGCCTCTACGGGTTCGGCGCCTCCGCGCACCTCGTGGCGCAGGTCGCGGGCGCGGAGGGGCGACGCGTGTTCGCCTTCACCCGCCCGGGAGATGCCGACGGCCAGACCTTCGCCCGCGAGCTCGGAGCCGAGTGGGCGGGCGGCTCCGACGAGGCCCCGCCGGACGAGCTCGACGCCGCGATCGTGTTCGCGCCGGTCGGCGCGCTCGTGCCCGAGGCGCTGAGCAGGGTTCGCAAGGGCGGGGCTGTCGTGTGCGCCGGGATCCACATGAGCGACATACCGAGCTTCCCGTACGCGCTCCTGTGGGGCGAGCGCGTCGTGCGCTCGGTCGCCAACCTGACCCGGCGCGATGGCGATGACCTCATGCGGATCGCGGGCGAGGTGCCGCTTCGCGCCCAGATCGAGCGCCACCCGCTCGAGGCGGCGGGAGACGCGCTCGAGCGGCTCCGCTCGGGCGAGCTTCGCGGCGCCGCGGTGCTCGTCGTGAACGGGTAGAACTCGGCGCGCAACCGACGAGGAGATCGACATGAAGCTGTACGTCTGCTGGGGCACCTTCACCAAGACTCCGCGACCGGGCGGGCATCCGTGCGGCAACGCCTACGCCGCTCTCCGGGAGGCGGGACACGACCCCGAGGTGATCCGCTCCTACGGGCTCACGTCGCTTCCGGACGGGGTCTTCAACCGGACCGAGGGCCGCCGCGAGGCCAAGCGGCTCACAGGCAAGTCGACGGTGCCGGTGCTCGTCACCGACGACGACGAGGTGGTCTACGACTCGAAGCGCATCGTCGAGTGGGCGCGGGAGCACCCGGCGCGCGCGGCGGCCGAAGCCTCCTAGCCGCTGCGCCCTAGGCCGCGACGCGGCCGCCGGCGGGCGCGGCGGCCGAGCGTCGCTCGGCGGCCCGGTACCGGGCGAGCGCCTCGCCGATCGCCCGGTAGGCCGGCGCGTTGAGGCTCATGCCGCAGTGGCTCGCCTCGACCTCGAGCTGCTCGTCGGCGGCCGGGTCGAGGCACGCCCGCCAGTCCACGATCCCGTCGCTGCGCGAGTAGATCGCGAGGAAGCCGGTGCCCGGGTCGAGCGGCGCCGCCAGGTCCTCGCCGAACTGCCGGCAGCAGTCGCCATGCAGACACGAGTTGCTGAAGAGTCCCGGCGCCCCGAGCGTGCCGAGCAGGCCGACGGCCAGGACGTGGGCCCGGACGACCGGGTGGATCGCCAGTGGATCGACGATGGGGGAGCCGAGCGCGACGATTCCCGAGACGAGGTCCGGCCGGCGCACGGCGAGGGCCTTCGAGAACACACCGCCGCGGCTCTGGCCGATGATCGCGACCCGCCGGCCGGCGGCCGCGGCCATCGACTCGACGCGCTCCTCCAGCCGCTCGACCGCGAGCGTCGAGCAGTCGACGTTCACGCGCATCCCCGCGCGGCGGGTGCGGTGGCCGGTGCGCCTGAGCCATCTCGTCATCAGGCCGAGCGAGTTGTCCCCGGCCAGGAACCCCGGGATCAGGAGTACCGGCTGACCGCCGGCGTCCGGCACCCGGTCGCCACGGTAGACCGGGTCGCGCACCAGCGCCGCTGCCTCCATTCCAAGGCGGGCCTCCCGCCAGATCGGCGGCTGGGCGAACAGGGATCGGGCGTTGATCGCGCGCATCTCGTCCGGGAGGCGCTCCCTCGCCGCCACCCGCGCACCGGCACTCTACCGCCGGGGCGGCGAAGGAGGGGCACGGCTAGGATCGCGGCGTGCGCGCCGCGACCGTCCGCGACGGGGAGATCCTGGTCGAGGAGCATCCGGACCCCGAGCCCGGCGCGGGCGAGGTCCTCGTCCGCGTCCACGCGGCGGGGTTGAACGGGGCCGACGTGCTCCAGCGCAAGGGTCGCTACCCCGCGCCGGCCGGCTCCCCGGAGGAGATCCCCGGCCTCGAGCTCGCGGGCGAGGTCGAGGCCACGGGCCCGGGCGTCACCCGCTTCGAGTCGGGGGCCCGCGTCATGGCGGTCGTCGGCGGTGGGGGCCAGGCCGAGCTGGCCGTGCTCCACGAGCGGGCCGCGATGCCGGTGCCCGCGGCGCTCGACTGGCCGGCGGCCGGCGGCTTCGCTGAGGTGTTCACGACCGCCCACGACGCGCTTTTCTCCCAGTCGAATCTGGCGCCGGGGGAGCGGCTACTGGTCCACGGCGGCGCCGGCGGCGTCGGGACCGCCGCCGTCCAGCTCGGGCGTGCGGCCGGCGCGGAGGTCACCGCGACCGTGCGAAACGAGGCGCTGCGCGGGGCCGTCGAGGAGCTGGGCGCCAGCGTGATCGAGCCGGAAGACTTCGACGCCCACGGACCGTTCGACGTGATCCTCGAGCTGGTCGGCGCGCCGAACCTGGAGGCGAACCTCAAGGCGCTCGCCACCGGCGGACGGATCGCCGTGATCGGGGTGGGCGGCGGCGCCAAGGCCGAGCTGAGCCTGCTCGCGCTCATGGGCAAGCGCGCGACGATTCGCGGCTCCACGCTCCGCGCGCGCCCGCTGGAGCAGAAGGCCCAGGCGATGCGGCTCGTCGAGCGCCACGTGCTGCCGCTGGTCGAGTCGGGCGCGGTGAGCGTGCCGATAGCGGGCACGTATCCGTTGGACGACGTGTCGGCGGCCTACGAGCGGTTCGAGGCGGGGGGGAAGCTGGGGAAGGTCGTGTTGGTGATGGACTAGGTCGCAGGTCGCGGGTCGCAGGTGGCAGGGGAGGAAGACGGTGCGACGCAGCAACGACCGTCGTTGCCCTTTGGCCGGGGCCCAGGCGTGCGACCTGCGACCTGCGACCGTCGAACGGCTGAGCTTCAGCTCAGCCGTTCGACGACCATGGCCATCCCCTGCCCGCCCGCCACGCACATCGTCTCGAGGCCGATCTGCTTGTCGTCCGACTCGAGGTCGTTCAGGAGCGTGGTCATGATCCGCGCCCCGGTCATGCCGAACGGGTGGCCGAGCGCGATCGCGCCGCCGTGGGGGTTGAGCTTCTCCATGTCGATCCCGCACTCGTCCGCGATCGGGAGGACCTGCGCGGCGAAGGCCTCGTTCAGCTCCACGACGTCCACGTCGTCGATCGTCATGCCGGCGCGATCGAGCACGTTCTTGATGGCTCCGATCGGGGCGACCCCCATGATCTCGGGCTCGAGGCCGCTCGTGGCCGAGGCGATGATTCGCGCCCTGGGCTTGAGGCCGAGCTCCTTCGCCCGCTCGGCCGACATCACGAGTGTCGCGGCCGCGCCGTCGTTCAGCGGGCACGAGTTCCCGGCGGTCACGCGGCCGTTCTCGCGGAAGGCCGGCTTGAGCTGCGAGAGCTTCTCGACCGTGCTGTCGGCGCGCGGCCCGTCGTCCTTGTCCACGGTCCCGCCGTCCGGCAGCTCGACCGGGACGATCTCCCGATCGAAGAACCCCGACTCGCGGGACTCGACGGCCTTCGATTGCGACCGCTGTGCGTACTCGTCCATGTCCTCGCGGCTCACGTCGTACTTGTCGGCCACGTTCTCGGCGGTCTCGCCCATGGCTATGTAGGCGTCCGTCCGGCCGTCCCCGCCCGCGACCTTCTCGTTCTTGAACTCGGGGCTGGGGATCTGGCCCTTGGCCTCCTCGGGGGCGTTGTCGATGATCGCGCCCATCAGCTGTGGCAGGCCGTCCTCGCTCCACGGGCCGACGTGGCTCACGTGCTCGACGCCCGCGGCGACGTAGGTGTCGCCCTCACCCGCCTTGATCGCGTGGAAGGCCATCCGGATGGCCTGGAGGCTCGACGCGCAGTAGCGGTGCACGGTGGTCCCGGTGGTGGTGTCGGGCAGGCGCGAGAGGAGACCGATGATTCGCGCGACGTTGTACGACTGCTCGCCCTGGGGCAGGCCGCAGCCGCAGATCAGGTCCTCCACCGACGCGGGATCGAGGTCGGGGTTACGGTCGAGCAGCGCGTCGACGACGTAGGCGCCGAGGTCGTCCGGGCGAATCCCGGTCAGCGACCCCTTGAACGCGCGGCCGATCGGGGAGCGAACGGAGTCGACGATGACGGCTTCTGGCATTGGCGGCGGCCTCCTTGGCGGCGTTGGGGCGGTGCCGCCTGATCCTATGGGAACGCCGCCGCGGCGCTCAGGGACGCAGCAC